>CAYYUY010000001.1:0-122484 GCA_964474995.1 uncultured Candidatus Saccharibacteria bacterium
CAGCGGTCTGCAAAACCGTGTACACGGGTTCGAATCCCGTAGGTGCCTCCATAGTTTCTACGTATGTAGGGGCGAGTGGCGGAATTGGTATACGCGGCGGACTTAAAATCCGCTGGTCTTAAAAACCTTGTGGGTTCAAGTCCCACCTCGCCCACCAACTAAAAACCCCAGTGTTATGCTGGGTTTTTTAGTTGGTCTTGGTAGCAGCTTTTGAGGGTGCTTAATGGTATACTAAAGACATAACTAATTAGGGGAATTAGATCACCATGATACTTATAATTGTTGCCGTTATTGTTGTTGTAGGTATTGCCATCGCCGTGATGTACAACGGCCTTGTTCGTACTAATGTTCGCGCCAACGAAGCCTGGAGTGATATCACTGTCCAGCTGAAGCGTCGCTATGATCTGATTCCGAATCTGATCAACACCGTTAAGGGCTACGCCACACATGAATCAACCGTGTTCCAAAATGTTACTGAAGCACGCGCAAATGCAATGAATGCACAGGGTGTAGCCGAAACCGCAAAAGCAGACGGTGAATTTACTAAAACGCTCAAGAGCTTATTCGCTGTTGCCGAGGCTTACCCAGAGCTAAAGGCAAATGAAAATTTCAAGGCTTTGCAGGATGAACTTGTTGATACCGAAGACAAAATCCAAGCCGCTCGTCGTTTCTATAACGGCTCGGCTCGTGATCTGAACATCAAGATACAGTCATTCCCGACCAATATTTTTGCTAACATGCTTGGTTTTAAGATTCGTGAATTCTTCGAACTTGGTGAAGCTGAGCAGACTGCTGTTGAAAAACCAGTCGAAGTTAAATTTTAATAACGCCTAGGCCGGTTACAGGACAACCCAATGTATCAAGATATTGCTGCAAACAAGCGCAAAACGTGGTTTATTATGGCTTTTTTCATGGCATTTATCGTGTTGCTAGGATGGTTATTTAGCCTTTATATTGGCAAGCCAGCAGTTACGCCATTTGTGTTAATCGCTGCGGGAGTTTATGCACTGATCAGTTATTTCTTAGGTGCACGGATGGCCCTCGCGGTGAATGGTGCAAAAGAAATTAGTAAGAAAGATAATCCTCGTTTATGGCGAATTGTCGAGAATTTGTCCATTACTGATGGGTTGCCAATGCCACGGGTGTTTATCATGAATGATCCAGCACCAAATGCGTTTGCTACCGGCAGGAACCCGAGCAAGTCGGCTGTTTGTGTGACCGCAGGGCTACTTGAGATTATGAACGACACCGAGCTTGAAGGCGTTTTGGCGCACGAACTTGGCCACGTCAAGAACTATGACATTCGCGTATCGATGGTTGCGTTCGCACTCGTGGCGGTCGTCGGGATTATCTCTGACACTATCATGCGGATGGTTTGGTTTAGTAACGATGATGACAACAGGAGTCCACTTGTGTTAGTGGCTGGTATCGCTGCCGCAATCCTTGCACCGATTATTGCAACGTTGATCCAGCTGGCTATATCACGGAAGCGTGAATACTTGGCAGATGCGACCGGAGCTCTCACGACTCGCTACCCCGAAGGGCTAGCCAGCGCACTTGAAAAGATAGGCCAATATGGTAGTAAATTGCAAAAACAGAACCCTTCGACTGCTCACTTATTCTTTGCAAATCCGCTGAGCAAGGGTGCACTGGCGAGCCTCTTCAGCACACACCCACCTATAGATGAACGAATTGCGCGACTTCGCAACATGGAAAACAATCACTAAAGGATCATCAATGCCAACTCAGAAAAAGCCTACGACCAAATCGACCAAGAAACCCACAACTACTACAAAGCGCACGAAGCCAGTAAAGCTCGTAAAAGTAAATGGGCCTGATACCCCAAAACGTCGAATCAAGGCGCCAACGTACAAATCGTTTCGAATGAGTCCTCGTATCAAGTCAGTGGCAGGAAATGTGCCATCTTCGATAAGTATCTTCAAGGATGCCCGCAAGTTGCTGTTTAGTCGGTGGCGACTATTTGCGGGTATTGTGCTCGTGTATCTTGTGCTTACTATTCTGCTTGTCAAAGGCTTGAGTGGGAGTCTTGATCTTGCAGGAACGAAAGCATCTTTGCAGGGTGCATTTCATGGAAATTGGAGCCAGATCTTTACTGGATTTACGTTGTTTGGCGTATTACTGGGTTCGTCGAGTAGTGCTTCGAGTGATGTTGCCGGCGTCTATCAGACTATATTACTCACGATCACTAGCCTGGTACTGATCTGGGCGCTACGGCAAACGCATGCTGGTACAAAAGTTGGTATCAAAGAATCGTACTATAAGGCTCTTTATCCGCTCATCCCATTTGTACTTGTGCTGATTGTGATTGGCATACAGCTGCTACCGGTGGCATTCGCGGGGTTCCTCTACGGTGTGATGTTTGGTACTGGTTTGGCTGTCACAGCGATTGAAAAAGGGCTATGGATTATTCTGATAGCACTCCTTATTCTATGGTCCATTTATATGATCACCTCGTCGATATTTGCACTTTATATCGTCACGCTTCCAGATGTGAAGCCATTCCAGGCGCTTCGTTCCGCTCGTGAGCTTGTACTCCATCGACGATGGTCAGTTATGCGCAAGTTTCTATTCTTGCCATTTATCCTAATATTGCTCGCGGCTGTCATTATGGTTCCGGTGATCATATTCGTTACACCTATTGCAGAGTTCTTATTCTTTGTCCTGACAATGCTGAGTCTAGCAGTTGTCCACGCCTACATGTATAGCCTGTACAGAAAGTTGATCTAGTGTGAATGCGGCCGAATCACCAGCTGCGCGCATAGCGAAGCTTCGAGCGCTAATCAACGACTACCGGTACCATTACCACGTACTTGATGAGTCGATAATGAGTGAAGCGGCCGCAGACAGTCTGAAGCATGAACTGTCGTTGCTAGAAGAGGCACACCCGGAACTTATCACGCCTGATAGTCCAACACAGCGTGTGGCTGGTGTTGCGCTTGATAAGTTCGTCAAAATTACGCACAAACACCGAATGATTAGCCTCAATGATGTTTTCAATCGAGAAGAGGTGGAAGCGTGGATCAAACGAATAGATAAATTGCTGCCAGCCGCGCAGCATGAGTTTTTTTGTGATATCAAGATGGATGGCCTTGCATGTTCACTGGTATACGAAGATGGGCAGCTCGTCCAGGCAGTCACGCGCGGAGACGGACAAGTTGGGGAAGACGTCACAATGAATGTTCGTACCATTGAAAATGTGCCATTGCAGCTTCGATCTACTACAAAAAATGCGACATTTTTGCAAAAGAGGACTGAAGTCCGTGGTGAAATCATCATGACCAAAGTCGCGTTTGCGAAGCTTAATGAGACTCGGGCTGCAGCTGGCCTTGTTGCCTTCAAAAATCCGCGTAACCTCGCCGCAGGAACGATTCGTCAGCTTGATCCAAAGTTGGTATCAGAGCGTCCGTTGGAATTCCGAGCATATGATCTGTTGAGAGATGATGCTACCGAGGTGCCCTCAAATAGTTTTGCGTATGACATGCTCGGTGAGCTGGGGCTAACCCGCAATCGTGATACAAAAGTGTTTACCAAGGTGGATGAGGTAATGCGGTTTGTCGACGAGTGGGACATCAAGCGCCACGATTTGCCGTTTAATACTGACGGTTTAGTTATCAAGGTTAATGACCGTGCACAGTTCGATAAGCTTGGGACGGTCGGCAAAACGCCACGCGGAGCAGTGGCTTACAAATTTGCGGCTGAGGAAGCTACGACAGTCGTGAAGGACATCGTTATCAGTATTGGGCGTACTGGCGCAGCTACACCGGTTGCGGTTTTTGACCCAGTCAACGTGGCAGGTACGACCGTTCAGCATGCCAGCCTGCACAATGCCGACGAAATCGCTCGCAAAGATATTCGGGTTGGTGATACTGTCATTATATTCAAGGCTGGTGATATTATTCCGCAGGTTCAGGAAGTCTTGACTGAGCTGCGGCCTAAGGGAACCAAGGTGTTTGATTATCCGGCTGAGCTGGCGCGCCAATTTCCTGAAATGGAATTTGAGCGCCCAGAAGGTGAAGTTGTATATCGCGCCAAGGGCTTGACCGGAACAGTCCTACTGAAACGTGCACTGCAACATTTTGCAAGCAAGGGCGCACTCGATATTGATACACTTGGTGAGAAGAATGTCGTGGCGCTAGTCGACAGTGGCTTAGTTGGTGACCTGGCAGATATCTACAAATTAACGAAAGATGATCTGTTATCGATTGACCGCTTTGCTGAAATTTCAGCACAAAAACTACTCGATGCAATCGCCGACAAAAAGAATCCACCACTGTCACGGTTTATTTTTGGGCTTGGTATCCGCCATGTTGGTGCGCAGACAGCCATTGATCTGGCGCAGCAATTTCATAAGCTGGATAATCTTGGCCTGGCGCGACTCGACGCGCTACGGGCGGTAGACGGTGTCGGTGATGTGGTGGCTGACTCGATTTATCTTTGGTTTGATGAGGATGAAAATAAAGAATTATTGGCGAAGTTTCGCGGGCTTGGTGTCTGGCCACAGGATGCTGCCAGTATCGGCGGCCCACTAGTTGGTAGTAGTTTCGTAGTAACTGGGTCACTTGAATCTATGAGCCGTGATGAAGCTGCAGAGAAGATTCGCAGCCTCGGTGGTACGTTCCAGACGAGTGTTGCCAAGGACACGACGTATCTAGTAGCCGGTGGCAAAGTAGGAGCAAGCAAGCTCAAAAAAGCCGAAAGCTACAACATCAAAGTTATTGATGAAGTGGCATTCTTGGCACTCATTGACAAATAGTCCGAAAAGTTTATGCTTATAGAGAATCGTGCGTCCAATGCGGCGTGTGAAACAAAAAGTTTTCAAAACAAAAAATGCTCCACCCGCCGCCGGGTGGGCACGCACGAGTAAAGCCGTCAATCGCAAGGTTGTCGGCTTTTATTGTTGGTCAACAGATATGGTATAATTTTGAGGTTATTTTTGGGGCATTGGCACAGTTGGCTAGCGCGCTTCCATGGCATGGAAGAGGTCATCGGTTCGAATCCGATATGCTCCACCAAATAAAAATACCTACCTCATGTAGGTATTTTTATTTGGTATCTCATCCCAGCTTCGAACCGATGGGGCTGAAAGCCCGGTTCGATAAGCAAGATCACGCGCAGGAGTTTACTCCGAGCATGATCGCAGCGCATATGGCAACTTGCTTGCCATAACCCGTACATTTCTACGGATTCTATACCTTACGGCCTGCTTTATCACATCCTCCAAATTTGCCCCGTCCTCTTGAATAAGCTTTAATGTACGTATGATGAAAAATATATTCCGATCTTCTGCCAAAACTAAGCTCCGCTCACCAATAGTACTTATCCTGCTTGCTGCTGTTGTTGTCCTCGCCGCGACGGCTATCTCTTGGTTCTACTACGTTCAAGGAAATGCTGATCGTGTTTTCTGGGGAACCATCGACAATAACCTCAAAACAACGTCCTTTACGCGAACCATCAAAGAAGACGACGGCTCACAGAGTACCAATCAGGTAATCCAAACGTTTACTTCTCCAAAGCAAGTGAGTGCTTCGAAGACAACTATCACTTACGGTGCTGCTGAGTCTGGCGTTGTAGTAAGCACTGACAACATTGGTACACCTACCACCGATTACGTACGTTACTCAAGTATTAAAACCAACCAAAAGAGCACGACTGGACATCCACTTAACTTCTCTGATGTTCTGAATGTATGGGGTAAATCCGATCCACAACAACCAGGTCAAACAACTGGCCAGCAATATAACGAATCAGTACTGAGCGCAATTCCATTCGGTAACCTGGGCGGTACACAGCGTAAGGCATTGATTTCTCAGATAAAGAACACACAGGCTTACAACTACAGTGTCGTGAGCGTCAAGCATTCAGGTGTCCTGCGACGCCCAACGTACGTGTTCCGGGTACAAGTAAAAGCCTCGGCGTACATTGATATTTTGAAATCATACGCCAAAGCAACAGGTCTGACACAGCTTGATGCTGTTGATGCAAGCCAGTACGCCTCATCACAGCCAATTGAAGTCGATATTACTGTAGATGGCTGGTCTCACCAGATTAAGCAAGTCGTCTACGGCGGTGGTGCTCGAACTGAGCAGATATCTGCATATAACAGCTTACGCAAGCTTCCGGCATTGCCATCTCAGACTATCTCGGTTGACGAGCTACAGACACGCTTACAATCGATACAGTAGTTTTTCTTATCTGTTGTATAATCTCGGGTATAACTATAACCATAACCGTAGCTGGAGAGATCACATGCAGCAAGAGAATAATGAACCCTCAGTAGAAAACGCGCCAAATCAACAGGTTGCACCATCAACAGTCTTTACGCCTGGACAAGAGACCGCTGCGGTCAACACAAACGAGACACAGCCGCTAGTTGTGCCAACTACCGAAACACCGTCAGTTCCTCCTGTGCCAACCCCAACGTTCGAAGCTCCAGCTGCGCCACAGCCCACAGCTCCAGTGTCGGTGACACCACCACAATTCACACCACCCGCGCAGCCTACTGCGTTTGCAGCACCTAATATGAATGGTGGTACACCACTGCCAGGCCAAAAACCATCACGTAAAAAACTTATATTGCTTGCAGCAATTGTTGCTCCACTCCTGCTCATTGGTGGTAGTGCTGCTGCGTACCTTGGCGTTGTGTTGCCAAATAAGCCAGAGAATGTATTTAAGAGGGCTCTTGTTAATACGCTTGAGCAAAAGCACTTCACCTTTGATGGCACTATTGATTCATCACCAGTTGATTCCAGTAAGTCAGGGGCATCTGCTGCCAGCAGTGTTGCATTCAAGGGTAGCTCTGATGCTGAAAAGCAGACGGTACAGGCAAATGTTGATGTCACTATCTCCGGGATTAAAGTTCCTGCTGAAGTCAGATATATCGATAAGACTGCCTATATCAAGCTTGGTGATCTTAGTACCGTTAAAAGTTTTGTGAGTGCCTATAGCCCAAGCTATGCCGCACTTGTTGACAAAGTTTCTAACCAATGGATTGAAGTTGATAAAACACTCATCAGCCAAGCTGGTGCGGATTGTGTCCTTGATACCTCATACGTGCTGACCAAGGATGATGTTAACTTGATTACCGATGCGTATGGCAAAAATAGTTTTGCAACTATAAAGAGCAGTACCAGCGATAAGGTAAATAATAAAGCAGCAACGAAGTTTGAAGTTAGCCTCGACGGCACCAAACTTGCTGCATTTGGTAAATCCTTCGACGACATTTCATTCATTAAGAAACTCAAGAATTGTGATGCCGCCAAGAACGCACTGAAAGACAGCTCTAATGATGAATCAGTAAAAGGCAAGACGCAGCCAGTGACTATCTGGGTAGACAAAGCAACACGACGTATTTCAAAGATTGCACTTTCGTCAACAGATGCAAATGCTACCAAGAATAACACCAAATTTAACGCAAGTTTCACACTTGGGTATGATGCGGTAACTGTTGAAAAGCCAACTGGCGCTAAGCCATTGATGAGCTTTATCGCTGAGCTTACGGGCTCAAACTCAGGTGCAAGTGGTACGAGTGGTAGCTTATTTGAGCAACTGAATGCAAGCCTGTTACCTAAAAACGATTAGGGTACGGCTTGAAAGAGATTGCCAAGAACTTTATCGTTACCATCCTGAGCTGGCAGGTGAAGCGGCTCAGGAGGCAACATCAGTTTAAGGTTGTTGCTGTTGTCGGTAGTATCGGCAAAACAAGTACTAAGTTTGCGGTAGCTAATATTTTGTCCGAAACTTTCCGCGTACGATATCAGAAAGGTAATTTCAATGATCTTGTCACGGTGCCACTGGTTTTTTTTGGGGCACCACTGCCAAGCCTATTTAATCCACTTGCGTGGGTACAGACGTTTATCGCCAACGAACGGCAGATACGCCGTGAGTATCCATATGACGTCGTTATTGTAGAACTTGGAACTGATGGTCCCGGTCAAATAGAACAGTTCAGACGGTTTTTGCACGCAGATATTGGCGTGGTGACGGCTATCGCGCCAGAACATATGGAGCATTTTGATTCGCTTGGTGCGGTGGCAAAGGAAGAGTTAAGCCTGACCGCATTCACCGAAAAACTGATCATAAATGTTGACCTGTGTACCGCAGACTACCTACATGAATTACAGAATAGTTTGTCATATGGTATTCATCAGAAATCAAACTATCAAATCCATGACGCTGTATTTTCAAAAGATCACTTTTCGTTTTCGGTGCAAAAGGAAGGGCAACTATTACTCAACGCAACCAATCAGAGTGTTTCAGAAGTACAGCTTTATTCACTACTTGCCGGCGTGGCTGTTGCCGACCAGTTTGGATTGACGGCTGACGAAATAGTAGCGGGCATTCATAAGATTATGCCTGTCAGTGGTCGCCTTCAGTTGCTTGCGGGAATCAAACAGACGACCATTATTGATGATACCTACAATGCCAGCCCAGATGCGGTCACGGCGGCGCTTGATGCGCTCTATGCGTTACCGGCACCACACAAGATTGCACTCCTGGGAAACATGAACGAATTGGGCGATTTTTCGGCAGATGCTCATCACCTGATTGGTGAGCACTGTGATCCCAAGCAACTTGATTTGGTTGTAACGCTTGGACCAGACGCGGATCAGTATTTAGCAGCTGCAGCCGAGGCAAAGGGTTGCCGTGTGATACGTGCCGCGTCGCCACACCAAGCGGCAGAGGCAATCAAATCAGCTCTCAAACCAGGTGCTATTATTTTGGCAAAGGGTTCTCAGAATGGCGTATTTGCCGAAGAAGCAGTTAAAGAATTACTGGCTGATAGTCGAAATGTCACCAAACTGGTGCGTCAGTCGGCTGCGTGGCAGAAGCAAAAGTCAAAAGACTTTAAGACAGTCTCCTAGTTCTCTCGTTCAGGTATAATGCTAGGTAATGCAAATCATCATAGATAATAGGGTTGTGCACTACCAACAGGCAGGTTCTGGCCGAGTAGTTCTGTTGCTCCACGGGTGGGGCGATAGTCTCAGTACGTTCAAGCATCTGCAGGCTGAGCTGAGTAAGGGGTATGCAGTCACAAGTATCGATTTACCTGGTTTTGGACAGTCACAACCTCCTGATTGCGCCTGGGGTCTACGTGACTACGCCGTATTTTTGAAGCAATTTTTGGCAAAGATTGGTGTCGCCGACATCTATGCAGTTATAGGTCACTCAAATGGCGGAGCTATTGCAATCGAGGCTATCGGCAGCGGCAACCTACGCTGTGAACGGCTAGTACTACTAGCATCATCGGGTGTACGTAATACCGACACCGGTAAAAAGCAGTTATTAAAATTCGCGACAAAACTTGGCAAGGGTACGACAGCCGTGCTGCCTCGGTCTGCTCGGAGCGTCATACGACGAAAATTGTATCGGACGGTTGGCTCTGACATGCTGGTAGCGGAACACATGACGGCCACGTTTAAAAAGATCATCTCTGAGGATATTCAAAATACAGCCACACAAATTACTACGCCGAGTCTCCTGATATATGGCGCTAACGACACCGCCACACCGACAACCTACGGAAAAGCTTTGCACGAAAAGATTCATGGCTCGAAACTCGTGGTCCTAAAGGACAGTGGTCACTTTGTTCATCACGACCAAACAGCCGAAGTACAGCAAGCAATAATTGAGTTCCTCGGGTGATAAATATGCTACGGAGTCTGTTCAGCCTACGATTCTCAACCATTATTGTCTACATGTTGCAGTCAGTGGAGTATGAAGTCGTGCCATATCTACACTGGTATTGGCGAACGTATGACTTCGGGAAGGTAATGCGCCGGCGTAGTTTGTCGAATACCAGGGCGACCAAAGCACTACTACTTTTTTTACGACTTGGTATGGCAATTCAAGTGCTCGTTGGTCTGTGGCTCATCATGGCCTCTGTTGTGCGTGGGTGGACTATTCTTGTTACGTTGCTTGGAGTAGCGGTAGTACTCACGTATCCAATCATTTGGGCACAGCTTGTCACGGTTCCATTATTACTCGGACGTTTACTAATAGTGAACCCACAGCAGCAGCGGTTAATTGCTCGCTCAAAACAGGTTTTTGGATCGCACACAGCAGTCAAAATTGCTGTTGCTGGTAGCTATGGAAAAACCACTATGAAAGAGATATTGGTCGCTGTTCTTAGCCAGGCAAGAAATGTAGCTGCAACTCCGGGTAACCGCAATGTTGCGAGCTCTCATGCAGTGTTTGCCGCCGGGCTAACGGGTGAGGAAGAAATTCTGATAGTAGAACTTGGCGAAGGAAAGCCGGGCGACATTGTGAAATTCTCTGAAACAATACAGCCTGACATTGCTGTTATTACTGGGATCGCCCCGGCTCACTTAGATACCTACAAAACCATCGAAGCAGCTGCGGCGGATATTTTTACAATCACTGACTTTGTCGAGGCCGAAAATGTATATGTTAACGGCGATTCAAGGCAGGCACAGCAATATATTAACCCCGGGCAAATAGTCTACAGTCGGCATGGTGTGGGAGATTGGAAAGTATGTGATCTTATCGTAAGTGGTGAAAAGACAACCTTTACACTTCAAAATGACAAGGAAAAGATAGTACTCGAATCTGGTTTATTGGGTGAACATCTTGTGGGTCCGTTGGCCGCCGCCGCGGTGTTGGCGCTTAAACTTGGGCTCACAACCGAGCAGGTCAGGGCAGGCGTTGCTGCAACGCAGCCCCACGAACATCGTATGCAATCAAAATACATCCATGGTGCATTAGTGATTGATGATACCTATAACGGAAATGTGGAAGGTGTACGCGCGGGTTTAGAGCTGCTCAAAAATTTGCATAGTAAAAGAAAGTTGTATGTCACGCCAGGACTTGTGGAGCAGGGGCCTGAAACACAATCTGTTCATTTAGAAATAGGCAATCTGATTGCTGCGGCAAAACCAGACAAAGTAGTACTCATGAAAAATTCGGTAACGCGCTATATCCAACAAGGTCTACAGAATGGTGGTTATACAGGTATCGTTACCGTTGAAGAAAACCCCTTAGAGTTTTATACAAATCTCGACCAATTTGTGGCTGTAGGTGACGTTGTGCTCATGCAAAATGACTGGACGGATAACTATTCTTAAGCTGGTATACTTTGAAACATGATTAAACGCACTGTAGCTGTATTTTTTGGTTCCCGATCTGCTGAACATGATGTATCAATTATCACCGCAATTGCTGCAATTATTAAGCCCCTGACATTATCAAAGCAATATGACGTTATACCGGTATATATCGCTAAGGATGGAAAGTGGTATAGCGACCCGTTGCTGGCGGATGTTGCAACCTATAGTGGTGGCAAAATTGACAGCGTACTTTCAAAACTGTCGCCGATCGCAGTGCAGTTCAACGATGGGCTGACTCTCATAAAACCAAGTTTTAAAAACAAGACAATTAAGGTAGATATAGCATTTCCTGCAACTCACGGTACGTATGGTGAAGATGGTGATTTGATGGGTATCTTTGAGATGGCTGGCATACCCTACGTTGGTTGTGGGGTTTCGGCAAGTGTTCTGGCGATGGACAAAGTGTTGGCGCGTATCGCTGCTGATTATGCAGGCGTTGAACTCAACAAGTATGAATGGTTTTTTGCTCATCAGTTTTTGGCCGATCAGGCAGCTGTATTGGAGCAACTTTCAGTGCTTGAATATCCATTGTTTGTGAAGCCGACTCATCTTGGCTCAAGTATCGCGATCACACGTGTTACGAATAAAACTGAACTAGTGAACGCTATTGAAGTGGCAGCACACTACGATGACAAAATTATTGTCGAGGAAGCAGTTCAGAACCTTATAGAGGTGACGGTGCCGATAATGGGAAACAGTGTATTAACGGCTGGCAACACTGAAGAGCCGGTACAGGGCGAAGGTTTCTTTGATTTCGAGACTAAATACATGCGCGGTGGCAAAAAAGGCGGTGCAAAGGTTGACCAAGAAGAGGGCTCCCAGGGTTACAGCCACATCCCTGCTCGGCTGAGTGACGATATGCAGGAACGCTGTATCTCAGTTGCTAAGAACGTCTACCGGGCACTTGGTTGTTCTGGTATCGCTCGCGTTGACCTATTAATTGATAGCAAAACATCTGTCATTTATTTCAATGAAGCAAACCCATTGCCCGGTAGTCTGTATGCTCATAACTGGCGTACTATTGGGATATCTAGTATTGAGCTAGTTCAGCAACTGATTGTTCTGGCGGATGAGCGGCATGCCGAGCGTGAACGCTATGTAACTGTGTTTCAGACTAACTTTCTGTCGCGGTTTTAGTTAACCACCCCCGTAAATGGTATAATACTTCCCGATGCAACGATACAATCCACGTGATATTGAGGCCAAATGGCAACAAGCCTGGGCCGACCAGAAGCTTTATGAAGTGACCGAAGACAGCGACAAGCCCAAGGCATATGTTGCTGGTATGTTCCCATACCCTTCCGGTGCTGGACTTCACGTAGGGCATGTTCGTAACTATTCAATTGTTGACGTTATTGCGCGCTTTCACCGTCAGCGTGGCTACAACGTTATGAGCCCAATCGGTTGGGATACGTTTGGTCTGCCAGCCGAAAATTACGCTATCAAGACCGGTACGCCACCTGCTGCTAGCACTGCTGAAAACATCAAGAATTTCAAAAACCAATTTTTGCGACTTGGTATGAGTATTGATTGGTCGCGTGAGGTCAATACGACTGATCCTGAGTATTACAAGTGGACACAGTGGATCTTTACACAGTTATTTGAGCGTGGTTTGGCATATCAGGCCGAACGACTGCAGTGGTGGTGTCCACATGACAAGACTGTTCTTGCCAACGAACAAGTCGAGGCTGGCAAATGTTGGCGCTGTGGCAATGTCGTTATCAAGAAATCAATGAAGCAATGGTTCTTCAAGATTACTGAATACGCCGATGAATTGCTTGATGGTATTGATGATCTGGACTGGCCGGAAAGCATCAAGGCGATGCAGCGCAATTGGATTGGCAAATCAGTCGGTGCGGAAATCGATTTCGCAGTTGAGAATAGTGACCAAGTGGTTAAGGTCTTTAGCACCCGTGCTGATACATTATTTGGTGCGACCTTTTTGGTCTTAGCACCAGAGCATGAACTAGTCAGTATTCTGACGACGGATGAACAACAGACGGCTGTGACGCAGTATATCGATGAAGCCAATAAAAAATCTGACATTGAACGCCAAGAAACGAACAGAGACAAAACTGGTGTCGCGACGGGCGCGTATGCAATCAATCCAGTCAATGGTGAACGATTGCCAATCTGGGTCGCCGACTATGTGCTTACGGGCTACGGTACGGGCGCTATCATGGCGGTGCCGGCCCACGATGAGCGCGATCATGCCTTTGCTGATGCGTTCGGACTGCCTGTAATTTCTGTCGTTGTGCCACCAGCGGGTCACGAGGACGAAAATTACCATGGTGAAGGTTCACTCCAAAATTCCGGCGAGTATGATGGCCAGACAACATCTAATGCCCGCGAGACAATTGTGGCCGCACTTGCCGCTAAGAATGCGGGCCAGGAACAGACTAACTACCGCATGCGCGACTGGCTGATTAGTCGACAGCGTTACTGGGGCGCCCCAATCCCAATTATTCACTGTGATAAAGATGGTGCCGTAGCGGTACCAGAAAAAGATTTACCGGTGGTTTTACCTGAAGTAACTGATTACGAGCCAGATGGTAGTGGTACGACCGCACTTGGTCGTGCGACTGATTGGGTCAACACGATCTGTCCAACGTGTGGCGGTCCTGCCAAGCGCGAAACTGACACCATGGACGGCTACGCCTGCTCTAGCTGGTACTTCCTGCGTTACACAGATCCAAAGAACAACACACAGGCGTGGGATCCAGCCAAAGCGAATTACTGGATGCCGATTGACTACTACTGTGGTGGCGATCACGCGGTTAGTCACTTGCTCTATAGTCGTTTCTGGACAAAGGCATTTGCAGACATGGGTCTACTGACTGCCCGTGAGCCAGTCAAAAAACTGGTCTACAACGGCTATATCAACGCTGCTGATGGGTTCAAGATGAGCAAGAGCAGGGGCAACGTGGTTGACCCGCTTGAACTCGTTGATGCTGGTTACGGCGCCGACTCGCTCCGTGTCTATGAGCTTTTCATTGCGCCATATGATCTCGATGCTGCCTGGGATCCAAACGGTATTGCCGGAACCTATCGTTTCTTGAACCGTGTTTGGAACTTAGTCCAAGAACACCTGGCTGCCACTGACATTTCAGAGGCTCCGGTTGTCAGCGTTCACAAGACAATCAAAAAAGTGACCGATGACTTGCACCGTCTGAGCTTCAACACGGCAATCGCTGCCCAGATGGAGCTGGTGAACGATCTGTATAAGGCCAAGGCAAGCGGTATGGCGGGTGATAGCTGGCGCTTTGCACTCGAATCACTGGTGCAATTGGTTGCACCGTTTGCACCACACACTGCCGAAGAACTCTGGTTGCAGCTCGGCCATGAGCAGTCCGTTCATATTTCTGAGTGGCCAATATGGGACGAAGCAATGCTAGTGAGCGATTCGATGAAGATTGCTGTGCAGGTAAACGGCAAACTACGAGGTGAACTTATTGTTTCTGCTGATGCCCGTGAAGATGAAGTCATAGCAGCTGCAAAAGCAGACGAAAAAGTTGCCGCACAGCTTGAAGGCAAAGATATTCGTAAAACGATTTACGTTCCCGGCAAAATTGTTAACTTTGTTGCGTAGGCATTTTCAGAACATCGTCACTGTAAATTGTCAACGGTTTTACTTGAGTGAAGGGGCGATTTACGCTATACTAGCCTCAAGTTTGTAAGTTATAAAGCACATAAAAAGGAGCTCCAACACATGGGTAAACCAAAGAAGCGAACTAGTCCCCGACGTACCGGCACACGCCGTAGCCACCTACTACTTAAGTTGGCACGCGCTGTTAATGGTAAGTCTCCAGTCAAGGCCTACACGACTCGTCGTGAATCCGGCAAAAAAGCTTAAGGCATTCTTAAGCAACCAGGATATACTGGTATTAACGTAAACGGATTAACATATGGCATCTAACCGCCACCTCGGTCGCATCATTGCGCTGCAGACACTCTACGAAGAGGAGTTTCGGCGCGAGTGCAACGACAAGGATTTCAAACTGCACGATGTGCTTGATCGAAACATCAAGCGCTATGCAGAGATGGTCGATGATCCTGAGTTTATTGTTCGTCTGGTTGAAGGTGTCGACGCCAAAACGGCTGAACTTGACGCTATTCTCCAACCTGTAGCGCCTGAGTGGCCAATCAGTGATATCGCTCGCATGGACCGAGTTGTGCTGCATATTGGTGCCTATGAGCTGCTGTACGGTGTCGATGCGCCACCAAAAGTGGTTATCAACGAAGCTGTTGAACTAGCCAAGGCCTTTGGCGGCGATAACTCATCGAAATTTATAAATGGCGTACTTGGTACTGTCCTTCGTCAGAAGGAAGAAAAAGAGGGTCCTTCAGTAGAAACTGAAGCGAAGCCAAAATCCAAAGCTGCTACCAAGAAGGCTGTGAAACCAAAGAAAGCTAAAGAGTCGTAAAGGACATTATGAAGCGACCTAAGCCTCAGAATCCACTCCAGAAGCCTATCCAAGGCTTTCGAAAGTTTGTCAGTAAGCGCAAGCCAACAATCAGTGAAGTTGTTCGCGAGCCAACGGCTGGTGGTATTATTTTCCGCCGCAATGCCAAGACCAACGAACTCGAAATATTATTGATTCAGGACGCCAAAGACCGCTGGACAATTCCTAAGGGTCACATCGAAGAGGGCGAATCATCAAAGCAAACTGCCGAGCGTGAGATTCAGGAAGAAACTGGCCTTCAGGAAATGAATGTCCTGAACTGGCTTGGCAAAATTAACTTCCGTTATCGTCGTATGTCTAGCCTGGTCCTTATGACTACCGAGATATTCCTCGTCCAGGCACTGGGAGATACCGATGACCTCAAGCCCGAAGAGTGGATGAACGGTATCAAATGGTTTCCGGCCACAGAAGCTCTCGATAAAATTGAATATGAAGACATTGGCAAAATCATTTTGCTTGGCCTCAAAAAAATACGGAACGACAAACTTTAATCAAAGTAGAAACATTTTATGGATATTAGCGCCTACCAACAGTTTGCAGCCGAGAAACTCGGTGTAACCTTTAATGATATTGAACAGCTCATAACAGCCTTCACGCACCGCTCATACGTCAATGAGCATCGTAAGACGGTTCGTGAGCATAACGAACGTCTCGAGTTTCTCGGTGATGCTGTACTTGAATTGGTATCAACAGAATTCTTGTACAGTGGACATGACGACCCAGAAGGTGTTTTGACCAACTGGCGTAGTGCGCTTGTGCGTACGGAGAGTATTAGCGCTGCCGCGTCACGCTACGAGTTCGAGCCACTTCTGCGGCTCAGTCGTGGTGAGAAGCGTGGTACACCGCGCGCTCGCGCGCAGATTCTCGCTAACTGCTACGAAGCAGTTGTTGGTGCTATCTACCTTGATCAAGGATATGAAGCTGCGTCAAAGTTCATCCATACAAGTCTACTGACGACCTTTGATGAAATTCTGAAAACTGGCTCATGGATGGACCCAAAGTCACACCTCCAAGAGATTGTGCAAAGCAAAGACGGCTTTACTCCGGTGTATAAGGTGCTGAGCGAAATCGGTCCTGATCATGAAAAAGAATTCACGATCGGTGTGTTTGTGAATGGCGAGCTCAAGGGGCAAGGCAACGGTCCGAGTAAACAAACTGGCCAAGTCGCCGCCGCTGAAGCAGCACTCAAAAACTACGAAGACTAGTTAATCCGTTGACAACAGGGGTGAAATCCTGTAAGATGCAACGGTCTATAAAATTATCGTAAGGAGATAGGGATGTTAGTCATTCGCTTGCAGCGTACTGGTCGTAAAGGCCACGCTCAATTCCGCGTAGTCGTTCAAGACTCACGTAGGACCCCTACCAGTGGCCGTATTGTGGCGGCTCTGGGTAGTTATAACCCACACACAAAAGCAACAATCTTGGACAAGGAAAAGGCAGCACTGTACCTCGGTAACGGCGCTCAGCCATCCGATCGTGTTGTTCGTTTGCTCCAAGCAGAAGGTGTCAAATTACCTGACTGGGTAAAGGTTGCTACCGTACAAACAGGTAAGCTTCGTAACCCAGAAAAACTTCGTCGCAACCAGCCAAAGGAAGAAGCTGCGCCAGTAGTTGAAGCCGAGGCTGTAGTCGAAGAAGTGCCAGCTGAAGTGGAAGCAACAGAAGTTGCTGAAACAGCTGAAGCACCAGTCGAAGAAAAAGCTTAGATACTTCTGCTTTTTCGCTTATTCAGAAAAGCCCGCTCATCACGAGCGGGCTTTTCTTGCTATAATGAATACACAGACAGTAATTGGAGGAACATACCGAATGAGTACCATTGACCAGCAATTTGTCGAATTTATAGTAAAGTCTCTCGTCAGTGATCCTGATGGCGTAAAGATCGAACGACGCATCGATGAGAAGGGTGTTTTGCTCGAACTGACCGTGTCCGGCGACGATCTCGGCCGTGTGATTGGTAAGCGTGGTGCTACCGCTCAGAGCCTCCGTACGTTGCTACGAGCACTTGGAACCAAGAATGATGCCCGCTACAACCTTAAGATCGTAGATACCGGCGAAGACGGCGAACGACTGGTACCAAGCGAACCGGCTGCAGCGGCTAGTAATGACAACAGTCAGGCAACATCGACCACAGACCCTGTGATTGATGACGTCGTGGCCGATGAGCCAGTAGCAAGCGATAGCCTATCAAAGACACGTAGGGAACTAGCAGAACTCGACGACCTCGATATTTAGCCTGGTTGTCCCCATGTCGTTGTAAAAAACGTAATGGTTGATTGCGAAGTGGAACCTACCTGTTACAATCATAAGCATATTCGGCTGTGACCATAAAACAGCGATAGAAAATACAAAAACAAATAACAGCTCGTGCGAGCAATTCCCAAGCGGAGTTGGAGCTTTATGTGATAAATAGAACCGGTTTTACCGGTTCTATTTATTTCAAAACTGCCCTCAAATGTATAAGCTTGAAGGGCTCAAGGTGTAATCTGTTAAAATAATACCGATGAAGATACAAATTATTACCTTGTTTCCAGATATGTTCCCAAGTGTACTGAACGCAAGTATGTTGTGGAAAGCCCAAGACCGTGGGGCGGTCAGTTTTGAATATATCGATCTGAGACACTTTGGGCTTGGTAATCGGCGGACGGTTGACGACACACCATATGGTGGCGGTGATGGCATGCTGCTGAAACCAGAGCCACTCGTAGCTGCGATTGAACAAGCTAAGGCCAACGATCCAGAAGCATTGGTTATTTTGCCAACTCCACGGGGCCAAGTGTATCAACAGTCTGATGCCAAAGAATTCGCCGCCAATGACAAGGGATTGATTTTTATTTGTCCGCGCTACGAAGGTTATGATGAGCGTGTTACTGCTTGGATTGACCGACAGTACTGTATGGGTAGTTATGTATTAACTGGTGGAGAGTTACCGGTCATGACGATGATTGATAGTATTGTTCGACTACTCCCTGGTGTGTTGGGCGGTGAGGCATCAGTTGAAATTGAATCGTTTCAGCAAGACAATGTCAGTATCGAATTTCCGCAGTACACTCGTCCAGAAGATTTCAGAGGCATGAAAGTACCCGAGGTATTACTGAATGGTCATCATGCCGAGATTGCCAAGTGGCGTGCTCTGCACGCTCGTCCTGCCAAGGGAAAAGAATAGCCCGACAGGCGAATTCATTTCGCCGCCGGCGCGATAAGAAAAACCGTAGGTTTGTCTTATGAGGCGAAGCCAAAAATGGCGTGCGCAAAATGCACACAAAGCATAGCGTATAATAATACAGTAAGCAAAGGAGCTACTGTATTATGAGATTATTCCCCCGTATCAAGCCCGTCTATGCCCATTGTGATCTGCCATGTGGTATCTATGATCCGGCTCAGGCGCGTATTGAAGCCGAGAGCGTCAAGGCTATGATGGAAAAGTACGAAGGGCTCGACGAGCATAATAAACTCCGGGCAGTGATTCTTATTGAACAGCGTGCTGAACTTGTGAAGCACCACCTATGGGTCTTATGGACTGATTATTTCAAACCACCACACCTCGAGAAATACCCCGATTTGCACCAAAAATTCTGGCTTGCCACTAAGCAGGCGGGTGAGTGTAAGCATCATATGGACATAGCGGAAGCAGATAAATTACTTGCTCAAATCGATGAAATTGCCACGATATTTTGGGAAACCAAGAAGCCATAAATTGAGCTGGCCGCTGCTCATCCGCAGAGTTACTGGACATAGTATGGTGCCGGTACTGCCTCCTGGCACACTGATAGTGGGGCTTCGTTGGTTCCATAGTTTGCATGCTGGCCAGGTCGTTGTGGCCCAGTATAACGATAAAGAGATTATCAAGCGCCTAGAGTCGGTAACGGCTGATTCAGTCTTCCTACTTGGTGACCATCCCGAGACGAGCACGGATAGTCGGCATTTTGGCACATTGCCTAAAAGCGAAATTATCGCAAAAGTCATATTCCCGAGTACGCAAAAACCACTGTAGGGTTGCGCGTGGTGCTAATTAGGCTTTTGGAGGCTTAGGGCTGCAGATGGGACATTGGTCTTCTTCGACTGATTCTGCCATCCAGCGTTTTGAGGCAATCTTCCATGGCTCATAGTCATGATATGCAATTAAGTCAGCCGCTCGCCGAAGAAACCAGCTCAGGCGGCCGTAAATGCGTACTGGACCCCAGAGTGTTGCTGCCCATGACGGACCGGCCGGCAAGACATATATCGGTTTTTTGGCGACATATGGCACGGCATCTTTGTTGTTTGCGAGTCGCTTAAGATTTTTGGCAACATATTTACCGTCGTAGAGTGCTGTCTGGGCTACGCCGCTGTACGCAGTGTCAGCATTGTCACCAATAACGTAAATACCAGCCTCGGTTTGTAGGAATTGATCAACCCTAACCTTACCAGTGTGAGTTAGTTGAAATTGCTGTTCAGTAAAAAATGGATGATTGGCGACACCAGCCGTCCAGATAACGGTGTGGCTGCGAATCGGCTTGTTATTAGCCATCAACGCATCAGCTGTCTGTGCTTGAACTGCAGTCTTTAGGTAGATTTTGATACCAAGTTTTCGGAGGTGCTTGGCGATTCGGCGTGAGACATCTTTTGGCATCCGTGGGACGAGACGTGGGGCGGCTTCGATAAGATCAACATGTACGGCGCGGCGCGGCAGTCCGTGCTGCTTGATAATCTGTCGAATATACGCAGGAAGTGCCCCAGCTAGTTCAATGCCAGTTGGGCCACCGCCGATTACGACGTAGTTTAGATCAGGGCGCTTATCATCAAGTAGTTGTTGGTGAAGATGTTGCTTCAATTCTTCTGCATCCAAAACGGATTTGATGCCGTATGAATATTCAGGCAAGCCCTCGATGTGGAAATAATTGGTTTTGACACCAAGACTAAGAATGAGTGCGTCATAGTGGACTATGTGGCCAACAGCAGTTGTAATGGTGCGGTCCTGACGATTGAGGCCTGTTACGCTATCCTGAATAATATTGACAGATGTGCCGGCAAATAGTTCGGTCAGTGGCACGCTCGCCAAGCGACGAGCGCCACCGGTTGATACGCGGTATAGTGCTGAATACACTCGAAAATCAGTATGGTCACTGATGACCGTTACATGAAATCGATGGTCCTTAGCAAGCTCGAGGGCAGCCTTCAGACCACCAAAGCCCCCACCTGCGATAACGATCTTGTGTTTACTCAATTTTGTTCCTTAAATTAGTGAGCTAATTAGCTTCATACTACCATAAATGCTTATGTTTATGCGATACTTAGAGATAAGTAGTATTATCTAACGCACAAGGTTGGGCATGGACGCATTCCTCAAAGAATTAAAATCAAAATTTAAGGGCGAAATCGAAACGGACATGACGACTCGTGAATTCTACAGTCACGATGCCAGTATGTTTGAGATCATACCGCAAGCTGTACTTGCACCTGAGGATGCTGCCGACGTTCAGACGCTCATCAAACTAGTTACCAAGCATAAGTCGGCTATACCAACATTATCGGTGACTGCTCGTAGTGCAGGGACTGACATGGCCGGCGGAGCTATTAATGATTCGTTAATTATTGATTTCAATCGCCATTTAACCGCTATTCAGGAAGTCTCACCTGTCGAAGCTCATGCGCAACCTGGAGTGTTTTATCGTGATTTTGAAAAAGCCACACTAGAGCACAAAGCATTAATGCCATCATATCCAGCATCACGTGAACTCTGTACGATTGGTGGTATGGTCAACAATAACTCAGGTGGAGAGAAGTCACTTGAGTATGGCAAGACAAAGGACTTTATCAATGAGCTGAAGGTCGTGTTTGCTGATGGTAATGAATACATCGTAAAGCCACTGAACGAGAAAGAGTTAAAAGCCAAGATTGCCCAGAAAGATTACGAAGGTACTATCTACAAACGTGTGTATGATCTTTGCGAAGAAAACTATGACGTTATCAAGGCTGCGACGCCAGAGGTCAGCAAAAACTCAATGGGTTACACGCTTTGGGAAGTGTGGGACCGCGAAACGGGTATTTTTGATCTGACCAAACTTATTGTTGGTTCTGAAGGTACGCTTGGGATGTTGACGGATATTAAGTTCCGCCTCATACCAGCTCGCGCTCACTCAGGACTACTGGTGTTATTCCTCAAGAATATCGATGATCTTGGCGAGCTTATCCCAGCCGTACTCAAACACAAGCCAGCAACCTTTGAATCATTTGATGATGCCACGCTTTGGCTGTCGATACGCTTTATGCCAAGCTTCTTGAAAATATTGGGCGTCAAGCGGTTCATACATCTACTAATTACACTGATTCCTGATGGATTGCAGTTACTCCGAGGCATCCCAAAGTTGGTGCTCATGATCGAGTTTAATGGTGATAGTGAACAAGAGGTTCGTGATAAGGTCCGTGCTATGCACAAAGATCTTGCCAAGCACCGTGCTCGCTACGAAATTAATGGTTTTGAAGAAGACGCTACCGAAGGCAAATCCGAAAAATTCTGGATCATGCGTCGCAATAGCTTCCAGATTCTCAGAAGTAAGGTTAAAGACAAGCACACGGCACCATTTATTGATGATTTCATCGTACCGCCAAAATACTTGGTAGATTTTTTGCCGCAATTGCAGCAGATTATCAAGAAGTACAAGCTATTTGCGACCATTGCCGGACACATGGGTGACGGCAACTTCCACGTTATTCCCTTGATGAAATTTGAAGATCCAAAAGAGCGAGCCAAGATTCAGCCAGCGCAGAAGGAAGTTAACGAGCTGGTGTTGAAGTATCATGGCAGTCTGAGTGGCGAGCATAATGATGGACTTGTTCGTGGGCCATGGATTGAGCAACAGTTTGGCAAAGAAGTCACTGGGCTACTTCGTGAAGTTAAGTACATTTTTGATCCACAAAACATTTTCAATCCGCACAAAAAAACAGATGCGAACTGGGAATATTCTATGTCGCATCTTCGCGAACATTTCTAGATATACTTATTTATCAGACTTTGTAATTTTGCGTAGCAATTGAGGATGGTACGGAATCGCTGTCAGAGCTAGGGTCCCAATGAGGCCTACTGCCCAGGCGATGACGCTGAGTTGTAGTTGTTGATTTTCTTCGTGCTCGATTTCGCGTAAGTTTTTGCCAGCCAACACAAATCCCGCATGCTTGGAATTTTGGTAGTACCGGACAACAACTGCAACCCGGACGTTCTTCTGGGGTTGCCAAGTAATGCGATCTTCACCATGTTTCTGCGCGTAGTCGTAAACACCGCGTGGCAAGCTCGGTAGTTGATCATTCAGTCGTCCCGTACCGTCGGCTGCCCGGCCGTTGCTATCATATAGAATCACAAACGGCGCCACGCTACTGGCAATATCGATTGATTGACCGGATAGCTGGGCGCTTGGGTTTTTATTGTTAAATAGATCAGTTGCCAGATTTTCAGCAAGATAGATCTGTGGATCGTTTGCTGCAGTTCGGATGTGTTGCTGTATGGTGCCATATATAAAGCCAATAAGAAGTGTGATTGTAAATGCATAGGGGAGCCAAGCAATAAGATGTTTTTTGCTGGCGGGGTGTATCGAAATCATGAGTGTAGTATACGCCTGTTATTAGTTGTGATTTTCAAGTAGGGCATTATAGTTGGCGACTTCATAGTTGTATTCATTACGTATGCTCTGACAGCTTGTAAGCGCTGCGTTGATATCTTGTTCTTCGAAGATGTCATTTTGCTTATATGCATCCTGTCTTTTTTTGGCAGCTGCTTGGCACTGTGCGTACGATTTGGCGAGTACTTGGGTTTTTGTGAACTGGGCCTGTTCGGCCTTATCGGGCGAAAATGGTCGCTGTGCGTAGATGAATAATCCAAGACCGCAGACGAGCGCTACAACCGTGCTACTCATTACGAGCCTCAAGGCTGTTCGGTGAGTTTTTTGATTGGCTTGCCTGATGACTTGCGGCGCACTTCGGGGTTTAACAGCTTGGTGTTGGTAATATGGTGGCATAAGTTGACCAGCGTTTTTGGATAACTGTGCCATGACTATCTTTCCGTCTTGACTCGATGCATGGCAAAAACTTGAAAAGAGGCGAGCGTAGCTTGCTGCCGAATAGGCCTCAAGTACCTGGAAGTGGGGTTGCTGTTTTTTTATACCGTGGTGCCACCACCCCAATGTTGTGGGTCGTTCCGCGATACCATTTAGGATGATTACTCCTAAGCCACTTTCGATTGATGCGGTTTCGGCAAGCGTTTGGGGTGCATGTTGCTTCAATCGTCGCTCCAGACAGTGCTGCAGGACAACTAATGTCAAACTACTAGCAAGCTGATAAGGATGTGCCAAAAGCCCCCGAGGCACTCGTATCGTGCTATCAGTCTGTTCAACCACATTGCTTTCGACGAGTGTGACATGAATTTTTGTCGGCTTTGAACCCAACCATTGATAGATCTCCCGAATCGCATGCACAATACCTTCCTCGGTCGACAATTGATTATAGAAACTCGTCGTTGGCTTGAAGAGCACATTACGATGAGGTAGTCGGTGGAGTAACGTCTCCTCGAGTAGCGCTTGTTCATCTTCTCGTGATAACAGCTCACCAACATCCGGTACGGTCACATTATGCATATGCTTTGTATTGTACCGTACGTGCAGGCCGTATGCTTAGATAAACTTTTGGCTGCGCTGATGGATATCGGTGATGAGGTTTGGGTTGTGGTGTTTCATTGCTGCCCGGGTGAACCATGAGAGGTTATTTATATGGAGCTCATTGAGGGTCAGTGTGAACGTTTTTTTATCAAGCGCAGTGTGTGCTGCCATGAGTGCATGGTTTGGTCCAATGAGTATAGCCGTTGATATCAGGAGCTCTACGTTGTCTCGTAGCTGGTTCGCAAGCGGTGCAGCGGTAGTGGCAAAGTCAAAATTTGTCAGCCACGGCTGGCCTTTTGTATCAATGACAATGTTCCTAAGATTACAATCACCGTGTGCAATTTTTGCACGATGCAGAAGACTCACTTCTTTCCATATTGATCCAAGTAGTTGCTGCGTAACACGTTTGAGTGGCAGCATATCAACCGTACTGCCATCAATAGTTTTGGTTGCAAGGCCGAACCGATAATCTCCCAGATCTAGCACTCCAAGGATGGCTGGGGTGTGTACTGCCCCGTCGCGAGCCTGTTGCATAATATATGCTTCATGTTCCAAGATGTGTTTTGCACCAAAATAAGGTGCTGCTTCACCGTTCCATGAAGGGTATAGATAGCGCCAAAGCCGTTGTATCCAGTTGGTAGTGCTACGCCAACGGTTGAGTACTTTTATCGAGACGGACTGTTTGGCTCCATACGTAATGAACAGGAGCGCGCCGCTCGGTAGTCGTACTGGTTTACTCATCACGCCTGATTTGATGCCAAGCTTGTGCAGCCCACTACGGATGTAGTCGGGGGTTGAGCGGACGTCATTACTTTTAATATGTATTGCTTCGGCAAGCGTACGATATTCACGCCAACGTGCCAAAAATAAATAATCGAACCAGTAATCACGACCGCGCCGTTTAACGAGCACGGTGTAGATACCAAGTCGGTTTGCGCCGGCGACGTCAAGGCGTACCTTATCGCCAATCATCACGGTCGTTTTGGGGTCTGCGCCAAGCTCTTCCAGTACACGTGCATAAAACATAGGATTTGGTTTTCTGATCATGTGAAGGCCATGCCAAAATGGTTGAAAAATGCGAGCCTGGAGCGGCTCTGCATAACGTGACAAGTTACGATTGTTATTACTGACGATATTAATTGACTGGAATGTCTTTTTTTGCGCCAAAGTTGCAAAAAAATCAACCACTTCAGTGTCGAGTTTCCGTGAATACGCTTGTCTGAGTGTCTGGTCAAGATCCATAAGTAAGTGTTTGATACCAATTGAGCGTAGCAGCTCAAAGTCTACCTCAAGAATTCCGTCTGCTACAAAGTCAGGTAAATAAGGAGATATTTTAACTTTGTCGGTTGTTTCGTTATACCCAACTGCTCTCATGGTATCTATTGTAATGACTTGCCTGAAATGTACCAGGATAATGAGCTTTATAAGGCGTGCGATGGGCCGTATACTAGTAAATAAGTGAATAATACAAAAGCATAGGAGCAGTCAGTGGACAACGGTTTATTTTCTTTGAGCCAGTCTTGGGATGAGGCATTTTCGAGTTTCGCATCTTTACGGTGGGTTGTTGTTGTACTCGTGGCAGTCGCTATTACGATTGTTGTTAATCGATTATTACGTTGGATAATTCCACCAATTGTTAAAGTTGTTGCACAGCGTGCTGATAATACAAATAACACGCAGAAAATAATGGGTTGGCGGCGTATCGAGACATTCTTGGGCATTATCCTCGCTGCAACAAAAGTCGTGGTGTTCCTGATAGCAGTGTATGTCGTCTGGAGAACACTCAATCCGCACAGTGCGCCTGTGGCAGTGGTAGGTGCGAGTGCGTTATTTGCAGTCTTAGCGGGTGCGACGATTGCTCCATTACTACGTGACCTTACCAACGGTATGATTATGATTGCCGAGCGTTGGTATAACGTCGGAGATCATATTTCACTTGAGCCATTTGTGGATGTCAGTGGTGTCGTAGAGAGCGTGACGCTCCGCTCAACGCAGCTTCGTAGCTTGAAGGGTGAAATCATCATGGTACATAACCAACACATTCAAGGCGTACGTATTGCACCCCGAGGTGTTCGTACGCTGGCGCTTGATGTGTTTGTCACAGACCCCGACAAGGGTAAGGCAATGGTGGAGACAGCTATCTCGGCATTACCAGCGGGAGCAACAATGGTAGCAAAGAAAGTTAAGATCACTGATACCGAGAAACTTGGTGATGGTTTATGGCGTATTAGCGCAAGTGGTCAGACGCCTCCAGGTCGCGAGTGGCTCATTGAAGATTTTGCTGTCCACGCAATTAAGCAGAATGATGTTGATAAGGTGATAATGTACGGACCAATTGTGCATTACGCTGACGAAAGTGCCGAAAGACGATTTAAGCGTTCAGTTCGCGCTGACTAATTATTAGCTACTTGGGCTGCTGCATCTTTGCCGATAAAGTGGGCGATAGAGGCGTTTGCGACTTCGTGCAATACTTTGATTCGGCTTTCTTCGTCTGAGCCTCTAGTAAATACAACAATCACGTAAGGGTGTGAGCCATTATCAATGATCACACCATCGTGGCTACGATCCTCAAGCCAGCCTGATTTGTGGTAAACATTCAGTCCGCCAGGCAGTGCGCTTGGTATGTAGACAGTCTTGTTGGCGTTTTTCATATGTCCAAGCAGTAGTGCTTGGTCTGATTTATTGAGGAGTTTTCCTTGGTAGAGCTTGGTGAGTAGAATAGCAAGATCACGTGACTTCATCTGGTTGTCAGCATTGGTGTAAGTGGTCATACCGATTGCGTTCGCGGTGTTTTGAAGTGTTTTATGCCCAACCTTAGCATTGATTGCGGCCCATGCGTTGTTGTCACTGACTTCAATCATTGCAGTCAGTAAATCACTGGCTGGTTGACCGCTAAGTTTATCAGTCAGCTTGATCTTCCCGGCTTCGACCTGCTGTAGTAATGCAATAGCACTTACCATTTTGCCAGTGCTGGCTGCCTCAAACTTTACATCAAGTCCGTAGTTGTAGCTTTCGTCAGAGCTAAGATCAGTAATTGAAACACTGGTGTTTATTTCTTTGTGTGCAGCTATGACGGCATTGATAGCATTTGCCATCTCAGTCGTTGAAGTGGTTTCTACCACTGGTTGTTTAATTGTTTCAACAGTTTGTGTATCGCCAAGTACTTTTTGTTCGCGGTGTGTCTGCGGCTGTGCGCTTGATTTGGTTTCGCCACCAAGTAACTTGCCGCCTATGCCAACTCCACCACCGATAATAGCTAGCGTGACAAACACTGGTATGAGATGTAATCGACGGCTTGGCGGGGCGCTAGTGGGAGTAGTTCCACGAGTGATGAATGGGTATTCTGGTCGCGCTGGTCCGTAGGTATAACTGGTCTGAAACTGCCTTCTCTGGCGTTGGAGCTCTCGAATTTGATTGCGCGGTACCGACATATAGATATAAAACCCTTTAAGAGTACTTTATCAAACCTCAAGCATAAGTGAAACTTATGAGAGCTGCCTGAGAACAGGTGAAATGTGGATAATAACAATGGAGTGGCTTACAATGGAGGATATAACCTTGAGGGAAAACAGAAGCTTCATCATGCCCGAACTAACCTATAACACAACCAGCGACAAGCAATTAGTTGCAGATGCCATAGCTAAGGTAATAACTGCACAGCTTCAGGCTGGACATAAGGTGTTATGGCTTGTGCCTGGCGGTTCGGCGATTGCTGTTGCTGTCTTGGTCGCACAGCAGCTGAGGGAGATTGAACATAGCGGCCTGGCCGTGAGTTTAACTGATGAACGCTACGGTCCCGTGGGTTATGTGGACTCAAATTGGCAGCAGTTAGTACTCGCGGGATTCTCGTTGCCACAAGCACGGCTATTGCCGGTACTGACTGGTGCAGATCTAGCCGAGACAACGCTTCGGTTTGACACCATCTTGCAACATGAGCTCACCACGGCTGATTATTCGATTGGGGTTTTTGGTATCGGACCTGACGGACATACTGCAGGTATATTGCCAGGTAGCCCAGCCGTTCATGCAACTGACCTCGCTGCTGCTTACAGCACGCCACAGTTTGAGCGAGTAACGATGACACCGGTAGCAATTGCACAGCTTGATGAGGCAATTGTATTTGCGGTCGGAAGCGAAAAGTGGCCAACGCTCCAGGCGCTTGGTATGGTTAATAATATTGATGTGCAGCCTGCCCAAGTTTTGAAACAGGTGCCACGATTGACAATCTATAGTGATTATAAAGAAGGAGTAGTATGAAAATAGCAGTATCAGGCCTCGGTAAAATGGGTATGCAAATCGCCCGCAAACTTGCAGAAGATGGACATGAAGTCATCGCCCACAATCGCAGCCCAGAATCAGTTAACCAGGCAGCTACGTACGGCGCCACGGCAGCCTATACCAAAGATGACGTTGTGAAGGCATTCGGCACCGACCAAGTTATTTTATGGATTATGTTGCCAGCTGACGTAGTTGATGCACAGGTGGACGAATGGCTGACATTGATACCAAAAGGCAGCATTATTATCGATGGCGGTAACTCAGATTTCCGATTGACTCAGAAATTGAACACCGTGATTACAGCTGCAGGCTCATATCTCATTGATGTTGGTACAAGTGGCGGTGTGTGGGGCTACCAAAATGGTTTCTCGATGATGGTTGGCAGTGATGAACAAACAGCAGTTGCAACGCTTGAACCAGGGCTCAAGACCTTGGCAGCTCCTGAGGGTGCGTATTTTCATTTTGGTCCAAGTGGGAGTGGTCATTTCGTAAAAATGACTCACAACGCCGTGGAGTATGGCATGATGGAGTCACTGGCCGAGGGGTATCGAATGCTCAAAGATGGTCCATATAAGGCGCTTGATCTTGCTGCTGCTGGGGATGTTTGGCAGCACCACAGTGTGATTACTTCATGGCTCAATGAGCTGAGTCGTGATGCACTCCGTGAGAACCCTGAGCTAGATGGTATCGAAGGTTTTGTGGCTGAATCAGGCGAGGCACGTTGGACGTTGGAAGCTGCCGAAACGGCGGGTATTCCGCTGCCGGCTATTCAAGCAGCATTTGACGTTCGACTCGCATCCCAAAAAGGTCAGGTAAACTTTGCAACCAAGCTACTAGCAGCAATGCGTAACGCATTTGGCGGACATAAGATCAATAATGACTAAGCCCACAATTCTCGTTATTGTTGGCATTACCGGTGACCTTGCAAAACGGAAGCTGCTACCTGCCATCAGCCAGATTGCTCGTTCTGGGGCAATCCCAGAAAAATTTCAAATTGTTGGTGTGAGCCGGCGTAGTGATATCGCACTCGGCGATCTATTGAAGGATGTCGACAATCTCGAGTATATTCTCGAACATACTAAACTGTTTCAAATGGATTTAGGTGAGGCGGACGCATATGAGCGCCTTGACCACTATTTGCGAGACATAGAAGAAAGCTTTGGAGAGCCCACTCAACGGCTATTTTATCTCTCGGTACCACCGCAGGCTTCACAGTCAATCATTGAATTACTTGGTTCATCGAGCTTAGTAAAAAATAGCGAACCAAAACTGTTGCTCGAAAAGCCATTTGGCATGGATCTTGCAAGTGCATCTGATCTGATTACACACATAGACAAATATTTTTTGCCTGAGCAGATATATCGTATTGATCATTATCTTGCCAAAGAGATGGCCCAGAATCTTATTATTTTTCGTGAAGAAAATGTGCTTTTCAAGAACACGTGGAACAAAGATTTTATCAAGAGCATTCATATTACTGCCACCGAACAGATAGGCATTGAAGGCAGGGCAGAGTTCTATGAACAGACGGGTGCGCTCCGCGATATTGTTCAGAGTCATTTGCTACAGCTTGCAGCACTAACACTGATGGACAACCCGCAACCCGATAAGCTCAATCAAGTGCCGGCTCGTCGTCTCCTTGCATTGCAACAACTGCGTATCGATTCCCAGAAACCTGTTACAGAGTCTGTGAAGCGTGGGCAGTATAAGACGTATCGTCAAGAAGTAGACAACCAAACCAGTGAAGTCGAAACGTTTGTGTCATTGACGCTTCGATCATCTGATGAACGTTGGAAAGGTGTGCCTGTTACTATCACAACTGGCAAGGCAATGAAGGACAAAAATACTGAGATTCGAATTACATACCAGCCTGAAGATCATCTCGAAGCCAACGAATTGATACTGCATCTGCAGCCAAATGAAGGGGTTGAGTTATGTCTGTGGACCAAGCAGCCTGGGTATGACCAGCAGTTCGAGAAACGTTCATTACAGTTCACCTACCCAGAGAATGAGCGCCTCCCAGAAGCCTATGAGCGAGTTTTTTTGGATGCGATCAAATCCGACCATAATTTGTTCGTGACGGATGAGGAAATTCTCGAAACCTGGCGAATTCTCGATCCGGTACAACGATCATGGGACGAATCCTCTGACGATATTATGCTCTATGACTCAGGCACAGATATCACGACGCTAATTTAGCGAATGTAGCATAGGACCTCTGTGATATAGTAGAGTCCATATTATGACAAAATCAGACTACGCAATACAGGTAAAAGGACTCAGAAAATCCTACGGCACAAACGAAGTATTGCGTGGCATTGATCTAGAAGTTGAGCCTGGCACTATGCTTGCATTACTCGGTCCAAACGGTGCCGGCAAGACCACAACCGTTCGCATACTCAGTACGTTGCTTCATTATGACAAAGGCAGCGTGCAGGTTGCTGGGTTTGACGTTGCACACCAGGCAGACGATGTCCGTGGTGTAATTGGACTTACGGGTCAATCAGCAGCAGTTGATGAACTACTTACGGGTCGTGAGAATTTGGTTATGATGGGTCGGCTCTACCGTCTAACCAAACAAAGTGCTACGGCGCGTGCGAAGGAACTACTTACACAATTTGATCTCGTAAAAGCGGCTGATCGTCCAGCCAAGACGTACTCGGGTGGTATGCGTCGTCGTCTCGACCTTGCGGTCAGCCTCATCGCTACGCCACCAATTATTTTTCTTGACGAACCGACGACTGGACTCGACCCGCGATCTCGTCTTGCGATGTGGGATATTATCAAAAAGTTGATGGCTGATGGTACAACTATTTTGCTGACAACACAGTACCTTGAGGAGGCTGATCAACTGGCCGACCAAATTGTGGTTATTGACGGTGGCAAGGTGATCGCCAAAGGTACCGCTTCTGAGCTCAAGAGCAAAATTGGCAAAGACCGCTTGGAGCTAACTTTCAAAAATACTACGGCACTTGATGTCGCCAAGAAAACACTTGGCAAAGCAGTCATTGATATTAATGACAAAGAATATTCGCTTAGTCTGACCATTACGGACACTAATAAGGATGTTAAAAACGTTCTGGATAAGTTAGCGAGTACCAAAGCAGTGATCACCTCAATAGCGGTTCATAAGCCAACACTTGATGATGTATTCTTGTCACTCACTGGCAAGCAGAAGCCAGCAAAGAAAGCAGAGGATAAGTAAGTGGCAGTTGTACTTGAATTTGAAAAGAAACCAAAGCTTGTTCTCTATGTCATCGACTCATTGATCATGATTAAGCGTAGTAGCACGCATATTATCCGTAATACCGATCAGCTGCTTGGTGCGTTCTTCCAGCCAATAATGTTCCTCGTACTATTTGCGGCAGTGTTTGGTGGCGCAGTCAAAGGATCACTCCCCGAAGGGGTCAGCTATCTCAACTTTCTGATGGCCGGTATCATTGTGCAAACTGTTGCGTTTGGATCAACCACAACGGCAGTTGCTGTCTGTAATGACCTTCAAAAGGGTATCGTTGATCGTTTCCGCTCGCTACCTATGGCAAATTTGGCGGTGCTTAACGGTCATGTGATATCCGACCTCTTCCGTAATACTATCTCTACGACCGTGATGCTACTTACCGGACTCGTGATTGGCTTTCGTAGCCACGCGAGCATTACGCATTGGCTCGCCATTATCGGCATTTTGATGCTATTTACGTTTGCATTTTCGTGGCTTGCGGCGATTGTCGGTGTCATTGCAAAGAGTGTCGAAGCGGTTCAGTGGTTGACGTTTGTATTTATCTTCCCATTAACGTTTGCAAGTAGCGCATTTGTGCCAGCCGAAAGCATGCCATCGGTTCTTAAGGCTTTTGCCGAGAACCAGCCAATCACACAAGTAGTCGATGCAGTCCGCGCACTGATGCTCAACACACCAGTCCATAACTACGCGTGGCTATCAGTTGTTTGGAGTATCGGTATCCTGGTCGTTAGTATTCCGCTAGCGTCTATTTTGTTCCGTCGCAAAGCGGCAAATTAGTCCTAGTCGTCTTATACTGTATGTATAAGCGGAGGAACTACTATGTTTAAAGGTCTCAAGTCGGTCATTTATCCATCAGCCAATCTCGAGGCTGATCAAAAATTCTGGGAAAATATTACTGGCATTGCACCGTACTTTGCGCAACCGTACTATGTTGGGTTCAATATCAACGGTTGTGAATTAGGCTTGGATCCAAACGCTGCCAAAGATGGCATAACGTATCCGATTGCTTACTGGAATGTTGAAAACGTAACCCAGGCGAGCGAACAGCTTATCGCAAGTGGCGCAGCAATCAATGCCGAAGCCAGAGATGTCGGTGGTGGTATGATGATGGCCACCTTCAAAGACGCAAGTGGCAATATATTTGGGATCATCGACGATCCGAGCTTGTAGGTATTTTGCTAGCGTGGGCTGACGTACCAGACGCAGCCAGATATACCAGCAGTGGCTTGGTAGGCATTGTTGGCAGGGATACGAATCGCATCGCCGGGCTGCATAGAGAAGCTCTGTTCGTTTATTTGCAAAGCAAAAGAACCTTCGGCACACCACAGTGCGTAGTCATGCTCAAAACTGCCGCTAAACTCTTCAAATTCCGTTACAGCAAAACGCTGAGAGGTGATATTCCTAGCTTCAAGGAACGCAACTAGCTCTTCCTCAGAAGATTCGTATACCTTTGACCATCGTAATTTTTGTAGCTGCATAATACTTATTCTATCTCGTATTTCTGAAGTTTCTTTTTGTCTGCTTCTGCGCCACTTTGTTGGAGATGTAGGAGCTGTGCGTAGATACCATCACTCTTGGCAAGTTTCTTTGGCGTGCCGATTTCGTCGGCTTTACCATTGATAAGCGTGACAATAGTATCAACTGCTTCAATTGTGCTGAGACGGTGAGCAATGATTAGTGTGGTGCGGCCCTTCATGAGTCGCTCAAGTGCTTGTTGTACGAGTCGTTCGCTCTTGGTGTCGAGACTGCTAGTGGCTTCATCAAGTATGAGTATTGGCGCATCTTTGAGCAGGGCACGGGCGATTGCAATTCGTTGTTTTTGGCCGCCACTGAGCTTGAGTCCGCGTTCACCGATTTCGCTATCGTAGCCATGTTCAAATTTGTCGATGAATTCATGAGCGTTGGCTGCTCGTGCCGCCGCTTCAATGGCTTCACGTGTGGCATCTGGCCGTGCGTAGGCAATGTTTTCCTTGATAGTACCACTGAAGAGTGCTGGCTCTTGGAATACGACAGCAATGTTGCTACGTAGGCTTTGCTGGGTGACTGTAGTGATGTCTTGTCCGTCGATAGTGATACTACCCTTGGTTGGTTCATAGAGCCGCAGAAGCAGACTGGTAACGGTGGTCTTGCCTTGGCCACTCTCACCGACGAGTGCGAGTTTGCTATCGGCAGGAATAGCGAATGATAGTTTTTTAAGAACGTGGTCATCTTTTTCGTAGCCAAACTCGACGTCATTGAATTTGATAACACCGTCAGTCACAACCAGCGATTTTGCGTTCTTTATATCTTGGATCTCAGGTTTTTCATCGATTGCCAAGAAGTAGTCACGGCTATCGGCAATTGCGCGTTGTGTTCGGTCTACGTAGAAGCTCAGGCTAAAGAGTGGCAGGCGCACAAGCTGGACGAACTGTACAAGCAGCACCATGGTGCCAAGCGTGTATTTTCCTTGCGCCGTGCCGACAAAAATTATGGCGTACATTGCCAGGAACAATACTGACAAGACAAAGCGACGAAGCACATCCTGGCTGTGCCAGTATCGACTCTGTGGGCGAGTAGTGCCAATGATCAGATCAAGTAAATTGGTGTAATGCTTGAGCTCAAGCTTTTCATGGACAAAGCTTTTGACGACGCGCACTTGCCCAACGCTTTCAGCGAATCGACCACTGGCCTCGTCGGTGTATTTGTTGACATCCTTTTGGTAGGCTTGCCACTTGGCACTGCTCCTGGTGGTCAGCCACGCATAAGTAGGGAATAAGATCAGCAATATGATTGCCACCGGCCATGCGTAAAACGCCACGATTGCGACCGTAAAAATAGTACTTACGATGAGCTGTAAGAAGTTATTGGCTACGAACTGCATGTAATCAGTCAATTGTGAAACACCGCGGTTCAACCGGTTTATGATGGTTCCAGTTAGCTCGGTGTCGAAGTATCGCTGAGGGAGCGTCAGTATATGACTGTAGTAGCGAGTGCTCAGGAGTCGCCGCAGTTTGGCTGCTAGTAGATCACCATAATATCCACCAATATTGCTGACCATTGTCTGCGCCAAATCGCATAGAAATATCGCAACTACAATTACTACGATTGGTGTGATTGTGGTGTTGTGTGTCTGTAATCCGGCGCTGATGTGGTCGATAGCTGATTTGGTTAGTAGCGGGATGGCCTGTGTTAGTAATGCAACCACAACACTAAATGCAGACACGGTGGCATAAAACGGCCACAACTCACCAGTAAACCGGACAATACGGAAAATATTCTTCATTAGTTATTAGTATAGCGTGGAGATAGTATTAGGCACAGGTACTAATTGTTTGTAGTTCTTATAGCATAAGCGTAAAATCAGGTATGCAATATAACTAAGGAAATCACCATGCGAATTATGACGAAGATAGGTCTTCTTACTATGAGTTTAGCAATAATAGCGGTGTCCGGTTTTCCGGCCTTAGCCCTCGGTGCGGCTAACTCTCATGCCAATGCCCAAGCAACCGAGGCTACGACGACTACACAGACGACCGAGCCAGGTAGCCAGGCTACAGACAAAAAAGCAGCAGCCCAGACAAAGTTGGCAGATGCCAAGCTCAAAGCATGTCAGAACAGAGAAAAAGCCATCAACAACATCATGAGCCGCATAGCTGATCGTGGCCAGAAGCAGTTAGACTTATTTAACTCGATTGCTACTAAAACAGAAACGTTCTACACAGATAAAGGCAAAACGCTCAGTAACTACGATGCACTAGTCGCAGACGTGACCGCTAAAAAAGCCGCAGCCCAGACAGCAGTTGATGCCGTTAAGGCAAAGAGCAGCACTTTTAGCTGTGATGGTAGTGATCCGAAGGGCACAGCAGCGGTATTTAAGGATTCACTCAAAGGTGAGATTTCAGTACTGAAAGATTACAAAACCTCAGTCAAAAATCTAATCGTAGGGGTAAAATCAGTCCAAGGTACCACTACTTCAGCAGACAATAAGACCACGGGAGATAACCAATAATGCGTATTCAGACCAACCAATCAGGTTTTTCGATCATTGAACTTACCATCGTATTAGTAGTTGTCGTGGTTCTTGGCTTTGTGGGTCGTAGTGTCTACGATCGTCAACAAGCAAAAACTGCTAGCGACTCCGGAACGAGTCAAAGCACTAACGGCCAATCCCCTAAGGCGAGTGATGTCGCATCTGCTCCAAATGTCAGCTCTGCGAGTGATTTGGATAAAGCTGCAGCGGTACTTGATAAGACCGACCCCGGCGGCAGTAACAACAGTGATGCCAACCAGCTTGATAGCCAGTTGTCTAGTTTCTAGACCAAAGTCAGATAAATTATATATTGCAGCAGTACTACCGAAAAAGTAATGCAGGTAGTGAGTGGGGTATGTCCATCAGTTATGTGGTGAACTGATATAACTTAGAATGCGTAACTGAACCTTTATCCGAGATCCCGCTGTCGGAAGCTTAGCCATGCAAGCGTTACGCATGCTGCTGTAAAGACCCCAAAAAATATAATCGAAGACCATTTAAATGTACCTCGTAGAATGTCGGCCGATTGGTAATAGTGGTATGGAAAAATCATACTGGGCTTCTCGAGCCAATGTACAGTACTGGCAAGTGAGCCAATAATGTAGCCCCCCAATGCATAGACTGCCGTAACACCAAGAGCTGCAATCCTGGCTCGGCCAGTGGCTGCCAGCAAGAAGGCGGCGGCGCTAAAGGTGAGTACAAGCATAAAGCAGGCAAGACATGCAGCCGCAATGTATATGAGCGGAATACCAATGTTCAAGAAACTTGCCATGCCAATAATGACGACAGATCCAACAAGTGTTACTGAAAATAGTATAAATGCTCCAGCTGAGGCTTTTGCCAAAAGAAGTCGAGAACGTGATATGGGTCTGGAAAGCAGCGATTCAATGGTTCCATCAGCCTCTTCACGACCAATAAGGCTACTACCCAGGCCAACACCCAAAATTATCAAAAGTAGAGGGAGCATTAGATAAATCAATTGGCTATTTAAATACCCCACCGGCGAAAAGAAATCGGTGCCGCCAAATAGTGCCAACGTACTACTATTTAAGCTACCAAAACTCTTGTTTAGTTCAGTAGCCTGATTATGAATAGTCGGATAAAAAGATAAGGTTAGCGCCACTAGGCTGACAATACCTACGCTCCACCACAACATGCTCCACCGACGTTGCCATAATGTCCATTTGAAAACACTAAACATGTTTGTCTCCTTGCGGCTGGTAGTAGTGCATAAAGGCTTCTTCTAGATCAAGTGTCCGTGTATCAATATCGGTCACCGTGTGCTGAGCAAGCAGGGCAAATAAAGGAGTGAGTTCGCCGCGAACGTGGAGCGTGACGCTATGAGGGTTGTTTTCTATCACATTCTGGACGCTAGAAAGCTGCTTCAATTTGCCAAGCGGTGTGTTCTCTTTAAACGTTAAATCAAATGTTTGGGCGGCTTCTTCGGCCATCTCGGCAATGTTTCGTTCGGCTATTAGCGTACCGTCCCGAATAATCCCAACCCGATCGCAAACTTTTTGAACTTCTCCCAAAACATGACTGCTCGTAAAAACAGCAGCGCCTCGAGCCTTTGATTCATTAATAAGCTCATAAAATACTTCTTGCATCAACGGATCCAGGCCGCTGCTTGGTTCGTCTAAAATCAGCAGCTTTGGCTGGTGCATAAAAGCTTGAATGATTGAAATTTTCTGTCTGTTGCCGCGTGAAAGCGATCCGAGCGGTTTATCGAGTGTTGCTTGCAGGCGTTTTGCGAGCTCGTGTTTGTAAGCCTTAGTGGCCGGTGGCTGTAACTCACCTAAATATTCTAAAAACTGATGCCCAGTCATTTTAGAATAAACTGCCCCATCACCAGCGAGGTAGCCAATCTCTCGTTTAATCTTTACGGAATCTTTAACGATGTCGAGTCCTAATATTGTGGCACTACCACGCGTGGGCTGAATAAAATTCATCAGTGTTTTGATTGTTGTAGACTTGCCTGCACCGTTTGGCCCTAAGAAACCGTAAACTTCGCCGGGCCCTACCTGCAGTGTCAGATCTTTAAGCGCATAGGTATCTGTGCCTGAATATTTTTTAGAAAGGTTAGTAGTAATCAATACACTGTCCATAGACAGTACTATAGGCAAAGATATTCAGTCCCGCAAGTAACCACTTATGCTCCTCATTTATTGCACATAATATATGCCCAAACAAAAAGCCGGTCTTTCGACCGACTCTTAGCTTGGCTGGGATGGAGGGATTCGAACCCCCGAATGCTGGTACCAGAAACCAGTGCCTTACCACTTGGCGACATCCCACTATATAAACGTTAAGTGCAGTTTAACGTCATTGCTGGACGTTTCTGATACCAGGCTGATACCACATATGATCTTGTTGTCACAGGTGACAACTGGCAGTGCCTCATAACTGAGCAACGTCCCACTAGACATATAACGTGCGGTTAATCTTACGAGTAGACCAGGCGATTATACTAAAAAATAGCCAGTTCTGCTAGGGCTACGATCTGTTAAAGTCTTAGCCTATTCTCAGCCTGCTGCGGTACAATACTTGTAATGAATCGAGCGAAACTCGCCCGCATAGTGGGTATACTAGGCACGGCCATATGTATTGGTCTGTTTATTCATGAGCCAAGTTGGCCAACACCAGATAAGTTACTAGTGTTTATGGCCTTTGTATTTATGAGTTTTGGCCAGGCCATTGAGATGCTCAAACGATTTGTCCCGTTTGTTGGGCTGCTGCTTGTATATGAGTCATTCCGCGGAATCGCTGACACGCTCAATACTAGAGTGCATTTCACGATGATGGCGGATTTCGACAAATGGATGTTCGGTGGTGCCTTGCCAACGGCCACTTTGCAGCACTGGCTGTGGCACGGCCATGTACAGTGGTATGATTTTGCATTTTATATCGCATACATGTTGCACTTTGTATTGCCCATATCGCTGGCGATTGTCATCTGGAAGAAGCGGGAATCACAGTATTGGCGCTACGTCTCGGCATATGTATTTGCATCATTTGTTGGCTTTCTGACATACATCCTCTACCCAGCAGCACCACCATGGATGGCATCAAATATGAATATAATCGAGCCAATAACTCGAGTATCAAGTTCGGTATGGGCAGCGCTTGGCATCCACGACTTCCCATCACTCTATAATGATATTTCACCAAACGCAGTCGCGGCAGTACCATCGCTACACGCAGCATATGCCACGATGTTCGCGTTGTTTGCGATCACACTATTCAAATCTCGCTGGCGTTACCTGGCACTACTTCAACCGTTCCTTATATATGTGGGTACCGTGTACCAGGGCGAGCATTACGTGTTTGATGAGCTCGTCGGCGCACTACTCGGGGTGGTGGCGTACCTTATCTCACCATACATTGTTCGAGGCATACGACATACGTACCGCAAGGTGCGAACTCATGCCCATCAGACACACAAAAAGGTGAAGTTAAAAGCTGCCAAGAAGGCTGTGCTATAATTGAAGTTACGTTACTAAACGTAAAAGTATAAAGAGTGCAGCGAGAGAACTAGCTCGATGACCTGCCGGCAACCTACAGATTAACTGCAAGGTGCTACGTCTAGCCCGCATAGCCGGGAAAGATATGAGTCACGTATGTCTCCATCCTTTCCGTGTGAATGCAGAAAGGATATTTTTATGTCAAAAGTTATAACTCATTTTGCGAGCGAATCAGTTTGCGCGGGGCATCCTGATAAGGTCGCTGATCAAATCAGTGACGCAGTTGTGGATGCGGTACTGGCGCAAGATCCAAATGGCCGCACGGCTGTTGAGACGCTTGTGGCTCATGACCGCGTAGTCGTAGCGGGTGAGATTAATACCACTGCAACAATTGACGTTGAGGCGATTGTACGAGCCGAAGTGAAGCGACTTGGCTATACGGATGTGAGCTGGGGGTTTAGCGATAAGTCACCAGTTGATAACCACCTACACCAACAGTCAGCCGAGATTTCGGTTGGGGTTGATGATTTTGGTGCGGGTGACCAAGGTCTGATGTTTGGTTATGCGACCAATGAAACACCGGAGTATTTACCGCTACCAGTTACACTAGCGCATGCACTTACTAAGGCACTCGATACGGCACGTGAAGATGGAACCTTGCCACACCTACGGCCAGATGGTAAAGCGCAGGTGGTCGTCCGGTATGAAGATGATAAGCCCGTAGCTGTTGAGCACGTTACGATTGCGGTACCGCACCACGAAAAGATTAGCTTGGAGCGAGTGCGTACAGATGTGTATGAGCAAATCATCACGCCAGTTCTTAAACACTATGGGTACGTAATTGCCGAAAAAGATATCGTAGTCAACGGTACTGGTGTCTGGCACCTGCCTGGCCCATCATCTGATGCAGGGCTGACTGGTCGCAAAATTGTGGTTGATGGTTACGGTGGTTATGCGCGAGTTGGCGGTGGTGCCTTTAGTGGCAAAGATCCAAGTAAAGTCGACCGTTCAGGTGCGTACGCTGCACGCTATATCGCCAAAAATATTGTGGCTGCCGGACTTGCTACCAAAGCTGAAGTAGCGCTTGCATATTATATTGGTGCCAAGAAACCGGTTAACTTTACGATTGATACATTTGGCACGCACAAAACGACTGCTGCCAAGATTCAGGCATATGCCGAAGAATTACTTGATACGTCAGTGAAGGGGATTGTTGAAGGTCTAAGCCTACGTAAGCCAATCTACCTGCAAACTGCCGCTTATGGGCATTTTGGCCGATCTGGTTTGCCATGGGAACAGATCGTAAAAGCTAACTAAAACAAATCGAGGTCTTTGAGCTCGTCTGGTAAAAAGCCTTTTTCATGCTTGAAGTCTGCCTCCCACTTATAGCCTTTGCCGTAACCGAGGTCACCCATGAGCTTGGTCGGTGCGTTTCGAATATGGAGTGGAGGCGCAAGGTTGCTATGAGTCTTTGCAGCCTCGGTCGCACGGCTCATGGCATCGGCCACTACCCGTGATTTGCTGGCTTTGGCGAGCACCAAGGCACAGTGGAACAGATTGTACTTACACTCTGGCATACCAATCCGTTCGACGGCCATAAAGGTGCTGACGGCCAGGTTCATGGCAGGAGATGCGGCAATGCCTATATCCTCACTGGCAAATATAACCATACGTCTGGCTATAAATTTGGGATCTTCGCCGGCTTCGAGCATGCGTGCCAAATAATAGAGTGACGCATTGGCGTCACTCCCACGCAGTGATTTTATGAAGGCGCTAATAATGTTGTAGTGGAAGTCGCCCTTTTTGTCGTAGTGTGGCATGCGTTTCTGCGCCGCAGTCGTGATTATCTCTGGGGTTACTACGTCTTTGCTGAGCTGCAAAGCAAGCTCGAGGTTGCCGAGGGCCACACGGGCGTCACCGCCAGATAACTCTGCTAACAGATCAATACTTTTGGCGGGTAGTCGGGTAGTACTGATCTTTTCTGCCTTTGCGACGTTTTTGATGATTTTGATGATGTCGGTTTTTGTGAGAGGTTCTAATACCAATACTCGGCTGCGGCTGAGGAGTGGATTGATGACTTCAAAGCTTGGGTTTTCGGTGGTCGCGCCAATTAATACGATAGTGCCATCTTCGACATGTGGCAGGAAGGCATCTTGCTGGGCTTTATTGAACCTATGAATTTCATCGACAAATAATATTGTCCGCATACCAAGCCGCTGATTTGCTTGAGCCATACCAATAACCTTTACGACATCAGCCTTGCCAGATGTGACAGCGCTGAGTTCCATGAATTCAGCACCCGTTTCCTTGGCAATAATGCGCGCTAGAGTGGTTTTGCCACTGCCTGGAGGCCCCCACAAAATTAAGCTCGTTGGTTGCTTTTTTGCGACAATCTCGCGAATTATTTGTCCAGGTTCGAGTAGATGCTTTTGGCCAATAACATCTTTGAGTGTTTCTGGCCGCATTCGTTCGGCGAGTGGAGTCCCATACATATGTAATAGTATACGGCAAATATTGCTAATTCTTATCTGTTATGAGATAATCTAACTAAAGGCAGGCGCCGGACAAAGAAGGCGCATTTTTATTTTCATGCAAGATCCAACTAAAATTCGTAATATTGCTATCATTGCGCACGTCGACCACGGTAAGACGACGCTTGTTGATGGCCTCCTTAAGCAATCTAAGACTTTTCGTGACAACCAAGCCGAGATGGGCCAAGAGCTCATCATGGACAGTGGTGACCAGGAAAAAGAACGTGGTATCACCATTACTGCCAAAATTACCGCAGTACAACACGATGATTACCGTATTAATATTATTGATACCCCAGGCCACGCTGACTTTTCTGGTGAAGTTGAGCGAACGCTCAACCTTGCAGATGGTTGTTTGTTGATTGTTGATGCCCAGGAAGGCCCAATGCCGCAAACTAAGTTTGTACTTGGTAAGGCACTAGCAGCCGAGCTTCGCCCGATCGTAGTTATCAACAAAATTGACAAGCCTGGTAGCCGTATCAAGGAAGTCGAAAACGAACTTGCTGATTTGTTTCTCGAGTTAGCTGTTCATGAAGACCAACTCCACTACCCGGTCTACTACGCTATCGGTCGTGCCGGTAAAGCTTGGGATACTCCACCAGCAGATCCAGAAGTCGATGGTGACTTAGAAGTTATCTTCCAGGCAGTCGTTGACAAAGTCCCAGCCCCAACTGTTGAGCTCGATAAGCCATTCCAGATGTTGGTAACCGCACTTGGATTCGATACATTTAAGGGCAAGTACGCCATCGGTCGCATTACTCGTGGTAGCGTCAAGCCTGGTGATCAAGTTGCACTATGCAAAAAAGACGGCACTATCACTAAATCAAAGATCGATAATGTATTTATGAGCCGTGGTGTTAGTAAGTTCGAAGTTGCTGGTGGTATCGCTGGTGATATTGTGCAACTGACTGGTGTTGCTGATGCACAGATCGGTGAAACGATTGCTGACGTTAACGAGCCAGAAGCACTCCCAACTATTGAAGTTGAAGCTCCAACACTTCGTATTTACCTCGGTCCAAACACTTCACCATTCAAGGGCCAAGAAGGCGAATTTAGCACCTCTCGTCAAATCGCTGAGCGGCTCGAAAAAGAACTTGAAACCAACGTCGGTCTCAAAGTCGAAGAAGATGGTATCGGTTTCACTGTTGCTGGTAAGGGCGAACTGCACCTTGGCGTTTTAATTGAGACTATGCGCCGTGAAGGTTATGAATTTGAAGTTGGACGTCCACAAGTTGTGACTCACGAAGAAGATGGCAAAACTATGGAACCAATCGAAGAAGTTCTGATTGAAGTACCTGCAGAGCACGTTGGTGCTGTTCAGATGGAGCTCGGTCAACGCCGTGCAACGTTGAAGGAACAGTTTGCGAGTTCAAAGGGCGTAACAAAGCTTGTCTACGAAATGCCAACCCGTGCACTCCTCGGTATGCGAAACATCCTGCTGACCAACACCAAGGGTACAATTGTTATGAATTCACTGACGATCGGTTACGAAGTTCAAGGTTCTGCTTTGCAGCAGCTTCGTTCGGGCGTCCTCATTAGTTTCAGCACCGGTACCTCAACACCGTACTCATTACAGAATGCCGAAGCTCGCGGCACGACATTTATCGGTCCTGCCCAAAAAGTCTACGCTGGTCAGATTATCGGCCTGAACACTCGTTCAGAAGATATGGAAATCAATATCTGTCGCCCAAAACAGCTGACAAACATGCGCACCAGTTCATCTGACGGCGTCGTACAGCTAACACCTCCGACGATCTTTAGTCTTGAACAGTGTCTTGATTTCCTCGAGAATGATGAGCTTCTTGAGGTCACGCCAAAGAACCTACGTCTTCGTAAGCGTGAACTTGATCCGAACAAGCGTAAACGTCAAAAGTAATCTGTCCCCAGCAATGGTCGACAGGGCGGGACCCATCCGGTTACAATATCCCTATGTACACGATCTACCACAATACCGCTCGCGCTCGTGAGCTGGCTAGCCTTGAACGTCCAAGAGCAGGCAGCTGGCTTTCGCTTGTTGCGCCGACAAATGAAGAGCTCATAGAGTTTGCTGAAAAGTACAAGCTCGACGCTGACTTACTAAATGACGCTACTGACATCTACGAAGCGCCACGTATCGAAACAGACGAAGGCAACGTCTATATCTATGCTCGCTATTGTCACCCGGAAGGTAAAGAAATTGCTACCGAACCGCTCTTGATCATCTATACGCCAGACTATCTGATTACGATCACTCGTATTGAGAGTGACATCTTCGACCGTATTCTGGCGAACCGCGTAGAAATTATTACGACCCAAAAAACCAAAGCTTTGATGCAGATTTTATCAGAAGTTAATTTCTCGTATCGCAGTCACCTGAACAAAATATCCAAGCAAACACTACGGTTGCGTGCGCAGCTCCGCCAATCCCAAGTTGCCAACCGCGATTTTGTAAGCATGATTGAAGTCGAAGAAGATTTAAATGAGTTTTTGACAGCACTGCAACCACAGGCGTCAATGCTTGCGGTGCTCGTTGGTGGCCGTTATCTCCGTCTGTATGAAGAGGACCGCGATATGGTTGAAGACCTTACGCTGAGTACAGCAGAGCTCATTGAGCTTACTAAATCACGCCTTCGAGGCCTCGCGAATATCCGTCAAGCTTATGACACGATTGCAACGAACAACTTAAACCAAACCTTCAAACGGCTGACTTCGATTGCTATCTTTCTGACCATCCCAACAATCGTTGGTGGACTGTGGGGAATGAACGTTGCGGTGCCACTGCATGACTATCGACATGCATTCAGCGTTGTTATAGTACTCATCGCAGGCTTGATGGCCGGTGCGGTGTATTTATTCCACCGCAAACACTGGCTCTAGCAATATTACTTTCGGTTTGTGCGGTGATCAGACTCGTCTTGGATCTCGTGGCCAATAATCTCTTCGAGAATGTCTTCAATCGTCACAATACCGATGATTTTGTCATCTTTTTCGACGGGCATCAGATGCGTGTGAGCGCTAATGAATTTGCGGAACATAGTGTCCAGTACTGTCATGCTGCCAACTAGTTTTGTGGTGTGCAAATTAAGGTCACTAACTCTGACTGGATTTGTACCAAAATCAATATTAACAAGGTCTTTCATAAGGATCACGCCGTAGCATTCAGCCAGGTCCGGCGAAAATACTGGAACACGACTCCTTGAGTTATTCTTTAGTTCCACAATTCGTCTGGCGTCGATAACATCATCGGGACGTTGCCAGTACACTTGCTTAATTGGCGTCATGATTTCTTTGACACGTTTTTCACTGAGCTGCAACGCGCCACGCATGATCTCAATCTCGTCTTCATCGAGCTCACTCGATTTGTTGGTTAGGTGTTCGGTGATCACGAGGCCAAGTTCGTGACGACTTTGTAGTGCATGTGTCGCATGGCCAAACATACGATCAAGTGCCAACTGTAGCGGCTTGGATACAGGGTAAGTGACAATTATCATAAGTCGTATTAGGGGGCTGAACCATCCACAAAAGGCCAATGCTCGCTGACTAAATAGTGCTTGCGGTGTAATTTCGCCGAAGATCACAATCAATAATGTACTGAGCAAACCAGCGAGGATTCCATTCATAACACTTTCTAGTACCAGTGACGTGGCAGAGACCACTGCGACGTTTACAAACAATATGCTCGCAAGTGTTAGATGATAATTGCGACGAAATGGCAAAACTTGTTTGGCGGCAATATTGCCAAGCCGAGCTTTGCGTTTAAGATCGGCGGGGTCGAGTGACATAATAGCCACGTTGAGGCCTGAACAGATAGCAGACATGCAGATGAGCAGAAAGACTTCCGCGACAAGGATATAAGTACTCATTAAGACTCATATTGTACGGCTAAATGACATGGTTACACAAGGGGTTCTGTTACAATTCAGGGTATATGGAACTACCAGACGAACTATTTGAAAAACTTATTGGCCAGGCAATGGATGAATTGCCACAAGAGTATATCGAACGAATTAACAATGTTGCGGTTACCTATGATGATGAACCTTCACCCGAGCAACGTGAGCGCTTGAAGTTACGCTGTAACGAAACACTATTTGGTCTCTACGAGGGAATCCCACTTACCAAGCGAGGTTCGGGATATAATTTGGTATTACCTGACAAGATCACAATTTTTAAGCGACCAATCTTGGCCGCGGTTCATAACGAAGCGGAGCTAAAAGAACAGATCAAGCGAACGCTTTGGCATGAACTTGCGCATTACTACGGTCTTGATCACGATCGAATCCACGAACTTGAACAGAAGTAGGCTTAGGAGTCGTTTGTACTACCGCCGAAACGAACGAGCACTGATAGTAAGCCCGCAAAAACAAAGAACATGGCACAGTAGAAACCGACTTCACCATAGAGTTCGGCCTTGTAGCCTTCATTGAAATTCAGAGTGAAATAGGTAACAGCCGCAATAATATATGCTGCAGCGCTGAGTGCGGCAGTAGCAATAATAGCAGCCCGGTTTAATAGGATGGCTGATACCAAGATTGGGATAGCAAATAAAAATACCGCGCGACTAGCCATACCACGCTGGGTATAGATATTAAATGATGCCATGGCCACGTCAGCAGCAATCAATATAAAGATGAGACGTTTCAGGGTAGGAATATCGTTGTTTTTGTTGTGAGCTAAATACCAAATACCCACAGTCGTAATAAACAGTAGTGCCGCAGCGATCCAGCGTCGCATGACGACATCTGGTGTCAGGACATGTGAAGCATCAAACGCAATAATCACCACAGCGTAAGCAGCGAGGTACAAGAAGTGAACGCGGCATACACGAATAAGACTGACTCGGAGCCAATCTCGAAAGGCGATAGGTGGTTTGGATATTTTTGCCATCTTGGTCATTCAAACATGAGCGGTATGGTGCCGTCAATCAGCTTATGTCGATACGCACGAAGCCCTCGGCGTATTCCATGTCACAATGCGTGGCTGTATCCGCTGCCATCGACTTCATGCGAGCACCCATCTCTGAGATGTCTGCTATCTGGCTCGCATGTGCTCCAAGAGCTTTTATTTTGGTGTCAATCACGCCAGAGATATCAACATAAAAGTTACTGGTGCTGAAATTAGATAGTAAGATAGTTGGCACGACATGGGGGGTTAGCCCTTCGTCGAGTAACTCCGGAAATGATAGGTGATCACGTGCGAGTGGAAATACGCAGTCAAGCGTTGCTTGGCCTACCGCACGATGGTCGGGGTGATTAATAATGCCATTCTCAACCGAGTAGAGCATGCTTGGGTCAAAGCTGAGTACAACGTCGGGTTTGATGCGGCGAATCATGCGCACGATATCACGCCGGACATCGACAGAATTAAGTAATAGGCCATCTTTGTTAGTAGCAAATTCCACACCACTTACACCAAGTATAGTTGCTGCATCTTGTTGCTCAGCTTGCCGCATAGTGCGTAGTTGGTCTGGTGTAATACCCGGATCTGAGGTGCCATTTGCACCATCCGTGAGTACGTAACAATAGGCTTTGGCGCCTTGTGCAATCCAGGTTGCAACGCTTCCGCCAAAACAAACCTCAAAATCATCTGGATGTGCGACGACACCAAGGATTACTTTTGGATGTAACGGTGTAAGAGTTGCAGTCATATCTTTATTGTAACGTATATCCATAATGGGTGGATATGTGGTAGCATAAGGCCTTAATGAAACAATTCAAATCAACATCTTTTCATCATTATCGGTTTGCCACCTTTTTGACCATTGCTATTGCAGCAGCAGTTTTCTTTAAGTCTGGTGCACCTGCGCTCTGGCCGATTTTTCTACTAGCTATTATTGAGGTGACCTTTAGCTTTGAAAATGCCGTACTAAACAGTGAAGTGCTCGGGCGCATGTCCAAAATTTGGCGCGCGGTATTCCTGACGGTCGGTATCTTTATTGCAGTATTTCTAGTGCGCCTCATACTGCCACTCATTCTTGTCTCTGCAAGCGTTGGCTTGGGTATTCGAGAAGTACTTGACCAGGCGCTCCATCACCCCGAAGAATATGCTCACAATTTGCACGCTGCTTATCCAATGATTGCCGCGTTTGGTGGTACATTCCTGTTAATGATTGGGTTACGTTTCTTGGCCGAAGACCGCGAAGTGCGTTGGCTGAAGACTCTCGAGGAGCCAATTTCTAAGCTCAAGCAGCCGTGGTTGGTGCCTATCGGTGGTGCGGCCATTGGAGGCCTGGCAATTGTGTCCATACTCAACCCGGGCAACACTAAGGTAATCGTTGCAGCAATTTTAGGTGCAGTAACATTCCTGATTATTAAAGGTCTGAGTGCGTTTGTCGAGCGTAGCCAGGGACAGCACAAGAAGCCAAAAAAACACGGCAACCTGATCAATTTCCTTTACCTCGAGATGCTTGATGCTTCATTTAGTTTTGATGGGGTGATTGCGGCATTTGCAATCACCAAAGACGTCATTTTAATTGCTGCAGGATTGGGTATCGGTGCGGTTTACGTGCGGTCTATTACCGTTCACTTGCTTGAAAGCGGAACACTTACAGAATATCGTTACCTTATCCACGGTGCTCACTACGCGATTACAGTGCTTGGTATGATTATGCTCATCAGCATCAAATTCCATGTACCAGAAGCCATCACAGGGCTGATTAGCTTAGTATTGATTGGGTGGTCATTACAGGCTTCCAGACTCATGAATAAACGCGAATCTGCCGGTACTAAGGGTTATTTGTAGCCCTAGAGGTCTCTATGATAGCTGTAATCGTATTAGCTCGTAAACGACGTCTTCTTGGAATACTTCTTGGATTAATTGGCTTGTTCATTCTCATGGCGCTGTCAGCACACGCTCATTTACTTGTTGGGCCTGAGGGCCGTATATTTCGAGCGGTAAATAACCTACCAAACGCATACCAATCCATGATGCAGGTAGTGACTCAGTTTGGCAGTGAAGCAATGGTACTGGTAGTACTCGTGATTAGTTTGTGGAAGAAGGGAAGGCTCTTTACTTTGCAAATGGCGTTGGCAGCTGGTGCCACTTATATGCTGGTAGGCCTTAGCAAAATATTGGTTGCCCGACCACGGCCGTATGTATACCTGTCTGACGTGCATGTACGTGTACATGAATCAGGTATGGGATTTCCTTCAGGTCACACTGCTATCACCACCGCGCTCAGCGTATATCTAGCCTGGAAGCTCGGTGGTAAATGGAAATTATTACCGTTTGTTTGGGTGCCAGTTATCGGATTTTCTAGGTTGTATCTTGGTGTACATTTGCCGCTTGATTTACTCGGGGGTATCACCATTGGCTTGGCAGTAATTGCATTGCAAAAGTTGCTTACCCCATACATTGTTCACCATTTGTCTAACAGGTCAAAACACCATACAAAGTAGATCAAAAAAGACTTGCATTGATAGAATCTATAGCATAAGCTAGAAGTGGAAGTGTGAGGCTTCCAACGACCCCGATACCTAGTATTGGGGTCTTTTTTATAGTTTTATGATGTGACCGTTTGACGCTTGTGTATATGTTAGTTCGGCAGTAGTATGAGGTTGGAAGCTGTAGCTTCCACCAAAAGGCCCAGTAATTGGGCCTTTTTTAATTACGTCAGAGTAATTGTTATCTAGATTTGCAGCTACGGCAGATACCTCGTAGTTCAAGCTGGTGACCAGTAAGCTCAAAGTCTGCTTCCATAGCCAACTGTCGAAGCTCATATTCGATGATGTTATTTTCTTCGATCTCAATCACACGACCACACTTAAGACAGGTAAGGTGATGATGATGGTCGGTGTAGGTGTCCGAAAGCTCTAGCTTGTACTTCCAGCCAAGTTGTAGGCGATTCACGATACCGAGCTGTTCAAAAAGCGCGACAATGCGGTAAACACTGGCGCGGTCAACTCTGCCGGCAAGCCGCTTAGCGAGCTCATTAATGGTCTGTGGTTCTTGGTCAAGAAGTGCCTGAAATACAGCCTCTCGGGGTGTTGTTAAGCTATGTCCACTCTCTTTAAGTGATGATTGTAGTTGTCGTAAGGCCTCTTGCATGTTGCAATTGTCTCATAAATTGCGACAAATTTGCAAAAATACTCATAGAGATAGAGAATTGAAAACAGATTATTACAGAAAGGATTATATGTTAGTTGTACTACTTGCTGGTATGACGTTTGTCTCCACATTACTAGGGGGCATCGTCGGCCTCAAAAATAAAGATAACCTCCATCGCTTTTTGGGTTACACCGCTGGCGTGTTAATGGGGGTGGTTGCATTTGATATATTGCCAGAAATATTTGAGATGTTGCACAAGCTCGATATTGCACCAACTGGTGCAATGATAGCGCTCATAGCTGGGTTTTTAGTTTTTCATATTGTTGAGAAGAGTATATTAATCCACCACTCACAGGAATCTGAATTCGCTGTTCATCACCACCCACATGTTGGGGTAGCGTCAGCTATAGCACTCATTGGGCATAGCTTCCTGGATGGTGTCGGAATTGGTCTTGGCTTTCAGGCTGGACACGCTGTGGGTATTGCAGTAGCAATTGCGGTTATCGCCCATGACTTTACTGACGGTCTTAACACGGTCAATCTATTACTACTTAACAAGAACCGGTCCAAAAAAGCAGTAATATTCCTATTGCTTGACGCACTAGCTCCAGTGCTCGGTGCGCTTAGTACGCTACTGTTCAATATTCCTGACGCATGGCTGGTGATTTATCTCGGCTTCTTTGCTGGGTTCCTGCTATACATTGGTGCCAGCGAAATTTTGCCCGAAGCGCATAGCAAACACTCCTCGTACAGCACAATTGCCCTGACGGTTGTCGGTGCAACGTTTATATTTGCCGTGACTCGCTTCGCATAAACATACGCCTAACTGCTACAATACAGCCATGATTATTGCGGTTATCGTTTTGGGGATACTGGTGTTAGTACTGCTTGTTGTTGTATTGCGCCAGCAAGCTGCTCCAAAGCCAGACGGCAATGCTGCATTGCTACTCAAGCAAGACCTGACAAAGCTGAGCCAGGATATTACACAGTTGAAAGACGGTGTTCAGCAGCAGCTTACCGATCAGCTCGGTGCCAGCAACAAACAAATCGCCTCGCAGTCTGCTGCTAGTATCAAGATACTGCAAGATGTAACTGAAAAGTTGACCAAGCTCGAAGGGACCAACAAGAATGTTGGTGATATCGCTAACGAGCTGAAATCACTCCAAAATGTACTCCAAAATCCTAAGCAGCGAGGCGTTATTGGTGAGTTTTATCTCGAGCAGATACTTAAGAATACATTGCCACCTGGTGCATATCAATTGCAGTATAGGCTCGGTGAAGGTTTAATCGTCGATGCAGCAATTATTCTCGATGACCGCGTGTTGCCGCTTGATAGTAAATTCAGTCTCGAGAATTATAGTCGATTGCTCGAAGCCAAGCCCGAAGAGCAGGAAGCGCTGGCAAAATTATTCAAAGAAGACCTCAAGCGTCGCATTGACGAAACCTCCAAATATATTTTGCCAGGCAAGGGAACACTTGACCAAGCATTGATGTTTATTCCGTCCGAAGCCATTTACTATGATCTCTTAGCTAACAAAGTTGGTCTTGGTAATGTCAGTGGCCGTAATCTCATTCAGTACGCCAGCGAAAAGAAGGTTACCATTGTTGGTCCAAGCACGCTCAGCGCGATGTTGCAGACTATTATGCAGGGCCTTCGTAGTATCGAAATCCACAAGGACACCGAAAAGATTCGCAAGAATATCGAACTGCTTGGCAAGCACCTGGTGGCACACAACGCCTATATGCAAAAACTCGGCAGTAGTCTTGGTACTACCGTTAATCACTACAACGCGACCTACAAAGAACTTGGCAAAGTCGATCGTGATATCGTCAAAATCACTGATAGTACGCCGTTTGTTGAGCCACTACTACTCGACAAACCGTCAAGCGACGATTAGGTTACTTTCCGATAAGGTCAAGTGTCAGTGCTGCAGTCCATGAGAAGTTGGCTGCACCAGCTGGTGAGCCGTCAAGCGGACTGAAATATTCGTAAAAGCCACCGGCAGCCACCATCTCGACGGTTGATTCCCTCAGTGCGGCTGCATGGTCGTTGTACTGCATACGCTTGAGTCCATCGATGATTAGCCAGTTGGTGTTAACCCAGGTTGGACCTTGCCAGTAACCGTGCTCTTTGAACCATTCTGAATTGATTGGTACTGATGGCACGGGGTAGGCTGGGCCAAATAGTTTGGTATTCTCGAGTTGTTTAGCGAGTAAACGAGCGCGGTCTGGGCTAATCGTACCCGCATAGAGTGGCATCAGCGTCGCGATGCTCGGTTCTTTAATAAGTTTGTGAGTAATGAAGTTGCGTGAGTAGTACTGGCCGGAGTATGGGTCCCAGAGTTGCTCGAGCGCTGCCTCGGTTTTCTTCATTTTGGTGAGTAATAGTTCGGGTAGTTCCTCCTTGATCAATGCGGCAATTGATACCAGGTGTTGATTGGCGCGTATAAAAATACAGTTGAACGTCAGGTCTTCGACAACGAACATTGAACGGTTGAGGATGGCATCGGTGTCGTAATGCTTGCGACGAAGTCGGCGTATAACATCGTAGTAGATCATCGCGTCGGTGTTACTCATGCGTTGGCCGTGTGGCACGTGTCTGGTGTCACGCCGGACAAGATCGACAAGCTTATCAGCTTTCGTTTTCTTGAGTGCTGCCGCCCACCACGGCATGCTGTGCTGGTGAAGTTGGTTGATCCACGGTGGTGTATTGTCGAGGCCAGTTTCGTAGGGATGGATTTGCACAACGAGACCTTCGTTGTGTGGGTCACGGTCTGCATATAACCACTGATGGTAAGCCAGTAAATGTGGGTAGACCTGGGCATACCATGTACGTCGCTCGGGCTTGGACAATTTTTGGCCAATCCTGACAACTGCTTCGGCGATAACGGGTGGCTGTGTGATGCCACTGGTCGCAACATCATCGGGCGCATTCGGATTGAGCCAGCTACGCCAGACATTTCGATCACGCCGGAAGAGGTCGTCACCACTAAAAATCATATGCGGTAGCATGCCGTTGGCCCACTGCCCACGGAGCAGACTCATAATTTCGGTTTGTGCACGATCAACATCGTAATGCCGGATACCGATAGCGATAAAGGCACTATCCCAGAGCCACTGGTGCGGGTACAAGCCTTCTGCGGGAATCGTATAGAATCCGTGGTCGTTAGCTTGGAGGACGGCTTTGGCCTTGTCGCGGAGGTCGTTGATATCCATCTTATCTATGAGTATAGCGCAAACACAGCCAGAAACTCCGCCGGCTGGTGTGGCCTGTGTTTAATGCTAGCGGTAATTGTCGAAGCTAATAGGAAAGTCGAACTCCTGCGCATTGAGTAACTGCATAACTCCCTGGAGATCATCTTTGCTGTTACTGGTCACGCGGACGGCATCGCCCTGGATTTGGGCTTTGACTTTCGGGAAGTGCTCGCGGAGCAATGCTGTAATTTTCTTGGCACTGTCTTGGTTGAGTCCTTGCTTGAAAGGGACTTCCTGAGTGGTCTTGAGGTTGCTGGTCACGAGCTCCTTGGAGGTATCCAGGATTTTTTGGCTCTGATTACGGGTTGCGAGCTTTTTGCGGACGATATCCAGGATAGCATCAATCTGCCAGTCACCACTGCCAGTCACCTTGAAACCGGTCTTTTCGGGATTGAGCCACTCGAGTTCGGCGGGGGTACCTTTGAAGTCGTAACGACTCTCAATTTCACGTTTTGCTTGATCGAAGACGTTGTTCATCTCCGCTTTGTCATATTCACTTACTGCGTCAAAAGAAAAATTAGCCATACCACAAGTTTGGCATCACTAGGGCTGGCTGTCCAGTGGGGCTATCAAACCATAAACGGTTTATTATTGAATGCACAGCTGCCCGCGCCTCTGGTATACTTGAACGTAAGTTATGGATTATCAAAACCAGAAAATTGCCGATACTGCCGCACAGCTACGAGACCGTGCCGGTTCATTGAAAGACAAAGCCGAAATCCTGCGGGCTATTGAGCTCAAAGCACTCTACGCCGAGATTCCAACTTTGCCACCCGAAGAACGTGGAGCATTCGGTAAAGAAATGAATCAATTACGTGCCGAACTTGAGCAAATTGTTGCCGATGCCAAGGATGCCGAAAACGCGTTGCCGCCGATTGATGTGACGGCGCCATTTGATACCAATACGTCCATTAAGCCTTATTTGTTGCCAAGCGAGCAGGGTAGTCGTCATCCATTGATGACTGAGCTTGATGCCGTACTGGATATTTTTTATCGCATGGGCTTTACGGCTGTTGAATCACGACAAATCGATGACGATTACCATATGTTCGAGACGTTAAACTTCCCAGCTGATCACCCAGCTCGTGACGATTACGATACCTTTATGACCGAAGAGGGCTTGATTGCGCCAGCTCAGACTAGCACCATGCAACACCGCGTACTACTGGCGGGCAAAGACGCACTTGAAAAAGGCGAAGCTATTCGTGTAGTTGTACCAGGCCGTGTGTTCCGTAATGAAGACCTCGATGCCCGTCACGAACACACCTTTTACCAGCTTGAAGGTGTGTATGTCGATAAGGGTATTAATGCAGGTAACTTGATTGCCACCCTCAAAACATTTCTTCAGGAGTACTACCAAAAAGAACTCGAAGTTAAAACACAGCCGTTTTACTTCCCATTTACTGAACCGTCATTTGAGTTTGCGTTGAGCTGTCCATTCTGTGAAAAGAAGGGCTGTAATATCTGTTCGCAGAGTGGCTGGATCGAGTTACTTGGTTGTGGCATGATCCATCCGAATGTTCTCAAGATGGCCGGCATTGACCCTGCTATATACACTGGTTTTGCCTGGGGTGGTGGTGTTGAGCGCCTGGTCATGATGAAAAATAACATCGAAGACATTCGTCATTTTGAATCTGGAAAACTCGAATTTTTGAGGCAATTCAAATGAGCGATCTAGCTTCGCTGCAGCAACGAGCTCTAGAAATTCGACAGCGTTATAACGAGCTCAATAAGAAGGACGGCCATGGCGCTTGGGGTCCAAAAGATTATGCTATGGGATTTGCGGGTGATTTTGGTGATCTGATGAAACTCGTTATGGCCAAAGAAAACATGCGTCATATTGATGATGTCGATACAAAGTTGAAGCATGAACTAGCAGATTGTCTGTGGTCTGTTTTGGTTCTCGCAGAACACTATAAAATAGATCTTGATTCAGAATTTTTGAATACAATGAATGAACTTGATACGAGGATTGCAGCTTCATGAAAATTAGTCTGAATTGGTTGAAGCAGTTTACTGATGTTGATATCTCGGCCGATGAGCTCGTCGAAAAGATTGGTGCGCAGTTAGGTGCTGTCGAAGAAGTTATTGATCTTGGAAAAAAATACCAAGGAGTTGTAGTTGCTCGTGTGGTGTCATGCGAAAAGCACGCCAATGCCGACAAATTATCTGTCTGCTGGGTTGATGATGGCGGCGTGACACAAGGTGTTGAACGAAACGAACAAGGCTACGTACAAGTAGTTTGTGGTGCGCCAAATGTCCGCGAGGGCATTCTTGTAGCGTGGTTACCACCAGGGTCAACTGTGCCAAGTACTGTCGACAAAGATCCATTTGTGCTTGGCGCCCGTGAACTTCGTGGTGTGATGAGCAACGGAATGCTTGCAAGTGCTAGTGAACTTGCAATCAGCGAAGACCACAATGGTATCGTTGAAGTCGATATCGAAGCAGCACCAGGCACGGCATTTGCTGATGTCTACGGCCTCAATGACATTATTGTTGATATAGAAAACAAGATGTTCACGCATCGTCCTGACTGTTTTGGCATCCTTGGTGTGGCACGTGAAGTCGCAGGTATTCAGCACAAACAGTTTGTAAGCCCCGAATGGTATACGCGTCCGCTCGACCGCATTAAGCCAGGGCACACCAAGCTGCCGCTGGTTGTAAAGAATGAGGCTGGAGACTCGGTCCCGAGATTCATGGCAATCGCTATGGCTGACGTAACCATCAAGCCAAGTCCAATTACGGTGCAAACCTATTTGAACCGCGTTGGTATCCGACCGATCAATAATATTGTCGATACCACGAATTACCTTATGTTCCTGACTGGCCAGCCACTGCATGCCTACGACTACGACAAGGTAAAGGCCAGAAGTGGCGAGACGCCGACACTTGTTTCGCGGCTTGCTTCAGATGAAGGCGAAGCCCTTAATCTGCTAAACGGCAAGACAGTAAAACTTCAAAATCCCACAATTGTTATTTCAACTGACAAAGAGGCCGTAGCTGTTGGTGGCGTTATGGGCGGTGCTGATACGGAAGTCGATGAAAACACCAAAAATATCATTATCGAATGTGCCAACTTCAATATGTACTCAATCCGCAAAACCAGCATGAAGCACGGCTTGTTTACCGAAGGAGTCACTCGGTTCAATAAAGGCCAAAGCCCACTACAAAATGACCGTGTCCTCGAAGAAGCCGTGGCTATGGTGCAGTCACTTAGTGGCGCACATGTTGCGAGTGATGTGTATGATATCCGCGAAGCGCAAGGTGACCGATTGTCAGTTCGTGTCAGTACTGAATTTATCAATGTGCGTCTAGGCCTCCAGCTTGAGACAAAAGAAGTTGCATCCCTGCTTCGAAATGTAGAATTTGATATTCACGAAGGTGATAACGAGATTGTAGCCGTACCACCATTCTGGCGAACGGATATCGAGATTGCTGAGGACATCGTCGAGGAGGTTGGCCGACTGTATGGGTTTGATTATCTGCCGCTAAAACTACCAACACGTGATCTCACGCCAGCAGCAAAGAGTAGTGAGCTCGAGCTCAAAAAAACTATCCGAAATATTCTGAGCACTGCCGGTGCCAATGAAGTGCTGACCTACAGCTTTGTACATGGCAACATCCTCGACAAAGTTGGCCAAGATCAAAACGAAGCCTACAAGTTGAGTAACGCTATCAGCCCAGACTTGCAGTATTACCGCATGAGTTTGATCCCAGGCTTACTTGATAAAGTGCATGCCAACATCAAGGCTGGTTATGATGAATTTGTACTATTTGAGATCAACAAAGCACACACCAAAACTCGCATGGATAAAGTAGAAACCGAGCTGCCAAAAGAATATACCAATGTCAGCCTTGTCTATACTGCGAACGACAAGACCGTTGCCAAAGGCCAGGGTGCAGCGTACTACCAAGCCCAGAAATACCTCACGCTACTGACTGACGCACTTGGTATAGAAGTTGAATATCTGGCGATTGATGATGAGCCAAAATTTGCGGGCGCTAAACCATTCGATGTGAAGCGAACCGCCCGGGTCAAGATTCGTGGTACCGATATGATCATTGGTGTTGTTGGTGAATATAGTCGAAAAGTCCAAACTGGCTTCAAGTTGCCAGTCAACACAGCCGGCTTTGAAATCGACTTTGACCAACTGCTCAAACACCAAAGTCAGAGCTCGCGTTACGTGGCGTTGCCACGATTCCCGAAAGTATCGCAAGATATCTCTCTTCGAGTCAGTACCAACTATTCATATCAGACTGTTTTCGATGCCCTCGAGAAGGCGCTTAAGTCATCGCAGCCAGATAAAGTTCGTGCTACGCTCACACCACTTGATATCTACCAGAAGCACGCCGAAGACAGCCGAAGCCTGACGTTTCGCTACACTGTTTCGTCATACGCCCGTACACTGACGGCGGAAGAGGTGAATACGCTGCTTGATATGGCCGCAGCTGGTCTTCAAAGTACAATCGGCGCCGAACGCATCTAAACAGTTTTGCAGGTGGTTCATAGTCAAAAGTTTTGGTACCATGTATGCAAATAGGGGACCCATATGACTTTGAAACGAAAAGCGTCAAAAAAAGCTAAACTTGCTGTGCCGCAAGATAGGCTGCTTCCTAAATTGACGATGGCGTTCTTTCGTCGACCCAAGTTAACGGCTGCTATATGGTTTGTGATTGTGGCGTTTGGTATCACGAGCTACACGACGCTGCTACGACGTGAAGGCTTCCCACCGATCAACATACCTGTGGCCATTGTGAATGGTACGTATATCGTTAATGATGCAAGCAAAGTCGACCGTGAACTTGCACGTCCAATTTCTGATATCGCGCTCAAGCAAGACGGTGTCAGTACTATTCAAGCTCAGAGTGCTGATAACTTCGTCAGCATTATCATTCAATACAAAGAAGGTACCGATGGCAAGCAAGCAGTAAAGAAGCTGCAGCAAGCAGTTCAGGCCGATAAAAATATACCAGCGACCGCAGGGCTACACTATGATGCGCCGTACTTTGGTGCAACCGGGGCTTCAACGCAAAAAATTGATGCCGCATTGTCGTTCTATAAAAATACTGGCGATGACAGCGCCAAAGACCTTACTGCTCAGGCTACTGCTGCCGTTGCATACTTGAACCAGCACAAGCCGGCACTTGTTGATAAATTCTTTGTACAGCAGCCATTTGAGACAGCGACGAATCCTGCAACTGGCCAGCCGCAAGATTTGCAGAAGACATTTGACTACTACGGCGCACGTGAGAACGGCAAGACAACATTCTCCAAGTCAGTCATCATCGGCGTCACGGCAATTAAGAACGTCGACGTCATTAAGCTTGATAAGCAGCTTGCCGAAGTCCAGGCAGGTTTGCACAAGCAACCACAATTCGCAGGCTACAGTACTAGTATTAGTGCAAGCTTTGCACCATCAATTCAAGAAAGCATCACTGAGCTGCAGCGTGTGCTACTCGAAGGGCTTCTGGCAGTGCTAGTGATTGGCTCTATCGTTATTGCCGTTCGCGCATCATTTATCACCGTCATCTCAATGGTTACGGTGCTGGCTACGGTCATCGGGCTGCTGTACCTCACAGGTTATACGCTCAACGTGATTACGCTCTTTGCACTGATCCTCGGCTTGTCACTTATTGTTGACGACACCATTATTATGGTTGAGGCGATTGATGCAGCAAGGCGGCGAAATAAAACACCACGCGAAGCAGTACAGCAGGCCGTACGTAAGATTAGTCGTGCCATGGTGGCTGCGACCAGTACGGCAGCACTGAGCTTCTTGCCACTGGCATTTGTTGGCGGCGTACTAGGTAGCTTTATCCGAGCGATTCCAATCACGATCATCACCGCACTCGTTGTCAGCTTGTTTACGGCACTTATATTTATCCCATTATTTGCAAGATTCTTACTGCTTGGCAAAAAACAAATGGGTGAAACTGGCGTCAAAGAGTTTGCCGCAGGCTTTGAAGCCAAGATTGCACATGGCCTGACTTGGCCAATGCATTGGGCAAGAGGTTCACAGAAGAAGTTGTGGCTTGTCGGACTGACAGCCGTGTTTATCGGTGTACTATTCATCGGTTCTGCAGGTGCAATCTTTAGCAAGGTTACATTTAATCTCTTCCCACCAAGTAAAGACACCAACCAACTATCAGTGATGATGACATTGCCTCCTGGTACGACCATTGAGTCTGCGCAAGAAATTTCGCAGCGAGCTGACAAGATTGTATCGAGTACCGTTGGCAAAGAATTCAAGGTCGCTACGTACTATGGTTTGGCAAATGCACAGACGGCAAATATGGTTGTTGATCTGACGCCATACGGTGAACGACAGCCAACAGCCAAACAATTGTCGACGGAACTGCAGGACAACCTGACCAAAGAACTGAAAGGCGTCGTTGTTGGTGTTTCACCACTGGATGTTGGTCCTCCGGCAGCAGCATTTAATGTGCAGATCAAGACCGAAAATCGTGATCAGGGTTACCGTTTGGCATCAGATGTAGCAGATTATATGAAACATGCTGAATTGATACGTACAAGTGGCAAAAAAGCTCACTACACTAATGTGACTATCTCAAGCCAGAGCACTATTGTCCGTGCTGATGGTAAGCAAGTCATTCAAGTATCTGCTGGTTTTGACGGTGACGATACGACAACGCTCGTTAACCTTGCTCAGACTGACACCAAAAAAGCCTTTCCAGAAACAAAGGTTGCAAGTTATGGCCTTGATAAAGCAGCTCTTGGGTTTGACCTTGGGCAGGAAGCCGACAACCAAGAGTCATTCAAGGGGCTCGTATTGGCGTTCCCAATTGTCCTGGCAGTAATTTTTGTGCTCCTTACGATTGAATTCCGGTCACTATTACAGCCACTGCTAATCTTTATGGCGATTCCATTTAGCCTGTTTGGTGTCACACTTGGACTGTTTCTGACACACAACGCCTTTAGCTTCTTCTGTGCCATGGGCTTCTTTGCGCTCATCGGCCTGAGCATTAAGAATACTATTCTGGTGGTGGACTATGCCAATCAAGCCCGGCGTTCGGGTATGGGCGCTATTGATGCGGCAACCGCTGCTATCGAGGAGCGATTCCGTCCATTGGTGGCTACGAGTTTGACAGCAGTATTCTCGCTCATCCCGCTCGCCTTAACCAGCCCATTCTGGCAGGGGCTGGCAGTAGTACTTATCGGTGGGTTGCTATCAAGTACCTTCTTAGTCGTCACAGTATTCCCTTACTATTACCTCGGAGGCGAATATCTTCGCATGCACGTGAGCCGGACACAGTTCTTTATATGGGCGGTGCCAACGATAGTGGTCATCTACTTAGTGTCAAAGGCAAGTGATGCCAAAACAGGCCTGGGCGTTGGTCTGATCTTTGCGATCGCATGGCCAATTATTCGCAAACAAATCATGAGGAGGGCAGCGTAATGCGCCGAGCTGTTCGGGCTATCGTCGTCAAAGACGGTCAATTGTTAGTGATGCATCGGAATAAATTTGGCAAAGAATATGACACATTGCCGGGCGGTAACATCGAGATTGGTGAGACGCCAGAGCAAGCACTGCTTCGTGAAATCGATGAAGAAACATGTTTGGCCATCGCTAACCCGGTGCTGACGTTTGTTGAAGAAGCAGGAGACCCATACGGTACACAGTATGTGTATCGTTGCCAGTACGTCTCTGGCGAGCCAGTGCTTCGTGAGGATAGTGAAGAGGCGTTGATCAATAAGCTTGGTCAAAATCTATACGAGCCTCGCTGGGTGCCACTTACCGAGCTGCCAGATAGGCCATTTGTTTCTGAAAAGCTCAAAGCGGCAGTTATTGCAGGTGCCCAAAATGGTTTTCCTGAGACACCTGTCGAAATCCGCTAGAAGTTCGTAGGCAGCCGCGGTATACTTGATACATAAATTAGTGAGAGAGGGTATTTCATGAGTTCAACACGACTTCATCAGCGTGTTTTTGCGATGGTGTTCGCACTACTATTTCTAGCGACAGCACTTGCCGGTGGTGCAGTCGTTGTCTGGCAAATTCATCAAGATGGCAAGAAGACACCGGTAGCTCAATCGAGTTCAACAACAGATACAACTAAACAAGGAGAAACTACATTGCAAGGAACTAAACTCAGCAACTTCGAACCAATTGCCAAAATTGACAAGCTTACATCTATCGACACAGTCGTCGGTACCGGCGAAGAAGTCAAAGCTGGCGCATCTGTAACTGCTCACTATACTGGCGCAGTTGCCGCAACTGGCATCATCTTCCAGAGCTCACACGATGGTGCAAACCAGCCAATTCCATTCTCGCTCAACGGCGTGATCCAGGGTTGGACTGAAGGCGTACCCGGCATGAAAGTTGGTGGTACTCGTCGCTTGCTCATCCCGGCTGCACAGGCATATGGTGCAAATCCACCTGCAGGTTCTGGCATCCCAGCAAACGCTGACCTCGTATTCGATATTGAGCTAACAGCGGTCCAAAATAACTAAAAAACACAACATATAGCGTATTGCATAAACACTATGACGCTATATATAATATAGGTAGCCAAAAACAATAAACAATTAGAAAGAGGTACGTATCATGGCTAAGGACATCACAATCTTCACCACCAACACATGCAGCTACTGTGTGATGGTCAAAAAGTATTTGACGGCAAAAGGCCACAACTACCAAGAAGTGAACCTTGATACGAACCCTGAGCGTCAGCAAGAAGCCTACTCACTGAGCGGTGCCTTCACGGTGCCAGTAACGGTTGTAACCAAAGAAGATGACTCACGAGAAGTTATTGTCGGTTATAACCTCGCTAAACTTGCCCCCGCAGTGGCGTAAAACCTGTTTCTGGTACGCATTACGGCGTTGACAGCTCCGTTACTCGCGCACCGTATCGAAATACGGCTTGCTCCGTTACTCACCGTCGCCTTGTACTGCATCACCAGAAAAAGCTTTTAAAAGGAATATTGGATAAACAAATGACTGATACAACTACCCCTGAAACCCACGATGTTTTGATCGTTGGCGCCGGCCCTGCAGCATTGGCTGCGGCAATTTATACTACCCGTGAAGATATCGAGACGGTACTGTATGAAAAAGGTGTTATTGGCGGTCTTGCGGCCATCACAGACCTGATAGATAACTATCCTGGGTTTGCAAAGGGTGTTGCTGGTCTTGAGCTTGCTGATAGCTTACAGCAGCAAGCAGAACGCTTTGGGGCAGATATTCGCCTCGGTGAGGTGTTGAGTATCAAGGACGAGGGTGAATTCAAGCGCGTCGCTACAACTGATGGTGATATCCTTGCTCGTGCAGTACTGATCTCGACCGGCAGTGATTACAAGAAATTGGGAATTCCTGGCGAAGTCGAATACTACGCTCGTGGCGTGCACTACTGCGCAACTTGTGACGGTGCATTTTACCGCGACAAGCGCATTGTTGTCGTTGGTGGTGGTAACTCAGCGGTTCAGGAGGCAATCTTTCTGACACGCTTTACGACACATATTGATTTGATGGTTCGAAGCGACAAAATGCGTGCCTCTGAAGTATTACAGCAAGAGCTCAAAGAACTGTCGGACAAAATTACAGTTCACTATAATGTCACACCAAAAGAAATTGTCGGTGAGGACAAGTTCGTAACCAGTTTTGTTGGGACAGACACCCTTACTGGCGAGGTCCGCGAATTTAAGACAGATGGTGTATTTATCTTTATTGGTCTGTTGCCAAACACGCAATTCCTCAAAGATAGCGCTATTGAGCTTGATGAAGTCGGTATGGTCAAAACTGATGACCACCTCCACACAACCGTTCCAGGTGTCTTTGCCGCCGGTGATGTCCGTTCTGGCGCTACGATGCAGATTGCCAGTGCGACTGGTGAAGGCGCAACGGCAGCACTTAAGATTCGTGAATTTCTTGAAGGCCGGCCACTTTTATAATCCAGCAAATTCTCAGCTTACTACGTGATACTACACATTGATTTGATGTGAGAATTATCACGGCGTATAAAGTCTTATCGGCGTAAGCTATACAGACTATGAAGGAGCAGTTTACTTTGAAATTATATGAGACATGTTTAGCACACGCTCGAGCTGATCGAGCACTACGAACGTTTATTGCCAGTGAGCTTGAACAGCATGAGATTACTCTCATGGAGTGGTTGATGTTGAGTGTTGTCTGCAACGCACCAAAAGAAGGCCTCAGTATGTCCACCGTTGCCCGGGCCCTTGATGTGACGTTGCCACAGGTGACGGCACTGGCCAATAAACTGCTTGCACAGAAATATATTGAGCAAATTATTCAGGTTCATGATCGTCGTGCACGACACGTGTTTCCAACAGCGAGTGGTAAGCGTGTTTGGCAAGAGGTCGAAAAATCATTGTCCAAGAATATTGAGCAGTGGCTGTATGTCGATGCCAAACTTAGTCGTGATGATGTCGAGCAATACGTCCGTGTTTCTAAGCGAATCGGTAGCAATTAAGCAGGATAGTTTGGAAAATAATCACCGACTAATCGGTGTTCTGGCACGCCCTGGCTTTTGAATGCTTCAACAAGGCTTTCAACCATTGGTTCTGGCCCGGACATATAGATGATTCGTTTGTCGGCATCGGGTACTAATGTGCTTATCTGTTCAGGAGATAAATTGCCAGTAAGCCCGTTCCAATCATCAGCTGGTTGGCTGATAATATAATTGACACGTAATTTTGATTGTTCCAAGAGCTCTGTAAACGCTAGTTCATCTTCGTGGCGGGCGCTGTAGACAATAACTACGTCACGTTGTTCGCCGCTGTCCACGAGTGATTTGATGATGCTTCGGAAGGGCGTAATGCCAATCCCGCCAGCTGCAAATAGGAGCGGGCGGGATTTGTCCTTTGGCAGTACAAAATCGCCCATTGGATCGCTTATACGTAGTTTGTCCCCTGGCTTGAGTACCGATAAGGCACGTTTGAATGAGCTGCCATTTTCATCTGCGAATTTTGTAGTTATGGCTATTAGCGGTGACTCACTTGGGGATGAAGAAAGGGTAAACCAGTGCTTGATACCTCGACTATCAGGGTTATCGTGCGGGATGAATAATTCAATAAATTGTCCAGCCTGGTAACGTATTGGACGTTCTGGGTTGAACCAAAATGTTTTGATATTCTGAGTGATCGGTTCGATATGGTCGAGTGTCACATTCATGATCGTTTTGTTTTGTGCTTGCTACGAAGCATTTGCAATTTGTGGGGGACATCAGTCGTAATGGTAATACCAGGAAAAAAGAGCTTCAGAAACCGTGCAATCCAGACATGGTTGACGGTATAGACGATGATGCCAAGACCTTCGCGTTTAGCCAGCCAATACGTAAGGGGGTTTAGTATCCAAAAGTTGAAGTCGACACCATTGAAACCATACTGCTTGGCATCATGAATAGCATCAAATGGCCGAGTTCGTTCAATAGCGAAGACGGGTATTGTGGGCATAAGCTCGTGAAATTTACTGAGCTCAGGGTGGTTAAATGCGATGACCGATATATCTTTTTGCTCATGTTTTTTGAGTACATCAGCGAGGGGTTTCGCCCAGTGACTACCTTTTACATCAAGTAGGACTGGTAGCTTGCCGGCTTCGGCAAGCGCTTTTTGGAGTGTTGGGACTGTCTCGCCGTTGTGGAGTATGGCTGCCGTGATGGTGTCAGTATGTTCCTTTGTGATGTCGTAGTCATGATCACTGACACGGCTGATTGATGAGTCATGGCTTAATACAAAATCACCGCTGGCGGTCTGGCGGATATCAAACTCTACGGCGTCAACGCCAGCACTGACAGCACTTCGAATTGCTTCGAGGCTGTTTTCGAGTGCCATGCCCGCGGCACCGCGGTGGCCGGCAATTTTCATAGTTTTGATGCCTTTTTTGCGTCACCAGACGCCAGGCGTGTATTCTTCATTACTCTCAGTGTACAATATTCAGAAGTGATTAGTGACCTAGATGTCATTAAATCGTATAACTACAAACCGCTATTTCGAAGAAGGAGAAATAAATGGCTGACTTCAACCAAATTCTGACACCTGGTGATTACCAAAACGGCATCGTTAACACGGTTATCGAAATCCCAAAGTGGTCAACACTCAAAATCGAATGGGACCGCAAGCGTGCAGCCTTCAAGCTCGACCGCGTTGAGCCCAGTATTTTTGCGAAGCCCTGTAACTATGGCTTCATCCCGCAGACACTTGACGAGGATGGTGACGAACTTGATACATTGGTATTAACCAACGAACCAGTCCCAACTGGTGTATACCTCGAGGGTAAGGTTATTGGTGTTCTGAACTTCATCGATGACGGTGAAGCAGACCACAAAATTGTGATCGTACCAGTCGATGACCGTAACATCGGTAAGGCAATTGATAACATCGATGATTTGCATGAGCAATGGAAGCTTAAAATTGAGCACCACTTCAACCACTACAAGGACCTTAAGAAGCCAGGTTCAACCAAGGTTGAAGGCTGGGGCGACGCCGAAGCTGCTAAGGCTATCATTGCTGAGTCAATCGAACGTTACAACACACAGGCCTAGACCCTCCGATAAAATTTGCTCGGAACCAGTTGTGCTTATACAATAAAGATAAAATAACAGTAATCAATAAAAGATTAGGGTGGCGAAATGAAAACACGTGTAGCAATTAACGGATTCGGCCGTATTGGACGAAATGCTTTTAAGGTGGCTTTTGACAGATCGGATGTCGAGATCGTTGCGATCAATGATTTGACAGACACCAAGACACTAGCGCATCTCCTCAAACACGATAGCAACTACGGCACATACCAACATACTGTTACTTTTGACGAATCTAACATTATCGTTAACGGGACACCTATCAAAGTGTTGGCCGAGAAAGACCCAGCGGCTTTACCGTGGGGTGATATGAAAATCGACGTTGTTATAGAATCGACAGGGTTCTTTGTTGATCCGGCCAAGGCCAAAGCGCACATCACGGCCGGTGCTAAGAAAGTCGTTATTTCGGCGCCAGCAAAGGGTGTCGGCGCCACGACCATCGTCCTTGGTGTTAATGAAGATAAGCTCGAAACAGCAGAGGACGTTATTAGTAACGCTTCATGTACCACGAACTGTATTACGCCAGTCGCAGCCGTCATCGAGAGTAACTTTGGTATCGAAAAAGCCATGATGACCACAATTCACAGCTATACTGCCAGCCAGAAGTTACAGGATGCGCCAGCAAAGGATCTCCGTGAAGCTCGAAATGCAGCTGAAAACATCGTGCCTACGACCACTGGTGCGTCAATTGCCGCGGGCCAGGCTATGCCCACTCTCCAGGGTATCTTCGGTGGTATGAGCGTACGTGTCCCGACGCCAGTTGTTTCACTCAGTGACTTTGTCATTATTACCAAAAAGAACGTGACAATTGAAGAGGTAAATGCTGCTTTCAAAAAAGCCGCCGGCGAGCCATTCTACCAAGGAATCCTTGCAGTTACTGAAGAGGAACTTGTATCAAGCGACTTCATCGGTAATAGCCACTCTTGTATCATCGACACGAAACTAACAGCTGTTGTTGGTGGAAATATGCTCAAGGTTGTTGCCTGGTACGACAATGAATGGGGCTACAGTAACCGACTTGTCGAAGTCGTCGCAGATGCCGGCCGTTTACTGCATGCTAAAGAAGATCATGCTGAGTTCCACGACTAAGGAAAACTTATGAAGATATATATCGGGGCTGACCATAATGGATTCCAATATCGTCAGAAGTTGATTGCACATCTCAAGTCTGCGGGCTATGACGTACACGATGATGGTGATGCACAGCTTAATCCAGTCGATGACTTTCCTGTGTTTGCGCAGGCTGTCGTACATGATGTACTGGGTAGTGACGATCCTGACGCTCGCGGGATATTACTCTGTGGTAGTGGTCAGGGAATGTGCATAGCAGCCAATCGGTTCAAAGGTATCCGCGCAGCACTTGGGTACGACGCAGAATCGGTACGCTCGTCGCGTAACGATGATAATAGTAATGTACTCTGTTTGCCATCCCGCACCCTTGATGAACAGACGATGTTTCAACTTGCCGATAACTGGCTTACGACGCCATTTGCTGCTGCCCCACGATTTGTCCGACGCATTAATGAACTCGACAATCTGTAGTGGCTGAGATTTGCCCAACGGTTACGGCATTTGATCGTGAGAATTATTCCGCGCAGGTGCATACTATTACACCATTTGCTGATCGGATTCATATTGATCTGATGGACGGCATTTTTGCGCCCACCGTGTCGCCAAGTCTTGATGATATATGGCTGCCGTACGATGCACTGGTGGATGTCCATCTGATGTACCAAGAACCGATGAATGTGCTTGACCAACTGATTAGACTAAAGCCACACATGGTGATTATCCATAACGAAGCGCATGTGCACCACATGCATTTTGCGGCCGAGTTACACAAGCATGGCATCAAGACCGGTCTTGCCATATTGCAAGATACCCCAGTCGAGTATGCATACCAGATCATGCACAGTTTTGACCATTTGCTCGTGTTTAGTGGTAACCTAGGACATTATGGCGGTGAAGCAGACCTACGTCTTATAGAAAAAGTCGGCCTGGCCCGTGAACATTATCCCGAAATCGAAATTGGCTGGGATGGGGGTATTAATGACAAGAACACTGCCGAGCTCATTAGGGCTGGCGTTGACGTACTTAACGTCGGTGGCTTTGTCCAGAAAGCCGAGCATCCAGAAGCTGCTTATGCTACACTAAAAGCAATAGCGGAGCACGCCAACAACTAATGAAAACAAAATTGACCATAAAGCAACTCGAACAAAAGGCAAATGATATACGTGAAGATATCATTAAGGCTCTTGAGCATGCTGGCAGTGGCCATAGTGCTGGCCCACTTGGATTAGCTGACATATTTGCAGCTCTGTACTTTGATATTTTGAAATATGATCCAAAAAAGCCCGATTGGGATCAACGTGATATTTTACTCCTCAGTAATGGGCACTGTGTCCCTGTGCAATACACCGCGATGGCTCATGCTGGTTTTTTTGACCGCAAAGAGCTCATGACGCTTCGTCAGTTCGGTTCGCGCCTCCAGGGTCACCCAGAACGCACCAAACTGCCAGGCCTCGAAAATACCAGTGGCCCACTTGGTTCTGGTCTGAGCCAAGCAGCTGGTATGGCGCTCGCAATGCGCATGAACAAAGATCATCACCGATGGGTCTATGTCGTTATGGGTGACGGTGAGCAAGACGAAGGTAACGTCTGGGAAGCCGCCATGCTCGCCGCTAAATACAAACTCAATAACATTATTGCAATTACAGACCGCAATAATATCCAAATTGATGGCCCTACCGAAAGTGTTATGCCACTTGAGAATTTTAAAGACAAATGGGAAGCATTTGGCTGGCATGTCATCGAAATTGACGGTAATAACATCGAAGCCGTCATCGATGCCTGCGCCATGGGCCGGGCAATTATTGAGAAACCAATCATGATCATCGCCCACACGATCCCTGGCAAGGGTGTGGACTTTATGGAATATGACTTCCGCTGGCACGGCATGCCGCCAAACCACGAACAAGCCGTAGAAGCGCTCAAAGAACTCCGTACGCTGAATGGCAAAATTAGGAGTGAACATGAGTAACATGTATTTGATTCCGGATATTTTGGCGAAGGATCTACTCAAAGAGCCGATTCGCAAAGGCTTTGGCCGGGGATTACTCGAGGCAGGCAAGCGTAATGTCGATGTGGTTGCTGCATGTGCTGATCTGACTGAATCAACTCAGATGCACTTATTCCGAGATGCGTTTCCAGAGCGATTTATCGAAATTGGCGTCGCTGAACAAAACCTTGTCACCGTTGGCTCCGGCATGGCTGCTATGGGCAAGATCCCATTTGTCAGTAGTTATGCGGCGTTTAGTCCAGGTCGTAACTGGGAGCAGATCCGTACCACTATCTGTTTGAATGATCGTCCTGTTCGCGTTGTTGGTTCGCACGCCGGCGTTTCTGTTGGCCCCGACGGAGCAACTCACCAGATGCTTGAAGACATCGCTATCATGCGTACCTTGCCGAATATGATTGTCATCGCACCTGGTGATAGCATTGAAGCCGAGAAGGCGACACTGGCACTTGCTGAAGACAGACGACCAGCCTATCTGCGGCTGGCACGTGAAGCGACCCCAGTTATCACTACTGACAAAACCCCATTTGAGATAGGCAAAGCCTATGTGCTAACCGAAGGTGCAGATCTGACAATTGTTAGTACCGGAACAATGACTTATCACGCACTCGTGGCTGCCGAGATGCTTTTTAAGGAGGGTATCGACGTAGAAGTTGTCCATTGTCCAACTATTAAGCCACTTGATGCGGTGACCATACTGAAAAGTGTCCACAAGACTAAATGTGTGATCACGGCTGAAGAAGCACAGATCAATGGTGGGCTTGGTAGTGCAATTGCGGAGCTACTTGGTGAGGAATTCCCAGTACCACTCAAGCGCATTGGTATTCGTGATCGATTTGGTGAGTCTGGTAAACCTGATGAACTTATGGAGCATTTCGGTCTTACGGGTAAGCATCTTGCAATCGCCGCGCATCAACTTATGGAAAAGAAACACTAAAGGACAAAACAATGCCACTGACACTCCGCCAAATACGAAAAAACTGTGAAGACGCACGTAACCTTATGAACCGCGCGCGTGCCGAGCACTTTGCACTCGGTGCATTCAACTTAGACAATCAGGAAACACTCAAGGCAGTCGCTCGAGCCGCAGCCAACAAGAAAGCACCAGTGCTTGTAGAGGTCAGTCAGGGTGAGGTAGATGCGCTTGGTTTGGACAATATCCGTGACATGGTAGAAAACTACAAACATGAGTACGGCGTGCAGATGTACATCAATCTTGACCATTCCCCATCTATCGAAGCTGCCAAAGCTGGTATTGAGGCTGGGTTCGAGTTTATCCATATTGACGTATCGCAGTCCAACAAAGAAGCGACAGTTGATGAGATTATTGCAGCCACGAAAGAGGTTGTCCGGTATGCCAAGCTTACCGGCGCACTTGTAGAGAGTGAGCCGCATTATTTTGGTGGTAGTTCTAACGTGCACGTCGAAGCGTTTGATTATGAGGAAATTAAAAAGACCTTTAGTACGCCCGAAGATTCTAAGTCATTTGTTGATGCAACTGGCATTGATACATATGCGGCGGCAGTCGGTAACCTACACGGGAGCTACCCGGTCCCTAAAATGCTTGACCTAGAATTGCTTCAAGCAGTCAGAAACGCAATTGATTGCAACATATCGTTGCATGGTGGCAGTGGTACGCCGGGGCATTATTTTGTGGACGCAGTTAAAATTGGCGTGACAAAGGTTAACATTAACTCTGACATGCGTGTGGCATATCGTAAAACGCTTGAACAAGTGTTGGCTGATAACCCAACAGAATTTGCGGTCGTAAAATTGATGGACACTGTTGTAGAAGCAGTGCAAGCGGTTGTTGAATCAAAAATTGACACCTTCAACTCGACTGGCAAAGTCTAGCCCAGAAGGCCGCGAGCTTCAGCGGTTGCGGCAGTATGTTGCCATATCTGAACGACATGCTTTGGGCCAAGTATAATTGGGCAGCCAAATGGCGCTGCTTTTGCAGTGACATCGTCAAGCGTTTTGGCGTGACGTTGCGGCTCGCCAGCTAGTAAGACCGCTTTTCGAGCGCCAGGTGTCATGGGCATATCAAGCAGGGAAGTCTTATAGTCAAGCCGACCTTTAGTCACTTCAGCAGCAGGCAAATCACCCCGTGGAAGCATATATGCTTCCACAATTTCAAGCTGGGACTCATTGATTTTTGTAAGTTCAATTAGAGGTCTGACACTGTAATCCATGACTGCTCTTGAGTCATCACTGTGCTTCTCGTGGAGATCTTTGAGAAGGGCCGTAGAAACCCTAACCCCTGTTTGGGATCCCAGTAGCAACGATCGTTCGGGGTGTTTTCGGATATATGGTCGAAGACGGCGGCGTATTCCCTGCAAAACCATGAGATTTTCAAGATCCGTAGCGTTGCTCCTATCGTCGAACACCTCTTGGGAGGCGATTTTGTATTGTTTTTGGAGGTCTAGGCGTAGTTTTTTCCAAGGAGAAAAAGTTATAGGATGTCGCAGTTCATCGGGCAGTTCGGCAGTGGCTTTAGTTGTGATCTGGCCAATAAACCTACTGAAGTAAGCAGCGCTGACTGGTTTTAGCGTCGCATCCAACATATACGCTTCAGGAGTACATCGAGGTGGTAGCTCGCTGGGTATATCAGGTATTGGAATACTTTCTTCGCGAAGGTATTCATGAGCGATTCGTCGTGCCTCAGCCGCACTGTTATATGGACATTCCTGATTCTCTGGCATAGAAGTTAATTATAACAGAAAAACCTATTAAAGTAAACTATAAGCGTATTGCTTCAACAGTGGCGGTGTGCCATAATTCAGATTGAATATAGTACTAATACATAAAGTGGGGGTGGGATGAGTCAGCACTTGGACGTTCTGAGTATCGGCGACGTTGTAACGGACGCATTTATTAAGCTATTGGATGACCGTGCCGTTGTATACGAGAATGAGCAAGGTAAGTGGTTGGCAATGCCCTATGGTACAAAAATTCCATTTGATCACGCTGAAGTTATCGCTGGTGTTGGTAATGCCTCAAATGCAGCTGTCAGCCTGGCTAGGCTAGGCTTACATAGCGGTCTTGTTGCAAATGTTGGCGCCGATAACGAGGGCCGTGACATGATCAATACCCTCAACAAAAACAAAGTAGATACCCGGTTTGTACACATCAACCCAGGTAAGCTGAGCAACTACCACTATGTGCTCTGGTACAAAGAAGAGCGTACTATCCTGATCAAACACGAGGAGTACGACTATAAGTGGCCTCGTTTTCGAGAGACTGATGTGCCAAAGTGGGTTTATTTCAGCTCGATTAGTAAGAACGCGATTGATAGCTACCATGACCACGTTGCTGATTGGCTCGAAGAGAACCCAGACGTCAAATTGGCGTTCCAACCAGGAACATTCCAGATGGAAGCGGGTGTAGAACGGCTACGGCGATTGTACGCACGTACCGAAGTACTTGTGTTGAACCGCGAAGAAGCCGTCGCCGTTTCGGGTGGCAACTATGATGATATCCACGATCTCTTTAATCGTTTTCACCAGCTCGGCTGTAAGATTGTGGTGATCACTGATGGACCAGCCGGCGCGTATGCGAGTGACGGCGATAATCGCTTCCAGATGCCATTGTACCCCGATCCATCTCCACCAATTGAGCGTACCGGTGCAGGTGACGCGTTTGCATCAACATTCGTTGCTGCGATTGTTAAAGGCAATACCGTCGAGGGGGCGTTGCAGTGGGCGCCAATTAATTCTATGAACGTCGTCCAAAATGTTGGCGCACAAGCTGGCTTATTGAATGAAGAACAGTTGGGTGAACTTCTCAAAGCAGCACCAGACTGGTACAAACCAACGAGAATGCAGTAATACCACGTAGTGGATAGTTAAAAGAGTAAAATTATGACACGAGTACTAGCCGAACTACTCCACGCAGATGAGCCGCTCTTTTCTATGGCCCTGCATCGACTTGAGCAGGCGAGTGGCAACCCGAGTATTGATGTCCGATTGACCGCCGAAATTGTGGGTAAGATACAGCATAAGCTACGTGCACTAGGACTTGATCCAAAAGACACAACCGGCAAAGAACTGTACCAAGCTCTGTTTAACCTCGTCAAACTACATGATGGATTTTTGGCAAAACGAATTGGTGCCAAGGACCCGACCGATGTCCATGACGTGTTGACCAAAATAAAGGCAACTGTCGAAGGTCTCGACATCCCCAAACACGCGTGGGTGGTCAAGCATAGCGTGGCGAAGCGTCTCCTGAAGGCAACACCACCAAAGCACGTTATGAAGCAGCTCGGCTATCGCTCGATTGACTCACTGCTGAAGCGTGAAGACGTTGCTGAGATAATTGGTGCTACCAGGTTTCTTGAGACAATACAGTGGCAGCAGTCCTTCATCCAGAAGTACAAGAAACTGCGCCCAACTGACTTTGAGACACGAGATATTGAAATTATTGTGCTTGACCCAAAGCGTTGGGGTGAACCTACTAAACAGCACGTGGGCGAGAAGCGGCACAACATCACGCATCTCAAGGAGCTTGGTGCGATTATTGTGCTACCGATGCCCGTAACGCATATGCCTGGTGTTAGTATCACGTCGTTGCCCCTGTTGATTCACTATATTAACGAAATACGACTTTACAGTGCGTTTTTCAAAATGCATCAGGTACGTGCTGATTTCAGTGAATTGTTTGTTATGACACTGACGGATGACCCGGCTGATCATGCAGTATTAGCGGGGCAGCCAATACACTGGCGGGTTATTCAGCGTTATTTTGGACGTGTCGAGGCCGAGCACCACCCGGAGATATTCCAGCCTCATATCCAGCCCGAGGATCTGCACTGGAGAAAAGCCGAAGAGGTGCTGTACACACTAGAGCCTGCACTGCACTTTTGGCATGATATGGACTTTGTTGGGATGGTCCGTACGGACAGGCCAATTTCATTCAATTTACTAGATATGGCCGTCAGCTATGTCAACGATCTGCCATACGGAGAACAGGCGGTGTATCATTTCCGTGATGCTCTGTGGAATGAGCTTTATATGCGATACATGGGCGAACCTGTACTTGAGGACCAGATTTTGAAACAATTAGATAACGAAGGACTTGATCCAATGACGACTGACATAATGGGAGAATTTTAGATGTATCAAATCTGTGTATCAGGGGCTGCTAAAGGTAAAAGCGTTGAACTAGCGCGCGTACAAGCCGAAGCAGTTGGTCGGGCAATAGCCAAAGCTGGACACAGTCTGTTAACTGGTGCCACGGTTGGACTTCCAAACTACGCTGCCGAGGCCTACAAAGCTGCTGGTGGCAAAATGAGCGTAGGCATCAGCCCGGCTGCGAGCAAAATTGAACACCTTATGAAGTACCGGCTACCAACAGAGGCATACGATGTCATTCTCTACACAGGGCTTCACTATATTGGCCGAGATACGTTACTGGTGACTTCAAGTGATGCCGTGGTGAGCCTTGGCGGCCGCCTTGGGACGCTTCATGAATTTACGATTGCTATGGAATCACACATTCCAATTGGGTTTATGGAAGGCACTGGAGGTGTCGGCGATGAGATTCACAATATTTTAGCGGCTGCCGGTGAAGAAAACACCGGGCGTGTGTTCTTCGACGCTGATGCCGAAGCGTTGGTTACTGCATTGACGACTCGTCTTGACCAATCTCAGGACGAATACTACGTGGGTCGGGCAGAACGAATTGCCAATAACGCTAACAAAAAATAAGCCCTATATTACCCCGAGAACACCGGAAGTCTCAGAGTCTTGATACAATGTAGTGATGAGTAAGTTCGAGTTAACATCTGACTACAAACCAACTGGCGATCAACCGGCTGCTATAAAGCAGCTTACTGAAGGTTTGTTGGCTGGTGAAAAAGAGCAAACGCTACTGGGTGTTACTGGTTCAGGTAAGACGTTTACTATGGCCAATTTGGTTCAGAATATACAGCGTCCAACGCTTGTACTGAGCCACAACAAAACGCTTGCCGCACAACTTTACAATGAGTTTAAACAATTCTTTCCGAATAACGCCGTTCATTATTTTGTCAGTTACTTCGATTATTACCAGCCGGAAGCATATATTGCTCGCTCGGACACGTTCATTGAAAAGGATAGCCAGATCAATGAAGAGATTGATCGACTTCGTCACGCTGCTACAGACGCTTTGTTGAGTCGCAAGGACGTGCTAATCGTTGCGAGTGTCAGCTGTATTTACGGTATTGGTTCGGTTGAGGACTACAACGGACTGTCAGTTACATTAGAACGTGGTGAGCGTCGGGTTCGTGACAAATTGCTTCGACAACTGACAGATATTCAGTATCAACGTAATGATATTGACTTCCATCGTGGTACATTCCGCGTTCGTGGCGATGTAGTTGATATTTTCCCAGCCTCAGAAGAGGTCGCTTACCGTGTCGAATTCTTCGGCGATGATATCGATCGTCTCACGAAGCTTGACCCACTAACGGGTGAAGTATTGGCAAATCTCGATACCATTAAGGTATTTCCGAGTAGCCACTACGTCACACCGCAGGAAAAACTCAAACAAGCTCTCGGCAAGATTGAAGGTGAACTCGACGTGCGTTTGAAGGAATTCAAAGGCCAGGGCAAATTGGTTGAGGCCCAGCGCCTAGACCAACGTACTAAGTTTGACCTTGAAATGATGGAGCAAACAGGCTTTGTGAAAGGAATAGAGAACTATAGCCGTTATCTTACCAATCGTGAGCCAGGCGAGCAGCCAGCCACATTACTCGATTATTTCCCGGACGATTATTTGCTGCTAATTGATGAATCACATATGACATTGCCACAGATTCGTGGCATGTATAACGGCGATCGTGCCCGCAAAGAAGTACTTGTTGAGCATGGTTTTCGGTTACCCAGTGCACTTGATAACCGTCCGCTGACTTTCACAGAGTATGAAAAGCACGTCAATCAGGTAGTCTATGTATCGGCGACGCCAGCGGCGTACGAACTTAGTCGCAGCAGTGAGCCGGCGCAGCAGGTCATTCGCCCGACTGGTTTGATTGATCCCAAGATAGAGGTCCGGAAAATCGATGGTCAAATTGACGATCTACTTGGTGAAATCCGTGCGACAATCGCCAAGCGGCAACGTGTATTGATAACGACACTTACAAAACGTATGTCAGAGGACTTAACCGACTACCTAAAAGAAATCGACATTAAAGTCACCTATCTTCACAGTGACGTTGATACGCTCGACCGAACAGATATTTTACGCGACTTGCGGCTGGGTATTTACGATGTGGTTGTTGGTATCAATTTGCTTCGTGAGGGTTTAGACCTACCAGAAGTCAGTCTGGTGGCGATCTTAGATGCCGACAAAGAAGGTTTCCTGCGCAGTGAACAAGCGCTGATTCAGACCGTTGGACGTGCTGCTCGTCATGTTGAAGGCCGAGTCATTATGTATGCAGACAAAATCACTGGTAGTATGCAGCGAACCATCGATGAAACCAATCGTCGTCGTGCTATTCAGAAAGCACACAACAAAAAACATGGCATCACCGCAACCGGCATCAGCAAATCCATTGAGAAGGGCATGCGTCCTGACTTGCCAGAAGATGCCAAAACGGCCAAACTCAATCTCAAGAAAATTCCAAAAGACGAATACAAGAATTTGATAAAAGAACTTTCAGGTCAGATGGACCTCGCTTCTGCTAATCTAGAATTCGAAAAAGCCGCCGAACTCCGGGATATCATCGCTGATATCAAATCAAAGATGTAATCTAGGAAACGGCGTCAGAGACGGTTGGGTTGGCAAGTGTCAGGCGGCGTGTCTGATTGAGCTCAATCGATCCTGTCGTTATGTCACCTGCATGTGATTCTGGGGCAATGAGTGGATAGCAATGTGTGGCCTTGGGGATGATGATATGCCGATCAAACAGGTAACCACTGTGCGCAAGTACGTCTGTAGGGCGAAAGAACCCATCTTTTCCATAGAGGTATGAGTTAATCAGAACTCCCTGATCCTTGGCTTTCTCAAAGTCTGGCCGGCTATCCTCGACGGCAGTTACCAAGCCTTCACGGAGGAGTTGCAGAAGATTGCGCCCAATATGAATCACCTCGGCTTCAAGCGTTCCAGGAGGGGTGTTCTCAAGTAATGTCTTGCTATTTGGTATGACTTCAAAGGCACCAACCTTCAGGAGCCTGCCAATCATGCCAAATAGTTGATTAGCATCATGCATACCAGCACCACCAAGTGCATTGTGCGATCTGATGAGTGTACCCTTTTCAGCTGCAAATTTAGCTGATATCGAGTTGCCCATCGAGTGGCCAATCGTATCAATTTGTTCAAAGTCTAACACGGCTCGAGCTGCTTTGGTTGCTGCATAGGCAGCTTTAGCTTGCTCAGCCAGCGGCTCACGAAATATATTTTGGCGTCGGTCGGTGCTATAACGGATAACGTCGCGCCCATTCAACGCTAGATGATGCGCAAAGTTGCCATATGCCTTAGGATGGCCAGTATAGCCTGGGATGAGTACCATTGGTATTTCATCAGTAGGATGAGGCGCACGCGTAATTTCGACTTTTACCGCGACGTGGCCGACATTTGTTTCGAGCCTTGTAGTCCGCGGTAGCTCCTCTCCAAAATAAAAATCCTCAGCGACATTTGGCTGAGGATTTAAGTCAGTGACAAGCTGCATTTGTGCAGCGCGACATTCCATAGAATCTATGACTCTAGCGGGTCCAATGTTGTGTATAACAGACATTTTTTGTTCTCCAGTTGTACCTGAAATTAAAGCTTAAGGTCAATGTAGTCCTATTCTGTATACATGTAAAGCACATTTTGTATCGTTTTGTTCAAATTATTACAAACCCCAGAGGGTTCATTATCACGGTAGTTACTCTCGGTGGGCTCTGCTATACTGGAGTAAATGACGAAGTTGTCCCGCGAAGATGTATTGAGATTGGCCCAATTAGCCCGCGTTGGTTTAACCGACGATGAGGTTACGGAGTTCAGTAATGAGCTGACTGCCATATTGCAGTACGTGGAGCAGCTCGCAGACGTCGATGTTTCTGGCTTGCAGCCAACGAGCCAGGTTACAGGGCTTACTAATGTTACTCGTGCCGACGAAATCAAAACATATGGTTATGATACTGAAGTACTCCTAAAGAACGTGCCAACGGTAGAGGGCAATCAAATCAAAGTCAAAAGGATGATTGGTTAAATGTCGGTCTGGCCATCGATTACCGCTATTGCTGCGAGTGTACAAGCTGGTGAGCAAACAGCCGCCGCCTTAGTCGAACAGTCACTGCAGCTGATTGATGACAATAGTTCATTCAACTCGATTATTGCCACAACCGAATCTAGGGCCCGCGAACGTGCTGCGGCTATTGATGCCCGTATCGCAGCTGGTGAGCAGGTTGGACGGCTTGCAGGCGTACCATTTATCGCCAAGGACAACTTCTTGGTGTTTGGTGCCGAAACGACTGCCGCAAGTAATATTCTCAAGGGTTTTAACGCACCATATCAGTCAACAGCCATTGAACGACTAGAAGCTGAAGGTGCTATTTGTGTAGCCAAAGCTAATCTTGACGCTTTTGCGCACGGTAGTAGCACCGAAAACTCAGATGTATTTACGACCAAGAATCCACATGATGAAACGCGCGTTCCGGGTGGTTCTTCTGGTGGTTCGGCCGCAGCGGTTGTCCTGGATCTCGCGCCATTTGCACTTGGAACAGATACTGGCGGCTCAATTCGTTTGCCAGCCAGCTTTACGGGCTGTGTTGGGTACAAGCCGACCTATGGTCTCGTTAGTCGCAGTGGCGTGGTTGCTATGGCTAGTAGTACTGATGTGATTGGTCCGCTGGCTCGAACCGTTGAAGATGCCGCGGTGGTATTGGATGTCATGAGTGGCCAGGATGAACTCGATAGTACGACAATTGCACGCGACGAGCAGAGCTACGTACCTGTAGCTGGCGACCTGAACGGCAAGAAAATCGGCGTCATCAAAGAGTACATGAGCGAAGGCTTGGATGCTAACGTGAAGGCCCAGATCGAAGCATCTATCGAAAAGCTCAAGGCAGCCGGTGCGGAAATCACTGAAGTTAGCTTGCCGTCACTGCCACTTGCGCTGGCGGTTTACTACATTATTTGCCCGGCAGAAATCAGTAGCAACCTTAGTCGTTATGATGGCCAGCGCTATGGATACTCATATGATCAAGCAAGCAGCCTCGATGAAAGCTATACAAAATCTCGCGAAACTGGATTTGGCAAGGAGGCCAAGCGCCGTATTATCATCGGTACGTATGTATTATCAAGTGGCTACTACGATGCGTATTATAAGCAAGCGCAGACAGTTCGTACCAAGCTTATCAATGAGTTCGCACAGGCATTCGAACAAGTTGATTTCTTGCTTGGTCCAACGGCTCCCGAAGTTGCCTTCAAAATCGGTGAAAATTCAGAAGACCCGCTCAAAATGTATCTGACTGACATCATGACGGTGGCAGTGAACTTGGTCGGCGCGCCGGCCATCAGTATTCCTGCAGGTTTAGTCGAAGGTTTACCAGTTGGCCTACAGCTGATTGCACCACAACGAGCTGACCGTGAATTGTTGGCCGTTGCGCAGGCCAGTGAGGCGGTAATTTCATGAGTGTAGAGACTATTATTTCTGTTGCCGTTATTGTGATCATTGTGTTCTGCGTCGCGACACTTGTCTATCGTCGCATCCCGAAGAAACTAAAAGTCGACGAATTCACCCACGACTGGCGCGAACTACAGGCACTTTGTAAGGACAAGGCTACATGGCCCGATGCAATCACCAAAGCAGATGTCCTCCTAAATAAGGCCCTCAAACGCCGCAAATACAAAGGCAAATCAATGGGTGAGCGAATGGTTTCTGCGCAGCACACGTTCACAAACAACGACGATTTGTGGTTTGCACACAACTTTTACAAGAAAGTTTTGGCTGACCCTGCAATGAAGCTCAAAGATATTGATGTCAAAGATGCGCTGGTTGGTTTTCGGCAGGCACTCAAAGACCTTGGCGCATTTGATGACGGCAAAGACAAAGATGTGCCAAAAAATGAAGAGACTTCATCATGAGCATAACTCCTGAAATCCGCAACCAGTACACCGTCACTATTGGTATTGAGTGTCATGTGCAGCTCAAGACTAAGACCAAACTATTTAGCGGTGCAGATAATGACGCCCGCGAAGCAGCCCCAAACACCCTGGTAAACCATATTGATTTTGGTTTGCCTGGTGCATTGCCGGTGCTCAACGCCGAAGCAGTACCCTTGGCAGCTCGTGCAGCCTTTGCGCTTGGAAGTGTGCCACAAAAGTTCAGCAAGTTTGACCGCAAACATTATTTTTACCCAGATCTGCCAATGGGTTATCAGATTACACAGTTTGACGAGCCAATTATCCTTGGCGGTGAAGTTTCATTTTTGGTTGATGGTGTGGTCAAAAAAGTTGGCATTACTCGTGCACACCTTGAGGCTGATGCTGGTAAATCAACACATCCTGCAGGTCAGAACTACAGCCTTGTAGACCTCAACCGTGCCGGTACGCCGCTCCTCGAGATTGTTAGTGAGCCTGATATGCACTCTGCTGCAGAAGCCAAAGCCTATGCCCGCGAGCTGTATATCCGCATGAAATATGCTGACGTCTCGGAAGCCAATCTGTACTACGGCAATATGCGTTTTGACGTCAACGTAAGTGTCAGTAAAACAGCCGAAATGGGTACGCGTACTGAGACCAAGAATCTCAACTCGTTTAAGTCTGTTGAGAAGGCTGTTGATTACGAGGTTATCCGTCAGATTCAGGAACTCGAAAAGGGCAATCCAATTTTGCAGGAAACGCGTGGCTGGGATGACACCAAGCAGAGTACGTTTAGTCAGCGAACCAAAGAAGACGCGCACGACTATCGTTATTTCCCTGATCCTGACCTCCCCCCTGTTGTCGTGACTGATGAATTTATTGCCCAGGCGAAGGCGGATATGCCTGCATTACCTGATGATTATCGTCGTAAATTTGCTGATATTGGTATTGATACGTTTGTGATTGAAGACATCATTGCCGTACCAGAGACAGCCAAGACAGTTGCTCGTATACTCGACGCGAGCAGCCCCGAACATGCGCGCCGTGTGGCATTTTGGTTGATGCAGCCAAATATGGAAGATGCTGACACCGAGTCAACGGCTTCAAAGGCCACAGACGGCGCACTTATTCAACTTTCAGAGCTCGTATCTGCCAGTAAGCTTAGCTCAACTGCAGCCAAGGAAGTCCTGGCTGAACTACTCCAGAATGGTGGCGACCCAGAAGAAATTGCGACTGCCAAGAATCTTATCCAGGAATCTGACGAAGGCGCGATCGCTGAAATTGTATCCAAAGTCTTAACCGACAATCCAAAAGCTGCCGAAGATGTGAAGAACGGTGAAATGAAAGCCATTGGCTTCCTGACCGGTCAAGTTATGAAATTATCCCAGGGCAAGGCCAACCCAGCGCTTGCGCAGAGTCTGATCAAAAAACAACTAGGAGTCTAGTCATGGAAACAAAGAAAGTTCGAAAAGCAGTCATTGCGGCTGCAGGCTTTGGTACGAGGTTTTTGCCGCAGACGAAGGCTATGCCGAAGGAAATGCTTCCGCTCGTCGATAAGCCAATCATTCAATACATCGTCGAGGAACTTGTGGACGCTGGTATTGAAGATATCGTGATCGTGACGGGCTATCATAAGCGTGCAATTGAAGACCACTTTGATGATATCAGCGAAGATTTGCGACAAAATCTCATTCAAGGCGGCAAAGATACGATCTTGGAAGACGTGCAGAAGGTGTCTAATCTCGCAAACTTTGCCTATATTCGCCAAAAGGGTCCGTACGGCAACGCCACACCGATTCTTAATGCAGCCCATCTCATCGGGGATGAACCGTTTATCTATACGTTTGCTGATGACTTTGTAGTTGCCAATCCTGTATCACGCTTCAAGCAGATGATGGAAGTTTATGAACGTACTGGCGCCAACGTCCTGACATGTATCAAAGTTCACAAGGATGAAGACTTCAGACGCTACGGCATCGTCGCTGGCGAAGTCCAAGATGACGGCCTTTTTAAGATGAGCACCATTATCGAGAAACCAGGCAAAGAAAATGCCCCGAGCGATCTCGCAAGTGTCAGCGGCTACATATTCAATCCAGAACTGTTTCATTATCTCCAAGAAGCCAAAGAAACATTGGTGGCTGGCGAAGAGTTTATACAGCAACCGTCAATGCAACGTATGATCAACGATGGCCATACGTTCTACGGACTTGAGATTCAAAATGGCAAATACTACGATACTGGTAATAAGCTTGAATACTTAAAAACAGTCGTTGATTTTGCACTTGAGCACGATGACCTGAAAGATGATTTTTTAGCCCACTTACGAGAAGTTGTGGATAAGAGTTAGTGGTATACTACATACTATGCACAATGCCGAACAAATCCTCGTAATCATCCTTTCATCATTTCTTGCAATCTTCCTATTGCTTGGCATTGCTTTTCTAGCGATCGCCATAAAAGTCATCAAGTCCGTTAAGCGTGTTTCTGTCAAAGCCGAACATCTGGTGGACCGCGCTGAATCAATCACTGAGTTTATGTCTCACGCCGCCAAGCCAATGAGCATCGCTTACACACTCGCTAATCTCTATGATCGTACATTCAAGCGTCAATCACGAAAGGGCAAGGGTAAATAACATGGCAAAGAATCGTAAAGGTGTCGCATTTGGTGTCGCAGCCGTTGCAGCTGGCGTAGGTTACCTCGCTGGAGTACTCACCGCACCAAAGAGCGGCAAAGAAACCCGTAAAGACATTCAGCACAATGCACATGTCGCAAAACTTGAAGCAGAAAAGAAGCTCAAAGAACTACACGCTGATATTAGTGGTGTTATCGATGAAGGTAAGTTGAAGGCCAAGTCTGCGAAGTCATCTGCTAAAGATGAGATTGATAAGCTTGTCGGCCAAGCCGAAGAAGCCAAAACCAAGGCCCGTGAAGTATTGAGTGCTATTCACGAAGGTGGTGCCGAAGACGCCGATCTCGAAAAAGCTATCAAGAATGCAAAAAACGCGGTTGCCAACCTCAAAACTTACCTCAAGAAACATGCCTAAAAAAAGCCGGTCAGCCAAAGAATATGAAGAGCTTGGACGTGTCCTGAGTAACGTCTATGAATATAGCTATGCCAACCGTTGGCAGGCGTACAAAATGAGTTTCGTGAAAGGTATCATGGCTGGCTTTGGCGGTGTTATTGGTGCTACAGTTGTTGTCGGCATCTTGCTCTGGATTTTGTCGTTGCTGCACTTCGTGCCATTTGTTCATCGGATTACGGATAATTTTCAGAGTACTGTACAGACACAAGAGCGATAACACGAATTTTGGCAAGAATCTGCAACTGTTGTAATTATAAGCATCCCCAAATTGCATATATTTCATTAGAATAGAAAGATAATTTGAGGGATTGGTAACATGGCGTCAAAAGGAGAGGTAATGGCGAGTGATTATGTGCATCTGCATAATCATACGCAGTTTAGTTTGCTCGACGGACTGACTCGTGTTGAGCCACTGATGGAATTTGTCTCAGGCAGTGGTATGTCGGCTGTTGCCATGACTGACCATGGAACGCTGTCCGGAACGATTGAATTCTACAAAGAAGCGGTCAAAAAAGGCGTGAAGCCAATCATCGGTATCGAAACCTATGTTGCGATGCGTGGGCACAAGGACAAAGACCCGCAAAAGGACAAAAATCGTTTTCACTTGATCTTGCTTGCTATGAACAATCAGGGTTACGAGAACCTGATGCGCTTGTCGACAATTGCCAACCTCGATGGGTTCTATTACTACCCTCGTGTCGATCACGAACTCCTCGAAGAATATAACGAAGGCATTATTGCACTGAGCGCCTGTATGGGTGGTGAAGTTGGTAGCGCGCTCAAAGAAGGTCAATATGATCAAGCCAAGGCAATTGCCGAATGGTACAAGTCAGTGTTCGGTGACAGGTACTATTTGGAAATTCAAGACCATGGTCACGTCGATAACCCACTACATAGTTCCGAGCAGGGTGCAATCAACGAACAGGTTCTGAAGCTGGGTAAGGAACTCGACATTCCAGTTGTGGTGACTTGTGACGCGCACTACCTCCATCATGAAGATCAAGATGCACATGAAATTCTGCTCTGTGTTGGTACTGGCGCGTTCCTGAGCGACGAAAAGCGCATGTCACTCAAGAATTACCCACTGCATGTTGAGAAGCCAGAAGAAATTATTAAGCGTTGGGGCAAAGATTACCCTGAAGTTATCACGAATACTAAGGCCATAGCTGATCGTTGTGATGTGACGATTGAACTTGGCAAAATACTGATTCCCAAGTTTTCGGTCCCAGAAGGTGAAACGGAAAAGACCTACCTAGACCAACTTGCGTACACTGGCTTACTCAAGCGCTATGTGCCAGATGCCAAGCCAGCGACCACAATAGCGAGCATCAAAAAACAACTCCCAAAGCACGTTAATGAACGAGCCGAATTTGAGCTGGGTGTTATTGACCGTATGGGGTTCAACGGCTACTTCTTGATTGTGCAGGACTTTATCAACTGGGGCAAAGATCAGGGAATTATCTTTGGTCCTGGCCGTGGTAGCGGTGCGGGTTCAATTGTGGCGTACGCGCTACGCATCACTGAACTCGAGCCACTGCAATACGATCTGCTGTTCGAAAGATTCTTAAACCCCGACCGTATCAGCATGCCTGACTTTGATATTGATATCCAGGATACTCGCCGTGATGAAGTGATCCAATATTGTGTCGAGAAATATGGCACCAAGCGTGTTGCCAACATCGTGACTTTTGGGCGTATGTTTGCACGTAACGCTGTGCGCGACGTAGCCCGTGTACTCCAGATACCGTATGCCGATGCCGACCGACTTGCCAAGATGATTCCAGCACCAGTACAGGGTCGTCATATTCCACTCGCCACGTCGATTGTGGCTGATCCAGAGCTCAAACGCGAATACGAAACCAACGCAAACTCCAAGATCGTTATTGATCAAGCAATCATACTTGAAGGTACGGTTCGTAGTCACGGTGTGCACGCTGCTGGTGTGGTGATTGCGCCCGATGACTTGGTGAAGTTTACACCGCTTGAAATGGCGCAGAAGGGCGTCGTGACGACCCAGTATCCAATGGGTCCTATCGAAGAGCTTGGACTACTTAAGATGGATTTTTTGGGTCTATCCAACCTGACAACGATCAAGAATGCCCTGCGTATTATCAAGAAGGTGTACGACGTTGATATTGATATCAACACCATTCCGCTTAATGACGAAAAAGCCTTTGAGTTATTCCAACGTGGTGACACGACTGGTGTGTTCCAGCTTGAATCATCTGGCATGAAACGCTACCTCAAAGATCTCAAACCAACCGTGTTTGAAGACATCGTGGCGATGGTGGCGCTGTACCGTCCTGGTCCGATGCAGTTTATCGGTGACTTTATTGGACGTAAGCATGGTGAACTCAAAATCACATATCCACACCCAAGCATGGAAAACGCCCTTCGTAACACCTACGGTGTGCTTGTCTATCAGGAACAAGTTATGCAGATATCCAAGGAGGTTTGTGGCTTTACCGGTGGTGAAGCCGATACACTGCGCAAGGCAATTGGTAAGAAAAATGCCGAACTGATGGCCAAAATGAAAGACAAAATGATTGCTGGTGGCCAAGAACATAGCGGTATCGACAAGCCCCTGATGGAGAAATTCTGGAAGCAGCTTGAAGACTTTGCAGCCTATTGTTTCAACAAATCACACGCTGCTTGTTACGGGTTGATTTCATACCAAACTGCTTACCTCAAGGCGCATTATCCTGCAGCGTTTATGGCGGCACTTATGACGAGCGATTATGACGATACTGATCGTTTGGCGATTGAGATGTCAGAGTGTCAGCACATGGGTATTCCGGTTTTGCAGCCTGACGTCAACGAATCATTCGTCGAGTTTGCGGTTGTGCCAAAAACGAATCAAATTCGTTTTGGTATGGCGGCCATTAAAAACGTCGGAACTGGTGCGGTTGAGGAAATCCTGAGGGCCCGTGAAGAAGGTGCCTTTGAAAATATCGACGATTTCTTCAGTCGTGTGAATACTCGTATTGTGAACCGCAAGGCCCTTGAAAGTCTTATCAAGGCAGGCGGCTTTGATAGTTTTGGCGAACGCAGTCACTTACTACACAATCTTGAAACAATGTTGGCTTTTGCCTCTCGGCTCCAGAAAGAGCGCGCCAGCGGTCAAACCGACCTATTCGGTAACTTGCTCGACTCGGTGATTGTGAAGCCTCAGATGGTACTTGAAGCAGCTCCAGTGATACATCCGGTGCGTGAACAGCTGGTGTGGGAACGTGAACTACTTGGTTTGTACCTGAGTGCCCATCCATTGACCGCCTACGAAACAATTCTTGCCGAGCAAACCATACCGCTCAACTCATTAAAAGCCGAACACGATGGCAAGCCTGCTAACATCGGTGGTGCGATCAGTGAAGTACGTGAAATTGTGACCAAAACAGGTCAGAAAATGGCATTTGTGAAGATTGGTGACCAGTTTGGTGAAATTGAATTGATACTATTCCCGAGCATATACCAGCAAACGACTGGTATATGGGAACGCGACCGTATCGTGATGGTCAAGGGTAAACTCAACGCCAAAGATCGTGACGGCAACCTCACCAGTGAAGTGAAGCTGATGGTTGACGACGCCCGAGAGATTACTGCCGATCAAGCTGCCGCCTACACGGCAACTGGTAAAAAGAAGACGGTGCCCAAACCTGGCAAGAAAGTTGCCATGACCACACCCAAGCCTGCCACTACAATAGCTGACCCTAAGCTCTACATACGACTCGAAAAAAGTGACGATCATGACGTACTTGTTTCATTGAAGCAAACAATCGACACACATCCTGGTGAGACCGAGGTTGTACTGGTACTCGGCGAAGAAGCCAAGAAGCAAATTATTCGTTTGCCAATGCGCTTTGACGCTATCGAAACCAGTCTCAACAGTCTCCGCGAGCTTGTTGGTACCACCAACATCAAACTACAGTAACTATCTTTAGCGAATGACGCCGACGCCTTGGCTGAGTACGTAGCCAAACATCACGAGTGTCACGAGCATAATGTCTAGGAATGGATGATGGATAATCAGCTCTTCACCTTCGAGTACAAGCTTCTTGAAGGCCAAACCGTGCTTGATGAATACAAAGGCAATCATGGCGCCACTCGCCAGGCCAATTGCTAGTAGTGCCCATGGCGCATCAGTAATTGCGTGGATTCGAGCCACAGCAAAAGCTTTTGGTTCGTTCACGAGCGGTGTAGAACTGTTGACTGGTGCATCTGACTGCTGTGCGCCACCTTGCTCTGAGGCGCCGGCAACTGAGGTGGCTGTACTTGGCTGGCCGTACATTGCCACGACAACCGTTTCTGGGCCAGAGTGGTTATAATCTTTGGCGTTTGCAAAACCAAAGCCAACCTCGCTGTAGCTACCATCGAGCATGTTCGCACGGTGCGTCGGACTGTTCATCCAGCCGTTAATTGTTTCTTTGCTAGAGTTAAAGCCATATGCCAGATTTTCGCCGGCCTTCAGGTAGTGGTAGCCAGCATTTTGTACGAATACCCACGGCTCTTGACCGTCAGGCGTATTGTGTGACCAATAGTCACGGCTGGTCATATCGTTGGCTTTTGCCTGGGCAGCGGCTGCAAGTTCGGCGTTGATCTTGAGCGCAGACTTGTTGTTGGCCTTGCGTTGGGAATTTGTAGAATCAAGCAGTGTAGAGGTGCTCATGTTTGTGGCATAGGCAAGCACGCCATTGTGCGTCTTTGGGTGCCAATTACCGATAAACAAACCGAGTGCCACAATAGCAATCATCGGCACATACGGCCAATAGACCTTGTGGTACTGTTTGCTGATTCGGTGGTGTTCGCCGCGGCGTTTTTTGTGTACTGCCACAGCGCGTTTTTGTTTTAGCGCGACCATGAGCGTATTGTAGCTGTTTTTTCGGTACTACACAATATTGTTTGCAAATGGTGCAAATCGGCTGTGATATAAGGCCATGGCTGCTGCTTGAGCGACGTTGAACGATTCCTTTGCGCCAAACATCGGGATTTCGAGACAAATATCCATGAGCGCAAGTACCTCGGGTTCAATTCCTTCGACTTCACGGCCCACGAGTAGCGCGACCTTATCGGTTGGATCAAAACCGGGGAGTGCAATACTGTCAGGAGTTTGTTCGACGGCTGCAACAAGGTAGCCTTGTTGCTTGAGGTTAGTAACTACGGTTGCTGTATCTGGAACTTGCGTCCAGGCTTGACTGGACTCAGCACCAAGCGCTGTCTTTTGAATTTGCTTGTGCACTTTCTGGGCAATGTGCGGCAGACGATCATCGTTAATCTTTACAGGATGAGGCGTGTAGCCAGTCAGATAGACATGTTCTACACCGAGACCCTCGGCAGTACGGAGCAGTGAACCAACATTGTGACTACTGCGGAGATTGTGGGCAATCAGGACGATTGAACGAGACATGCTAGGTATAATAACGTATTTGCTCGAAACAGTGGTGCCAAGCACGCATGCTTATGCTTTAATATAAGGAGTTATGTCACAAGATCCTGCTCGAACCGCCGAAGAGCTTAATACCCAGCGCCGTGCTGGTATTTTGAATCTTCAATACGCTGATACTTCTCAGATTGTAGATAAGCAGCTCTACAAAGAACTGCTGCCTGTTAATGAGTTACAGTCACTGCGTGTCGTACCGCTGATATCCGATGAGCACAGTGTGACGTTTGGTGTTACCAACAACACTTCACAGCAAATAATTACTGATTTACGTAATCGATTCCTTGATCAGCGCGTCAATTTTGTGCTGATATCTGACACCGGGTTTCGTGATTATATGTTGCTCTACAACCCACCAAAAGCCGTGGTCTACCAAGATATTGCGATCAACCAAGCCGGTGACAAAGATATTGTCCAGCAAGTATCAGCCACGCTTGAGCAAGTTAAAGCCGATGACATGTTGGCCTATCTTGTGCAACAGGCTTATCGCCTGAATTCTTCCGATATTCACCTCGAAACCCAGCGTGACCATGTTCGTATTCGTTTCCGTATTGACGGTGTGTTGCACCCGATTGCCAAACTGAGCATCGAAAAATATCGAGCACTCATATCCGCCATCGCCAGCGGTGGTAACGTTTCAACAGCCGCAAATGATGCCCAGCAAGGTCATATCTCGCAGCAAGTAGAAATGAAAGACGGTAGCCAGGTTGATATCAACTTGCGTCTCGAAACCGTCCCAACTGTCAACGGCATGGACGTCGTTATGCGTTTATTCAATATGAACCAAGATATGTACAATCTTGATCGTCTTGGCCTAGCACCAGATGAGCGGGCAATTGTGGATGATATTATCGCCAAGCCATCAGGACTCGTATTGATTGTTGGACCGACTGGTTCTGGTAAGACTACCACCTTGTATTCCATGTTGAACTCACTCAACTCAGAAGAACGAAAGATTATTACTATTGAGGACCCAGTTGAATACCAATTCAGTGGTATTACGCAGGTATCGGTCACGTCACAGAACAGCCAGGAAACTAACTTTGCTGACAAACTTCGCGCGGTACTTCGTCTCGACCCTGACATTGTGATGGTTGGTGAGATTCGTGACATGGATACCGCCAAGACTGCGTTACAGTCTTCATTGACTGGTCACTTGGTACTCTCAACATTCCACGCCTCATCCGCCTCGGCTGCGCTGACACGCCTTATGGATGTAATTGGCCTCAACCCGTTGTTTGTCTCCGCTATTCGTATGGTCATGGCTCAGCGCCTGGTGCGTCGCCTTGACGACAACACCAAGCAAGAGACAACGCTTGAGCCAACAACCATCAAGCGTCTCCAGGATATTATTAATACGCTGCCACCAAACATGGAGCGGCCTGACCTTGCGAATGTGAAATTTTATAAGCCAGGATCGTCTGCAGAAAATCCCTATGGCTATCAGGGGCAAATCGCACTTCGTGAACAGTTCTTGATGACCGGCGAAATTCGTCAGTTATTGGAGCATGGCGGCATGCAATTATCTGCTCAAGAAATTGAAGAAGCGGCTGTTCATAGTGGCATGCTTACAATGTTGCAGCACGGTGCATTGAAGGTTATTGCTGGCGAAACCACACTTGAAGAAGTCGTCCGCGTTGTTGGCTAAAGCTTACTGCTACGCACTCAAACGGGGATAACGTTCATTGCAGGCGACACTGATTTTGTCTATCAATCCACTCGCCAATCCTTTGCCGACATTTGCTCGCACAAAGGCTTTTACTGCAGGTTCGGTCAACTTACTACGTAAACTACGTGACCTTACCTCAGCTCGGTAATCAATCTGTGTCCCAGCTTGCTTGGCGAGGGCAGAAAACCCAAACTCTAGAAACAGGTCAACATCATTTCCTCGACCATCAAGAATCAGTCGTTGGTTGGTTTCAAAATCAATCACCCGGCTTTTAATCTTGGAGCTGATCATTGGGAGCGCAATATCAAACTCAAGATATTTACCAACGGCCAGTGTCCCTGGGTCGCAGGCAATTCTGAGGCCAAAATCACCATTATTTTGCGTATGCTGCCATAGCTCTGAATCGATGGTCACCGGAAAGACTTCATCTGGCATGTAGCCATCAATAAAATGTTGGTTTTCGACAGTAAACATATGTGTACCCACAGTTAAATTGGTCGAATGATATACCTGCGTAAATCGACTGTCTAGATTGATATAATAAGAACCCTAAAGTGGATAAGCTTATATCATGTGGGGTATGAAAATGCCTATGTTTAGATGATAACCTTGGCGATTTCAGATACCAGTCGTTCGTCGAGGACTGACGGAATGATATGATCAGCGTCTGGTGATTCAACGAGTCCGGCGATTACTTCTGCAACCTTATGCTTATGCGTTTCAGTAATAGCTGATACACGGTTATCAAGCGCACCACGGAAGATACCAGGGAAGGCCAGGGCATTGTTTACCTGGTTCGGAAAGTCGCTACGACCAGTGGCCATGATGGCGACACCGGCGGCTTTAGCAACGTCTGGCATGATTTCTGGGTAGGGATTTGCGAGTGCAAATACGACTGGATCTGGTGCCATCGTCTTGACCATTTCGGCAGTCAACAGGCCAGCCTGCGATACGCCGATGAATATATCTGCTCCTATAAGTGCGTCCTGAAGTGAGCCACTAACGCCACTTTGATTTGTAAAAGCGAGGAGCTTTTTCTTTTCATCATTCAAGTCAGCTCGGTCTGTACTGATTATGCCCTTGCTATCAACTGCCAATATTTCTGGATGCGCGTAGTCAGCGATCAATCTCATAATTGCAGTACCAGCTGCACCAGCGCCAACACAGACAATGCGGCAATCGGCGAGATTACGGCCTGTAATTTTCATGGCGTTGATAAGACCTGCCAGTACAACGATAGCGGTACCGTGTTGATCGTCATGAAATACGGGGATGTTGAGTTCGGCTTTGAGTCGTTCTTCGATTTCGAAACATTGCGGTGCTGCGATATCCTCCAGGTTTATGCCACCAAAGCTCGGTGCAATCGCTTTGATAGCCGCAACAACTTCATCTGGCGTGTGGACGTCTAGAACAATGGGCACACTATCAATACCAGCGAAATGCTTGAACAACATCGATTTGCCTTCCATAACTGGCAGCGCACCAAGTGGCCCGATGTTGCCGAGGCCGAGAACAGCCGAACCATCGCTAACGATAGCTACGACATTATTAAGCCATGTGTACTCACGAGCTTCTTCAGGATGTTCTGCGACGTATGATGACACCGCACCAACACCTGGTGTGTAGTAGGTACTGAGCTTATCGGCTGTATTGAGTGTGTCTTTTAGTTCAATTGAAATTTTGCCACGTAGCTCTTTGTGGCGCTTGAGCGCGAGTTCTTCATAATTCATGTCTTATTAGTATACCCCATACTTTTCAACATTTAACAGATATGGTATACTTGCGTTAAAGAGTTAAATGGTGTAAGGTTTATTAGCTATGGAATCAATTATTCAGAAAATCGAAAACAAGTTCAAGAAGGAACAGGTCGTTGACGTGCGTCCTGGTGACAACGTAAAAGTTCACCAGAAGATTCGTGAAGGCAACAAAGAGCGTGTCCAGATCTTTCAGGGTCTCGTCATTCGCGTTGACCGCAAGAACACACACACCAGCCGTATTCTTGTCCGTCGTCTTGCTAGTGGCATCGGCGTCGAAAAGAGCTTTTTGCTTCACAGCCCACTGGTTGTGAAGGTAGAAGTTACCAAGCGTTCTAAGGTTCGCCGTAACTATCTCACCTACATGCGTGAGCGTACCGGTAAGCGTGCGCGTTTGACTGGTGTCGACTTCAACAAATACGAAGTCAATGCTGCAAATGATGCTCCAACTGTCGAAGCTGCAGCTCCTGTTGAGGAAAAGACCGAAGCGTAAAGACAGATTTCACTCTGAAACTTGAAAACGCCCCGAGTAATCGGGGCGTTTTGCTTGTATAATATATGCAATGATTACTGTTGGTATCGATGAGGTGGGGCGAGGTTGTTGGGCAGGGCCACTAGTGGCCGGCGCAGCAATTTTGGCCGAACCGATTATAGGACTCAAAGATTCCAAGAAGCTCAGTGCAAAACAGCGTGAGCGACTAGCTGTACTAATTGAAGCGAGTGGCGCTAGTGTCGGACTCGGCTGGGTATGGCCACCTGAAATCGACAAAATCGGTCTGACTGAGGCGACAAAATTAGCTATGCAGCGTGCGGTTGATCAAATCGCTACAGATTACGATGAGATTATTATTGATGGCAATATTAACTATCTGAATCATGATCCTCGTGCCAAAGAGCTTATAAAAGCCGACGATACTGTGTCTGCCGTTAGTGCGGCTAGCATCGTTGCCAAGGTTGCCCGTGACAAGTATATGGCCGAAGCATCGATCACGTATCCAAACTATGGGTTCGAAAAGCATGTTGGCTATGGCACAAAAGTCCACATTGATGCACTTACTCTGTTGGGTGTCACAGAAATCCATCGTCTGTCTTATAAGCCAATCCAAAAGCTACTGGCGGCATGAACACTACATCACTTGGCAATACTGGTGAAGACCTGGCTACGGAATATCTAAGAGCCCAAGGTTTCAAAATTATTGATCGTAACTGGAAAACTCGCTACTGCGAAATCGATATCATTGCTGAGATGCAAAAAACTATTTATTTCGTTGAGGTCAAAACACGTAAAAACACTACATATGGTGGCGGGCTCGACTATGTAACACCCAAAAAGCTGCAACAGATGCAGTTTGCTGCCACTATGTGGGTCCAAACAAATGATTGGAAAGGCAGCTATCAATTAGCGGCAATAAGTGTTGATGCGAACGTGATTACATTTGTCGATGATATTGCACTCTAGCTGTGGGTCTTGAAGAACGCTGTGACTTCTTTGAAATCACGTTCTTTCCAGGCTGATTGCCACTGCAGCATCTCGATGCCTTGTTTGTAGGAACGTTCCATTGCTGGTGATAATTTGGGCTCGAAAAAGTCGGTGTATTCTTTGATGAATTCACGGTCACTATGAACGCGAGCGGCGTAGATCGGCATTCGGTAGAAGCTGAGATCGGTACCGAGATTTTCGTGCAGCCATTCCCAGTGTGCTTTGACCCATTCCCAAGTCTGAGCTCGCGCATACCGGTTGAGGAAACTGTAGGCAATCCAATACGCCACATCTTGCAGACGTACGTTATCTGAAATGATCATATCGAGTGAACGAGCAATAAGTTCTGGCTGTCTGAAGCCAGTGATCGCAGCCGACAGAGTTAGTCGTTCGTCACTGAGAGTGGTTGAATTGTGCATCTTCACGAGCTTGTCGAACTCGGCTTCGCCACCGAGTCTGGCAACGGTACCAAACACCACGCCACGCATGTCGGGGTCGATATCTGCACCACGTTTTACTTCTTTGCTGGTGGCCGCAGTCCGCAGGTCAGGGTTTACATCATCGGCACTGTTGATGTTATTAAATAGTTGCTTACAGTGCGCTACGATCTTTTCCTCATCTGCTGAAGCAGCAAGTCCCAGAATGATTGGTCGAAGTAGGCGGTCAAAGTGGCTATCGCTATCATTACGGTTCCAGCCAAGTCGAGCCAATTCAGCGCTGATGAGCTCACGAATGTATGGTTTCATAGAGTCACGGAGTGCCTCGTCGTTCATAACAGTTCGGAGACCACCAAGACTGCTCGAGATCACATCCCAGACAGCATAGTTAGACTCTTGGCGGAAGTTTTCGAGGAATTGCAGTGCGTCGGCAGTGTCGGATTCACCGGCTTTGGCTGTTTCAAACATGTCGCTGAGTACACCGATGCGGTCGACAGGGTCAAGACGGCCTTTTTTGATCTGTTCGCCAAGGTATTTGAGATGTGAACTATTGTAGGTTGTGCGATAAAAGCCACTTTGGCCGTAGTTGAGCTTGAGGTTTGTTGTCTCGGAGAGGTTGTATTCGGCAGTCTCGGCTGCAAATTGGTCAGGCAATGATTCGTTGTTAGCGAGCAGTGCGATTGGCCAAAACAATGGATCCAATTTAGCATGTTCAGGATTTATGAAGAGGCGTTCTTGGCGGAGTGATACGCTCTTGTCAGTAACGGTGGCGTGAAGCACTGGATAGCCGGGTTGAGTGGTCCAGGCATGCATGAAATCTTTTACCGGCTTGCCAGAGATTTCCTCGAGTGCTTGCCAGAGATCAATCGTGTCCGTGTTGCCATACTTGTGACGTTCGAGATAATGGCGAAGTCCAGCTTGGAAGTCACCAGCACCGAGGTATTCGTGAAGCATGTGAATGACGCTGGCACCCTTGCTGTAACTGATAGCATCAAAGATACTGCGGATTTCGTCAGGGTGGTTAACTTGTACTTCAATTGGATGGGTATGTTCCAGCGCGTCAAGTTTGAGTGCTTGCTGCTGTTCATCGACATTGAACTGCGTCCACATTTCCCATTCAGGAAACAGATGATCGACAGCCATGTATTCAATCCAACTGGCGAAGCCTTCGTTGAGCCAGAGGTCAGTCCACCAGCGCATGGTGACGAGGTTGCCAAACCATTGGTGTGCAAGTTCGTGTGCAACCACCATGGCGACGTATTGCTTGGTGCCGAGGGTGGTGTTCTTTTCGTCAACGAGCAGCGTGTGCTCGCGGTAGGTGATGAGGCCCCAGTTTTCCATGGCACCACTGGCAAAGTCGGGCAGTGCGATCATGTCGCACTTGGCGAGGGGGTAATCGATGCCAAAGTAATCTTCGTAGAACTCGAGTGTCTTGACCGCAACATCGAGCGCAAAGGCTGTCATCTCGACGTTGTCGGGTGTGGCGTAGGTGCGCACTGCAACACCTTTATTGGTCTTGGATTCTTTATAGCCAAGCTCACCATATGCAAACGCCAGTAGGTAGGTCGACATGTGTGGAGTGGTTTCGAATACGTTACGAACCAGATCGCCTTTTTCTTCTTGTGACTTGATTGGCGTGTTGGCCAGAACGGTTTCGCCCTTTGGTGTCGTTAGGCTGAGGTCAAACGTAGCCTTTGCTTCGGGCTCATCAATACTTGGAAATACTTCACGGGCGTGATGGCTTTCGAACTGTGTCGCGATGAGTTGTTTTTGCTTGCCGTCATGTTCAAAGAAACATGGGTAAATACCGTTCATCTGCCTGGTAATCTTGCCTTCAAACTCGAGACGGACAGTGTAGCTACCTGGATAGAGCTGCTTGGTGGCGTGCAGACGGACCTCATCATATTTAGCATGATGGTTGATCCGATCAATCGTTACTACTTCATCACCCTGTTTAGCATGGTGCGTGACATGTGCGGCCGTGATCTTGAGACCATTCTGATGAAATGTCAGGCGTTGGTTCGGTCGACCGACCTTTTTACCGGTAATAATGACAGATCCAGTGAAGGTCGAGGCTTCACGATTTGGTACGAGGTCAAGAATGTAGTGTTTTGGCTGAAATAGCGAATAGAGGCGTGTGACGTTTTTTCCCATTGCAATTATTTTAGCACGGAGACTTAAGGGCTTGTTCGTTTCGTCCTTTTGGACTCATCGGTATGAACATGCATTCATAGACGAACATGACAAACAGACGGGGTATAAACAAAAGGAGAAAACACACGGTAGGAGACCATGACACCTGTTGGTTATATGCCATCTGAATGTCGCGTTCGGTAGTGTTCGCAGGTTGAGTCTGTGTTAGACCATGGTCAGCTTATAGCTGGTCAGGAACTCATCCTCATTGCTCACTACGGTGACGAAACCACTGTCCCAGACGGCGGCATGATGAAGCTTGCGCTGTTTCATGGCCTTAACCAGATGGGTGTGGTTGCCGGGAAGGGCGATGAGCTCGTCTAGCGTCAGCGCAGTTGCGTTGATGATGTATAGACAGCTCTTGTTCGTTGGCGTGTTGGTGATGGGACCGTCGATTTGACGCTCAGTGTGCTTGGCCTGGTAGTAAAAGGCAAGTGCGTCTGATGGTGCCTTCTGACAGTGCCGTTGCGGATCGCGCTCGGTGATGTCGAAGGTCGCAGAATTGCTTGCGCGTTTCGGGCCGGGCCGCATCAGGTAGATGACGTGGTCTGTCGTTGTACTGCTGTACATAGTGTTCTCCAATCATTTGAAACAAAATAGGGCAGTAAAGGCATATCTGTCGTATGTGCATTTGCTGCCCTTTTCGTTTCATCCGTCTGATTGTCAAGGTGCTTTGGAGGAACGGGTTGCGATGCCTCAACAAAACGTAATGATTTATATCAGAAAAACATTAAAAAGTCAATATTTCGACCCCTGATAAACATGGAGCTGGTAGAGTATTATTGACGGCTCATACATAAACGCGTATGATTGGGGTATGTCAGTCGGCCGCCAGTGGTCGACTTTTTTCATACCTAACCGAAAGACAATTAAGAGGAACTATTATGGAATTAGATATCAAACAACTGGCGATGGCTGTAAAGTCTATCGCTGAAGAAAAGAACTTACCGCTTGAGACCGTACAAGAAGTCGTTGAGCAAGCACTTGCTGCTGCATACCGTCGTGATTACGGTGACCGCGAGCAAGAAGTTCGTGTTAGCATGAACCTCAACACGGGTGATGTGGACGCTTATGTTAGTAAGGAAGTCGTTGAAAAGGTCGGTGACGATCGTTTCGAAATTAGCCTTGGCGACGCACAGGTTATGCAAAAGAACATCGCTATCGGCGAATTTGTTGAGATTCACGAAAAAGTCGAAGACTTCGGTCGTGTTGCAGCACAGACAGCCAAGCAAGTTATCTTGCAGCGTCTTCGTGAAGCAGAGCGTGAAATCGTCATGGAAGAATACGAAGACAAAATTGGCACTGTTATCAACGCAGTTGTTGGTCGTGTCGAAGGACGTATCGTCCGTGTTGATCTTGGCAAAGCTCAGGGAATCATGCCTGCCAGCGAACAGATCCAGGGTGAACGCTACTACCCAGGCCAACGCCTGAAGGTATTTTTGAAAGATGTAGAACGTGGTTTCCGCGGTCCACAACTCGTTGTATCTCGTGGTAGTACACAATTCATTGAATGGTTGTTCCGTGGTGAAGTTCCTGAAATGGAAAACGGTGCTGTCGAAATCAAGGGCATTGCTCGTGAAGGCGGTGTTCGTACGAAGATCGCTGTTGCCAGCACCGTCCCAGGTGTTGACCCAGTTGGTACCTTTGTCGGTGGTCACGGTACCCGCGTGAACGCTGTCATGAGTGAAGTTGGTGAGCAGGAAAAGATCGACATCATCGTATTTGATGAAGACCCAGCTACTTACATTATCAATGCGCTCAGCCCAACTAAGGTTGTCCGTGTCGAACTCGACAAGGAAGCTCAGAAGGCTCGCGTCATCGTCCCAGAAGACCAGCTCAGCATTGCTATCGGTAAGAGCGGTCAAAACGTGCGACTTGCCAGCAAGCTTTCTGGCTACGATCTCGACATCGTTGCTGATCAGCCAGAACAGGCCGTGGCAGAGACTGTTATTGAATCTAAGCCAGTGCCAGTCACGAAGCTGAAGAAGAAGGAAGTGCTTGAGAGTTCACTTCTCGAAGCTATCGAAGAACACGGCGAGTAAGCATAAGGAAACTGGGATAGGTTTCCTCATCGCGCGGCGCGATGGAATGAATCCATCGTCTCCGGCTGCTCCTTCTTGAAATAGGAAACAAAAGACACGGAATAAATCCGTGTCTTTTGTGATTTACGGCAGCGTTACACGCCCAGCAAGCCCAAGGCTACACTTCGCCTGGCTGTTGCAGATGAGAATGCTCACCTATGATTAAAAGCATTAGCATATTTTGAAAGTCGTTGTAAAATAGGTTTTTTCTTGGACCCCTCAATTTGGGGGCGTATATTCATGGGCAAAGAGGAGTGTTTACAGATGACAACGCAGGCTAGCGGTGAGTTTACCTATTTTGAAAATCAGACCTGCACGGAGTACCCACCATTCGTTACAGAACTTACGGATACCCTCTGTCAAAGCAATGACCCTGTAGACCAGGAAAAAGCGCTCAATATTCTCACGCATTACGACCATTGCCCGGATGCAGTGGCCGCGATTCTTCACTTTGGCTTTCAAGAGACAACTACATGCTTTTCGCAGCCAGATGCCCAGCATAACACGCTATTCTAAGATCATAATTAGCACTCTTGACCCGAGACTGCCAACTGCTATAATAATTACTAGCGAATGTTAATAATCGCTGGGGAGGGCAAACGCCATTATGATGCCTAATTCTGAAGACTTTCAAGAGTTCTTAAATCACCTCACCGACAATGCCTTGTCGAGCCTGAAGCACGCCGATGCAATTGCACGGAGCTTTGGCAGTGCCTATGTCGGCACTGAGCACTTACTGCTTGGCGTACTTGCGCAAGATACAAGTATGGGAGCAAAGATTCTCGAGAACGCCGGGGTCACGCTTGACCGCGCACGACTTGCGTTGAATCTTACACCAAAAACATTGGTGATTAATTTGGGTGCCAAAGGCTTGAGCGAAACCGCCAAGCTGACACTCCGTATGGCTTATGAAGTTGCCCAGGACTTCAACCAAGACTTCTGTGGTACTGAGCATATCCTCTACAGTATTCTTAACCAGAAGAACGCCCGTGCGACACTTCTCCTCCGCGATATGAATATTGATGTCGACAATATGCTCGAAGAGCTACAGACATTTCTCAACCGTCAGCAAGACGGTGACGGCGAAGCAGCAACTGACCAACGCCGTGGCCGCAAGCAAAAGAAGACGACACTTGATTTCTTTGGTACGGACCTGACTGAATCGGCACGCGCCGGTAAGCTTGACCCAGTCGTGGGCCGCGAACCACAGATTCGTCGGCTTATTACGATCCTGAACCGTCGCACCAAAAATAATCCTGTATTAATTGGTGAGCCTGGTGTTGGCAAGACTGCAATCGTGGAAGGCATTGCACACCGTATCGTTGCCGAGGATGTCCCCGATAGTTTATTGGACAAGCGTATTGTGATGCTCGACTTGGCCGCTATGATTGCTGGTACAAAGTACCGTGGTGAATTTGAAGAACGGCTCAAGAAAGTTATGACCGAACTCGAAGCCGACAAGAAGACAATCGTCTTTATAGATGAGTTGCACCTAATTGTTGGCGCTGGTGCTGCCGAAGGCGCAATGGATGCTGGCAACATCCTCAAACCTGCGCTCGCTCGTGGCAAGATCCAAATGATTGGAGCCACCACCACCAATGAGTACACCAAGCATATTGAAAAGGATGCTGCGCTTGAACGTCGTTTCCAGCCAATTCAAGTACCCGAAGCTACACCGGCCGAAACATTGGCTATTCTCAAAGGCCTACGAAAGCACTATGAAGACTTCCATAACGTCACCGTTAGCGACGAAGTTCTCGAAGATACCGTCAACTTTGCCAAGCGTTACATCAATGATCGATTTATGCCCGACAAGGCAATTGACTTGCTTGATGAAACTGCCGCGCATCTCCGCGTAGATAAAGGCAAGATGCCACCTGAAATCCGTAAGTTACAAAAAGAGCTCAAGCTCGTAAATGTCCAGATTGAAGATGCTGTCGATGACGAAGATTATGAGAAGGCTGCCAAAGCCAAACAGCGCGCATCGCAAATAAATGATCAACTCAAGACAGCGGTTGATAGCGGTAAGGCAAGCAATGGGCTTGTGATGACGAGTGACGATGTTGCGGATGTTGTGGCCCGTATGACTGGTGTGCCGGTCAGTAAAGTCATCCGTTCTGAAGCCAAGAATTTGCTAAAGCTCGAAAAAACATTAACACGCTACGTTATAGGCCAACAAGAAGCCGTTAGCGCTGTAGCCAAAGCGGTCCGCCGAAACCGTGCTGGTATTGGCAGTGGCAAACGACCAATCGGATCTTTTGTCTTCCTCGGCCCAACCGGTGTTGGCAAGACTGAACTCGCTCGAGTGCTCGCCCGTGAATTCTTTGGCAGTGCTGAGGCGTTGATCAAGATCGATATGAGTGAGTTTGCGGAACGACACAACGTGTCGCGACTTGTTGGTGCGCCAGCTGGATACGTTGGTTATGATGAAGGTGGCCAGTTGACTGATAAAATTCGTCGTCAGCCATATAGTCTTGTACTTTTTGATGAAATTGAAAAAGCACACCCAGAGGTCTTTAATACGTTACTTCAGATACTGGAAGATGGTGTATTGACTGATGCCAAGGGTCGCAAGATTGATTTCACGAATACCATTATCATCATGACGAGCAATATTGGTGCGGAGAAATTACAGAAAGAAGCTGACTTTGGCTTCCATGCGACACACCCAGGTGATCTCAAAGATCTTGATAGCCTTCACGCTAGCAACAAGAGCAAGGTACTCGACGAACTCAAAAAGATGATGCGCCCAGAGCTCTTGAACCGTATCGATAAAATGATCGTCTTCCGTGCCCTAACTAAGAAGGATGTGATGAAGATTCTTGATTTGCAGGTTGAAGAACTTCGTCAACGTTTGGTTAAGCATGGCCTCGGCTTGCAACTGACTGCCAGTGCCAAGAAACAATTGCTTGAACAGGGCTATGATTCGCATAACGGCGTCCGTCCAATGCGACGACTACTCCAAGACACTGTCGAAGACCATATCGCATTCCAGATGCTTGAAAATAACTACCACAAGGGTGATATCGTGCATGTCGGCGCCAAAGACAAAGAGCTCCTGTATTCTGCAGTCTCTGAATAGTTCGGCGTTCTGCTAAAAACTATTGGCCGAATAAGTCACGGAAGATAAACTACTAGGGATGCAGCCAAAGAAGCACAATCGACTCGGGTTATTTGTCAGTCTCGCCATTATTGGTCTGACGGCGCTTATTTGGTATAAACAAAGTGCAATCTTCGACACAATTCGACTTTATGGTTATGTTGCGCCAGCACCGATAGCCAAACTCGCGAGTGATACGACCATGACACCATCTACAAGGCGTCTGTTCTACGTATACCATCCGGCCATCGAAGATAAGCAATCATTTGGTGCGCATTGTACCGATAGTGAGAAAACGATTGTTCTCGGCTGTTTCATTAGCCGTAAGGGCATTTATTTGTACGATGTATCTGATCCTCGGCTCGAAGGTGTTGAGCAGGTTACCGCCGCTCATGAAACATTACATGCAGTTTATGATCGGTTAAGCCCCAAGGAGCGCGCTCATGTTGATGCAATGACAGCGCAGGCGTTTTCGCAGGTAACCGATCCTCGCATAAAGGCAACCATTGAAAGCTATCGTCAAAAAGACGCTGCCGTGGTGCCAAATGAGCTTCACAGTATCTTGGGTACAGAAGTTCGTAATCTGCCACCAGACCTTGAGGCGTACTACAAGCAATACTTTACTGATCGTAGTGCAGTGGTTGGTTTTTCTGAGCAATACGAGAGTGAATTTACGAGTCGCGAACAACAACAGCAAGATTACGATGCGCAGCTCAAAACCCTTAAGGGCCAGATTGATAGCTTAAATGCGAGTCTCACAACACGCGAGCAACAGATCAATAATGATTACAAGTCGCTCCTGCAGCTTAAACAGTCTGGCAATACCGAGGCATACAACAGTGGCGTACCGGCTTATAACGCAGAGGTGAATAGCTACAACAGAGACGTTGCCAAGGTGCAGCAGATGATCAAGCAGTACAACGAGATTGTCGAAAAACGGAATGCTTTGGTTGTCGAAGAAGGCCAATTACTCAAAGCTATAGACAGTCGTCCACAAACAATCCAGTCCCAATAGTCACACATTTCGTACTGTGTCACTTCGGGCTTGATGCTTTACGAGGCGCAGTCAATGTATCTGAGTACATCTTCTTTGCACTTCGAGATCGTGGCCTTTTCTCTTAGTGCTGAGGCAGGCTCAGCCTGCCTGCAGTTCTAGAGAAAAGAGACCATGTCAGCATCGCACCCAAATTGCCCGCAGTGCGAAATGTGTGAAGCCTTAGGTTAGTAAATGGTAAACTTATAGCAGATGGGGAAGAAAAATACGGTTCAATTTGTCTGTAGCAGCTGCGGTGCGGCGAGTATGACCTTTAGTGGTCGTTGCTATAACTGTGGTGAGTGGAACACGCTTGTAGAGCAAGTTACTGGTGGCAGTAGTCCTGAAGCGATCTCACAGGGTGGCATCAAACTATCGGCGCAGACAATCACGAAATCACTGGCAACCGATATGAAACGGATTGTGACTGGCATCGGCGAAGTCGATAATGTACTTGGCGGCGGTATCGTGGCGGGTAGTGTGAACTTGATTGCCGGTCAACCAGGTATTGGCAAGAGTACCTTGTTGCTTCAGTTGGCTCACGCAGTTGCGAGCAAGCTACCTGTCCTGTACATTAGTGGCGAAGAATCAGCACATCAGATTGGTCTTCGCGCGCAGCGCTTGGGCGCGTCTGCGACTCATTTGCAGCTCGCTACCAGTACGATTGCCGAAGATATTGCCGCAACCATCGCGGACGGTCAGTACAAGTTAGTGATCGTCGACTCCATCCAAACGATTACCTGCAAAAGCATTGCCTCGGCCGCTGGTACCGTAAGCCAGATCACCAACAGCACTCAATTATTAACGTCAGCCGCCAAGCAGACGAATACGGCACTTATTATTGTGGGCCACGTGACCAAGGAAGGCTCAATTGCTGGGCCAAAGGTGCTCGAGCACGTCGTGGATGTTGTGCTGCAGCTTGAAGGTGATCGGTATGGTGGTTTTAAATTACTGCGTGCCATCAAGAACCGCTACGGTTCGACCAATGAAGCCGGCATTTTTGAGATGGTTGATAGTGGTCTGCAACCTGTTGAAAATCCATCAGCTGCACTACTTGCCGAGCGTCAGGTCAGTGATGGCTCGGTGGTGCTCGCAACGATGGAGGGTACTCGTCCACTGCTTGTAGAGGTCCAAGCTTTGGTCAATAAGACGAGTTATGGTTACCCGAAGCGTGCCGCCAGTGGAATTGATCTGAACCGCGTGAACTTACTCATTGCCATGCTTGAGCGCCGTACCAAGCTTAATTTGGCAGAGCAAGATATATACATCAACATCGTCGGTGGTATTAAGCTGACCGAACCTGCAGCTGACTTAGCAATCTGTATGGCAATTGCCTCGGCTGCCAAAGGCATGCAGCTCAAGAAAAACGCGGTTGTATTCGGTGAAGTTGGCTTATCTGGTGAAGTCCGCCACGTGCCATATATCGATAAGCGTTTGGCCGAAGCTAAGAAGCTTGGCTTTGATGGTGCAATTGGGCCAAAAGTCCGCGACGGTAAATCCGGCGCAAAATATTATGAAATGACTGATGTTAAGTCAGCATTGAACTCACTCCTCGAAAAGGATTAGAAAGAAAATTATGCAAGATACTATAGAAATCGCTTTACTGGCCGTTGTGCTCGTTTTTGTAATGAAACAACGTCGTCCAGAGGCAACTAAATCATCAAAATCACGGAGCAAAATCGTACTCGATACCTGTGCGCTGATTGACGGTCGAATTTTGCCGCTCAATGCCAGTGGCTTTTTGTCAGACGAACTTATCGTTCCGGACTTTATTATCCACGAACTCCAGATGTTGGCAGACGGCTCGGACTCTCACAAGCGCGAACGAGCCCGCTTTGGACTGGATGTGGTCAAGCAGCTGCAAGACAGTCCAAACACCACCGTGACGATCGACAGGAGCATTACAAGCAAAGAGCCAACCGATAACAAGCTCGTTACGCTTGCCAAGAACCTCGGTGCGCCGCTCTATACAACTGATTACAACCTCAACAAAGTCGCCGATATCGAAAACGTCCAGGTTATGAACGTCAATGAGCTTGCTCAGAACCTTCGACCAGTGGCTATTCCTGGTGACCGCAAGAACGTCAAACTGCTCCAGAAGGGTAGTAACCCTAAGCAAGCTGTTGGCTACCTGGAAGACGGTACAATGATTGTGGTCGATAATGCCGCTCGTTCACTTGGCAAGCTGGTTGAAGTTGAGATTACACGTAGCCATCAGACTCTCGCCGGTAAGATGTTGTTTGCGAACCTCGTTGATGGTCCACAAGCTGTACCTGAACAGGCCGAACAGCAACCAGCAAAGACTTCGCAGCCTGATCGACGTGCGCGAAGTCCTCGTGCTCCACGACAGCAACCTCGAAGCAATCAGTACTAGACGTACGTATACAAATAAAAATCCCCGGATATACCGGGGATTTTTAGAATCAATTATTTGTTTTATTATGGGCCGCTTACTGTAACGTTAGGCGACTGATTTCCATCAGCATCTTTGGCATAGACTGATGTGCCAACGGTTGCTGTTGTGGTGGGTCCATTGAGTTTACAACTTCCATCATTGTCATGACAGAGTGCAACACCACTCGCATTGAAAATAGTTACGGTTCCAGTGCCCCCACTCCACAGGAAGTTTATATCACCACTCATTGCCATCTTGGCACTGGTGATTGCGAGCGCTGCGGTAGCACTGAAGTTGACAGTGGCACTGTCGCTGGCATCGTAGAGTACGCTATCAACAACTGTTACGGTCACTGTCTTTGACCCGTTGCCACTGTAGTTGTAGCTGAGTACCATCGGCTGGCCAGTGGCGTTGCTGACTGGGTAGGACTGTACTGTTTGGCCGTCAATCACTATGCTGACTGTACCAGGGAACTGGTCACTTGATAACGGATGCGTACCGCCACTGACCTGAACAGTCACACTCGTGCTATTTGACGAGAGTATGTGGATGGATGGCAGCGCATCATCACATTTGTGGACGTCATCACTTTCGGTTGTATTGGCCGCTCCCGCACCGACGAATTTGTCACCCGAGAACGAGTTAGCATTCGCACCAGTGATATCCTTTCGAGCCCTTGCTGGCGTACAGTCGGTAGCGAGCTTATTGGATACTTGGTCAATTGTCTTTGTTGATGACGAAGTTTTGCCTGGTGGCTGATACCACGATGGGTAGAGATCATTGGCCGGACTTGGTTCAACGGTACCGTATTCGACGTGGCTACGGATAACATAAGCTGGTAGTACCTTGAGGTCACTCGGTCGGGCTCGTTCTTCTGGCTTGAGGTTGCTGTGGACTTGATCCATCCAGCCTTGCCAGATTGGCTGGGTCATGTTTTCCATGGCCCCGGTCATAGGAGTGTTGTTGCCATTACCAACCCAGACACCTGCAGCATACTGGGTAGAGAAGCCAAGGAGCCAACCATCTTTTTGGTCGTTGGTTGTACCAGTCTTGAGGCTAAATTTCCAGCCTTTATAACGGTGCGGCTTGTTGGTGAAGTAGCTTGCGTTCGGGTCGGAGAGCATGTCATCCACGATGTATGCAGCGTCAGGACGGACGGTCTGTACGCCCTTGCTTGGCTTCCATTCGTCAATGGTCTTGCCACTACCATCTTGGATCTTAAGAATATACGTTTGTGGAAGGTTCAACCCGTTGCGATCAAGTGTTGCAAATCCGTGAACGTGTTCGTCGAGCTTGAGATAGGCACCGTCACCGATACCTGAAGCTGCACCACAGGCCTGCTCAACCGTCTTGGCGACGTCACTGTAACATTTATAGTCACCACGAGCTTCACCGACGGTACTACCCGGAGAGTCCATCATAGACTTAGCGGATGCTTGTACTTTGTCGATGCCGGCTGTCAGCATGGCTTTGACGGCTGGAACGTTACGTGAAGCGCCAAGTGCATAACGAAGCGTTAGTGGGCCAGGGAAGCGTCGGTCGTAGTCCCAGAGACACTTATTTGCGTCACTAGTACCGTTTGGCGGGCTTTTGTCGATACATGGGTAACCAGGGAGAGGTCCTTGGGTGTCATAGAGGACTGATCCTGCACCAAAGTTGGTCGTGGTGTTGATCAAGGTTGCATAGCTGTATGGCTTGATACTTGATCCTGGCGAGAGCTTTTGCCGGGCATAGTTGACCATACCGTGCGGCTGGGTACTATCGAACATGACGTTACCAACGAGGGCAACCATTTGACCAGTCTTGACGTCTTCGGCGGCGAAGGCAATTTGGTTGCCTTTTTGGTTCTTGACCTGACGTAGACCTTTCGTAACTTGTGTTTCAGCAATATTTTGCAGGTTTAGATCAAGTGTTGTAGTGACTTTCCAACCACCTCGGTTAACAACATCGGCGCCGTATTTGGCTTCGAGTTCTTCTTTGGCTGTCAGTACAAAGTACGGAGCTTTCATGCCGTTGTACTTCGGTTGCGGTGTGTGAATACCAGCCAGTGTGTCCACTTTCATGGCGTCATCGTGCTGCTTTTGCGTTATCATATGCTGCTCGAGCATAAGATTGATGATGTAATGTTGTCGATCTTTGATGGACGGCGCATCGTAGTACGGCCCATAGGGTGAGTAATACGAAGGCGATTTTGGAATAGCGGCCATAAACGCAGCTTCATCAATCGTCAGGTCTTTGGCTGATTTCTGGAAATAGTCGCGTGACGCGGCTTCTACACCGTACTGCACGTTACCGTATGGGGCGGCGTTCAGATATCCAGTCAGGATTTCTTGCTTGGTGTAACTACGCTCAAGCTCAACTGAGAGGATAATCTCCTTGATCTTACGAACGTAAGTTTTGTTGTTGGTCCAGTTATTGTTGAGCTTCACCAGCTGCTGTGTGATGGTCGAGCCACCTTGCTGGCCACCCTTGCCAAACACGTCGTTTACACCGGCACGGGCAATACCGCGAACATCAAAGCCACCATGCTTGAAGAAGTCTTTGTCTTCAACAGCAACGGTTGCATCTTTCATATATGGAGATATTTCGTTGTCCTGTACGGGGATACGCTTGACGGCATCATAGTCTTCCCAGAGTAGGGTTTGACCAGTCTTATCGTAGTAGCGGATACTCCCACCGAGGTTTTGGCCAGAGATGTCTTTGAGGTTTGGTAGGTCCTTTCGGAAGTAGGCAAATACACCAACGAGGATGAGGAACCCTGCAATGATACCAATACCAAAGATTTTGAGGGCCATAATACCGCCTTCGCGGCTGAACCAGTATTTGTAGAGGCGTTTCGGGTGCATCCTATATAAGACACGTCCGAAGAATGTTTTTGGCATGCCAGCCAAACGTGTAGCACGCTTTCTAGCGCGGGCATCTCGGTTGGCTTGAATCCGCTCGCTGATATTGCGATGGATTTTGATAGTTTGGCCATTCTTAGTTACGAACGTATTTCGGGCACGACGACTGCTTGGTGCTTTGCGACGACGCTTGTCGCCACTGGTTGAATCATTCATGAATGTTTACGTACTCCCCATAAGTCGCTTTAAAGTCCTTACAATTATAGCAAACCACAGGCGTTTACAAGCAATATATCGCGGATATTATCCTCAGCTTGCACCTCTGGTATACTGAGAGCAAATACAATAATTAAGGAGTATCGATGACGTTATCCCAAGAGCTGGCCTGGCGCGGCTTCGTCAATCAGACGACATTTGCAGACATTACTGAGCTTGATAAGCAGCCCCTGACGTTTTACTTCGGTGTTGACCCAAGTGCATCATCGATGACTATTGGCAATTTGGCTTCAGCCATGATGGTCCGACACTTTATAGAGCATGGTCACAAGGCAGTTTTGCTTGTCGGTGGTGCAACGGGTCTGATTGGTGACCCTGACGGGAAGGCAGAAGAGCGCAATCTCAAGACACTTGAACAAATTGCCGATAACAAGGCTGGTATTGCCGCGCAGTACAACACGGTATTTGCAGGACAAGAGTTCGAAGTCGTCGATAACTACGATTGGTTCAAAGATATTGGCTACCTGCAGTTCCTGCGTGATGTTGGTAAGCACGTACCAATGCGTCAGATGCTTGGCCGTGACTTTGTACAATCTCGCCTCGGCGAAGATGGCGCCGGTATCAGTTATGCTGAATTTAGCTACTCTCTCATACAGGGTTACGACTTTGTCCATCTCAACCGCGAATTTGGTGTTACATTGCAGCTCTGTGGCGCCGACCAATGGGGTAACAGCATCGCTGGTGTAGATTTACTTCGTCGCATGGACGGAACTGAAGCACACGTATGGTCAGCACCGCTTGTCATGAATAAGGCAACGGGCAAGAAGTTTGGCAAAACAGAAGACGGAGCTATCTGGCTCGACCCAGCTCAAACCAGCGTTTTCAAGTTTTACCAGTTCTGGCTAAACTCTGACGACGAAGGTGTCGGCGAATACATGAAGATATACACGCTTCTCAACGAAGATGAATTTAATAGTGTTATGGCTGAGTTCGATGCAAACCGTGCTGGGCGCGTAGCCCAAAAGACACTGGCATACGAAGTTACCAAGATAGTGCACGGTGCAGAAAAGGCTGAAGCGGCCAAGAAGGTCAGTGAAGTATTGTTTGGCGGTGCATCAGTTGATTCCCTCGGCACTGCAGAGTTTGAACTGCTCAAAGCCGAACTGCCAACGATCAGAAATGAGGGTGAGAGCCTAGTACAGCTACTCGTACGTGCTGGCCTGGCGAGCTCAAATAGTGAAGCAAATCGTTTCATCGCAGCCGGTGGTATTAGTGTGAACGGCCAAAAAGCCGACCCTGAAAATATCCCAGAACTACGCAGCGGCGATAATCTCGTCAAGCGCGGTAAGAATAACTTTGCGGTTATCGAACAAAACTAGCGTAGCCTAAATGCCTGAAACGGAGTGCGCGTTACGTGTGTAGTTCTTCTATGTGTTGTGATGTCGAAACTTGAAAAGATGATACAACCTATTCGGTAGAGGTATACTGATACTAATGAGTCTTGAACGTCCACTAACAGAGATAAAGGGTGTGGGTGACGCCGTTGCAACCAAACTGGCGGTGCTTGGTCTACGAACAGTGCACGATCTTATTACCAATTATCCGCGCCGATACGATGATTACTCCCACGTGATACCTATTAATAAGTTGCAGCCCGGACCGGTCACTATCAAGGCGGTTATCAAACAAGCGGCTGGTCGCTATGGTCGCCGTGGTCTGCATGTCACCGAAGCGGTGGCAAGCGATGACACGGGCAGCGTGCGACTCATTTGGTTCAACCAATCGTATCGAGCTGCTGGCATCAACCGTGAAGCCGAATACTATATATCAGGCGAATTTGGTCTCCGTGCACGGCGACTCAGTATATTGAGCCCAACAATGGAACTTGTCAGTGATTTTCCGGTCAACACGGCCCGTATTGTGCCAATCTACCGTGAGACGAAAGGTCTCAAGTCCACACAGATCCGGAAACTCATTCGAATACTCTTGCCAGAAATCAGAGAACTATCAGAGACATTGCCAGACTGGCTTGTCAAACAACATAAGTTAATTCCATATGGACAGGCAATTGAGGCCATGCACTTCCCAGAAAATACTGCGCTCTTTGCGGAGGCCAAGCGCCGCTTGGCGTTTGAAGAAGTACTCCATCTGACACTGGCTGCGCTTTTGAATAAGTACGAGTTACTCCAAGAGGTTGCCATTAGTATTCCATTTGATGAACAGCTGGCCAAAGATTTTGTGTCGCATCTGCCATTCACGTTGACTGATGCACAGCGGAAGGTTGTCTGGCAGATATACCAGGATATCCAGAAAACAACGGCTATGAACCGCATGGTTGAAGGTGACGTAGGCTCCGGCAAAACGGTTGTGGCGGCCATGGCGGCGGTCATGACTATGAAACAGGGTTTCCAGGTGGCATTGATGGCGCCGACCGAACTGCTTGCTCGGCAGCATGCAGAGACGATTCATAGCCTACTAATGCCGCTTGGGATGGCCGATAAAGTCAGCTTACTCGTCGGTAGTCTAAACACTGCCCAGAAAAAGGCTGCGTACGAAAAGATCACATCAGGTGACCTGCAATTCCTGATTGGCACGCAAGCATTGATTCAGAATAAGGTTGATATGCACAAACTCGGGCTGGTGGTGATTGATGAGCAGCATCGCTTTGGTGTTGATCAGCGCAAAACTTTGCTGGCCAAGGCTGGTCACATGCCACACGTGCTGAGTATGACCGCCACGCCAATTCCGCGGAGCCTCGCGCTGACACTGTACGGAGAACTTGATATATCGGTGATTGATAGCAAACCCGCTGGCCGATTACCGATCATCACCAAAATAGCATCACCCAACTCGCGTAAGGAGCTATACGAGGGTATTGAAGCTCAGCTTGCAGCTGGTCGCCAGATGTTTGTGGTGTGTCCACTGATTGCAGAGTCAGACCTCATGCCAGCTAAGTCAGTTGAACAAGCTTACAAAGAAATGAAGTTGGCTTTCAAAACCCGGCGCGTGGGACTACTTCATGGCAAGCTCAAACCAGAAGAAAAAGAAGCAGTTATGCAATCGTTCGTGAATCACGAGCTCGATATCTTGGTATCGACCACAGTTATTGAGGTTGGTGTAAACGTGCCAAATGCGACTGTTATGTTGATCGAAAATGCCGAACGGTTTGGCCTGGCGCAGATCCACCAGCTCCGTGGACGTGTTGGTCGGAGTACTGAACAGGGCTACTGCTACCTGATGATGGGTGATAGTAGCGAACCGAGTCGCCGCCTCCGTGCACTCGAAAGTTCAAGCGACGGCTTTGCCCTAGCCGAGCTTGACCTTGAGATTCGCGGTCCCGGTGCGATCTATGGCACTATGCAGCACGGTCAGTTGGATCTTCGAATTGCAAAACTGACTGATACCAAGCTGATCGCCGAAGCTCGAAAGAGCGCCCAAGAAATCATCGATCGCAAGGTAGATTTGCTACAATATAAAGAGTTATATCGAGCTGTATCCGCTCTTCGGGCAGTTACGAACCTAAACTAATGACAATAAGGTAAGGCGACTAGATGTATTCCGGTACAACATTGACCAAATTCTCGGGTGAAATAATGGGCGCGCATCAAAAGATTGACCGCGTTGCTCGAAAACACCTACGCACCTTACTGCCCGACAACCGTGTCTTTCCAAGTACTCGAGCAATATTGCACTTTGAGGGTAATAATGGCCCTGATGGTATTAAGCGCAAAAGCCCAGCTAAAGATGAGCCATGGCATTATTTTGATCCGTTTAATGATACTGACACACAATTACTAGACTTGATTGACGATCACTACAACAGTTTGGTTGCAGAACTCAAAGCCGCTAATCGTGAACATGCGGCATTTGAGGCTGCCTGGCTTGCGCATGCGCTGGTCGATGGGTTGACTCCAGCACACCACTATCCATACGAAGAAAAATTGATTGAGCTTCGCGGTGGCGAAGGCATCGAGAGCCGCACCAGTATTAAGGAAAAATTGATGATGCCCGGCGATACAGTTCTTGAAAAGTTGTCAAACAACTGGAAGATGTGGGGTAGTAAAGGGCTTATGACCACACATGGTCTGTTTGAGCTCGGCGTGGCCACGATTATTGCGCCCCTGACATTTCTTGATGCACTACCAACTGAAGCCGAACTCAAAGAAGCTCGACTGCAAGGACTTCGCAAATATTACATTGCGGTAGCCCAAGACATCGCCAGCAAAAAACTCTACGAGAAATATTATGAAAAGGGTTGGACGCCGAAGATTGCGCTGTCAGTACGCCAGCACCTAGGCCCCACGATTATTCGCACCGTTGCCGTTATTTGGCATATGGCCGTAGAGGATGCGGGACTTATCAAAGCAAAGGAGCGTGCATGAGAGTTGTAGCCGGAAGTCTTGGTCGGCGGACGTTTGATTCACCAAAAAGCAAGCTGACACATCCGATGGGTGACAAAATTCGCGGCGCATTGTTTGGCATGCTCGGTGATATAGAAGGCATGACAGTACTTGATGCTTTTTCCGGCAGCGGGGCACTCAGTATCGAAGCGGTCAGCCGCGGCGCAGTCGATGTGGTAGCCCTTGATATCGACAAAGAATCCATCAAAGTTATTCAAAAAAATATCGAAAAGCTACAGATACAAGACAAAATCACCGTATTGCAGACAAACGTCTCGGGCTGGTCCGGTCGAAACAAGCATCGTATGTTCGATATTGTGCTATTGGATCCGCCATACAACGACATCCGCCCCGACATACTCCGCAAGCTCGCAGCCCACACTAATCCTGGTGGCATTCTGGTACTTTCCATCCTGTCTATCGTCAAAGAAGAACTTATCAAAGAAGGCTTTGAGCGCCTGACCGCCAAGACATACGGCACAGCGCAATTAGTAATTTATAAGCGTGTACAATAGACTCGACATATGTTTTATATAAGTCTCTTTATCGGCAAAATCATTCTCCGCCTCATGCGCCTGACTGGCCGTGGAGGTTTTGCGCTCTCAGGATTGATTGTCGAAAAGCTCGACCGACAGTTTTTGGCTCAGGCGCTCAAGAAGCTACCAAAGGGTGTGATTCTCGTGACCGGCACAAACGGCAAGACAACAACCACGAAAGTACTGGCTGAACTACTGAGCGCACACGGCTACCGAGTATTGTCCAACAAGACAGGGAGCAATTTTGTTAGAGGAGCTATCTCTACGGTGCTCAACAAAATTAGCTGGCGAGGTAAGCTGGCCTATGACATCGCCGTGATTGAACTTGATGAAGCACATGCCGTAAGTTTTGTAGCATTAGTGCAACCAAATGGTGTCGTCGCGCTGAATGTCATGCGGGACCAGATGGACCGCTTTGGCGAAATCGATACAACGGCGCAGTTTATTGGCAAGGTCGTACATGCTGCTACCGACTTTGTGGTTTTGAACGCTAACGACCCTCGTATTGCGGCACTGCAGTCGCAAGTCACAGCCAAGCAACTGAATTGGTTTGGCCACAACGAATCACTAACCTCGCAGTTCCTGACCGATGATCAACACCATCACGATGAGGATTTGTCATTTTATGAAGCAGGCAAGCCGTCAGTACTACTCGATGCAGTCGAACATGGTCACGTAACTGTTTCGCATGGTGGTACGATTTCTTCATACGAGACGCATCTTGAGGGCACTCACAATGCCATCAACCTTGTCGCAGCCCTAACGGCGCTCTATGCAGTCAAGCCAGATGCAGATAATGACGCGACCACCAGTGTATTAAAGACGATTACTCCTGCTTTTGGACGTGGTGAACGGATCATCTTGCCAAATAGTGCAGTACTCGAACTACAGCTCGTCAAGAACCCTGGAGGCTTCACGCATTCGCTTCGCACACTCAATCATGAACCATATGCCGCCGTTGGTATTGCTATCAATGACGACTACGCCGATGGCCGGGATGTGTCGTGGCTATGGGATGTGGAATTTGGTAGTATCTCAGCATCAAAGGTCGTGACCGGTGGCACGCGCAGTTACGATATGGCTGTTCGGCTGAAATATGATGATGTGCCCGCAACTCACGTCAAAAACGTGCTTGCTGAGTTTGTTGACGAAGTTATCAATGTCGAAACTGGGGAACGTGCAGTGTTGTTTTGTACGTACACAGCGATGTTGGCCGTGCGAAAGCTACTTCGCAGTAAAAACATTGTGATCAAGGAAGTAGGGCTGTAATGAGCGTTCAATCACTACACATTGCGCATCTGTATCCAAAGGAAATGAATATTTACGGAGACACCGGTAACCGTTTGGTTCTGCAGAAGCGACTCGAATGGCGAGGCATCGAAGTACAGATAACGCATGTTGGTATGGGTGACGATGTGCCACCGGACGTTGATATTATTATTGGTGGTGGTAGCCAGGACGCTGGCCAAGAAATGGTGCAGGATGATCTGCTCGCCAAGGGTGAATCACTCCGCAAACTTGCTGATGATGGCGTGGTGATGTTAATGGTCTGCGGACTGTATCAGCTGTTTGGTCGCCGCATGGTGACGCAGGCTGGTGTTGATATTAAAGGTATTAGCATCTTTCCTCTTGAGACGGTTGCGGGCAATACACGCCTGATAGGTAACACGATTATTAGTAGTGAATGGGGTGAGCTAGTCGGCTACGAAAATCACAGTGGCCTGACTGCTCTGGATGCTGGTGCGCAGCCACTCGGCAAAATAGCCAAAGGCGACGGAAATAATGGCACCGATGGAACAGAAGGCTGTATATACAAAAACGTCTTTGGTACCTACGCTCATGGCCCGATTTTAAGCAAGAATCCTGTGTTTGCCGATGAGTTGATCACTCGGGCATTAACTCGAAAATACGGTGAAACCGAACTGAAACCACTCGACGACACGCTCGAACTACGGGCTGCAGATATTGCCCGAACCCGTCCTCGGTAAACTGCACTAGTCTTTTGACCAGTTTTTCCGTAAAATACAGTGGTTAACAACATATGCGCGAGTGGTGGAATTGGTAGACACGCTAGTTTTAGGAGCTGGTGCCGTAAGGTGTGGAGGTTCAAGTCCTCTCTCGCGCACCAATCAAAAAAGGTCCTTCTGGGGCCTTTTTTGATTGGTTTGTGGAAAGAACTTCCACACCTGGTGTGGAGGTGAGATATGCCTGTGGCATATCGCAAGGAAACCTTCCGATGAAAACTTGTTTTCAATAGTGAAGTTTCGGGGTCGCGGAACGTGACCAAGTCCTCTCTCGCGCACCAAAGAAAAGAGACCCCGAAGTGGGTCTCTTTTCTTTGTGATACACTTTTAGGAATTATGATTCCACGTATGTTTGCAAACTCACAAGAATTTTATGAGGTGGAACCTATGGCTGGTCGCTTCAGCGATGAGGCAATTTTAGATGCAGTTGCACACCAAACTCCACGTGTACGGGCAGATATGATGATTGAACAGCCGGATGATTACTTCAGAGTGGCACTCGAATATCGGTCCAACCAAATACTTGAAGAACGCAGACCTCAAAGTTTTAGAAAACTTGCGGCATCTTTAGGCAGCTTCGTAAGCCGTCTGTTTTGAGGCGAACTAGAGACACGTTCATTTATCACAGAGCGGAACGTGACCAAGTCCTCTCATGTATACTAAACACAAATGAGTGAAATCGATCCTACCTTAACTGAGCTAGTGAGTATACAGACTGCTTTTGACGTCGATAACTTTTCTGGTGCTGATACGCCAGAAGGCAAGCGTCGCCATATTTTTCTACACTTAGGAAAACTGCTTGGAAAGTTTGCGACGGTTGAAGAGCAGGCTGATCATGGTGAGGTGGACGCTCTTATCCTTGGAGAAGAAGTGATTCCAGATCTGTTAGTGTATGCTGCACAGCTTGCAGAACTAGAAGATGTAAATCTGGCTGCAGCTTATCACGCACGCCTACTATACGTTGCCGATCGTAACGGCACGGGTGTTGTATCAGTTGACGAAGCCTTTGGTGTGGTGCAAGAATAGATTACATACTATGAAGCATTATATTATTTACATCCCAGGCCTTGGGGACAATAAGCCCTTGGGTCAAGCACTGGCGGTCAAACTATGGCGGATATATGGCGTTCAGGCCGAGTGCCTGCCGATGCACTGGTCAACTGGCCGTAAGTTCGAAACTAAACTCAATAAATTGTTGGCCCGAATTGACGCATTAACAGAGCAGGGATACAAAGTGTCGCTTGTTGGTTCGAGCGCTGGTGGGTCGGCTGTCGTCAATGCACTTGCACTGCGGCCAAACATACACGCAGCGGTAGGTATATGCGGTGTTATGAATACTAACTTGCCGATACACCCACGTTACTTTCGTAAAAATCGAGCATTTCAGGGCTCTGTGGAGCAGCTCCCGAAGTCACTCGAAAAACTTGGGGCCGAGGAACGCCACAGGATTATGTCGATTCGCCCGTTATGGGATCCAGTTGTGTGGCGTCGCAGTACGATCATCAGGGGCGCATTACATAAACGCGTCTGGTCTATTGGACATTCGCCGACTATCGCCCTCATGTTGACCTTTCATGCCCACACGATCCTCCGCTTCATTAAGAAAAAAGCCAAACAGTACGAATAAAATAGTGCTCGTACGGTATAATAATGAGCAATATGCCGCTTTCAACCCAACCCTATAAGGGCGCACGGGATTTTTACCCCGAAGACAAGCGTCTCCAGCAATACATGTTCAAGAAGATGCGTCAGGTGGCCGAACGCTATGGTTACCAGGAATATGACGCACCAATTCTTGAGCCGACTGAACTTTTTGCGAGCAAGACAAGTGACGAGATCGTTAACGAACAGACGTATACCTTTACTGACCGTGGCGATCGCAGCGTAACCATCCGTACCGAGATGACACCGTCGGTTAGTCGTATGGTTGCCGGGCGTCGTCAAGAGCTAGCGTACCCCGTTCGCTGGTACTCGATTCCTAACTTATGGCGCTATGAACGTCCGCAGCGTGGGCGAATGCGCGAATTTTGGCAGCTCAATGTCGATATTTTTGGTATTGCAGGTATCGAAGCTGACCACGAGATTATTCAGGTTGCAGATGCAATTCTGAAGTCATATGGCGCAAAACCAGATATGTATGTCATCAAACTTAATAGCCGAAAGCTCATCAATACCTTTCTTGGTGAGGTCCTCGGGCTTGATGAAACGCAAGTTATTACCTTGATTCGACTAATTGACCGTATGCACAAGGTAGAACCTGCAGCCTTTGAAGGCATGATTGATGCACTGATGAGCCCATCACAGCGTGAGGCTGGCGCAACAGAACGCCTGCTTGGCTTTTTGCGTACTAAGAACCTGAACGATTTACCTGAAGATTTGAAAACACATGAATCGGTTACGGAACTAGTAAAGTTGCAAGAGCTTTTGGTGGCTACCAAGGTTGATAATAGCGTCTTTGATCCGACACTGATGCGTGGATTTGATTACTATACCGACATCGTGTTTGAAGTATTTGACACCGAACCTACCAATAACCGCTCGATGTTCGGTGGTGGTCGCTATGATGGTCTCGTAGGCTTGTTTGGTGTTGAACCAGTTCCGACTGTCGGCTTTGGTATGGGTGATGCGACGCTTCAGAACTTTTTAGAATCACACAAGCTCATGCCAGCGCTTCCCGTGCCGACTGATGCGTATGTTATCTTGATCGGCGATGTCTATGAAAAGGCGCTGCCGGCTATCAGTGCGCTACGTGAAATGGGCGTCAATCTTGCCGTTGATACTAGTGGTCGTAAGCCAGATAAACAACTCAAGAGCGCACTCAAGAACGATATTACCTACGCATTATTTATCGGCGAAAATGAGCTTGCGAACGAACAGTTTGTACTAAAAAATCTCCGCACCCAAGTCGAAGAAACCCACGGCCTGGAGCGTATCGTCAGTATCGTCAAAGATTCACGAAAAAAATAAAGTGTTTGCGCTCAACCATACCGTCACCGGTGTACTAATCGTCGCAGTTGTGCCAAATCCTGTAGTAGCGCTACCGATAGCATTCCTGGCACATTTTATGCTTGATGCACTTCCGCATTACGCCGATAATCGATCAAACAAGACCCTCTTTAATCACCTCAAATTTATCTTACCGATTGATATGTTACTCGCATTTTGTGTGCTCGTAGCACTCGCAGTCGTGCAGCCGACTCACTGGCAGCTAATGATTGCCGGTGGCGTATTATGTGCTAGTCCAGATCTGATGTGGTTTCCTAAGTTCCTCAGAAGTTTAAGGGGCGACAACAAGCCACGTCGTGGAGGCATAATAATGCGATTTCATAAATCGATTCAGTGGGCTGAACGCCCCTGGGGCTTCTATGTTGAGGCTTTATGGTTCGCGGTCATAGGTTTTGTGATACTCGAAAAACTTGCTGCGTAATCTATAAATCTGTGGAAAAACCCAGCCGCTTCTGTTAAAATCGATACCTATGCAAATATCTCTTTCACACACCACCGATACTGAAGTAAAACTGACGATTGTCGCTAATGAAGCCGAACTAAACGTCATGAAAGACCAAACACTGGCTAAGTTTCAGGGTCAGGTCAAGATGGCTGGTTTCCGCGAAGGCAAAGCGCCACTGAGTATGGTTGAGAAAAACATCGATCCAGAAGCACTGCAGAGTGAGTTTCTCGAAAACGCAATCAACCAGATGTACATTCAGGCTATCAACGAGCAACACCTCCGTCCTGTCGACAACCCAAAAGTTGAGCTCAAGAAGTTTGTACCATTCACCACGCTTGAATTTGAGGCTGACGTATCTGTCATTGGTGCGGTCAAATTGCCAGACTACAAGAAGATCAAAAAGACCCTGACCGTCGTCAAGCCAACAGCTGATGATGTCAAAGAAGTTGTCAAACAGCTTCAAAACCGTATGGCTGATAAAAAAGACGTCGACCGTGCTGCAAAAGCTGGCGACCAGACATTCATTGACTTCAAGGGTGTTGACGCCAAAGGTGTAGCTGTCAACGGCGCCGAAGGTCAAGACTATCCGTTGCACCTCGGTAGCAACACATTCATTCCAGGATTCGAAGACAACGTCGTTGGTATGAAAGCTGGCGAAGAGAAGACCTTTACCTTGCCATTTCCAAAAGACTATAACGTCAAAGCTCTTGCTGGCAAAAAGGTGACATTTACCGTCACTGTCACTAAAGTCCAGGAACTTGTTGAGCCAAAGGCTGATGATGACTTCGCAGCTAAGGCTGGCCCGTTCAAGACTATTGATGAGCTCAAGACAGACATCAAACGCCAGCTCACCGCAGAGCGTGAACAAGAAGCCGCTCGCACACTCGAGAACGAACTGATTCAAGAAATCTCAAGCAAGGCTACCGTCTCAGTACCAAAGGTACTTGTTGACCAGCAGATTGATCGTATCGAAAACGAAGAACGCCAGAACTTAGTCTATCGTGGCCAGACATGGGAAGAGCACCTCAAAGAAGAAGGCGTCACTGCCGAAGAGCACCGCGAGCAAAAACGCCCAGTTGCCGAAGAGCGTGTCAAGGCTAGCCTTGTTCTGTCTGAAATCTCAGAGCAGGAAAAGATTGACCTTACTCCGGAAGAACTTGACCTACGCATTACCCTCATCAAGGGCCAGTACCAAGATCCTGCAATGCTTGCAGAACTCGACAAGCCAGAAGCCAAGAGCGACATCGCAAGTCGTATTTTGACCGAAAAAACAGTCGCCAAACTTGTCGACTACGCCACTTCTAAGTAGTAGATATTGTAAAATACTGCTAAAAGTGGTATAGTATTTTTTACTATGCATGAAAAGCAGTTTATTAATGCTGAAGGCAACGAAAAGACAGTGTATGAGTTTACGCATCGTGAATTTGACATTGTAGCCAAGAATCTCCGACTTTTTGGTCATGTGGGCAAAGCTGCCATTATTCACAGTAATGACCCGCGTATTGGACGTCGCCCTCGCGGCTTGCCGTATGCAGATGTCAATGAACGCTTAGCAGAGATTCTTAATAGCGAGGCTTCAGCCGATGAAGCCAATACTGAGCTTGAAGCACTGCGCTATGACCGTGTTGAGGTCAAACGTGCCCTTACCAGTCCCGAATCATCACAACTCGTACGCCAACGTGGCATGATCTATCTAGGCCTCGTCAGTACGGCTTCGGCTTTTAATGAGCTGCGTGGGCCTGTTATGTCTGACTCTAGCGGGCTTATTGCACCACAGGAACTACATGTCATGGTTGATCAGTTCTATGAAGATGGCAACCAACGTATCTTACGTGCCGCCCAGGATGAAGCCGAACGAGCTAACTAGCACTCTTGATCGGGTCAAGAATACTAATGCATCCGTGCCCAGGACTAATTTCTTTCTAGCCATCTGGCGTCTATTCTCTCCGGTACAGCTCATGGTAGCTACGGCTACCAATTGCTCAGTTCCTAGATAATATACGCCACCTGACTTGCAATCAATCACCCTGACCACCAGCTTCATTAGCACTCTTGACCCGGGAGTGCTAATTTCATATACTGAAACCACAGAAGGAGCAGAAAATTATGCCACTAGTCCCAACCGTTATTGAAGCCGAAGGTCGCGTCGAACGTGCCTATGATATCTATTCACGCTTATTAAAGGACCGCATCATCTTCCTCGGTGAGCAGGTTGATCAGCATTCTGCTAATCTCATTGTCGCTCAGCTGCTATTTCTTGATAATCAAGATTCCAAGAAAGATATCTATCTTTACATAAATAGCCCCGGTGGTAGTGTTTATGATGCACTCGCAATCTTTGACACCATGAACTTTGTGAAAGCTGATATCCAGACTGTCGGTATTGGCGTCCAGGCGTCTGCTGCGGCTTTCTTGCTCAGTAGTGGTGCCAAGGGCAAGCGTTCTATCTTGCCGCATGCAACCGTCATGATCCACCAGCCAAGCTCAGGTACTCGTGGTAAGGTGACTGATCAAGAGATTGACCTCCGTGAATCACTGCGTATCAAGAAGCTCCTCGAATCAATCATGGCCAAGAATACTGGACAAAAGCCAGCCCAGATCCACGAAGACATGGAACGCGATCGCTGGATGACAGCCGAAGAAGCCAAGAAATACGGCATAATCGACAACATCATCACCAATCCGCCGAAATAGGCACTCTATAGCCCACAACTGTTGACATTTGACGGCCGGCCGTTAATAATACTATGCAAGAAGTAGTGTACGCAGACATTGCTGTATTTGGTACCACATTTAAATACAGTAACAAACGTCTTAGTAGTGAACTTTGCGCAAAGTCAAACCGAACCGCCAAAATATCAATAATGAAACGGATTTAACGCATCTGACCTAATTAGTTTGGTGCAAAAATTCGTATAACTATAAGTGGGAGTAGCTGTCTATGGCGAAAAGTACTGCCGGCAATACCGGTGCAGCACAACGTGTGTATTTCACAAAAACTGATGATGCCCTCGATCTACCAAATTTGGTCGACCATCAAAACCGTTCGTTCCAGTGGTTCGTAGATGAAGGTCTCGGTGAATTGCTTGCCGAAATTAGCCCGATCGACGATTATACTGGTGCAAAACTATCACTATCATTTAAGGGTTATCACTTTGAAGCACCAAAGGTTTCTGAAGCTGATGCTCGTGAGAACAACGTTTCTTTCGAAGCCCCTCTCAAGGCTACCGTCGAACTGACCAACAAAGTCACCGGCGAAGTCAAAGAACAAGAGATCTACCTGGGTGATTACCCATGGATGACTGACCGTGGTACGTTTGTCATCAACGGCGCCGAGCGTGTCGTTGTATCTCAATTGATCCGTTCAGCTGGTGTGTTTTTCACTGCTGACCCACACGGTACAACCAGCCTGTACGGTGCCAAGGTTATCCCTGGCCGTGGTGCATGGCTCGAATTCGAGACCGCTGCATCTGGTGCGATCTTCGTAAAGATCGACCGCAAGCGTAAAATTGCTGTCACTACACTATTGCGTGCTCTTGGCCTCAACGAAGCTAAAATCAAAGAAACATTTAGCCACGTCGACCAAGGTAAGCTCAACTACATCCAAGCTACATTCGACAAAGACCCAACCAAAGGCAATAACGATGCCCTTATTGAGGTCTATCGTCGTTTGCGCCCAGGTGACCTTGCAACTGTAGACAACGCTCGTCAATTGCTCGAGAACATGTTCTACAACTTTAAGCGTTTCGACTTCAGTCGCGTTGGTCGTTACAAGATCAACAAGCGTTTGAACCTCGATGTGCCAAACACTATCGAAGGCCGCACTATGCGCCTCGAAGATCTCACTGCAATCATTGCCGAGATTATCCGCATGAACAACACACAGGAACCAGCTGATGACATCGACTCATTGGCCAACCGCCGTGTGAAATTAGTTGGTGAACTCGTACAGCGCCAGTTCCGTATTGGACTTTTGCGTATGGAACGAAACACCAAAGACCGCATGTCTATGAGTGAAATCGAGACTGTTACACCAGCTCAGCTGATCAACGCTCGTCCAATCGTGGCTGCTGTCCGTGAGTTCTTTGCTAGCTCACAGTTGTCACAGTTTATGGACCAGATCAACCCACTCAGTGAGCTCGCCCACAAGCGACGCCTCAGCTCAATGGGTCCTGGTGGCCTCTCACGTGAACGTGCTGGTTTTGAAGTTCGTGACGCTCACGCAACTCACTACGGCCGTATCTGTGCTGTAGAAACTCCAGAAGGTGCCAACATTGGTTTGGTATTGAACCTCGCGAGCTTTGCTCGTATCAACGACTACGGCTTCATTGAGACTCCTTACCGTGTCGTCAAAAACGCCGTTACTGCCAAGGACGCTGCTGGCTTCACTGCTGCAGTTGACCTTGAAGTAGATGGCAAAGTTGTCGTAAAGAAGGGTGCCAAAATCACCGCTGACAACGCCAAGAAGCTCGCAACCGTTAAGGCGCAAGCTACCTGGCCAGTGAAAGCTACACTGACAACTGACGTTATTTATCTTGATGCTTCAGGCGAAGAAAGTGCAGTTATCGCCAGTGCTGGTGAAGAAACCGACGAAAACGGCTTCTTTATTAACGAACGTGTTTCAGCTCGTATTCACCTCAAGACAGGTG
>CAYYUY010000002.1:0-118019 GCA_964474995.1 uncultured Candidatus Saccharibacteria bacterium
TGACTTATGTTCCCTATTTGGCTCATGCTTAATACTTTATATGTTAAGCATTAACACGTCAAGTATTAAGAAAGGGGAGTTTACGCTGTTTCTGCTGGAAGCTTTTCGTATAACTGACGCCACTCTTGCATACTGAGTTCTTGTGGGCGTGAACCAGGATTAATGTCAGCTGATTGCAGGAGCGCCAACGCTTCTGGCTTGGTGATATGTAGTCCACTACTAACGGAGTTATGAAGCGTTTTACGCCTGTTACTAAAACCTGCTTTTACCAGACGGAAAAATGGCTTGGAGCTAATGTCTTTGAATAGTGGCCCATTGAGGCGCTCGAGAATCAGTATCTGCGAATCGACTTTTGGTGGCGGTGTAAACAACCGTGCTGGGACAAGTAGACCCGTCATGACCTTCCAATAAAACTGCGCCGTCACACTCAGCAGCGACATGCTGCCCGGTGCCGCCGCGACGCGCTGGGCAACTTCTTTCTGTACCAATATGGCTACAGACGAAGGCTGGTTGGTTGATTCTGATAGTACACGGATCAGATTGCTGGTCAGGTAGTACGGGATATTGGCCACGACCTTGTAGTCTGGTGGCATAGTTGTCAGGTCAAAGCTCAAGATATCACTCTCAACAACCTTGAGGTTATCGACGGGAATCTTTGAGGGCAGGTTACGAGCCAGCTCGGTGTCATATTCAACAGCTACCACGTGGCTGGCTTGCTCGACGAGTAGCTTGGTCAGCGTGCCGGGGCCGGGGCCAATCTCTAGTACCACATCATCTTTGGTCACGCCAACGGCATCACACATAGCCTGCAGGCTCGGCAAATCAGTCAGCCAATGCTGACCAAGTGACTTCTTGGCATACGGTAAATTACTCATTATTGGTTAATTGTACCAGTTTATCCCTGTTATTTTGATATTCCAGGCAATAAACCTTTTTCAAATGAATCACGGAAGCTCCAGGCACCACCAGACTCAGTTTTGTAATTCCAAAAAAACCAGCCGGCAGCATAGTCAAAATTCGTAAGCTGTGCGACACCGTACGCGGTCAACTGTCCCGCAGATGGCGACACGCCTGCAAGACCAAGGCTCCACTCGCCAACAATTACTGGCAGCGTGCGTTCAACTTCATCAATCAGGTGATGCCATTCAATTGTGGCTTTATCGACGTGTGCGGCCATATCGAGCTGTTTGTCTTGCATCGAAAAAGCTTGGTACAAGTGCACATCCAGCACGACATTCGGCAATTCCCCTAATCCTGATTTAGCCCAGTCGTGTGGTCGATAAGCGTCGCTGACAACAACAAGTTTGTCTGGTGCCTGGCTATGAACCACCTCAACGCCGCGCTTATAAAAATCGAGGAGTAATTGGTGGTCAATCTTAGGATCTGGCTCGTTCAGTAATTCAAAGCCCATAACCTGCTCATGCTGGCCATATCGTTTCACGAGCTGATCAATGAATACCAACGTGGCATCAACATTCTCAGACTCAGTCCAGTCGACAGAACCAACACGGCCACTATGATCATTGCCGTTCTGCGATCCAGGCGCCGCATGCACATCAAGTAGCACCTGTAGCCCTATCTTGCCCGCTACCTCTACCAGCCAATCAACGTATTTCAGACATGATACATATGGGGCTGGCGCCTTGAACAGCCAGTATGGTACTGGCAAGCGCACCGCGTTGAGCCCTGCAGCTTTGATCCACTGCAAATCATCGAGCGTGATAAATGTATCGCGGTGCTGCGTAAGTTTCTTGGCTGCAAGCGTTGGGCCAAGCTCCGTGCAGAATGTGGTTTCATCAACAGCCGACATACCCTCAAATAATGATGGTGTCATCCACTTCTCAAGAACCAGCCAACCGCCAAGATTTACGCCACGATATTTCATATGTCCATTATATGCACGATGGAGAAGAAACCTATCTCAGTTCCCTCATAACTTACCACCAGTGGTGAGTGATCCAGAAGTTATAAGCAGCCGCCCAACCACCCTTGCCAGCAGCATATGAGCTACACCAGCGAAGTTGTGTTACGGGATTGCTTGACCAGTCAGCACCGGCAGTTGCCATTTTGCTACCTGGTAACGCCTGACAGAGTCCGTAGGCACCACTCGCGTTTGCGGCAGTTGTACGCCAACCAGATTCGTGACTAACAATATAATTCACGTAGCCATAATCAGATGGTGAAATCCCCGCAGCGGCCATAATCGCCTCTTTATCGGCTGGTACGTTTATTGTCTTACCGCGAGCCACGATCTGGGTAACTGGCTGCTGCACGATAACTTCTTGAATCACATGTCGACTAATCTCGACACCATTCTTGAGCTCGATCTGATAGGTTACAAGCTTCTTGCCGGGCGTACCTACTTGACGAATAGCAGTAGCGCCGAAAGACAGACTTGGCTCCTGGATAGTTTGCGTCTGCATTGGAATAGCTACTTCACTTGTCAAAACCTGGGTACCACTGCGAATCACAAATACTTGTGTAGAAGCATCGAGTGGCGTGTTTACGGCCGGTTGTACGGTATCATCTTTGCTCAGCGTAACGCTTTTCTCCTTGAGCAGATCGCCGACAGTCTTGGCGTGAGTACGAACTGAGACTGATGTGCCATAGAGGTTCAGGGTCGCTGGCGTGGCACGGTCAATTACAACCTTCTGGCCAATCGCACCGTCACCGAGGAAATTGTCTTGCATCTCGGTTTTGATATTGTCTTCCGGGTAAACCTTTACGCCTGATTGCTCAGCAACGCTTCGCGGTGTGGTAGCTGCACTAAAGGCAGCAACCTTGTGGTCGCCATCAATAATAATGACCGGGCGAGCTCGGTACACATTGACTCTAAAGTTATCGTCAACAATCTTTGTGTCAGTGGACGGCTCTACAACGTCACCTTCATTGAGTGTTATGCCGCTACGGTCCAAAAAGTCTTTTACGGTGTCGGCACGAGTTGGCAATGTTACGCGCTCTTTGTCATGAGACAAAATTACGGTATGGCTATCAGATGCCTGTACTTGTCGGCTATCAAGCAGTACCCAGCTTGATAGACTTATAAAAAATAGCACCACAAAAGTTGTCACGGGTATGACAAGAGGGTGCTTGTGCCAATTGTGGGATTTCAAACGAAACACCGAAGTGCTAAGTTTTGTAATAATATTCTGTATACGCATATATAAATTTGCGGTTTTGGTATCTGATAAAGATCTCAAAACCTCGGTCTAGTCCACCATAAACCAGCTTATAGTCTATCATTTTTTGAAAGATGATTCAAAACCCCAGATATCTAACGGGGTGCTTTGATGAGCGTTTGCAGAATATGCCGAGTCGTATTATTCAACGGATAATTTTGAAGAACATCATTATGATCAAGCCACAGCCCATCACTGATTTCGTGTAGTTGCAGTTTGAGTGGTAAACGTGCCGTAACGTTCACCACGAACAAATGATAGCCATAGCGTAGTCCGAATTTTTCACGTGCTTCGTGCTTGCCCTTATAGACAAGCTGTTCTGCTGTCAGCTGAATGCCCGTCTCTTCTGTAAGCTCACGGAGCGCTGCAATAATTGGTCGCTCACCTGAATGCATGCCACCACCAGGCAACATCCAGCCGTTTTCCAGCCAGCCCCTTAGTACCAGTACTTCATCACCGTGTCGCACGACAACTCTCGTACGCTGGCTGCCCTGAAGTAGCAAGTAAATAAATGGGTAGCCAACAAATCCTGCGGTATAGCCTACGTAGCGAAGGATGGTTTTCATAGCTTTTGCAAAGGAGCAAATGACAAGTTGAGTTTCTTGCTCCCCCTTCCCTTGAAATAGACGGTCACGTTTTCACCTTCAATCTCAACGACAGTGCCAACGCCAAAAACCTGGTGCTGTACTTTGTCGCCTTCATGCAGTTCGGGAATATCTTGCGGCGCATCATCGTAATTCGTGACCTGGCTATATTCGTCGTGGCCACTATTGCCGTAGGTACTTTGCCATCCGCCACCACCAGTCGAAATACTATCGACTTCGAACTTGGCATCAATTTCGGCCAAAAAGCGAGACGGCGGATTGTGCTGCACACTTCCAAACAGCATGCGACTTGTGGCATAACACAGATACAGTTCCTCACGTGCACGGGTCATGCCAACGTAGCAGAGACGCCGTTCTTCTTCCATCTCGAACTGGTCGTAGAGTGCACGAGAGTGTGGGAATATCGTTTCTTCTAATCCTGTCATAAATACGACCGGGAATTCCAAACCCTTAGCAGCATGCAACGTCATCAGTGTCACCGCATTGTTTCCAAATTCAGCAGAATCAAGATCACTGACCAGCGCTACTTCTTCCAGAAATCCATCGAGCCCGACCTCTTGGTACTCTTTAGCAACACTGATAAGCTCCCGGACGTTTTCCTGACGTGAGTCGCCCTGGGCCGTGCCGTCATGCAGATAACTGTAGTAATCAATCCGGCGGAGTAAGCTTTCGAGAAGACTTGGCAGCGGTGCTTCGGTAACCAGCTCACGGAGAGTACGCAAAATATCACCAAGCTCTAACAGCCCCTTCTTGGCTTTGGCGGTCAGGTTTGGATGATCAACAATACCATCAAGCGCCGCCTGTAGGTTGAGTTCTCCGTCTCGCTGCCAAGTATAAAAATTTTCAAGTGATTTGGCGCCAATGCCACGTGCTGGCACGTTGACTACACGCTCAAAACTGACGCGGTCTTCTGGCTGAAATATCAGCCGCAAATACGCCATGATGTCTTTAATTTCTTTGCGGTCATAGAACCGCTGGCCGCCAACAATTCGGTACGGCACACCATACCTTATAAATGCCTCTTCAACCGAGCGACTCTGTGCATTTGTTCGGTACAACACCGCAAAGTCACTGAACTTGCGCACCCGTGCATCAGTGGCGTTCTTCATCCGACGAACGAGTGCCTCGCCTTCGGCGCGCTCGTTGGCTACCTGAATAATATCAACTGGTTTACCCTCGCCGGCGTCTGTCCAGAGCTCTTTATCGGAACGTTGTGTGTTTTTGGTTATGATCCCGTGGGCGGCGTCCAAAATAGCTTTGGTACTACGATAATTTTGCTCGAGCTTGATGATTGTTGTGTTCGGATAGTCACTCTCGAAGTTCAAAATATTGCGAAAATCAGCCCCACGCCATGAATAAATACTCTGCCAGTCATCACCAACCACCGCGATGTTCTTGGCCTGACCAGTCAGTAGCTGAATCAGCTTGTACTGTGCGGCATTAGTGTCCTGATACTCATCAATCATGATGTAGCTAAACTGCGTAGACCATTTGGTCCGAACATCAGCATGTGTCTGCAGCAAGTGGACCGTACGACCGATAAGATCATCAAAATCAAGGGCACCAGCATCTTTGAGTGCCCGTTGATAGAGTGGGTAGACTTGTGCCGCGACACGATTGGCGGGATTGTTGTCGCCCGCACCACCGTCTGGAGTTGTGAGATCATTTTTGGCATTGCTAATAATTGAGCCGATGGTTCGGGGAGGGAAAGCTTTTTCATCGATCATGGCCGTCTTACAAGCCTGCTTGATTGCCGACAAACGATCACTCTCATCAAAGATAACAAAGTTACGAGGTATACCAATATGCTCACCTTCTTGACGAAGCAAACGGACGCAAATACTGTGGAAAGTACCCATGTATGGCATGAAGCTACGGTTGTCAGGGCTTTGACCTACAAGCGTTGCGACGCGTTCGCGCATTTCACGGGCCGCCTTGTTGGTGAACGTTACTGCCAAGATATTGAAGGCAGTTGCGCGGTGCGTAGCGATCAGATAGGCGATACGGTGCGTCAGTGTCTTGGTCTTACCTGATCCCGCACCAGCCAGAATAAGTAACGGCCCATCCGTTGTCTCAACAGCACGGCGCTGCTCGTCATTAAGGCCAACCAAGAGATTGTCGGCTTCAGAAGCCATTGGTACCGCATCCGGCCAGAGTTCGTAAACACTATCAGTCATCGTGTCATTGTAGCAAAAGCGGCATGGCTACACTGTTGTGTTTTAAAGTTGTACGATGCTCGATGTGAGAGAAATGATCTGCTGGCGAAGGCTATCAGGGAAGTATTTGTTGTAGTCTTTCTTGTAGTCGGCAATCCGCTGCGCCAAATCAAACTTGTCCTCCACTTTACTCTGATACAGTACGCTAGCACCAGGATATACAGTCGTTTTGGCAAATTTCACATTCCCAGTAAGCTCAGTATCATCACAAAGTCCGCCAGTAAGCTCTTCGTAGACTTGCAGGCTTGGTTTGTCGAGTACCACGCGGCGACCATTACCCAAGTCGGTCTTTTGTGCCACGTAAGCTGTGAATCCTGGTTGCGTACATGCCCTATTCACGTCTTTTGACGTATCTTTCCAGTCAGCAGATTTGAGCCCAATACTTACATGTGGCTGGCTGGCGAAGGTAATGATAGTTCGTTTGCCCTTTTCGGTGGTTTCTTTTGCATTCGTGGTTACTGTTGCACTACCCCACTCCGCCGGGTACGAAAATGACATGCCAACGTCTTTGTTGCTGAATGCTGTCAATTTTGGTGCAACCGGGGCAATCGGCGCAACCGCTACTGGCCTAGGAGTATCTGACGTGTCAGCGACTTTGCTACTTGAAAAAATACTATCTAGCTTTAGCCGGCCAGATTGAATAGCATACGTCAACCCGCCGACAACAAGTAACGCAATGACCAGGGATACAAGAAGTGCATAGCGCCGGTGTCGACGACGAACCTGACCAATTGGCACGAAATACGTTTTGTCGGTTATGAGTTTATTGATGGCTTCTTGTTGCTTGATTTCTTCTTCAGATAATCTGCCATCTTTTTTCTTGGTTGTCGCCTGTTCGATCACCGCGTCCACAACAGCTTCGTCTGAAACTGGTTCGGGACTTGCAGTAGATTCTTCTGGGGCCTCTTGCTCAGCCTCGGCTGGCTTCTCGGATGGTTCTGTCTTTGGAGGTTCTACGCTAACGGGTTGAATGACCTTGGCACGAGTCGGTGTTTGAATCACCGGAGCCACTGGCTTGGCTTCTTCTTCAAGATCGGATGCTGCTGCGCTGCCACTAACCATAGGATCTTTCATCATGCCACCATGACTGATGATGATTGGCCGCGTTGTAGGTGTCGCGCCGGTTTGGCCAGGCTTGCTGACGTCCGAAATTGGCTTACTACCCTCAGCCGGCGCTGCCACTACTTGTTCTCCGTGTGCTGCAGACGATATGCTGCATCAACAATGCCAGCAAACTTGTGATAGTTCAAACTTGCACCGCCAACAAGCACACCATCACAACCATCGATTTCGAGGTAGCCTCCAGCAAGATGTTCATCGACACTGCCGCCATACAAAATTCGAACTGCTTTGGCAGCTTTCTCACCGTACAATTCGTAGATTTGTTTACGGATAAAGGCCAGCTCTTGCTTGATATCAGACGGCTTGGCGAGTTCACCACCAAACGTACTAATTGCCCAAATAGGCTCGTAGGCGATCACAATATTTTTGATGTCTTCTGATGTCAGATTACTCAGTGCGCTAACCAGTTGGTCATGGAGGACCTGCCGGGTCTCGTGAGCTCGTCGTTCCTGCTGAGTTTCACCCACACAGAGGAGCGGTGTGATGCCATTTCGCACACAAGCCGCAACTTTGTCACGGACTGTTTCGAGATCTTCGTTGAAGTAGAGTCGGCGCTCGGAGTGCCCAATAATAACGTAATGGACGAGGTCTTGTAGCATCGTGAAGCTGACCTCACCAGTAAACGCGCCTTCATCTTTGTGGTAGGCGTTCTGGGCGGCCAGACGAAACTTGCGGCGATCAATCTGCAGCGAAAGCGGCTGGAGCACAAGCATACTTGGAGCCAGCACAATCTCAAGGTCACGGTGAGTCTTAATGCGTTCCTGTAGTCGGTGCACCAACAAACTTGCCTGGTGCGTATCCAGGTGCATTTTCCAGTTTGCGACGATGAGGGTTTTTCTCATAATACTTACGCTTATTGTATCACTCTTGCGAGTCTTTATTGAGCAACGCTTCAATGCCCGGTAATTTTTTACCGCTCATCAGCTCCATACTGGCACCACCACCAGTTGAAACATGATTAAACGCATCGGTGAGTTTACGGTCTTCAATGTAGCCAACGGTGTCACCACCACCAACAACAGTGAATGGTTTGTGTCCAAATTGTCCGAGCATGGCTTCGACGAGCAGCTCGGTACCATGTGCAAACGGACCAATTGGCCCTTGGAGACCTGGTGTCTCAGTGACACCAAGTGCGCCGTTCCAGACAACCGTGTTAGCCAGTTGCATACCGCCCGCGATAAATGATCCACTAAATGGTCCAACATCGAGGATCAATTCATCCTCAGCGACTTCACTCGTTTCACGGGTTGGCATTTTTGGATAATTTTCAATATCGGCGATGACGTGCGCATCCCAGTCAACAATACGGGTTTGGGCAGTTTTGTCGACGATCTTGGCCACCACACCGTCCTTTGGCAGATAGAATATGAACCGCTCATTGGCAGCTTTATTCTTGGCCTTTTCGATAATCTCTTTAGCAAGCGGCACTTCTGACGGTTCTGCTTTGCTCTTGCCTACTTTGATGCCTTCCGCGAGCAAAAAGGTATTGGCCATAGCTCCTCCGACAACCACAAAGTCAGCAATATCTATAAATCGATTCAGTACATCAATCTTATCGGCAATCTTGGCACCACCAATGACAGCCATAAGTGGACGCTGCGGGTTGTCCATGACATTCGTAATAATATCGACTTCTTTTTGAAGTAGTAGACCAGCCACGCCTGGCAAATATTTTGGTATCTCAGAGACGGATACCGCACCGTGATGCACAACACCGAAGGCATCTTGTACAAACACCTCACCATACGAGGCGAGTTCACGGGCAAAACCTTCATCATTAGCTTCTTCTTCGGCATGAAACCGTACGTTCTCAAGCATCAGAATCTGACCTGATGTTAGTGCCTCGACACGACTGCGAACATCACTGCCAATGCAGTCATCAACAAAATCAACCGGTCGGTCAAGAAGCTTCGAAAGCTGCTCGGCGCATGGCTTGAGACTAAACTTACTGTCGCGCTTGCCTTCTGGGCGACCAAGATGTGAACACAAGATAATTTTACAGTTCTGCTCAATCAAATACTGGATTGTTGGCAGCGACTTTTTGATACGGTAATCATCGGTGATATTACTATCGGCGTCGAGTGGCACGTTGTAGTCTACGCGCACTAATACTCGCTTGTCCCTCAGGTCGATGTCATATACGGTCTTTTTCCAGAAACTCATGGGCCCACCCCTTCAAAGGTTATTGCAGTACTCGTACCTTAATCGTGTCAGTTGTACCAACAACACCCGGATACTGACCAGATGCAGTGACTACCATGTCACCCTTGGTTAGTACCTTGGTCTGATGGAGCCAGTCGGTCAATTTAGAGGCTGCTTTGCGGTCAACCGGGCGCAAATAGCTCTTGGTACCGTATACCAGCGCAAGCTGCTGTACGGTAAGCTTATTTGAAGTGACCGCAATAATTGGAATATGTGCCCGATGTGCCGCAATCTGTAGCGCAGTTGCACCAGTCAATGTTTCGGCAACGATGGCCTGGGCATTCAGTTGATCTGCCAAAGCGATGATCGCTGTCGAGATAGCTGCTTGTTTACCTGTTTGGGCGACATTACCAAAGCTTATTTCAATCGGATTATGTTCTTGGGTGTATAGAATGACGCGCTTCATAATTTGCACTGATTCAATCGGATAGCTGCCGTTGGCGGTTTCATCGCTGAGCATCACACAGTCTGCACCAAACACCACAGCGGTTGCTACGTCAGACACTTCTGCGCGTGTTGGCTCAGGTGCTTCGGTCATGCTGGCGAGCATTTGCGTAGCCACAATTGTCGGTTTGGCGTGACGAAGACCCAGCCCAATGATCTGACGCTGCACCATTGGTACTGATTCTGGCAAGGTTTCAATCGCCAAGTCACCACGGGCAATCATAATTGCATCTGATTCTTCGACTATTGATTCGATATTCTCAACGCCAGCTTTGGTCTCAATCTTGGCAATAATTTTGGCTTGGCTACCCAAGTTCTTGAGCATGGTGCGAAGTTTACGGATATCGCCAGCAGTCTGTACAAAGCTCAGGGCAACGTAGTCGATATCCTGTGTTGAGCCAAAGGCAATGTCTTTTTTGTCCTTGGTAGTGATGATATCGCCACCAAAGTCAGTATCGGGCAAGTTGATGCCTTTGCGCTTGATGAGGATACCGTTGTTTTCGGCACGCACGTGCACTACACCGTCCTTGACGCTGGTGACGGTCGTGCGGACCTTGCCGTCGTATAAGTACAGTCGTTCGCCGCGCTTCATCTTTTTGCTCAGGTCATACTGCGTCGGAATCAGCCCTGACCGCTCAAAATCAGCTTGGTATTTGAAGCTCAGACTCTGGCCCGTCTGGACGTTAATAATACCGTCAAAGTCACCCAGACGGATCTTGGGACCCTGCAAGTCCTGGAGAATCGCAACTGGCTTGCCATATTCCTGGCTGGCTTTGCGGATCCATTTAATCTGTTGCTCGCGCTCCTCGTAGTCACCGTGACTAAAGTTGAGGCGCAAACCATTCGTACCGGCTTTGATGAGTTCTAGGATCTTTTCGTAGCTATTGGTCGACGGACCGACCGTTGCGATTATTTTAGTTCGTTTGAATTGAGAAATTGGCACATTCGGTGCCTTTGATGTTGCTTCCATAATTACCTCTAGTGTACGTGCTAATGCTTAGTGTTGACAAGCCAAAAAGATGGCAAATAAAAAACTGCAGCGCAATTGGTGATCTCACGGAGAATCGAACTCCGATTGCCGGGATGAAAACCCGGTGTCCTAACCGTTAGACGATGAGACCAGCAGCTGAGCTGCAGTTTTGTAACCGCAAAATTGTAGCATAACAGAGGCCAAAAAGAAACCCTCTCCTATAAAAGAGAGGGTTTCTACGGCTGTTGCCGCGGTGAGACTCACAAGTGAATCTCCAGAGCGGTCAGTCATTACTACTCACACGTATTCTACACGAAGTATAAACGTGGTGGCAATTAGCTGCGGCGACGTGCGCGGCGGCTAACTACTTGGTGAGCAACAGCGCCGGCTGCACTTGTAGCAGCGAACAAGCCAGCGACATCACCTGCACCTGTGTTAACAAGTGTGGTTGGTGTTTCTGGAGTGTTTGGAGTACCAGGAGTCGTAAACGATACCTTAGCTTCACAGACACTTGTCTTTTCGGTGTTTCCTACGTTGAAGTGTACGGTTGCGCTTAGAGCGTAGTCGCCATCTTTTGCGTAGGTGTGCATAACGTTGCTGGTCTTGTCGGTCATAAGTACTGGAGTACCGTCACCGAATTCGTAGCTAACGTTCTTGAATGTTGCACCGTTTGTAGCGGTATATGTAACACCCAAGTTAACCTGACGGTTGTCGAGCTTAACGAGGTTCAATGCGGTACAGCTGTAGGCTGGTACGTTTGCACATACCTTTGTAACCTTAGTTGTAGCGCTATCGTAGTACTCGTTCATGCCCTTAGGCTGTGCGACACCAACGTTCGTAAACGTAATGTCACCACAAGCGAGCGCATCGGCTGCAGGTACTTTGACCTGGAACACGACGTATGCAACGCCACCTGGGTTGTAATCGCCAATGACGATACCACCGCGGGTAATGTTGTCACTTGTGATCAGCACACCGTTAGGGTTGGTGCTGTTTGTAAGCACCGTTGTGTTTGGAACAAGTGCCATCTTGACTGGAAGGCTGTCGCGAATAACGACGGCGTTTTCAGTAGTGTTGCCATTGTTCTTGTACGTGATCATGTACTTGAGTACATCACCAGGATCAGCTGTGTTAGCTTTTGCCCATTTGCCAGTTTCAGTAGCTTTCTGGACTTGCTTAGTAACAGTAACTGCAGGAACCATCACACGTGCAAGCACGGTAACAGTTGCAGCAAAGTTGTAACAAGGCTTTTCGTTTTCAAGGCGCAAACCTGCACCGCTGGTTACAACACTGTCAGAGATTTTGGTCTCGACGTACGTTACATTGTCGTTCGTACCAGTGTTGTGCTTCCATACTGCACTACCAGGAATGTACTGGAGATATGCATCAGACTTGTTAAGGTTGATACGCGCAGTACTATTGACAGTGTTTGCGTTATCAGCACTTACCTTGCTGCTAACAGTTTGGGCCAAGCCCGCACTTGTTGGAATGTTGATCTTAACCGTAAGGTTATCGGCAACTTTGCCAGAATCTGGCAACTCAGTGTTGTGGTAGTAGACCTGTAGTTTAACTACTTGGTCGTAACTAGCATTAACTGACTGAGCGTATTTTGTGTCACCGTTGGTGACGTTGGCAACGCCGAGTGAGCTTTCGAGTGTTACTGTCTGTGCGGCGATGCTGACAGCAGGAAACGCGATTGCAAGGGCGACGATACCGGCGGCAGTCAATTTCTTGACTGACAATTTCTTGAACATACGAGAAATTTTCATATGAACCTCCATATAGTGGTTATCATTAATTACGTTATCTCAAAAATTTAATAGGATCTGTGTCTGTGATTAGCCAAGTTGTGAAAGAACGTTGAAACCGGATATTTTACAGATAATTGTTCGCATAAATGCAACCGCTCACCTGTCTCCACACAGTTTAAACATATTTTATCACAACAATCTAATTATGTCAATTATATTGCTTAAGCTTGTTAAAGTTCTTTAGGGAACGGACAAGTCAGATCGTTACAAAACATAGGGTGATGCAGAGAGTAGTAATGAGAAGTTGGTGGCGGGAGGCCAAAAACTAGTCAAGACTACTCTCTGCGATGATGCTAATCACCTTGATGCTTATTAAATTGTGGGTGTGACCTACCAACTCCTGCGTGAGCAGTTGGTAGGTCACTGGACCGATACGAACGAATAACGTTCACACTGCCATCAAAAGATGTCAGCTCGGTACCTGGGACGAATCAGCTACTGGGGTGCAATAACGCCACCACCATTGCCTGTTCCGCCTTGTCCTGTGTCAACAGGGTCGTTGTCAGCAGTTGTACCACCACCGCCAGACGAATCACCTCCCGAAGGAGCTGTGCCTGTTCCACCATTGGTGGACGATGAGGTACCGTCACCTGCGCCAGGAGTGCCTCCAGTGTTCACACCACTAGTGGTGTTGTCCTGGGGGTTCTGGTCAGCCGGTGAGTTGTTCTGCTGATCGTCGAAGGACTGCGCGGGCTTGTGCCACGTGCAGTTGTTCGGGTTGTAGACGTACACGCCACCACTCGGCTTGGGCGGCTTGACACACTTGGGCGTACCACAGTTGGACTTGCATCCAGGAATGGTACTACCACAGTTGGACTTGCATCCAGTCGTGGTGTGCGTCTTGGGCGTCGACTTGCAACTCGGAGTTCCGAAGACTTCCGGGCGCATGTCGCCGGTGTTGAAACCGATCGACTTGATCGGAGCGCAAGCGCCCTTCTCAGTCACGTTCAACACCAGTGCCGGCAGGCTCTCCTGATGAGAGCTAAGTTCGACCTCGGGGAGTCCACCGACAGACAGTCCACCACCAGCGAGGCGCCAGTTCTTCACGCTCCGAAGAGGGTGAACACCTGAGACCTTGAATCGCGACAACAGCGTGTTGACCTGGTTGGCCAGCACCTGGTAGTCCTGATTCTTCGCCACGGCTTCATCCAACTGTGCCTTGGTCGGATCAGCGACGTCGAGCGTGGGCACGAATGCCGCTGCCTTGTCGTTGATCTTGGACACGTCGGTGTACGGCTTGAGCCAGGGGTTCAGGTCAAGCACCTTCACGCCGTCCACCTCGAGGGTAGCCAGCATGTTGGCGGTCGTGACCGTCTTCAACGGGTCCACGCAGTTTGTCTGCATGATGTAGGCAAACTTTGCGGAGTCCGAAGAACCCTTCATCGGCGTGCTGAGGGCATACGTCCACTTTCGCGGAGGTACCTTCTTCAACGCACCGATGTCAAAATCGATGACCTTGTACGTGGCGTCCGTCTTGCACTTCTCCGTGACCGAGGTCACAGTGAGGAGCTTGGCGAGCGCCGAGTAGTCAACCTCGTTGCCGGTCTTCGGGTTGTCCGTACCAGCCTTGGCGGTCGGAGCGATATTTCCACCGAACGTCAGCGCGATGACCACCAAGATGGCGATCCCGATGTAGCTGAGCACGGAGTTACGACCGTAGAACTTACTCTTGCTGTTCATGATTGACTCTTCTCTTCAAAAGGGATGGGATGTCTATTCGTTGAATTGCAACTTCGTGGAGCGTCGTGGTCGTGATCCACACGGAAGCCTCTATAGCTTCTCGCTCCTTCCCGTTTTTAGGCGGAAGGGTTCTTCTTGTCGTGCTTCTCCTTGTGCTCTTCCAGTATTGCTCCGAGCCAACCGACGGTAAAGAAACCGCTGGCCATGAGGATCAGGAACCATACGAGTACGAGGAAGTTGTACCAGTCACTCTTGTTGGCGTCGTGCCAGAGCGGCGAGTATGTGAACAGTGCGATGACAAAGCCGATGATCACACCTACGACAGCCATCCACCGCGCGAATCGTCCCCACTGAAGCGGGTCGCGGTTGTTGCGGGGCTGCTTGGCCGGCGAGTCGGGCTTGTCGGACTTGGTCAACACGCGGGTCTGCGAGTCGTCCTTGTCGTCTTCGTCCTTCTTGTCGGGCTTGTCGTCGTTGGACGAGCTGCCAGCGATGCGCTTGGCCTGTGCGAGAGCGTGGTTCCGCGACTCCGATTCGTCTTCGTAGCGCTGTTGAGCGGCACGAGACAGAGCTGCGGCGGCTTCGACATTGTCGACCAGGGTCTGGTCGGCTTCGGCCTGTTCGACGAGCAGACGCTTCATCTCGGCATCGTTCTTGGCCTTGAGAGCCTTGGATGCTTCGATTGCAGCGGTCAGTTCGGCATCAATGTGTGCAGTTGACATGGTATATCTCCTTGTTGTGTTGGGCGTGAGTGTTTGTTGCGGTTGCAGCGTGCACCTATCCAATGGATTGGCGTATCTGACGACGAGAGTTTCATCGACACATATGCCAATCCATCCACAAAAGGAGAATTGATTTACAATTTAATTAGCATAGGGTTTAGCATCGTTCTGCGCCAGGAGTATCAGGAGCCACGCTACCGAAGTAACTACTGCTCAAACTAACACTACAACCAGTGCAGATCACGCACGCCAATATGAAACAGAAATAACAGAGGTGAAGCTAGCAATCTAATACTAGCCGCAGCCGCTATCATTGGGTGTGGGTATGGCGGTCATGATCTGCACTGTATCTGGTGCAAAGGATGTATGTCCTATAATGATCTGACTTGTTAACGTACCCGCTGTTCATGGACTTCCGAACTTCCCTAGGAAGTGACAAAAAGTAGTCTACCGCTAGGGCACGCTACTCATTCTCCACCTCTGTAAAAGTCCAGTTACGGGTTAAAACCTCACACCCATAAACAAGGATGCTCTAAATATACCACAAAACCCCTATTATGTCAATAACTAGCATAACAATTAAGCCTAAAACACAAGCAGTATATAACCCCTGTTAGTTCTTGGATTTGGCGATTACATCTGCCTGTTTTGGTTTGATCGTCTCTGACACAGCCAATTTCTTCTTTGAGAAGGTAAAACCAAAGGTACTTCCCTTATTCACCGTGCTTTTGAATATGAGTGCTCCGCCGGAGGCAATGATAACTTTCTTGGCCATAAACAGCCCAAGACCTGTACCGTCTGGGCGTGCTTTGCGGGCGTTGCCAGCCCGGTAGAACTTATTAAACAGATGGTGTTGTTCACCAATCGGCACACCGATGCCATCGTCTTTGACCGTAAATTCAATACTTTCCTTGGTCTCTTTGAGCCCAATTGTGATATGTCCACCAGACGGTGTGTAGTAGATGGCGTTGTCAATGAAATTCATCAATACCTGGCGGATCTTGGTTTCGTCCATCATCAAGGTTGGGAATGTTTCTGGGCGCACATACGTCAATTCCAGATTACGTGTCTTGGCGGCTTCTTGTAGTTGCTCTACCTCACCGGTAATCACGTCAGCCAAGTTTGCGGGGGCAGCATCGATCACAAACTTACCAGTGCGCAAACGTGACAAGTTCAGCAGGTCGGCAATCAAATACACCATCTTTTGTGAACTCGTGAATGACTGCCCGAGCAGCTTGCGCTGCATATCATTTAGCTCACCGGCATCACCTTCGAGCACCATGCTCAAATACCCCTTTACGCTCGTCAGCGGCGTGCGCAACTGGTGTGAAGCCATACTAATAAACTCATCCTTAGTCTCATCCAACGTCTTTAGTTTCTCGTTCGCTTTTTTAAGACGCTTGGTAGCGTCATCAACTTTTTCTTGCAGCGTGACACTAAAGTTCTCAATCTCCTCAAAACGTAGCGCATTCTGAATCGCAATGACCAACTCATTGGCAACAATTCGAATGATATTGGTATCTTGTTTGCTATATGCATTTCCAGATTTTTTGGCACCAATAACCAGATAGCCGATACCCTCTGTGTCGTATTTGAGCGTTGTTACGAGGCGCGCTATAACAGCGATATTGTGTTTGATAAGTACTTGGTGAAGCTCGTGGTTTGACTCAGCGATATCATCAGTCACAATCACACGGTGATGACTTTGTGTTGTCGTGTTCTTAAGAACCTCGAGCTCGTTGGCATTGAAGCTAACATCTTTTGTGCCAATGAAACGCCGAGAGATATAACTCGTCTCACGGAGTGTAACGGCCGAAAAATCTGATTTCAAGTTTGCATCGATCACTTTCGTGGCATCACTGAGGAGTAGCTCAACGTCAACGTTTGCAACCAATACCCTGTTGAGATCATCGATAAAGGCTTGTGTGTCATATGAATCACGATAAAACAGCTTATTCGTAATACGATCAAAGAAACGTTTGAGTGGCTGGTAGATAATGGCTATGGCAATTGCCATCACACTGTATATAGATTGCTGCAAAAGAGAGATATGCGTGTCGTTAAGAATAAACTTATTAATGACACTAATCGTCAAAACACCAAACACAACCGCAATCACAAAGACCGACGACAAATAACCCAAAGAGCGGGCAATAAACAGACGAATATCAAATAAACGGTGACGAACAATACTAATCGTGACCGCCGCTACAAAAATACTACTAAATATTGGTCCCATCCAAATCAGTCGCGAATTGCCAGCCAGTGGCAGAACAAGATTAGTAACCAGTGCCGGAACACTACCAAGTAATAAGCCTACGAGAACGTAGAGCACCTGTGTTCTGAGCAAAGCACTTCGCTGAGACATATATAAACGAATAAGTGTCATATATGAAAGTGTAAACATGAGTGAGAAGTAAGCTGCATATACAAAAAAGCCAGGTCCATTTATATGAGGTACATTAAGTCCTCCATCTGTTATGGATATGCTCTTGATGAGACCGTGTGGCCAGATATAGATAGCAAGACCAGCCAGCACAAAAACAACCATACCAAAGAGAATTGCCGGGCGGTTAACCTTACGCTCAGGAAATGACAATGAAAAGAACCACATGAATACTGGAATCGCCATAGGGCCTATATAGAATAGTTGAGATACGAATGTAAGAAATTCTGGTGACTTGGTCGTTAGGATCAATGCATCGCCGATTGACCAGGTTACTACCCCGATGACAGCAATCATAAAGAACCAGCTGTATATCTTGCGATATGAGCGGGCAAATACCATCAAACCTAGCATCAGGTTTGCGAACGAAGCGACGTAGAGAGGGATGACTTCAGCTGGCATATATACTCTATAGTATAGGGTATACGCTAATGCTTGTAATACCTAGCGGAGATATTCGCCAAATGCTTGCAATGGAGCGGCCTCAACATTGTGAACTTCAAACAATTCTGCGATTGCGCGAACCTTATCGGGCGTCACTGGAGAACGAAGCGCTACTTTACGAACTTCTTCTTTTGCATCTTGGACATCCATGCCGGTAGCTAAGAGCTCACCGTAGTAAGCGGCGATAGTTGCAGCCTCAGCTTCACAGCCAAACAACTCTTTCTTGCCATCAGCCATCGATCCACCAAAGTCATAACTTGATCGTTCAATACCATTATGGCCAATAACCCATGCAACCGTGCCACCAAGCTTCTTAACCTGCTCCGGGCTAACGCTACATGGCTGACTATCATCAATTATCAACTTACCTTCCATATCTGCAGCCGTTACACCAAGAGCTTCCAGGTCGAGTGGACCAGCAGCTGTTACGATGGCCGAGATAATCACCTCGCTATCACGGATTAGCTCAACTTCGCTCTCAGCCGCAATCGCACCAATTGAACACACAACTCTTGAGACCTTCTCTGGGTTACTGTCATAGACACGAATTTCCGCATCAGGGTAATTGCTCCTCGTAATATCTGCGATTGAGTAGCCAATCGAGCCAAGACCAAGAACACCAATTTTCTTAAGCTGCTCAGGGCGAATGTATGACTCGTTCGCGGCACGCTCAAGCGTTTCCATAATGATCTGAATCGTACCACCATGACCAGTCGTAGTAATCACATTAGAGTTCTCAATATTCTGACCAAACTTAGTCAGCGCTGGAATGATGGCACCTAGACCCTGAATCTCAGCGCCCAGTCGGGAATATGCAAAGTCTACGGTGTCATTAACGCGCTTTACAGCAGCATCGTAAGCCTCACCAAGCTCAAGATCCGACATCATATCAGTCCAAATTGGAGCAAGCACGAGATAACCACGCTTACCCTCAGCATCACGGTTATATGTATCAAGGATTAACGGTGGTAGCCCTACCGCAAATGCAGCACGCATTTCGTTTGGCAGGTAACGAAGAATCGGCATGATAGGCTCGACTTCTGGGCCATATTCAGGGTCCTTGCGAGACAAGCGAGTTGGTACCACGAACGCAAATGAGCCGTCTGCGTCAGGGTGAATTTCACCATTCTTTGGTGTTTCTTCATACATGGCAAAAGATGACTCTACGAATAGCCGTGAAGCCTCAATCTCGTCATCGCTTACCACGTCGGTGTAGTGCTCCTTCAGGTGATTACTAAGCAGCTCGTATCGCTTCACTATCTTCTCTCTGGAAGGAAAGGCGTAATCACCATAACTGAATGGCTCATCAACATTAAGATCGGTGGCACTTCGAGCCCACTCGCCAACGGCGGTCTGTACTGACACCAACTGTTCACCATCAATTTTTTCAGCGGCAAGCACCTTTTTACGCAAATCGAAATACTGCTCAGAAAGATCACGAGCATCAGAGACGATATCCGCAACTGGAACAAGCTCACGTTCTGGAAGTACGCTCAGAAAGGGCTGCGTTATAAAGTTATACTCATCGTGCGCTTCGCTCATGCTGCAAGTCCTTTCCCAGATACGTTGGTATCAGATTTTAATTTCCCGCCTGATAGAGTAACCAAGCGGTCGGCACCAATTTCTTCGTGCGTGACAACAATAACTGTCTTGTTTGCATCATGCGCGTAGCTGCGTAGTTCCTCGGCAAGAATTGGCTTACTGTCAGCGTCGAGCGCCTTGGTAGGCTCGTCAAGCACAGCAATTCTTGGATCACCAACAAGACCACGAACGATGTTGACACGCTGGCGAAGGCCACCAGAAAGTGCACGGGCAGGCTGGTCTAACTTGTCTGAAATGCCAAAGCGCTCTGCAAGTTCACCAATGGCGTTCTTGTCTAGTTTGCGACCCATAAGGTTATACGGACGGCGGATATTCTGCTCGGCGGTAATATCAAGGGCTAATTCAGCTTCTTGCGGAACGTAGCCAAAGAAACGAGAACGTAGTAGTGTGCGGTCTCGTTCTCTCATAGGCTTCTGATAAATATCAAGGTCACCATATTTGACGGTACCGCTGGTCATCTTCAAAACCCCACCACCAAGACCCAAGATCATGTTTTCGTAGGTTGATTTGCCTGAGCTGTTAGGACCAATAATTCCCACAAATTCACCTGACTCGATGGTCAAGCTCAGGCCGGAAAGTGCCAAAGTCGTCTCGTTTGCAATGACAGTCAAATTTTCCACGACAATAGGAAATTCAGGTGGGAGTTCTAGGTCTGGTCGGTTGAATGGGTTACGCATGTCTGTTTCCTTTACCTTACTTCGTCAGCACTATCCATTTTGCGAATCATACGGTTGCCTGTCACGGTGGATGCGAGCCACGCACCACCCATTAGCAATGCACCCGCACCGAGACCAGCTGGGTTTGCCTCAAGTGATACACCATACTGAGCAGAGTTTGTGATTGCCATGAAGCCAATAGTTGGCGCAGCGGCATATGCTGTTGCTTTGGCAGTATCAATTGCAGTACGCAAATATTCAGCGCGACCTTCGACAGCCTTACTGGCGCCAATAATATTCTGAATAGCCAAGCCCTTGCGGCGGCGAAGCATATCACTCGTGCGCATAAACCCGGCGGCGACAGAGCCAATACCAGCAATCATAAGCGTGTATTCCATAGATATTGGTGTAACGCTACGCTCCCAAAAGGTTTTGTATGATTTTTCCCACTTAGGAATAGCAATAGCTGCAGCATCAATTCCCTGCTCTTTCAGGAATGCATCAATTTCTGCCTGAGAATCAATACCAGAGACCATGACACCAAACGGTGACTCACCGTCACTCAGTACTGAAGCACTAAGGTCTTCGGCCGGAGTAACAATTGATGTTCTATCCAATCCTGGGAACGTATCGGTAGTAGCGACGACTGTGGCTGGCTTACCCTCAACAGTGATCTCGTCACCCTTTTTGGCAAACTGTGAAGTCGTAATAACACGCATATCACCCTCGGGGACAGTAACGTTACTTTCCGTAATCTGTGGAAGTAGTTCTCCAGGAAGTGCAACGATGCCCGCACTTGATGGGTTAGCAGTGTTATTTGGGTTTTTTGCAGAACCCAAATCCATATAGAACGATGTAGCTTTGTGGTTATTGAGATCTGCCCACTGCACAATCTTACTGACGTCAGCTGCTGCGACCGAGGAGTGATTGAACGGCAGAACATCCTTACTTTCAACAATGGCATACGTATCTGCCCGGTTAGCTCCCATAGCTTGTATGATGCTCTCTACTGGCACATTTGCGCCACGCCCAGCTTCGGCGCCAAGGCCGGTACTAACCGCTGCAGCAGTGATCAGAAGTGGTGGCAAAATAGTACGCGACCAGTGGCGTTCTTTGCCGTTAGTTACAGGCTTGGTCATATCAAGCATTTCTTTAACACGGCCGTTACGGCCACCGGCAAAACGAGAAACTGCAATGATGGCACCCAAACTTGCAACTGCGATAAGACCAGCCTCACCGTTGTCTTGTAAGAAGTTATTGACCCCGATGAGTGCATCAGTACCACTCGAACTCACCTTTGGATTAGGTGCATAGTGGGTAGCTGTTCCAGCAACGCCAACGCCAACCGTAGCCAAAACAGCCGCCTGTTTTGCTCGCTTGTAGAAATTACGTGCAGAAAATTTGTGGTGAGTGGTGTATTCCAAGGATATATCCGTCTCTGAAAGCACGTCCTGTGGCGTTTCTGGCTGGACTACTGCCACGGCAGTATTCATCTCTAAAGATTCATCACCAAATAAATCAGCACCAGTCATTTCTGGGCTATTTGGTAGGTGTTTACCTGGTTTAAACAAGTCTTCAGACATTAATCTACCCTTTCGAGTATCTTTTTACATAAAAACAGCACGTACCCCCCTCAACCGAGGGAGTTACGTGCTGTTTGGTCTACTAAAGTACTGTTTGGTATTGTACGCTATTTTTGCTTTTTTGTCAATATTTATCAATTGCTGCAATAAAAAAGACACCACAGTAACCCGAAAACGGTATATATGGTGTCGTGACGATCTGCAAAGGTACTATTCTTTTTTTACTCTGTTTGGGGTATCCTGTCAACAGTTTAAATAGTCAAATTCTACTGTATGCCTACATCAAAGATAAAAATTGCTATCATCGAAGACGACACAGCCATTGCAGCTATGTATGAATTCAAGCTGCAAAACGAGGGCTACACGGTAGAAAAAGCCGCCAACGGCGAGGATGGGCTGAAGCTAATCAAAGCATTTGGACCCGATTTGATCCTACTGGATCTCAAGATGCCAGTTATGTGTGGTGACGAAATGCTTGAAAAGCTGCGTGCCACCGAATGGGGTAGCAGCACGCGCGTCATCGTCCTCACCAACATCAGTAAATCCGAAGCTCCTATGGGGCTTCGTTTTTTAAATGTCGACCGATACGTCGTTAAAGCCCACAGCACACCCCAACAAGTTGTCAGTATCATCGAGGAAATACTCGGTAAAATTGTCAAACCGCCTCACTTCGCATAGGATATAGGTATGCCAATAAAAATAGCGATTATCGAAGATGACACAGCCATCTCACAGATGTACCGCATTAAGTTTGAAGCGGAAGGCTATGAAGTCGAAACTGCGGAGAACGGTAAGCTCGGTCTAGAACTCGCTGAAAAAATGAAACCCAACATTATTCTGCTGGATCTCATGATGCCAGAAATGAATGGTGACGAAGCACTCCAAAAGCTGCGTGCAACAGATTGGGGTAAAGATATTAAGGTCATCATTTTGACCAATATGGGTGAGCAAGAAGCGCCTGAAGTCCTGAAGTCGCTCAACGTACGACGTTTCATCGTTAAGGCCGAAATGACCCCGAGGCAAGTTGCCGAAATGGTCAAGACCGAGCTGGCAGTCTAATGCCGCACGTTATCCTTGTCGAAGATGACTCATTACTCTCAGAAATGTATCAAAGTGCACTGAGCATTGCAGGCTACGAGTGCTCTGTTGCCTATGATGGCCTCACTGGCCTGAACATGATCAAGAGCATAAAACCCGATCTTGTACTGCTCGATCTGATGCTGCCACAACTTAGTGGTGACCAAGTACTGCTGAACATGCGTCAATCTGACGAATCTAAGGACACAAAGGTTTTGATTATGACTAATATCAGTAAGTCAGAAGCGCCAGAGATATTAGATACACTGCATTTTGAACGCTACATCGTCAAAGCCAACACCACACTTCGTGAAGTAATTGGTATTGTGGACGAGTTACTACAATCAGCGAGCGCGGCATAGCTTGCGGAGATCATGATGAACATTGCAATCGTTGGTTTTGATACAGAAGGTCGTTCAACCTATACGTTCCTTGCTAAGCAGGGTCACAATATCACCATTTGCGACAAAAACGACCAAATTACCATACCGGACGGCGCCGCGGCACGGCTCGGGGATAACTATCTCGACAATCTTGATCAATTTGACCTCATCGTTCGTACTGCTGGCATGCATCCTGCAAAGATTTTGGCCGACAACCCAACGGTTGCCGACAAAATTACCTCTCACATCAATCTGTTTATGCAGTATTCCCCTACTCGCAATATCATTGGTATCACCGGAACCAAGGGCAAAGGTACGACCAGCACGCTTACTGCCAAAATGCTCGAGGCTGCAGGCAAAGACGTACGACTTGGCGGCAACATTGGCATTCCACCACTCGACTTTATCGACAAACTAAATGAACAAAGCTGGGTCGTACTCGAACTATCGAGCTTTCAGCTGATAGATCTCAAACAGTCTCCACATATCGCCACGTGTCTTATGATTGTGCCGGAACATTTAAACTGGCACGAGGATTTCGAAGAATATGTAGCTGCCAAGCAGCAACTATTCATTCATCAAAATAGCGACGATGTCGCAATTTATTATGCGGACAATGAAGATTCCGAAAGTGTAGCAGCGGCCAGTGAAGGCATGCTTATCCCCTACTACGATAAGCCCGGAGCAGTCATAGAAAATGGAAGCATAACTATTGATGGTCACCTCGTTTGCAGCACAAATGATCTCCAACTGCTTGGCAAGCACAACTGGCAAAATGCCTGCGCGGCCGTTACAACTGCATGGCAAGTTACACAAGACATAACAGCAATTCGATCAGCCCTAACCACATTTACAGGGCTTCCCCACCGCCTGGAGTTGGTACGAGAATTACACGGCGTGTCGTACTACGACGATTCTTTTGGCACCACACCAGAAACAGCTGTCGTCGCAATCGAGGCTTTTGCAGCACCCAAAATCGTCATACTCGGCGGCTCAGATAAAGGCGCCAACTTTGATGAACTCGTAAATGTAGTTACCAAAAGTAACGTAAAATGTGTGATCACAATCGGTGATACGGGACCAACTATCGCCGCAGGTCTGCGTGCGCGTGCGTACGAAAACATCATTGAAGATAACACAACGATGCAGGACATCGTATCAACTGCGACAGCTCAAGCCGCAGCAGGTGATGTTGTCTTGCTCTCGACTGGCTGTGCGAGCTTTGGCTTATTTAAAGATTATAAAGACCGTGGTGATCAGTTCAAGCAAGCTGTTTTAGCACTTGCGTAAGCTGCAGAGTAACCGATACTTCTGGCTGTAACACCGCCGCACCATATTCATTTGCGATATTCTGGATATCAGCCTCAATCCAGTGATAGTGAGTACAACCGAGTACAATCACGTCTGCACCTTGCTTGAGAGAGGGTTCAATACATGCTCTAATTTTTTGATCATTGATGGCGTTTTGTTCAATTAACTGAGCCCAGTCACCACAGTCAGGTTCAAGTACAGTGATACCATCGGCATAGGTCTGTTTGAGCCATCCATATCGTTCACTTCCCAGTGTTGTGGGCGTAGCACAAACTGCGATCACATTGCGCTTAGTCCTCGCAGCCGCAGGTTTCACCATTGGCTCCATCGCAATGAGCGGAATCGAGATTTCTTCACGCAGTTCTGAAATAATTGTCGTACTGACTGTATTACAAGCGACGACTATCACATCACTACTTGTGGCAAGATCCTGCAAAATTGGCAGCACAAGCTGGTGTAGTTCAGCCGCGGTTTTGGTACCGTAGGGTACGTTTTTTTCATCATTTACGTATGTAACTATGGAATCTGGAAGTGCATTTTGGATTGCATTTGCAACTGATTTTCCTCCAACACCAGAGTCAAAAACGCCAATACGTGGTTGAGATTTAGACATCTTGAGCATCAGCTACCCGACGAGCTGCACGGATAACATTATCAAATAAAGCACAAACCGTCAGCGGACCAACGCCACCTTTGATAGGTGTAATGGTCAGGTCGTCACGGTCATACATGCTTTCGGCTACATCACCAACGGTTTTGCCGTCTTCACTTGCGACACCAGCATCAACGACAACGGCGCCTTCTTTGACCATGTCTGGATACAAAATAGCCGGGCTGCCGGTAGCGGTGATGATCACGTCGGCTTCAAGTGTTTCCTTTGCAAGATCTTTAGTATCACGATTAGCGACTGACACGTTGACGTCAGATGCCTGCAACATGCGCTCGAGTGGCGCACCAACGAGCTTGCCACGGCCAATGAGAAGCACCTTTTTGGTTTTCAGATCAACATTGTAGCCTGCGAGTAACCATAGAATCGCCATCGGAGTTGCGGCGTCAAAAGCCGGCAACTCACCAAGGGCGTCTACATCTTTTTCGGGTGCTACCAAATTGATAATCTCATCAGTCATTGATGTATCTGGTAGTGGCAACTGCACAATGATGCCGTGCACTGAGTCGTCTTTGTTGAGCTGTGCAATGAGTGCCGGCGCCTCGGCCACTGTCGGTTTGTAGGCATCGACATCCACCAGGACATCTTGGCCATAGCGCTTTTTGAGTCGAATATAGGTGTCAATGATTGCGTCGTCTTTGAGTTGAACAATTGCCAGTTTTGGGGCAACGCCAAATCCTTGGCGTAAACTTCGTACTTGCTGTGCTTGTCGTTGCTGAATAAACCCAGCGAGTTCTTTACCGTTCAATAATTTCATCTGACTCATTGTACGCTATAAAGACTTGCAATAACAGGGGTATGCTGATACAATCTCATGGTATTTTGGCATATTCAGCCAACAAACATTCACAATATATACATAAGGGCCAGTAGCTCAGCTGGTTAGAGCGTCTGCCTCTTAAGCAGAATGTCGAGGGTTCGAGTCCCTCCTGGCCCTCCAAAAGAAAATACCATGCCTCGCCGCATGGTATTTTCTTTTGGCAGAATCACGGGCACCCGATGTGACATAATCAGATCATGCAATATCTCGCATTACTCCGTGGCATCAATGTTGGTGGCAAGAACATGATAAAAATGGAGGACTTGCGCGGCACACTGACAGCAGCTGGGCTCAGTGATGTCCACACCTATATACAAAGCGGTAATGTTATATTTACGAGCTCCGAAAGCGACACCACAACAATTGCAGCGCTCATCAAAACAACTATTGAAAAGCAATTTAGCCTGACGGTTGAAGCAGTTGTGTTTTCAAAGGATGAGTGGAGCCACATTGTAGCTAGCGCACCTGATTGGTGGGGTGAAGACCAGGAATGGAAGCATAATCTGCTCGTATTGCTACCTCCTTACGATATGCATGACGTCGTGCGAGCCATTGGCACACTCAGGCCAGATATCGAGTCGATGGAAGTTGGCGAAGGTGTCCTATACCAATCAATGTCTCTAAAATTATTTGGCCGAACGACCACCGGAAAGCTCGCAAGTAGCCCTATTTACAAGAAAATGACCATCAGAAACTACAATACTGCCACAAAACTACTGCAATTATTCAAATAGCTCCATCTTGCTGACCCCTAAGGACAGCAATAACTTGCTCAAATCTGTATGATTTATGGCATCCAAACTACTTATAACCTGTAACTATATAGTGGCGTAATAGTAAATAACACGGGGGTTCTTATGAATATACTTGTATGGATTATCTTTGGTGCACTTGCTGGTTGGATCGCTTCTAAAATAATGAATACCGATGCCGAACAGGGTGCTATTGCAAATATAGTAGTGGGAATTGTTGGCGCATTTATTGGTGGCTTCTTGATGCAAGCACTCGGCAAAAGTGGCGTTGACGGCTTCAATCTCAGAAGCTTTTTGGTCGCTATCTTGGGTGCGGTCGTATTGCTCGCTGTCTACAAATCGTTTCATAAACGAGCCTAATTTCGGAGTGTATCAGTAGACTATTTTTTTTAAGGTTTGACGGATTGCAAAGAAGGCCGGTTTTGGTTCGTATTTACTTGTAAACAGTAGTGGGTCAGCGTCGTGCAGGCCAATACCGTTGTACCAGCTCTGCCTATCAACAAGTCCCAGAAAGCCAAAGTTAGGACAGATGGTTGGACCAACCTCTAGGCAGGCGCCAAGCATGTCACTGTATATTTTTGCCTGCTTGTCGTTCTTTTCTTTTTGACTGCCCTTTACGTCGTGCATATTGACGTCAAATTCGGTGACATAGATCTTTACACCCAGTGCCGAGAAACGACGCATGTTTGCGACAACGGCCTCCTTTGATGGTGCATTGGTACCACTAATGTGCATCTGCATACCGAGTGCATCAATCGGGATTCCGCGTGACTTGGCGTCTTTGATGTAGTTGTACATGAGGTTCGATATGTCACCCTCTGTCTCGTTACCAAAATCATTGAGAATCAGGACTGCATTTGGGTCATCTTGATGCGCCCATGTAAATGCATCGTCAATATATTCAGGCCCAAGATGTTCGCCCCACCAATCATGATTGCCCCCAGTTAATAACTTGCGGCTAAATGCTTCGTTTACCACGCTGTATTCACGTACTTGGCCCTTGTAGCGCTCTGTAACCGTATTAATATGATTGTGAATGATATCGAGGAGTTCCGGCTGTGTGAAATTACCCTTGGTCAACCAGTCAGGCAGCCATTTTGGATCACCCCACAGTAAGTGCTGCACACGGACTGGCATGTCATTTTGATCGGCAAAGTCGAATACCTTATCGAGGTTTGTGAAATCAAACGTGTCTTTTGTTGGTCGTAGTGTAGAGTCTTCAAATCGCCAGTTTGGTTCGCCGTCGATAATTACGTAGTTGAACTCTGAACTTAAGATATCTGTATATGGTCGTTCGCGTAAATATTTGAGTGATGCAAATGACCCAACCTGTATGCCTCGTCGCTCTGCCAGTTCTTTCAACGGAGGATTTGGTAACTGTGGTGGCGCCTGCGTCGTATATGGATCAGGGTTATGAAAAACTTTGTACAGCACGCCAGCCCCGACAAGTAATCCAAGAATTATGGTACACGTGATCAGTATTTTCTTATTGAGAATCATAGAGGTAAGTATACCTTGCTTACAAAACAACCCGCGGCACAATAACTTGCATTCGTATGTAGGCGGGAATACAATATATAAGTAATTAAATAGGTATTAATATGAATTTACTGACACTTACAGGTACTAAACAGCTCGAAGGCGATGTTCGTAGCTTCATCTTCAAAGCCGACAGCCCGACTAACTGGACAGCTGGACAATACCTGCACCTTATCTTAAAACATGACAACGAAGATGATCGAGGCAATGAGCGCTGGTTTACGATCTCGTCTGCACCATCAGAAACTGAGCTGAGAATTTCTACTCGCATCGTGGCTGATAAACCAAGTAGTTTCAAGCAAGCGCTCAGTAATCTAGAGATTGGCGACACTATACAGGCAGATGGACCAGAAGGTGACTTCACGCTTGGTGACCTAAACCGCAATTATATTTTTGTTGCAGGTGGTATTGGCGTCACCCCATTCCATTCTATTATCACAGAAGCTGCTACTTTGGGTACTATGCCGCACATCACACTACTCTACGCCAACCGTACAGATAACATCGCTTTCAAAAGCGAACTCGATGGCATTAGCCAGGCGAACCCAAATCTTCAGATTCAATACATCATGTCACCAGCAAGAATCGACACAGCACTGTTGCAAGAAACTATCACAGCTACTGATAACCCGATAATCTACGTGTCTGGGCCAGAGCCAATGGTTGAAGCATTTACTGAGGAGCTTGCAGGTCTCGGTGTTACCAAGGAAAATATCAAAGCCGATTACTTCCCAGGCTACGAGGCGTTCTAATGCTCTCTCCCAAGGAAAGTGCAAACCTCGAACAGTACATCAAAGGAATGGATGTTGTTCGCCTTGCCCTTGCCTTTGACGCACTTGGTGAACCAAATCGTTGCTTGCTCTTTCGGGCACTCCTAAAGCACGAAAATATAACCGTTGGTGAATTAGCCACGGCTGTTGGTATTTCTGAATCACTCGCCTCCCAACACCTAAAGATTCTTTTACAGGCGAATCTAGTTAATAAAAGTAAGAGCGGCAATTACGTGCACTATAGCGTCAGCCATGGCGACACACTCGTTGATGCCCTACAGAAAGCAGTTGGTGCCTAAAATGATTGATGCAGTCCATAAATCGATTGATGAGGCCGGTAAACATCTTGGTCTTCCAGATGACTTTATTACCGAACTCAAGAATATAAACCGTGAGCATGCCTTTGAGATACACCTCAAAAATGGTAAATCTTTCCAGGCATACCGCGTACAACACAATGATAAACGCGGCCCGTATAAAGGCGGTATCCGGTTTCATAAAGATGTCAATTTGGACGAAATACAGGCACTTGCGACACTTATGAGTCTCAAGACCGCCGCTGTGAACATCCCAATGGGCGGTGGCAAAGGTGGTGTCGTAGTTGATCCGCGAGCCCTTACGGCGAGCGAGCTAGAAGAACTGAGTCGTCAGTATGTTCTACATCTTCATGAACATATTGGCCCGGGCAAAGACGTACCAGCACCCGATGTAAATACCGACTCCAAAATCATAGATTGGATGGTCGATGAATTCAGCAAGTTAACTGGTGACGATACCAAAGCCAGCTTCACTGGAAAGAGCATCAAAAATGGTGGGAGTCTCGGCCGCACTGCAGCCACAGGTCGAGGTGGTGTAATCGCACTCGCGGAGCTACTAAAGCTCGAGGGCGATAACGACCGTAAGCTCACGATAGCTATCCAAGGCTTTGGGAATGTAGGTTCTTATTTTGGAACAGTGGCCCAAGAAGCAAAACCAAATTGGCGACTTGTGGCGGTCAGCGATTCCGAAGCTGGCATACGGTCTGCCAATGGCCTCAACGCCACGCAACTGCAAAAGTTCAAAGAAGACCGTGGGCGCTTCAAGAGCTACGACCAAACAGATATAGCCGTCATCTCCAACGAGGACCTACTTGCTATGGACGTTGATGTACTGGTTCTAGCAGGACTTGAAAACTCCCTTACTGCAACCAACATGAAAAAAGTACAGGCAAAATACATAGTAGAAATGGCCAACGGGCCAATAAATAGTGATGCGTACGAGTACCTATCCAACCACGGAAAAATAATTATGCCCGATATTATCGCAAACGCAGGCGGCGTTATCGTCAGTTACCTGGAATGGTTACAAAATAACGAGCGTACTCACTGGGATGAAGCGAAGGTCAACAAAAAGCTATCTGATTTGATGCAGAAAGCCGTCAGAGATATGCACAAATACGCTACCAACCATGACGTCACATTCAAGCAAGCAGCCTTTGCGATGGCAATTAAACGTTTGACGGAATAATTGTAATGGATGGGCCTACTGTTCTTGGATTGACGGGAGCAATGATTGCCGGCTATGCCTATGTCCCCCAGATAAGCCATTTGATAAAAGAACGTTGTACTGCTGGCCTCAGCAAAAGTGCATACGCGCTATGGCTACTTTCATCAGTCCTGATAACAATTAACGCAGTCTATATTCACTCCGTTGTGTTCATATTTCTGGGAAGTGTGCAAATACTCTCAACTGCTATCATTTACTCCTACACTTCCCTATACCATGGCCAAATCTGCGAATTTCACGCAAAAATACCCGCTCAACCATCAAAGTAACACTAAGGCATATAACGAAAAGGACTTTTTAAATTATGTTCGAACTACCAACACTCAATTACAAATATGATGCTTTTGGCAAGTACATCAGCAAAGATATTATGGAACTACATCACTCAAAGCATCACCAAACCTATGTCGATAAACTTAATGAAGCAGTGCAAGCAACTCCAGAACTCCAAGGAAAATCACTCGAGGAATTACTAGGAAATCTTGATGCAGCACCAGAAAACGTACGTGGCAAAATCCGTAATTTTGGCGGGGGCCACTACAACCACACACTCTTCTGGAAGTTCTTGTCGCCTAATGGTGGCGAGGAACCAACTGGTGAATTGTTAGACGCAATCAAACAAAAGTACGGGTCGTTTCAAGGATTTATCGATGCATTTACCGCATCTTCACTTGGTATTTTCGGAAGTGGATGGGCATGGCTGATGCCCGACCTATCTATTATCACTACACCAAACCAAGACACACCGATTAGTTTTGGACAACCAACACCGCTACTTGGCCTTGATGTATGGGAACACGCATACTATATCGACTACACCTACAAACGAGCTGATTACGTTGCTGCATGGTGGCACGTCGCCAACTGGCACGAAGCTACCGAACGGTTCACGAACCAATAATTTCTACTCTGCGAAAAGTGGCATTGGCTGATCTATGACCTGTCTAAATGCTTGCTCGGCATAATCAATAGTTGCCGCAACACCGAGTGCTGCTGCGACAATAAATGCAGACTTTGCAGGAACTTCAGCAAGTACCGCCAAGCGATCTCTGCCATGCTCACCAGCTAATGACGAAGCGCCGTATGCAGTCAGCACACCCCACTGTGCGGATGTACTAAGCTTGCCCTGTTCAGATGCCTTTAGACGATTCCCAGACCGCAATGCATGGGCGCTAAATGCTGCATTGGCGAGGTTCTGTAAACCAATGGTGATACCAACATCAGCGGGCACTACCTCTTTAAACATTAGCACCGGTACGGCAGCGGCCATGTTGAGTTTATCGAGTGAAGCGTCGAGGAATTCACCGAGTGGAGATTTGGTGCCGGTTTTGTGTGCCACGGCGCCGTCTGCGATATCAGCCAAGCGTCCGATACCCATCTTGAGTAGTCCCTTGCCTTTGCGGCCATGTGCAATATCATTAAGACCCGAGCCAACCATCAGTGTACCCGCTGCAGTTATAAAGTTCGCAGGGGTTAGAATACCATTCGTACGGCTCGCCAAGCGCTGCCAAACATTATGTTGTTCGACGGGAATTCTTTCCCAATCTGCCGTGCCATGTACATGATGTAGATCCATTATATATACAATAACATGTTTTTAGGTTTTTACTACTGTTTGCTGTTGATATTACAAGCATGCTCGAGATGTACTACACTAGTCATAAGACAACAAAGAAAGGCACGACATGACTATCTGGAGCTGGCTTATAACCGATCAACCGACGTGGGTATCGAATGTATCAAATCTAACGTCGATCACCGTATTTGGAGCGTTCGTCGGGCTGTACCGAAAATTCAATTGCGAGCAGTCCGGGTGTTGGCGTATTGGCCATCACAAAGTAGACGGAACAACGTATCGAACATGTTCAAAGCACACAACTGAAGCATTCCATACTGCCTTGCAAAAGAAACATGCACTCAAGCGCCCGGAACAGCACAAGCTACTCAATAAATAGTCTATTCGCCGGGGTTGCGATGCCCTATCCACCATGGGCGAAGCACAACATCGATAAGCTTTGATGCAGCAATTTGACTGATACGACCAGCCTGCCATGCCTCCATGACGGCTTCACTGTGCTGGTCATATTGCCACTCACTTTCAATATCAGCCGCGAGCTGTTCATCGGTAAACGATGGATCAAATCCAAAGGTATCTCGGTTAGATATATAATGTAGCATCAATTCCTCAGGCGCAGCAGGATATGGTCCATGCATCACACCCTCTGAAATTGGTCTCTCACTCTCCGGGTTTGTAGAGTTCATACCAAGATTGTACTCCTCATTACAACCTCACGCAGACACGCAATCGCAGATACCTATAAATCGGTTGCGTTGCGTGCGACATTACTCGAAGTAGAACCTTCGGACTACGCCAAAATTAACTTCAAACATATTATTGCATTTGTGAGCGCAAAATAACTTTAATGTCGCCAAGGCAATACACCCGACCGGCAATTATTCTTGTGTGGCCGCCTCATCAGCAGCCAGTGCAAATGAAAAATCTTCTTCGGTTAATCCACCCGCATCATGAGACGTGAGCGAGATATGAACTTTATTGTATGAATTTGACCAATCGGGATGATGATTCAGCGCCTCAGCTGTCGGCGCAAGACGATTGATAAAATCTAACGCTGCCCGAAAATCAACGAATTCAAAATCTTTATTGATACGCTGACCTTGGAGTTGCCACCCTTCAAGCCTCGTAAGCCGATCCGTAATCTCGTTATCAGTAAGTTTGTTCATACTTTACAGTTTACCAAAATACAGAGTATCTAGTGGCAGAATCACTTTGGGTTTTTGTGGTACGCCCAGACGAGCATCGGCCGAAGCTTCTTTCGTTCATCCGTACTTGATGCGAGCATTTACACGTGGATTCGCTACGTGACGAATCTGCCAAACAAAAACCCGACCATGAAGGTCGGGACTTTGTTTGGTACAGCGTGGTAAATGAAGTCCGAACGCTGATATTACAGAGTATAACCCAGTACGCAGCAGCTTAACTAGCCTTTGGTGTAGCTGGCTTCTTATCAACCATAGGTATCTCGGTGGTTACCCAAACATCATCAGTCTTACATTCATAAGTAACCTTGTCATACTCTCTAAAATCTTTACCTTGCTTAAAGTTGTTGGTAATTTCCCAGCGAACTTTGCGCATTGGCTTGTTGCAGGTAGGGCAATTCATGGTTTCATTATACGGTATGAGGTTTCTGCTTAGCCTCTACCGAATACCGAGTAATCTCTAAACTACACGCATTGTGTTCTTTGCAAAACGCCTCACATTGCTTGGCTATTGCTTCGTTTTCGTAATGTAGTCCACATTCAGGACATTGGTATAGTTTTGGCTCAACAGTGTTCACAAGCGTGTCCTTTCTCTGTTTTAGTGTTCATCATCTTTAACATCATTGGTCCGCCCGTTTTCAAGAACCGCCAAATGAGAGCTGCTGCGACCAGTAAGAAAATGACATTCAGCACGCTTGTATAGTTTATAGTAATGCTGGGATTCAGCACCATAGCATTACGGGTCTGCGGTGTTAGGTGCAGCAAAGCAAAGATTATCTCTATCAAGTAACCAGCCCCAGCCATAGCCACGTAAAATGTACCAAACAAAAAGACGGTCATCTTGAAACCGTAGTATTTGTAATAAATCCGCAGGATTGGAAAGACAATTAAGTCAGCGAAGATAAAACTAATTACACCGCCAAAGCTAATCCCACCATTCCACAGTACAGCAGCAAGCGGAACGTTACCAACGCTACACACAAAACTAATAACGGCAATGAACGGTCCAATCAGCGGACCCCATATTGCCGAAACAAGTGGGTGGGCGGTAAAGAAAAACTTCTCAAAGAAACTGGCTGGAACCCACGCAGCAATTGCGCCAGCTATCAGTAAACCCAATACAATATCCGTCCAAACACTTGCCCAATCCATAATAAAGAAATGACTGGTGGCAGTTTTGCCCTCTTTTGAGAATAGTTTTTGCAACACCGAGCCATTACCCTCTACTGCCATATTGTCCATAGCAGCGTGACCCTCCATTCGTCCAGCCATACCTTTTTGGGCTTGTTTCTCGGCAGTAGCTAGCAACTTTGGTGTCAGGAAACGGCGGAACAAGACAGCCAGAATTACTATCATGAATGGACCGCCCACAAACTCCGCTAGGGTAAACTGCCAGCCCAATAGCAACGCCATAATAATACCTAGCTCAATCACCAGGTTGGTGCTGGCTACCTCAAACGCCATTGCTGCCGTAAAGCTAGCTCCCTTACGGTACATGGAACGGGCTAAAGCCACTGCAGCATAGGAGCATGAGGAAGAAGCAGCCCCCAGTGCGGTTGCTAAGGCTAAAGTACGTGGTTTATCATCTGGCAGCAGCTTACTCATCTGTTTATGAGAAACAACTGCTTGCACAACGGCAGATAAACCAAATCCAAGTATCAAAGCCCACAGTATCTCCCAGCCCATTGCAAATGCCATTGATAAAGCGTGAGCAATAGCGTGCATAACTGTCTTGTTAGCCTCTTACGTTACTTAACTCATACAGGCTAAGCAGTTCATCAATAGCTTGTTGATTTAACTTAGGATTATTGCTTGAAAGCTGCTCATTGGCGCAGGTTTTTAAGTGATTTTCTAAAACAAGCTTATTAAGTGAACGTAGTGACTTTTGCAAAGCTAGTGATTGGGTCAGAATATCTATGCAATAGGCTTCACTATCTATCATCTTTTGCAAGCCTTTGATTTGACCCTCTATTATCTTTGAACGGTGGGTCGCCCGTTTCTTAATATCTGCAATCATGACTACACTATATACCCCCTAGGGGTATTGTGTAAAGTTATATCTACACGGCTGCGATAGCCGTCTGTTATTTATTTGTTTTGTGACCTATTCTAAGTGTATGCCAAAGAAACCCAAGATAACACGCTCTGTTGGCTTCTACCTTGTTGAGGGCTTTTGGGCGGACACTAAGCCTGACTACAGCAAGTTTGGTAGCCAGTATTGGCTTACCCCAGAGTTCAGTAAACTCATGGAAGAACCAGTCGTTAGCCTTAAGGATAGCAAACGTGAAGTCATTGTGTACCGTGACGGCTTAATATCCTACCGTGAGCCAGAGCTACAGAAACCAGCTGACTTGGCAATGGGCGGTTCTTTCCAAAGAATTGAAAAGTACAGTGAAATCATAAACGCACTGGTCATTGTGTTCACCTCAACTGTTACGTCAAAGCTCAAGGTCAAACACCACACCAACTTTGAAATCACCCACCATGATATGTTTGGCATGATGTTTGAAAACGGCAAGTTTACTGGTATGGGCATACCTCAAAAGAGTGCCACTGCCAACCAGATTGATAAGCGTTTTCTTAGTAATGCTCCTGCTAACCGTATTGACGCTTTAGACTTATGGATTGATAGCCCACGCCGTGCAATTATAGGCAAAGCAATTATTGAGGAAGCAATTAAACTATTCTTTAAGCTGACAAAAAACAGGGACAATATACGGCTGTTGGCTAGGGCAAACAAAGCAGCAGCAGAGTATGCAGGGACAGCTTTTTCTGACTGCATACTAATTGCTTGGCTACCTGTAGAAATCCACCTGTATGAGCAACTGAAAGAATATATGGATAGTAAAGGCAGCGCACGCTTTAACCGCAAAAGGAAAGATAACTTACTCAAGGACTACACGGTTTCAGAAGTAATTGAGCTACTTGAGTTTTCAAAACAAATCAACAAGGCGGAGTATGACAGCCTGACAAAAATCCGCAAAATCCGCAATGATATTATCCATAACGGCTACGCTGCTACTTTTGAGGAAGCTGGTGCAGCCTTGAGCTTGCTAGAGAGCATTATTAAATCAAAGACTGGTCACACTTTAGCCCTGAATACGGGTATATCAATGAACCTGTTTTGAACCAGCCGACATTAACCAATAGCCCTTGCCGTGTCCTGAAACTTAACTAACACTTGTAGGAAAACTGTCAGGTAATTTCTGTACAAAATGAACGTGTTTTCAAAGCCGTTTTATATCTGTTAACGGTGAAAAGTGGTGTCCGGAAACTCATGCCCTGAATTGGGGAGTTTTCCGACGAAAATGTACGTCTCCAGAAATGCTACTTCGTTTGTACTATTGCTCGGTCACTGTCTAGACCAGGCTTCCAAATAAGGTATTGATGTCCGTCTTCAACAGGTACTTGGAATACAACCTTGCCAGTCGCCTTACCGCCAGTAACAATGTCCCCAGAATTGAGCAAGTCGGTTATTGAGGAAACAATTGTGCTATCCAAAACTTGCCCACCTGCTGTCTGTATGCGGAAATCAGCCTCATTGTATGGCTTAGTGCTATCACTGGTGTTTTCTAGCGTTACATCAGCCACAACGTAAGTCTTCCCACTATCAGCTGTATCAAACTCGCCCAGGCTGGTAGCGTACTTCACGTTGGTAACGGTAAGTTTAACGCCACCAACTGTGCCACTTTCATTAGGCAACAATTCAACATCTTTTGGCTGTTTGTCAGCCCTGTCAGTAAACCTGTATGTCTTAGTGGTACTTGTTGCCGTTTTTGAGCCAGAAGCCCCGTTCTGCGTACCCTTATTACCCCCAGCTGCCCCACCAATTACGACAAGTACAATAATGACTAAAATTACGGTCAATATCTTGTGCTTCTTAAACCAACCCATACTTAAACTCTCCATTTAATTTATATCTGTTAATGTAGCACACTTAATGCCAAAACATAAACAGACAGTTTATGTAACTAACTGTTTATTATTTCTACTCTAGGTGCATGAGTAATGCCCAAGAACAAAAACTTATGAAAGACTTTGGTAAACGAGTTGCCGAAGTGCGCAAAAGTAGAGGTATAACCCAACAGGATTTAGCCGAACGTGTCAGTATGAGTGTGGTTGCAATTGCCTACATTGAAACGGGTAAGCGTTGGGCTAGGCTTGGTACGCTACACAAGATAGCCAAAGTGCTAAAAGTTGACATTCAAGATTTATTCAAGGGGTTATAAGTCACCACTTGCTATTATGTGTAAGTGAACTTGCCGCTTTGCCCACATTGCCATAAGCAACTACCTAAGTTCCCCACACGCAAGGGGCAATGCCCCAAATGCAAACACGCCTATCTGGTTAGAACTGACCCTGAAACCAAAGAAAAAGTCGTAGTTGACGCAACTGGAGCTAAGCGAATTGAAAAGATATACCACAGGCAAGCAATTGAGAACGAGCTTGAACGAAACTTGAGCTGGGGTGTTGATGATTTTGACGGGCTTTATAAAACCGTTGAGAGCCAACTAACCGAAAAATGGATACCAAAGTTTGGGCGTGGACCAGGTAAAGGTGACGTGCTTTGGGGGGTTGCTAGTCAATTAAATCTGCAAGCAGCTAAAGTATCTGATTTTAGCGCCATGTCTCGTATTTACTTTAATCAAGCCCTATATATACATCAGCTTGGCAAGGACTGTAACTACCTACTTAAACCTGCTAATGAAATGACCTTACGGGAACTGGCAAAAAGTGGTTTCAAAGAAGTGAGCATACTCGCTAACAAGGCGTGTACGGAGTGTGCCAAATTAGACGGCAAGAAGTTCACAATTCAGGAAGCGCTTGAGCAACAGATACTACCAAATACGCATTGTACTTTCAAACTTGAAGATTCTGCACCAACAGGCTGGTGTAGGTGCTTATATCAGGCACTGCCAGTAGACTTTAGTACAGAAGATTTTACCCAGACAGTTAGCCCTGCCCAACCACAGCCTACCCAAAAACAAGGATTTTTTAGCCGTTTCAAAAGGCACGTATAATACCAACCTGTTAGTATCTTAGTTATGGTATGGATATGTAAATGAAAGTTAGGCTACCAAAACGCCTTAAAGACGGCAGACCTATTGACCCCGAAACTGCAAAAGCTGTACGCAAGATACAAGATGACGCAGCTCTGAATAGTGGTAGCAAATACCGTCTTCATGTCTATCACGTATTCAATGACCCAGATTTTGACAAAGATGTCCGAGAAATACGTAAGTTGTTAGAAAGCTTCTACTACAAAGACATTTCCCTAAATCCAGACTCTGACCACCTACTAAAAGAACACAAACAAGCATTGTTTAATTTTGCAGCCAGATATTGCATTGACCCAGAGGACCTGCGAACTTATGCAGACGGGCTTTATGATGAGGGTGCAGGTTACGGCTCTGACATTGATGAGTTTGGCGGTCTTATGGAAACAGGCAGGTACGGATTGGTTTACAAAATTGGACCAAAAACTACATTGGAGCAGATACAAGCAGAGTGGAAAATGCACATTGAGTACGCTAAACAAGACTACTACGGCAAGCGATCTGGTAAGAAGCGTTTATCAAAGTTTAACCATGAGCTGGTGTATGCGGTTTTCAAAGCACGGAACAAGCCAAAGCCTGATAGTTTCACCAAAATACAAAAGGATTATGAGCAAGGAACGCTAGCTGGCTATACAGGCAGCCGACATAAGTATGTAGTCAAAGATGACCTTGAACGCTTTTATAACAAGCATAAACCCTATGTAAATACAGCCCTCTAAACCCCTGCTTTACAAGGCCGTGTTATATGTTGTAATAGGTTCATAATGTAGTGTACCCAGAAATGGAAACACTATGAACAACATAAGTAACACACCAAATGAAGAAGCACACATCAGTGATTTTGGACTTGTTGCTGCTTTAGTTACTAGCGGATTTGGCATACGGCGCTCCCAGCGTATCAATTCCCGTGTGTATTTCATTTTTGGTAAGACTAATGACCTGCAGAAGACCATAGATGACTACTGGGCTGGTTTGTTACAGGTCTATGCTCGGCAATACTTTGATAACACCAAAATGCTGAAAAGCCTTATCTATAGTGAGGGGCAAAAGCCATGAAGCTTACCCAGCCACAAATCAATGAGTTTCAAACTCTCTATAAAGCCCGTTTTGGCACAGACATTGATTATGAAACAGCTGAGCTGGAAGCCACTCAATTAATCCGCTTGGTGAGCATGATACAACCACGCAATAAGTTAAGTATAAAAATGGACATGGAACTTAATGACACACCGCTATCGGGTGAAGCCCATGTCTTGGAGCAAGCAGGATATGGCAAACCAGCACCAAAAAACAGTTAATGACCTGCTGGGCTTCTTTTACATAGCCTACAATCCAGTATTAGCTAAGATATTTGGACGTAATGAAGCCTTGCTACTTGGATTGCTGCTTTATTGGCACGGAAGAGGTGATGACCCTGTGTGGATTTATAAAACCGCACAAGAGATTGAAGCCCAGACCGCCTTAACTCCTGAGCAGCAGAAGCTTGCTATTAAGCACCTCAAGGCTACGCCGTATGTTCAACAAATACGTGCTGGCTATCAAGGCGTACGTTACTTCAAACTTGATTATGAATTACTGCTTAAAGACTTACCTAGTTTGGTTAAAACACACCAACTAGATGAGTTAGTAGCCACTAACAAGAAAGTGTTTAACCCACGAACATTATTAAGAAGAATACATAACAACATACAAAACAAGAATCAAAACAACACTGGCTATAAAGCACGTGCAGGTCCTGAAAGTATTGGTGCAGTATTTGCACGTAAGAAATATTAGTAAAGCAGTATATAATTAATAACAGATACGGCAACGGCTTTTTGAAGCAGAGCTTTCTTAAAGCCGTCCGTGAAAAGGAAGCAAGATGAAAGACCTTACTCAACTTAGATTCGGATTATATGCACGGAAATCCGAGGAAAACGAAGACCGTCAAGTCCAGTCAATTCAAGACCAAAAGGATGAAATGCAAAAAATAGCAAAAGAACGTGGCTACACTATTGTTAAAGGCGCAATCTTTTGGGAATCCAAATCAGCCAAAGTGCCTGGCAAGCGTGAAGAGTTTGATAAGCTCATAGCATTGGTGCAAGAGGGCAAAATTGACGGCATACTAAGCTGGAAAAGCAACCGTTTATCCCGAAATCCACTAGAGAGTGGCATTATTCAGCAATTGCTGTTTGATGAAAAACTTAAAGGCATTGTTACTAGTACTAAGACTTACTTGCCAGAAGACAATGCTCTCATTTTCAGCGTTGATTCCAGCATGGATAGTCAGTTTAGCCGTGATTTAATGGTAGTTGTTCGGCGTGGTATGCACTCAAAGGCTGCAAGGGGTTGGTTCCCAGGTGTACCGCCTATTGGGTATAGGAATCACTATGATGAGTTCGGTACACCCAAGAAGACCATTGTGCTTGACCCAGACCGCTGGCACATAATACGCACTATGTGGGACATGATGTTGACAGGCACGTACACCGTGCCTGAAATTGCCCGTTGGGCAGAGAAAAATGGCTTACGGAGCATTAAGCGCAAGAAAAGTGGTAACAAGCCCATGTCCGTGCCTACTGTTTACGCTATGTTCCACAATCCGTTTTACGTAGGCTACCTGCGGTTCGGTGGTAAAGTACTTAAAGGTGAGCATGAGCCTATTGTTACGCAAAAGGAGTTTGACCAGGTGCAGACACTCATTAAACGCTACAATCAAGGCAGACCCGAAGTTAATGATAAGCCTGACCCATTTCCTTACAGAAACATCATTAAGTGCGGTGAGTGTGGCTGTGCCATAACCTACAGCACAGTTGAGAAGACCTATAAAGACGGCTCTACGCAGCTATTTGAGTATTGCTACTGCACCAGACGACGCAAAGACTACAAGTGTTCACAGAGCAAAACTATCAAGCCCCAACAGCTTACACGGCTTATACGGGCTGAGCTGGACAAGTACACTATCTTGCCAGAGTTCTTTGAGTGGGCTTGTGAGTACTTGAGCGAGTTCCACGACGAAGAAGTAGATAAGCAAGAAAAGATATTTGAAGCTCAAACCAAGACCATTAGTGACCTAGAATCCGAATTACGGGAACTGGGACGTATGCGCTACAGGGGGCAAGTTGACGACGAGTTCTATGAAACTGAAAAGTTAATGCTGGAAAACAAGCTGACTGTATTACGTGGCGAGTTCAACAAACAAGAAGAACACAACAAAGAACTACGCAAACTGTGTGATAAATACTTCAACTTTGCCCGTTATGCCCGTGAAGACTTTGAGAGCCAGGAAGATGAAAAGCGCCGTGAAGTGCTTTCGTTGGCAGGTCAAAACCTACTGTACGAAGACGGACAACTCCTGTTTGAGCCAATAAAATACCTATCACCATTAGTTGAAAAGTATCCTGAGCTAGAAAAGCAATATCTTAGCGTCCAAACCCAGCCAGAACAGATGAAAAAGGACGCCGTAGCGTCCATAATTCAAACGTGGTACACCGGGCTGGATTCGAACCAGCGACCCTCTGTTCCGAAGACAGATGCTCTAATCCACTGAGCTACCGGTGCGCATTATGTATATCTTAGTTATGAAAGTACTTACCTTTTATCATCGTCACTGGCATGACAGTGTCTTTGAGCATCAGTTCTCTTATTTCTGCAGCAAGCTGCGTCCACTGAGCTACCGGTGCATATTTAGTGGCCTAAGGTACTACGTCTCAAATATCAAGACCATTACAGCTTACCACCTCTGTTGAAAAATCGAAATAGTTCGACCTATTTTACTGCTTGATCGAGTGCGGCATTCACAATTGGTACCCAGAGTGCGTAGCCACGTCCATTTGGGTGGAACTTATCTGGTGCGAGAAGGGTTGGATCTGCCAAGAAAGCAGCACGTGTTCCCTGTGCAATTTTGGCAAATGTTAGATTATTTTTGACAATAATTGGTGTATAGGCGGCATTGATCTGCCGAGTTCTTAGACCCATCAACTGCCGAGCTGGCCATGGAAAACGCGCAACAGAATCCATCGCCGGTGAACCAGTCACCACAATCTTGACTGCTGGGTTTGCAGCCCGCAACCCATCAATGATTGATTGGATCGAAGTCTGGAACGCCTTGCCCTTCACAAAATGCGTTGCATCATTTGCCCCAACAGCCAGTAGAACTACGTCTGGTTTATAGGTAATCGCTTGTGGCAATTGCACTGCCAGCACACTCGCTGCAGTTGCACCCGAGATGCCAACGTTCACAAACGTCACTTCGTAATTCATGGCTAAATGCTTGGCACTGATTGGTGCATAGGCATGCTCATAGTCGGTGCCTTGGCCAATGCTGGTGCTATCGCCCATGACCACATACGTCAGCTTTGGACCAGTGCCCAATACCTGCGCGTCTCGTGGAATGGCTGGAGCCGGTACGGGTGTGCCATTATTCTTGATAAACAGAAGCTCAGCTGCCAGGAACAATACAATACCAATCAAAACTGCAGTGGCAGTGAGGACGTATTGGTATTTCGTCATGATTGACTATTTCTGCTTGTCGGCGTCTTGAGCATCCTGGGCTTTTGCCTCAGGAGCAGGCAGGGCCTTGGCATCAGCTTCAGCAATGGTACGAGTAAGCAGTTCGAGTACGCTCTTGGCGTGTTCACGACTCATACCGACTCGAGCAACTGCCAGCGGCTGATTATTGGGGCCAGCACCTTGCATGAAGTTCAGCACAACACCGTAGTCATTGACCATAATGTGCGCAATGTCGGTATATACGATTCGCAGGTCGTGCGGCATCACCATCACTGCAGGCTGCGTGTCAGTGTTGGTAGCGATAAGTGGCTCTGGCTGCCCTTCGCGCTTGTCGTAACCCGCGAGATCCCACAGCTTGGTGGCTTCATCCTCTTTGATGTTGAAATGGCTAATAAGAAGGAGCAGGATATCCTCGGCGGGCAGGGTAGTACCCTGTTCGATTGCTGTTAACGAATCAACTTCAATCTCGACTGCGCCGGATACCTCGGCCAGACTCTCTTGTCGCTTCTGGCGCATACTTTTGAGTGATGCACCGAGAGACAGATATGGAAACTCCTGGTTGTCTTTACTCATGTGTATACATGGTACCCTCTCCCTGTGTGGCAATCAACCCCACACCGCTTGATAGTTACTACCCGATACCGGATACTTATAGCTATGTTAATCACCCCCAACGTTCCCCTGGCGACTCATTCCACCATGCGCCTCGGTGGCGTAGCCGCCTTTTTGACCGAAATAACTGACCGCTCCGAAATCCCTGAAGCCCTTGCGTGGGCCGAACAGCGCCAACTGCCTGTCATCATGGTCGGCAGCGGCAGCAATATTGTTTGGCGTGATGAAGGCTTTCCGGGCCTTGTACTTATCGACAAAATTCTTGGTATCGATACCACGAGTGGCATTGGTGACGACCGTTATATTACCGCTGGATCTGGTGTCATATGGGACGAACTAGTGGCCAAAACAGTTACCGATGGTCTCACTGGTCTGGAATTTCTGTCATTGATACCTGGCACAGTTGGTGCAACACCTGTTCAGAACGTTGGTGCCTATGGCCGTGAGGTTAGCTCAGTTATCGTAACCATTCAGGCGTATGATAGCCTCGAGAAAAAATTTGTCACACTACGGGCAAGTGAATGTGATTTTGCGTATCGTACCAGCCGGTTCAAAACAACTGATCGTGGCCGATTCTTCATCGTTGCAGTGACGTTCTATCTTTCGACAACCAAACCGCAACCACCGTACTACAACGCGGTGATGGATTACTTCAAAGCACACAACATTACTGACATCACGGCGGCCGCTGGCCGCGAGGCAACTATCAGCATTCGTACCGAAAAGCTGCCTGATCCCGCAATGGTTGCAAATAATGGTTCATTTTTTGCGAACCCAATCATAGCAGGCGACACATATCTAGACATACATGCCTCGTTTCCAAATGTAGTGTATTGGAATACTGCAGATGGTAAAGTAAAATTATCGGCCGCTTGGCTTATCGAGCAAGCAGGGTTCAAGGACTTTCACGACCCTGAGACTGGCATGGGAACCTGGCCCAAACAGCCCCTGGTACTTGTCAACGAATCGGCAACCACCACCGCACAGCTGTTAGTCTTCCGGCAGAAAATTATTGATGCAGTACAAACAAAGTTTGGGATCACACTCGAACAAGAACCGGAGCTATTACCATGAATGCAGATAACCCAGAGACACCACTGATCCAGAAACTTGGGTTTGGACGTGGCGAGAGCGTCTTTGTCGAAGATACCCCTGATTGGTACTCCGACTTCGCAGCTACTAACGAATTCGAACTAGAGCCCGGACTCCCAGCAACACATGCTCATATATTTTGCGACACCAAGGAAACACTGGTGGATTTCCTTACGAACAACGATACTCGGGAAATCGAAAACTCACTCTGGCTCAGTTGGCCCAAAAAAGCTTCGGGCGTCAAAACTGACATAACAGAGCAGGACCTTCGTGACGCGCTACTACCTCTCGGATGGGTCGACGTCAAAGTTGCTGTCATCGACGATACATGGAGTGGGCTTAAGTTTCTTCGACGTAAAGCTTAACACGTTAAGTATCATCAAACCTTTGCTGCATATAGTTTTTCATAACCTACACATTGCTTAACATGTTAAGCAATGTGTAGGAAGAGAGGGAAGAGCCCTGATTATTTGTCGCTTGGGAGTGGATACTGCAGTGCGAATGCTGTGACGGTTTTGCGTAGCTCTGCTAATTTTGGCTCATCATCTCGAGCATCGATGGCTTGTTTCATCCACTCTGCAATCTGTTCCATGTCCTTTTCGACGAGACCACGCGTGGTAATCGCTGGGGTACCAAGACGGATGCCACTTGGTCGGAATGGCGGAAGTGGGTCATCAGCTACGCTGTTTTTGTTGAGCGTCAGCCCGATCTTATCAAGTGCCTTTTCGGCAACGTCACCGTCGATACCAAAGCTCTTGTAGACATCGGCCAATATCAAGTGGTTGCTGGTTCCGCCCGTGAGCAACTGAAAGCCACGAGCTTGCAAAGCATCAGAGAGCGCACTGGCATTCTTCACGATTTGCGCAGCATATTGTTTGAAACTTGGCTCAAGCGCCTCACCAAAGGCCACAGCCTTGGCAGCAATGACATGCATGTGTGGACCACCCTGCATACCCGGGAAGACCGCACGATCAATCAGTGTTGGGATGCTTTCGAGTGTCTTTTCTGGAGCACGAAGTGGATTACCCACTGTTCCGCGGCTCAAGATCAGCCCACCACGTGGCCCGCGAAGAGTTTTGTGCGTGGTAGTCGTGATGACATGGAACCCATAGTCAAAGGGGTTCTTGGCAACGCCGCCAACAATCAGCCCAGCAATATGCGCCATGTCGGCCATAAGAAGCGCGCCAACTTCGTTACCGATTGCAGCAAATTTGGCATAGTCGAGCTCGCGAGGATATGCACTGAAGCCTGCGAGGATGATCTTTGGTTTGTGCTCAAGGGCGAGTTCACGTAGTTCATCATAATCAATCTCACCAGTTGCAGGATCTTTCATCTTGTAGCGGATAAAGTTGTATAATTTGGCGCTACGCGTCACTGGCGCACCGTGCGTCAGGTGGCCACCATGGCTGAGGTCCATTGCCAGGACCGTGTCACCTGGTTCTAGCCACGCACTGTAGACAGCTTCATTAGCTGGCGCTCCAGAGTGAGGCTGTACGTTGGCGTGATCAGCCTTAAAGAGCTGCTTAGCACGTGCAATGGCTAGTTCTTCGACTTGGTCAGTAAATTCTTGACCGCCGTAGTAGCGTTTGCCGGGATAGCCTTCGGAATATTTATTGGTAAAAACGCTGCCGAGCGCATCGAGCACACCGTGGCTCACATAGTTTTCACTCGGGATAAGCTCCAAGCCCTCACGTTGACGCTGAGCCTCAGCTTTGATCAGTTCTATAACCTTCGTATCTATCATCAGTAACTCCAATTAATCTCTTGTATTTACAATGCGCGGCAAAAAAGAGATTAGATTACACCATATCCCTATTCTAGCAGGCCAAAACGGCCATAAAAAACCTTTATTTTTTATACCTTTTGCGGTATATTTAAGCACTATGAATACAACAAACGAGAAGATTGGTCTATTAATTTATCAGTTACGACAAGAAAGGGGCCTCACGCAGGCTCAGTTCGCGCGTAAACTTGGCACCAGCCAGTCTGCGGTCAACCGAATCGAGCACGGCAAACAAAACCTCAGCCTCGAGACACTTGGGCGTATCAGCGATGTTCTCAAGAAGCCGTTGATCTCTATCAATGGTGGTGCGATCAATCTCCGTATTGAAGGTGGTCAAGAACTGCACGGTAGTATTGAAACCAAAGTTTCCAAGAATGCTGCTGTCTGTTTGTTGTTTGCAGCCCTCCTTAATAAAGGCACCACTCGTTTCAAGCGTATGCCACGCATCGAAGAGGTTTACCGTATCATCGAGGTCCTAGTCAGCATCGGTGTCGTGGTGAAGTGGCTTCCTGGTAACGATCTCGAGATCAAACCACCAGCCATGCTTAACCTCGACAAAATGGATAAGAACGCTGCCCGCAAAACGCGTAGCGTGATCATGATGTTTGGTCCACTCATGCACCTCTTTGACGACTTCAAGATCCCCTACGCTGGCGGTTGTAAGCTCGGTACACGTACCGTCCAACCACACTTGTATGCACTCGAAGAATTCGGTGTTAACATTGTCGCCAAAACTGGTCACTACCACGTAACTGTCGACAAGAAACAACCCGAAGAGATCGTCCTCTATGAATCTGGTGATACCACTACCGAAAACGTCATCATGGCTGCCGCTCGTTATGACGGTGAAGTGACCATCAAGATGGCTAGCGCCAACTACATGGTTCAGGACCTCTGTATTTTCCTCAAGAAACTCGGTGTGAAAATCGAAGGCATCGGCACCAGCACACTCAAGGTTCGTGGCGTCAAAGAGATCAAAAAGAATGTGACTTATAGTCCAAGCGAAGACCCAATTGAGTCAATGACCTTCATTGCAGCTGCCGTGGCAACCAATTCAGAACTTACCGTTACGCGTTCACCAATTGAATTCCTCGAACTTGAAATCCTCAAGTGCCGCAAGATGGGCCTCGTCGTTGATGTCTCTCCAAAATACAAAGCTGATAACGGTCACACCGACCTGGCGGACATCACCGTCCACAAACACAATGGAACACTCCGTGCACTGGAAGAAAAGATCTATGCCCGTCCATTCCCTGGTCTAAATATCGACAACTTGCCATATTTTGTACCAATCGCAGCAGTCGCCAAAGGCCGCACCCTAATCCACGACTGGGTCTACGAAGAACGCGCCTTGTATTACACCGAAATGCGTAAGCTCGGTGTCAACGTAACATTGGCCGATCCACATCGTGCGTATATTGACGGCCCAACCAAATGGGACGCTGCAGATATCGTCTGCCCTCCTGCCCTGCGCCCCGCAGTTTTACTACTTATTGGTATGCTTGCAGCCAATGGCACATCCATCCTCCGCAACATCTACTCAATCAATCGCGGCTACGAAGACCTCGCTGAACGCCTCAACGCCATTGGTGCCAACATCAATGTTATGCACGAACTCTAACGAAGCGTATTGAGACTATTGGTCTCAAGCCCTGTTCGAAGCCAGACCAAAAACCCAATCGCCACAGCGAGTAGTACAACTAATATGATTGTTCGGTGCCATTCTTTCATCGGACTGTCTCCAGACTTGCTTGCACTACGAGCCGCTGTTTTGATGTCCACAGCGGCGTACAAGTGTATAACGTAAGTATTGAGTTGGCTGTCGGCTGCTCGATTGATACATCTTGCGGATCTACAACCTTGATAGCCGCTACTTTATAAGTGTAAGCCTTACCGTTCCAGTAAAGTCCGATCTCGTCACCCACCCGAACCTTATCAAGGTTATAGAACGGCGGCGTATTGTGATAGGTAAAACGATGACCAACAAGTACTGTGTTGCTCATTTTGTCCGGGCTACTGGACCGTGGCCGATGCCAAATACCTTTGTCGACAGTATAGACGCTCTCACCTTCGAGTACTTTTTCACGGACACCAATTGACGGAATCACCAACGTATTATCAGCAGGAATATCTTCAGACCTTACTTGTTGCACAGTGGCCTTACGTGGGCTCGAAACGACCGGTGCATCATGGCGCACCCACCATGAAACCGCAGGTAATATCGGTAACAGTAGTATATATAAGGCCATCACCACAATAACTCCAGTCAGTACGTCGTTGAATGACTTGAGGGTGAGATATTTTCTGAACGCTGTGCGTAATTTGTGCATTATCTCCTCATAATACCCACATTTTGCATAAAAACACCCTGTAATATTACTTTTTTGCAAAAAGGAGAAAATCTGGCTTGCAAAAACGGATCAAGAGAGGTATTAAACTAAGTACAACAAACAAGTGAAATCCAAAACATTTCACATTGTGAGTCTTCCTAGGTGTGATGGAAAACGAGCGATTGCGAGTCGTATAGCGTGTAGTTAGATCAATGAAAGGATCCGTTTATGGCCATCTCAATTAGCCCCCGACATATTAAGCGTCTCAAAAGTTCTCTCGTAGCTATGCTATTCGTGGCAACGCAAGTGGTTTTTCCATTTGCCGCTGGTGGCATCGCAAGCGCAGCTGCATCGATTGGCGTCAGTACTAGTCAAGGTCAAGAATTCCCTTCACTTACCTGGTCATCAGGCAACATAACCACCTATCAAGAAGGTGATTTTATTAACTTCCGTTTTGATGTCAGTACAAGCGGTGCGTCAAGTGGGCAGATGAAAGTCCAATACGCCAATGATGAATGTGGCTTCTTTGATGGGTCATTCGCACTCCTCACGACAACAAACACCTCCGGCGCCACGCCAACGGTTGCCAAGGTTGGCCCATCCACGCTAGTAGGCTCAGACTGGGAGCAAGTACTGTCAGTCAACTTCACGGGTGCTGGTACCGATACTATTAATTACAAACTCAAGCTTGGCCAAGACGCCGGCCAATGTAATGGATCTTCAACTCACGTCGTGCTTGATAATGTAAACGGACCTGCCGGTGGCGACTTCAGCAACATTGGAGCTTTGACTGTTCCGATTCCCGCAAAAGATATCATTGAATTACCAGAGATATTTGTCACCAAAAAGGTTGATACAAATGGCGATGGCGTATCAGACCGCAACGCTACCGCTGGCGAATGGTCATTCAGCCTTGATGGTGGCACGCCAGTTGCGACAGATGCCAATGGACAAGTAACATTCACGAATGTGATCCCAAATGGTACACATATCATTACTGAAGTGAACGGGCCACCTGACCAGTCATTCCTCAGTGGAAGTGGCTCAGGCTGCACCTTTAACGGCTCTACTGCGACAGCTACCGTTCAGTCGGGTACAACATCAACTGATGCAACTTGTGTATTTACCAATACTGTCAAAAAAGGTTCTATAACCATCGTCAAAGATGCTACACCTGATAGTACGCAAGTTTTTCACTTCTCGACTACTACTAACAGCTCAGTCTTCCCTGCGTTTGATCTTGATGATGACGGCAGCAACGTAAACGCACACTCAAACACCCAGACATATAGCAACTTACTTTCCGGTACATACACCGTAACCGAGGACAACACACCTGGCTGGGATTTCTCAAGCCTGTCTTGCAACAACGCAGCAGGTGCAGTCTCCGGCAAGACGGCTACCATCACTATTACTTCCGGCCAAAACGTTGTCTGTACGTACGGCAACACACAGCAAGGTACAATCACGGTTAACAAATCCCTATCACCTACAAACGATCCTGGTAAATTTAACCTCCAGATCAATGGCGTAACCGCTGGTACTGGGGCAAATGTTGGTAACGGCGGTACGACTGGTACACAGAGTTATAGTGCAGGCGGCAGCTTCACTGTTGGCGAGACACAAGGTAATGTTGGTATACTCAGCGACTACACCAGTAGTTACACATGCCTGGATAATGGCAACTCTCTTGTGTCAGGTAGCGGCACTCTTTCAAGCAGCTTCAGCCTGGGGGCTGGTCACAATGTTGTCTGTACATTCACAAACACTCGTAACACGGGTTCTGTGACCGTCAATAAGATGCTTCGTAGCGATGCAACCGGTTCATTCCTTCCTGCAAACCCAGGCATATTCACCTGGGGGCTTGATAGTGGCGCCACAACAAATGCTATGGGCAGCACGCTTTCAAGTATCAATACCGGATCACACAGCGTTGCCGAAAATAGCGTCACCGGATATCACCCAGTTGGTTGGTATCTTACTAGTGACACACAGCACTCATGCCTAAATCCTACGAGTAGCACCTTCCCTATCGATGTAGCTGTCACGACTGGCCAAACGGCAAGTGTCACGATATGTAACGCCCGCGATACGGGTACACTGCAAGTGCTCAAGAACGTCGATCTAAACGCTGACGGTGACTTCAGTGACCCTGGCGAGACAAATAGTGATGCTTGGCAGTGGCAAGCAAACGGCGGCACAAACCACACTACCGGTGATGCACCAATCGCAGTGGTAACTGACAATTACACCCTCACCGAAACAGGTTCAACAGATTACCACAACACAGGATTTAGCTGTACTGGTGGTATCTACAACGGCACTACCGTGACTGTGGCCACTGGTGACAACGCTGTCTGTACATTCGTAAATGTTCGCAACACTGGGCTTATCAGCTTCCTCAAAAATGTCGTCGGTGGCACTGCAAGTGCAAGCGATTGGCTGTTTACGGTTAGCGACGCAGCTGGCACCACCGCACACAGTGGTGACTCTCGTACGATACTCACTGGTAGCTATGGTGTATTGGAATCGGGTGGCCCAATTGGATACACACTCACAACTGACAATACTCCAGGGAATGTATGTACGCTCAGTAACGGCATCATTACATTAATGGTCAGTCAAGCCGGCGGACTGTGTAGCATCACCAACACTCGCGATACTGGCTCGGTCAAGGTTAACAAGCTCCTCGATAATGATGGTAATGGAACATTTGAGCTCACCAACCCTGGTGACTTCAGCTGGAACATCGACACCACACCTGTAAGCACCAACAATGCCATGGGCACAACGCTACCCGGTGTCGAGACGAATCCTTACCATGTAACCGAGAATTCACCAGCAAACTACCACCCAGTTGGCTGGTTTACTGGCAGCCCTACAAGCACACAGAACCCGTGTACTAATCTAACGAATACAACCCTCCCGGCTGGTATCAATGTCACAAAAGACCAGACCACAGAAATCACACTCTGTAATGCTCGTGACACCGGTACCGTTACCGTCAATAAATCACTGGTACCTGCATCTGACTCCGGCAAGTTTAACCTCAACATAAACGGCATTACAAAGACTGCCGTAGGAGGCGTCGGTGATGGCGGCACGACCGGTGCGGTCATCGTACCAACTGCAGCTGCACAAACTGCCTCCGAAACCGCAGCCCCTGGCACAAGCCTGGATGACTACACTTCATCATGGACTTGTACGAACGGCCTCGCAGGTGACGGCACTACGACCACCGTATTCTCAGTTGTGACTAGTGAAAATGTGACATGTACATTCATCAATGTTCGCAAGGCATCACTAACCATCACTAAAGATGCCAATCCAGATAGCGACCAAGACTTTACATTCACACTCGGCCAGCAAGATCCAAATGATCTACAAAGCCCGGCAACGATCATCAAGTCATTCATACTTGACGATGATGCAGATGCCACACATTCAAACACCGAACAAACTACCAGCCTCGTACCTGGCACCTACGTTATAGACGAAGCCGCTACTACCGGCTGGGACCTCACGAATGTCAACTGCGGCGAAGGTATTCAGTTCAGCAGACAAGATGGCACAATCACCCTCACAATTGCAGCGGGTGCAAACATCACTTGTACGTTCACCAACACGCAGCGCGGCAGTATCACGATCATCAAGGATGCACAGCCCGATTCCGATCAGGCATTTACCTTCACTGGTAACCTTACCGGTGACAATGGGCCGAACTTCACACTGACCGACAACGGAAGCCTGGATGGCATGCAGCAGCGTGTATTCAATAACATGCCCCAAGGAACATACACCGTAACCGAACCTAATAACGTAAAAGGTTGGGATTTGACCGACATCACATGCGTGGGCGGCTCAGACAAAACAACCGATACCCACGAACGTAACGCAGTTATCAAGCTCAAGCCTGGTGAGAATGTCACCTGTACCTTCACCAACGAAGCTGTACCGCCAACCATAAAAGTCATCAAGCATGTCATCAACGATGATGGTGGTGCCATGGACGCAAGCAACTTCACTATGCACGTCACATCAAATGACACTGAAGCTGCTCACTTCCCAGGTGATGAAGCAGGTACCACAACTGCGGTCGCCGTTGGTAGCTACTCAGTCGACGAAGACCAACTGCCAGGTTACACTGCCAGCTTCAGCGAAGGATGCTCCGGCACCGTCGAGCTTGGAGACAAAGTCACCTGTACTATTACCAATAATGACAACCCTGCAAGTCTGACCATTACCAAATCAAATGATCAGGTCGGCCCAGCATCAGTCGGTGATGATGTTACGTACACGCTCACCATTACAAACCCAGATACCGAGGAACACCCTGGTGGCGTCGTCTACAACACGGCTGTCACAGACCTTCCTCCAGACAACTTCGAGTACGTTGCTGGTAGCTGGTCAGCCAGTTCTACTGTTCCTGAGCACAACGTCGGAACTGATATATCAGAAGGTAGCCCAACACACGAGCCAACCTATGGATCACCTGGTGTGTGGCATATTGGTACCATGCTTCCAGGTGAAGTCATTACGCTCCTCTACCATGTCCACATCCTCCAAAATGTTACCGCTGGTACGTACCCTGACCTGGCCTTTGCTCGGGGCGCTACACAGAACAGTACGGTAGTCTTGGCCGGCTGTACTGGCGTATCCTGTGTCAATGCAAGCGGAACACCATTTGTAGGTACGCAGGTAAGTCTTGCACTCGCCACCGTACCGCCAAAAGTCTTCACCGCAAGTAAGGTGTCTGAACTAGTTAATACTGGTCAGCCTATCTTGCCACAGCAAGTCATCGTACCGATATTACTACTCCTCGGAGCATACATAACCCGCCGGGCTGCACCCCGTAGTCTCAGCAAAGGAGGCCGACTATGAACCGTTTTAAAATCGCAGTAGCTGCCTTTGTCAGTACACTCGCACTCTCACTTGGATTGGTTGCTTCAGCTGCCACAGCTTGGCACCTTGATATCTCGACACCAAACAGTGTCCAGACGAGTCATACATTCAACGTGCAGTACACAGTGCTCGCAACCGATAACGCCAACTTCACCGTACAGCTGCTCCAGAATGAAGTACCAGTTGGTAGCCCCCAAAATACCAACACCGACCCAAACGGTCTCAATGGTAACTCTGGTACCTTTGCCGTCAACGTACCAAGCGATGGTAGCTACAAGTACCAGGTACAAGCGACATGTAGCTGTGGTGGTGCGTCGCAAACAACAGCTCCAAAGACAGTGAACGTCGACGCAACCGCGCCAGCCGCCCCAACCTACAACGGCAAAACTCGTAGCGGTAATGCGTACACCATCAGCTTCAAAGCTCCAGCCGATGCTGATGTACAGACAGTCAAGATCTTTGCATCAACTAGTAGCAGTTTTACTGCAAATAGTGCCACACAGATTGGCACTGTTAACGTCAGTCCAAGCCAAGTTGTCAGCTTCGGCTACAATGCGCCGGATGGCACTCCACGATTCGTCGCAGTCCAAGCATTTGACGGTGCTGGCAATGGCTCAAACGCAGTCGGTGACCCAAACATCGTGGTCGTCACCCAAGCTACCTCAACCACTACAGGTAGTGGCGTAAATGGTGGCGGTAGTGGCGCAGGCGGCGCTACAAATGGAACAGTTGAAGGTGCAACCACTGGCGGCACCAATGGTTCAGCTACAAATGGACAAGGACAAGTTAACAGTAATGGTTCCTCAAGCTCACAGGCTGGTGTACTCGGTACCGAAACTGGCAAAAAAGCAGCTCAGAAGAATCACTTCCCTTGGGGCCCAAGCATCATTGCGGTCCTTGCCGTAGGCAGCGCTGCATACTATTGGTTCATCCACCGTGCGGGCCGAGGCTTCTTCATCCGAGGCGAATAAACTTTCTTAGATATTAGCTACGCTTCGGTAACGGAACAGTCAACATAAATATACCCATCAACGTAGCCGGTCCAAATGCTGATCGGCTATTTTGATGAGCTGGAGGTTGATTCTGATTATCAGTCACAAGCGAACGCTGTATGCTCACAGCTAGCTCATGTGCTGGCTTTGACTGGTTACAACCTTCAGGGATGAGTCTCGATACCTGCGTCGTACCATCATTGATAATTTCGATCGTACACTGCATGGGCGTGACTGCGATACTGAGTGAGGTGTTTGCGGCTGCGTGCACATGGCCAGACGTTGCCACAAAAGAGAACACAGCAAGCCCGGTGGCCAATATAATACGGAAAAACATTAGTTTGCCACCACTGTAAGAGTCAAATTTAGACTATAGGAGCCCGGAAGTTGCCCTCCTGGTATTTGCTGCGATGCCGAGATACCGGTCACGTCCCAGTAACACCAGGCGTCAGTGCCTGCAGACGAGTTTAGTAGTGTAATTGCGTTGATACTGCCCTCTGAAAATGCCGATGAGGACCCTTTGCTGATGCCCGTACCACTACATACAGGCCGCGGAGTAACAGTACTCACTGACGGGTTAATCGTTAGCTGACCACCTTTACTATCGGGGTCACCGCTATCGCTACACCCGCCAGGGCTTCCTCCACTGTCATTGTAGTCATAGGCGTTAGTGCCACCATCAGACCACAAGGCCGTAGCGCCACCGGTTGCCGCAATGCTAACCGTCCAGCTTGGGTCATCTGTGGTGTTTTTAAGGCGCAATTTCTGGGCTGCGGTACCTATGGTTGCAGTTGTTGAACCACATACAACTGGTACGATTAAACTACTGAACCCAAACGATGGCGAGCCAACTGATATCCCGGAGGCGTCAACGATGTCAGTGTTCAAACTTCCGGCGGAGGAAGTGGTTATCTCAGGGTACGTCGTGTAGGTTGTAAAAGCAGCTGTACCCGCGACGAGACGAAAGCAGTAAGTAGTATTGGGTGCGCCTGCCGTACCAACAAGTGAAAAATCCCATAGGCCATCTTGGCCAATGCCCACATTACTGGCAGTACTTGCGGGGTTGGACTCGGTGTATTTCTCAGTAATCTTAGTATCACTTGCATGCGTTGGATCGTTGGCATTCGTAGTTAGCGTCGAGCCATCGGCTGGACTACTATTATCAAACGGCGCAAAGGCAGTACTGCCATTAACATCGGCATATGTCAGCGTTGAGCATGCAGCTGTTTTTTGAGCAATTTGTAACTTGAAGGTTTCGCCGCCGGCAAATAACGTGGTCGTCGTTACGTGCACAAGCATGCGGAGTCGTACACGATCTCTTGGAGCATAAAGTGTGGGGCCAGTATTTTGAGCCGCCAGTGCTGGACCGACGTCCGTACTGTTATTATTATCAAACCATCGATACGCTGATTGATTGTAGTCAGGCATATCGTACGTAATGGTGACTGTTACAAAATCTAGTGAAAAGTTGACTCCGAACAAGCCTGATCGTTTCGCACCAATTTGTGTGCCAAATGCCGTGTTTAAAAGGTCACCCCGTGCCCATGAGCGACAAGATGTTACGTCTGCCACAAATGTAGTATCCGAGGTTGGACCACTAGTATCGGCAACAGCAGTTCCAGGGCACGGACTACCACCAACCATAGCCTGTACGCTCAACGTAACAGTATCTAATGCGTTATTTGTCTTATACTGAGCATTAATTTTGACGTTGGTAATCTTGGCATTAATCGGTAAATTACTGTCAAAATTATAGGTATTCCAGATACCATTAACCGTAGCGTTATTCGCCGGGCTTGATGTGGCATAGACGTTGTTGTCAGCCGTTCCTTGGGCGTTTGCTGGGTTTGTCCAGCCATTCGTGCCCTGGCCTCCAGCACCATTTGTAAGCGTTAAGCCAGTTGCAGCATGAACCTTGATCGGTAGCCCAACAATCCACGATATGACGAGTGCTATCAAGATGACAGTAACCCTTGTCAGTTCAAATGCATGACGCTTGTGCATGCGAAGTTACCGTTTCTTATCTTCGACAGGAAGCTTGATGTTGCTGCCCGGCTTGAGCTCATACGGGGCTTTAAGCTTGTTCATGCGGGCGACCAGCTTCCAATTTGTGTGGAAATCCTTGGCCAAACTGTTGATTGTGTCACCAGAGCCAACAACAAAGGTTTGCCATTTTTTGGCTCGCTTAGTGTTGCGTCGCTTGCGCCAAATAAGCCAAATAATAATCAGCGTGATGAGGATCACAAAAAGTAGATAAATAATAGTTTGGGCACCAGCAGGTGCAACGAAGAAACACGCAGTTGGACCTGTCGCCTGAGTATTTTTAGGGCCATTCCCAAGTGCTTGCGTTGGGTCGTTATTATATTTGGCAGTCCCTTCGGCTTTGTACCAACCACCCCACTGCGGTCGAGGAAACTCGTAATTAAGTTCCGTGGCCTGTTTCTGTGCGAGGAATGGATAGGTCCCGCCATTGGCATATATTTTTGTGCCATAGCAGCTTTTTACATCGACGTGCACATCAGCATCAAGCGATACATTACCCCTGTTTTCGAGGCTTGCAGTTACGACATACTTAGCTGGCCCTGGTTTGACGGTCAGCCCAGCAAAGTCCAATGACTTTTTGATATCACCCGGTACCGTGATTGCCATACGAAGTGCTGATCGGAAGCTGAGCTGTACGCCGTTACCGCCGGCGGTTGGCGCTTCTTTTGATTGCACCACCACGCAGCCATTATGCTCGCCAACATCAGCTGTCTTTGGGACAGTTACGGTAAACGCAACATTCTGTGACGTATTATTCGCAAGATGCAGGCTGGTCGTCGTCAGTTTTATCCACGAGCCAACAGCTTTTGGTGAGTCGCTCTTTTGGGCGCACGTAAATGAGCCGCCACTCGCGACCTCAGAGTCAGTCGCATACACATCAATATCTTTTGCCTGACCAGTGTTATTGACGACCTTAATTGCGTCTGTCTTGCTGGCACCGTTGGCCAATGTGTAGACAAAGATCGACTTGGTGCGAGGGTTATTTGGATCAGGATTTGCGGGCACGCCTCCAAGGCCGCCATAGTCGACGGCCGAAACAGCTGCTGGTACTGTGATTACCCCAATCAATACCAAACATAAAACAAGAAAGGAACGCCTCGCAAACATACTTCCCCTTTGGTCACTATTGTACCCGGGAAGTAGGCCGAACGTCTAGGAGAAAACGAATTACAGTGCGGTTGCAGTAAGTGTCAGATTGACACTATACGAATCGACAGGTGTTTCTGCCGGGATTGTTTGGCTCAGTCCCGCACCTGTCAGGTAACCGCGCCAGACATCGTCTGAGGTTGCCCCAGCGTTGATAAGTGTGATCGCGTCTGTAGTGCTCTGGTTAAAGCCTGTTGATGCCCCCTTCGTGACACCTGTCAATGTACAGCTTGCACAGTCAGTCGTAAGTGTACCTACAGATGGATCAATCGTGAGCTGGCCAGAAGATACGTCAACATCTGCACCGTCAGTACAACCGCCGGTAGTTGGATCGTTGAAATCAAAGAAGTTTGTAGCGCCACCGTTTGCCCACCTGGCAGTTGGACCAGCTGTTGCAGCAATGGCGAGTGTGAAGCCATTATTAGCTGCCCCTGGATTCGTTACGTACAGACGTTGTGTGTTGGTACCAAGCGTACCTGTTGAAGCACTGGCGCCAGTCTGACAATCAAAAGAAAAGGCTTTTGAGCTCATGGCGGCCGAAGGTGATGCGACTGGCGTACGAGTGGCATCGAGGATATCAGTCGAGAGGACACCAGCAGTAATTGTCTGGGTAAGGGTTGAGTTCGAAGCTGCAAACACAACACCACCGAATAAGGCCGTCAGTGCGAGCGACCAAACTACTCCGTGTAATGCTTTTAGTTTTTTCATTTTTTAAATTTTAGACTCTTATACATAAGAGTAATGACCTCTGGTATTAATGTCAAGTATTTCGTTGTCATAATAACCAAACAAAAAACCAGTCACCAGGACTGGTTTTTTGTTTGGGGCGAGCTATGGGGATCGCCTCGCCAGCAGAACAAAATGTTCTGCCTAGGCGACCCCAAGCACCTTCGGCGCTTCTGAGGCAAGGGTCCGGAATATGCCACTGGCATATTCGTTCAATCCCCACATAACAACCATATAAAAAACGCCACACAAGGTGACGTTTTTTATATGGGGCGAGCTATGGGGATTGAACCCACGACCTCCGGAACCACAACCCGGCGCTCTAACCAACTGAGCTAAGCCCGCCATATTATCTTAAAATGTACGTTTTTCTGGACTTATAATCTAATCATGTTGGTTAGATCGCCAGGGCGCAGCCATTCAATTCTTGCAGCAAGCTGCACCAACTGGGCTAAGTTCGCCAAAATTTTAAATAACAGGGGTAATTTTACCCTATCCTGCCGATAATAACAACTGTGCTCGTACAGTAATATCTTTGTGGTGCCCCGGGCTGGACTCGAACCAGCGACCTTAGGCTTAGAAGTCCTCTGCTCTATCCAGCTGAGCTACCAGGGCATGCACCATCTCTCGAATGTTAAATCAGTACGACTTAATTGTACCAGTCTACCTTGATGGCACTGGAAGAGCATCTGCTTTCTTCATTTTGCCTAACGGCGCCAGCCAAGCTACCAGGGCATGCACCATCTCTCTGTACCTTGCGACAATTATACCGAAGTTCCGGCATTCCGTATAATAGCGCTATGCAGAAAGGCGAATACATCCGCGACAGACTTCTACCAAGCTCAATTCAGGCTGCCTGTGATCGACAAGCAATCACGTACCAAGCCTTCTCGGATGATTGGGTATTGAAGCTTTCCAAAGGTGGGCGTATCTTCTGGGTTTTTGGCTACAAGTTTGATATCAATCCATCTGCTGTAAGCCTCATAGCACAAGATAAAGTTGCAACGTATCTTGTGCTGGCTGAACACAATATACCGGCCGTGCCGCACATTCTCGCACGGTCATTACCCGGTGAGTCAATCAACCGCGCAGGCCTCAAGGCCCAATTCACATCCGATATTGTTATCAAGCCGCTGAGTGGTACCGGCGGTCGAGATGTCACGCGTTACGCCGATATAACAGAGGCGCTGACTGTTATTGAAGCTAGTAATGAGCCTGCATGGGCTGTTTCACCATATCTAAATATTGAACAAGAAACCCGGTGCATTGTCCTGGATGGCGACACTATTCTGGCGTATGAAAAACAGCAACCAGAAATCATAAATGGACTTAAGTTCTTCAACCTCAGCCACGGCGCAATTGCAGTCGACGTTGCCACCGAAGCATTAGCAACCGAGGTTCAACAGCTTGCCAGAGATACCTGCAAACAACTTGGCCTGCGACTAGCGGCTGTTGATATCGTGACACTAACGGATGGCACACGACTTGTGCTCGAAGTAAATGATGGCTTTTCTATGGAATATTACGCTCGGCAATCCGAACAAAATAAAAATCGTGCCATATCTTTATATGACACGATTGTTGCCGCAATGTTTGCATAACTGGTGCGGGTGCGCAGAATCGAACTGCGATCTCAAGTTTGGAAAACTCACATACTAACCGTTGTACTACACCCGCATGTGTAATCATGCACGATTATACAAGGATGACGGAGGAAACCGAAACTTGTTTCAGATTTCCGAGTACTCCGCCACCAGCGCAGCTATACAAGGATGACGGAGGAAAATGAAACTTGTTTCATGTTTCCGAGCTCAACGCTCCAAACAAAGTTGTCGCAGATTATCTCTGTTATAATTAGGTTCAAATTGATACCAACACATTAAGGAGTCCTATGCTAAAGCGTCTGAGAAGTTTTTTTGGTGAATATCGTAGTCTGGGCATTGTCATTATTGCAATCTTTTCAAGTGCTATCCTCGACCTGAGCAACTACGATACGGTGTCACACTGGATTCTTGGCCTTACCGCCATAGGCGCAGCACTTCCACTCGTCTGGAATATGATCGAAACTATCCGAAGCGGACAGTACGGCATTGACCTGCTGGCCATAACGGCAATTGTTACCTCTGTTATATTGCACCAATACTGGGCCGGTATCGTCATTGCCTTAATGCTCACCGGTGGTGAAGCACTCGAAGACTATGCTGAAAAACGTGCCAAAACAGAACTGACCGACCTACTAAGCCGAAAACCTAAGCGTGCTCGTTTGCTCAAAGGTACCCGTACTATGGACGTCACCGTTCATAGCATCATGAAGAATGACAAACTTCTTATACTACCTGGTGAGATTATCCCGGTTGATGCAGTCATTATCGACGGTGAATCAAACCTCGACGAATCCAGCCTAACCGGCGAAAGCATCCCCGTCAGCAAACTTGTTGGCGATGAAATTCTCAGTGGATCAGTCAATATCGACGGCGCCCTCACTGTTCGTGCCCTGCGCCCTGCCGCCGAAAGCCAATACGAGCAGATCATCAAGCTCGTGAAGTCTGCTAGCACTGCACAATCACCATTCGTACGTCTCGCCGATCGTTTCAGTATGCCCTTCACGTTTGTTGCATTCCTTATTGCCGGTACAGCCTGGCTCATATCCGGCGAACCCGTACGCTTCCTTGAAGTCATAGTCGTCGCCACACCATGCCCACTGCTGCTTGGTGCTCCAATTGCCCTTATATCTGGCATGAGTCGGGCTGCCAAGCATGGTGTCATCGTCAAAACCGGCTCAGCGCTGGAGCGTCTGGCTGAAGTTGAGACAATTGCATTCGATAAAACAGGTACCCTCACACATGGCGAGCCAGTCGTTGCCACCGTCCAAACATTCAATAAGCATTCAGAGGAAGCCGTGCTATTGCACGCTGCTGCGCTTGAACAAAGCTCTGGCCACGTACTCGCAAACGCCATCGTTGCTGCCGCTACCAAGCATAGTGACCACAAGCTAGCCAAGGCCAAGCTTGTCAAAGAAATCGCAGGACACGGCCTCCAGGGGCGGCTCAGCGGCAAAACAGTGCTCGTTGGACGTCTCAGCATGCTCCAAGAGCACAAAATCACCATTCCAAAAGAGTTCAAAGAAGATCGCATCCGACACACAGCAACGTTTGTCGCCATTGATGGCGAACTCGCTGGCATCATTACATTCCGCGACGTCATTCGCAAAGATGCCAAATCAATGCTCCGACGTCTCAAAAAGGCCGGCATTCAAAATGTTGTGATGGTGACTGGCGACAATACCGCCTCGGCAGTAGCCGTTGCCAAAGAACTCAACATTGTCGACGTATATCCGGATTGCTTACCCGCTGACAAACTTGCTGTCATAGATCAGCTACCAAACCGCCCTGTCGCATTTGTTGGTGATGGCGTCAATGATGCCCCAGTACTAACTGCTGCTGACGTTGGTATCGCGCTTGGTGCTCGTGGTTCAACGGCCGCCAGTGAAACTGCCGATATCGTCATCTTGCTTGACGACGTCTCGCGCGTGGCAACTGGCGTTGAGATTGCCAAACGGACATTCGCAATTGCGAGGCAAAGTATCTTGATGGGGATTTTCATTAGCCTTGGCCTCATGGCAGTATTTGCTACTGGTAAGTTCAAGCCAGTGTACGGCGCTGCAGCCCAAGAAGTTGTAGATGTTGCGGTCATCGTCAATGCCCTTCGGGCGCACGGCTCAGGCAAACGAAAAACTAGATAAGATTAAAGGCAATAACCGCTACAAGCGGGATCAATAAATTATCACTACCATAGACACCAAGGTTCTCTGTAACGGTGAGTAGTAGCGGTAGCCATACAATTCCCCACGCACCGCCAGTGATGGTGCCGCCACTATGCAATATAAACCAACTAACGATTGCGGTTGCTACAACCAAAAACGCCAGTGAGCCAACGAGTGACTTCTTCTGTCCAAACACCTTATATGAATTGGTTTTGCCGTAACGTGTGCCCACAAGTGCGGCCGATGCATCCGCCAAACCGAGGACCAGGATTGCTGCGGCAAACTCCCATTTTGAGCTTGCTACCAATGCTGTAATGATTGCTGCTATCGGGAAAAAGAACTCCCCATACGAGAGACGACCCACGCGGTATGCTTTACCTAGGTAATGAACCCAGCCAACTCTCTTGCGGTCATTTGCATACAGATAGCGGCCGATGCACATACTCGCAAAAAAGAGCAGTTCAATAGATACAACCATGTCCAACGAAACCCAAAACGCGAGCGCTGCAAGTCCAGCCCCATGTGCGACGTGCATTAGTTTTCGGGAAGCCTCATTTGTCCGATGAAACCGGTTCAACAGATATTCACCGACCATGACAAAGGATACGAATATAGCTACAAGAAGGACGAAATGAATTAACATATGTCCCATATTAAACGCTACAAGCTAACACGAGGCAATGCTACTTACGCGCCAGGCTCAGTTCGGCTGAGGCTAATCTCTACAATTCGAAGGATCATAGCTTCGTAGGCCATATCTTCGTTAAGCATACAGGCGTGTGTGAAGTAGCTAATAAAATCATTGTTGGCGAGGCCTGGAACTAAGTTCGCTTCTAGGAAATAAATGGTCCCTTGGGTATCCATCCGAAAATCAATGCGGCCGTAGTCTCTACCGCCAAGTTCTACAAATACTGCTTTGGCTTTGGTGATAAGCCTGTCTCGGACATCTTTATCACCGACTGCGATAACTTCTTCCGTATCAGCTGCTTTGACTTTTGAGCCCAAGATTCGGTCACCCTGCTCATTTTGGTTGGCGATGAGTTCAACCGGCATGGCAATAAGTTCGCTCCCATTTCCCATTAACGCAACACTGAATTCACGACCATCCAAATACGTCTCTACCAATGAATCAGTACCAAATAGACGCTTGATAGATGCGACTTTTGCCTGATACGCACCGAAGTTACGTACAATTGAGTCAGCGCCAATCCCCTTGCCACCGCCTTGTGTTGGAGGTTTCAAAAATAATGGAAACTGGATTGGCAGAGCAGCCACATTGAGATATTGCCCAGGATATGCCATGAAATATGAAGCCGTTGGCAGACCGGCTGCCTTGACTGCATGTTTCGCGTGATTCTTGTGCAGATCAAGCATAATTGCCGCTTGCTGTGAACCAGTAAAGTTCACTGCATTTTCGTCCAAATATGCCGACACCCACACATCATCACTTGGGGTGTAGTTACTGGCTATTACACTTGGGCTCGTTCGTTTGAGGCCAAGAAATACCAAGTCTGGCTGATAACCAACTATCGTCTGTAGATCGGTGACACTACTAACATTTGTTATCTCCACACGCTCATAGTGGCGGCTCAAGACGTCACGAATCATCAAACAAGACTTGAGCCCCATAGAGCTCTGCCTCTTTGTTTCAGTCCGTGCGATTTGAATGTGTTTTTGAATCTTTGCCATAATGTTTTCCTGAACAAATAAAAACAGTCCCGCTAGGGTTACTAACGGGACTGCTCAGCGAAACGCTGAAGGTTACGATGCTACTAGAAATCTAGTAAGAACGACGGAATGAACCGCCACCACCGCCACCACCGTTGCGGTTGCCGCCGAAGCCGCCACCACCGCCACGAGGACGCTCTTCTTGAGGACGTGCTTCGTTGACCATGATACGACGTCCACCAACTTCTTGCTCGTTGAGAGCCTTGATAGCTGCTGCTGCTTCTTCTGCAGTTTCCATTTCAACAAAGCCGAAGCCCTTTGATTGGCCACTGTCGCGGTCCTTGATAACAACTGCGCTCACGACTTTGCCGTGATCTGCAAACAATGTTTCAAGATCCTGATCAGAGGTGCTGTATGGGAGACCACCAACGTATAATTTACTTGCCATTTTGATAAAACCTTCCGTTATAACTTATATCGCTCGCGTTCTATGCTCCGGCCGTGTGATATCAAATTTACTTAAGGCAAAATCTACTTCATTTGGCAGTACTATACTACTTGCTTAGGGGCTATTATAGCATGATGGGCGCATTTAGGACAGTGCTGGCGATAAAGTCATTACCTCGGTGAGGTCAAGACGGCCGCCTGCGGCGCGTTTGCAGTGTACTCGGGGTGAAAGGGCAATGCACTTCTGCGACTGTGCTCGAAACAAGTTTCTGCGTTCAGTCTTGAAGGTCAAACCATTCAACCTTCAATCTTTTGCTTAGGCAAAATCTTGGGTCGAAGGTTTGAGAACTTGAATCCAGGTCAAATAAAAAAGGCCTCCTGCGACGGTACTCAAAGAAGGTGCACCTAACTTCGGTGGCTCAGCGGCTGCACAAGCTGCTTGAAGTTGAGCCTCAGGCTGAGCTCATTGCAGACCCAGTTCGGGTGCGCCGCGTGGAGTGGCGGCTTGGTGAAGACGGAGTCAAGGAACTGATCGTCGATTACGAAGCTGGACTAGCGGTGCCCGAACTGCAGACCAAGTACGGACTGAGCAAGGGCTCGGTGCGGAAGCTGCTCAGTGATGCTGGAGTCAGCATGCGGCGACGTCCCCTGCCCGACTCGGTAGTTGCGCAGATCATCGAGTTGTACAAGACAGGGTTGTCGATCCGGGAGGTGGCGGCCAAGGTCGGAGTGCCGAAGACGACCGTTCAGAACTTGCTCGTGAAGTCGGGTGTGGTCATGCGGCCGGCGGTTCGTTTTTCTCGTCGATCTGCTTCTGGGCATCAGCACGAGCTAGAGCGGTGATGGCTTTGGCCAGTATGTGTAGGTCTACTGGTTTGCGTCTTATGCCAGTGACTTTGATGTTGTAGGTCTTGCGATGTGGCATTTGATAACAGATTAGCGCCCTTCCCTGATAGCAGGCTTATACAAGCCTAAACGCTATCCGTGGGGGTAAAACGACGTAGAATGTACTACATGTGGTGTATTAGCAATCAATCTTTGTTATAATCCAGATAGCCTAGAGAGATTTAGGCTACAGGAGGCGGAGTCTGTGTTGAGGTCTTACCAAAAACTAGTTCTATATCCTGTGGCCTCGTCTGCAGAAACAAACAATCCTACAAATTAGGGTGCAGGATAAACCGCAGGTAGAAGACTGCTCGGTCAGTTTTCTACATGCCAATCCGGCCGCCGCACCACCAAGTACGGCTGGAAGAAAGAAAAGATCAAATGGCAAAAACCCCACCCAATAGTGGTAAGTCTTGGTCTAGCAGCGACGTAGCAAAGTTACGTTCGCTAGCTCATGGCAACACACCAACGCGCGTAGCTGGCCTCAAACTAGGCCGCACCCCAGGTGCTGTGCAGACCAAGGCGTCTGAGCTGAACATCAGTCTCAAACCAACAAACCAATCGCCGTACGGCACTAAAAAGAAATAACTCCCGGCCCACCCAGGAGTTACGAGTTACGACTTACGACTTAGCCTGAGACCGAGCTCAGGCCAAAGTTCTAAACAACAACCTAAGTATACAAGAAAAAGGAGGTCACTCAAATGGTGATCTTGATTAGTTATGACTTGAATAAACATGAACGACCAGAGGCATACGCCAAGGTCAAGAAGATGATCGAAGACAACTCGATCAGCTGCAAAAAACCGCTCTACTCCCAGTGGTTCGCTGAAACAAACGACAGCGTGCAGACCTGGCACGAGCGGATGAAGGAGGTTACCGACGACAATGACTACTGGTTCATCGTCACGGTAACTAGTACCGGTCATCAAGGCTGGTTGCCCAAAGCTGTTTGGGAGTGGTTGAACGAGCGCATCTAGTTCAAGGAAGGACTAAATGAAAAGAGACTGCGCAATGCGCAGTCTCTTCGTTCTGGGTGACTCCTACCTGTTCTTACTCGAATCACACGACCGGTGTAACAAGATGCCAAGGTCATCTTACCGATCGGACATCGGGAAACAGGGGTAAATCACTCAAATACTGACATAAGGTACATTTGGTCGGCGTACTACGTCCTCAAACGAACCTGTACTCCAAACCTTGCATAGTCTACTACTTAACTTCGGTAGTATCAAGACTAGCTTAGATGCACTGAACTCACGGCTGGATAACCTTGTGCGGTCTGAACGTGCCTCTAGCATGGACTTTTTGCTATAGTAAGGTTAATGAGTGATGTGAAATTGCCACCTCAAACATCGGCTACCGATACGTCTAATTGGGACAATAAAGTATTTACTGCCCCTGTCGTAAGTAGTGTTAGTAAGATTATCAAGAACAAAGAACGGCGTGAGATGATACTTAATGCTCCCGAACCCAAAAGGCAAAAACGTTCTAAAAATCCAGATATTCAAAGAATCAAGAAGCTGTAAATAACTAACGAGAAAAATGTTGAACCTAGAGAAACGATGGAAGACTATACAAAGAAAGAGCTATTTGAAGAATTAGGTTCACTCAAAAAGTGGAATAAGCAAATGCTTCAGCAAGTGCAAGATTTTCGCAAACTTGGAGAGCATACAGTTGACGTAGATATGCGCATGCAGAAAACCGAATCACTTGCCAAGAGAGCAAATGAGGACGTATTCACTCATTGGAAAATGTGGCGTTTTAAGCGGAAACGAGCACACCCGCTTATGATTAAAAACATGCAGACAATCAGCAAAGAAATGTCTGAGCATTTTCTTGAGTGTGGTCAGGCCTGGAAGTACCCCGACAGCCAACACATCCGTGAGAAAGACCCCGACCTATTCAGGAAGCGTGAAATTATTGAGGGTCATATTAGAGATAATCTGTTTACACTCAAGGATATGCGAGGGATTGCTCAAGAGTATGAAAGTCGTTATGGTTCTCACGAGCACTTAACCTCAGACAGAGCCTTTAAGTGGGTGCAGGTTCTTTTAGGATTCGTGTTTGGTGTCGCCTCATCTCTCATAGTTTTATTTATCTCTCATATGCTGGGCTGGAAGCAATGATAGACGACAGGCTAGACATTCCCTATGAGTCTGTTCATCCAGAAACTAAGCTGGACAAAAAGCTCCGTTTTTATGCGGAAGCAGACGAGCTATATGAGAAGTTCATCAAAGACATTAATGAATCAAACATGGATGGATTAACTAAGGCAATCTGTCTATTTAACATAAAGACCCAGTGGCTTGAACGTGCGCTTAACGATTTTTATGACAGGATTGCAATCACGAGCAGCAAGTCCAACCCTTACGTAGTAGGCGAGAAGGCTTCGAGTAAAGTTGCGAATAGTTTTAAAAGAAATGGTAAAACCGTTGGCTTCGCAGACTTAACACTCGGCACTAAACTGATAGCTCTTAAACTCTTTCGTTATACTGACGAGGCTAGTGAGAAAAAGTACCAAGGCTATCTACAAGAGTTAGGTAATTTTGTTAAAAATAGAAACCAAATCATCCATAATCTTTTTACGCAGAATCTGGAAACAAAGGACAAGATTAAGACAATCACAGAAGAGCTAATCCGTCTTGAGGTACTACTCTTAGCAACTGACCAGCGTGACAGCTTCTTGGCTAAGTATCTCTTCGAGCACATGGGTGAGTATTGGGATTTAACTCTTGGCAATAAAGCATCGTAAAAACTATCTACTTTCTGGGTTGTTAAGTAGTACGTGGGGTATGGGAGGGACAGCCAAGCCTAGCGGTTCAAGTCCTGTTTATGGAGTACTACTTTAGGGCGTAAACATGCCGTAACGCTTAAACGAAAACTCCATACCATCTAGCCCTATGGAATCCACGGAAGCTAACATTTTTGGCTATGTTTAGATGTTACTGTTAGTGCGCTGGTTACGGATATTTAATGATATAATTTTGACAATATGCATGAGTTTTTAGTTAAGTTCGTAACGGTCTACAAAAAGCACCCAATACTGTACACAATTCTAGCTTTATTCATTACTGGAGTTACGGCGTTCACTATACTCATTCCACTGTCCATCTTCATGGTAGTCGTAGGCATTTACTATCTGGTCTATTTATTTAAGACACTGGCATACTACAAAACACCAGACTTCCTATCCATTAAAGAAAAGCTAGCCGAGAAGATTGTTGAATACAATGAGTTTGACCATTTTATGGATGAGACCCGTGACTATATACGCTCAAAACAGCAAGAGCTTACGACTGGAAACGTACGCAACAGTACGCTAACTGTATACAAGAACTCTCAACTTGATGTCTACAAATATATAGTCAAATACTTCTTCAAGAACACTAAAATTGATGAGTCCTCTATGCAGATTATCGAAGCAATTCTGCAAAAATATAACACTATCAATCAGACCCACGAGATTCTGACAGACGAGTATAACGAACTAATGGAATATGTCCAAAAACATATGTACAGAGGTGCTTATATATTCAAGTCTATGACCATGAAGAAGCTAGGCTCACGCAAATTGCCCAAGTTCGAGAAGAACTACTATATGTGGTATGCGTTTAACTACACGTCACCAACTAATAGGAAGTCATACAGCAACTCAATCGTGCTTGACGAAGAACGCCTAGAGGATTTCGCCGAGTTCCTAAACAACTTAATAGCATACAGAAAATCTGCAAAGTTCCAGCGTCAGCTCATGACTCCACGCCTTCGAGAAAGCATTCTGGTGCGCGATAAACATACCTGTAGGTCTTGCGGTATATCCACGCAAAAAGAAGCACATTTACTACTTGAGGTTGACCACATCATGCCTATTGCTAAGGGTGGTATAACGATAGAGACAAACTTGCAGACGTTATGCTGGAAGTGCAACAGAACGAAGGGTGCTAAGGTTTTGACAGAAGCCATCCCTGTTCCTGCGTGACTTATAGGCTACTTTCAGAACTGTTTTATAACTATAAGCAATACCATAACAATAACATAAGCATAAAGCCCAAATCACCCCTTAGTTACTCTTTAAAATCGGCGGATTCTAGCAGTTTTTGGATATCTACTTTTATATGATATATGCGTATGTCTACAGTAATGATTTAACGAGTTTCGTAGCGTTGTCTTCAAGGGCTTTATTAGCGTTAGACAATCTAGAGGTTACAAACATCATACCCTCTATTTCTGTACGTGGGTCTTTGCCCATAGTTTGAAGCATGAGTTTTGAGTACTCCCACATGAGCGTACCGCCAAGCCCTTTACTGCCATCGTTTTTGCCGAGTGGTAAATCTCCATACTTTTTAACAATGCCTACTATGTGTGAGCCAAAAGCATCCCTATGGGTGTCGTCTGTATCGCCGTCAGACAGATGCTTGAATATGTCACCAGTAACTAGCTCAATAGTACTTCTACCTTTGTATGATGGCACACCATGAGCACTGAATCGCTTCATAAGCATCAGCACACAGAACGCTACAACTAGACCCATAACCTCAGTAGCTTGTTCATCATTAAAACCGATTTGTTTTTTGAGGTCATCAGATACTTTTGCCGACAAGAAAGATAATGTGTATGCATAAGCCTCTGGCTCATTTCTTGACTCAGTTGATGTGCTATCGCCCATCTTCTTGTTTTTGCCTACACGGTTCTTTATAGCCTGAACTGCCGACACAATCCATAGGATAAGAATCACTATGTATAGCAGGCTATTAGCAAGTGCTCCATAAAATATGTCATGAGGAATAATAAAAATAGTAACCAGGAATAAACCCAGGCCAATTAAAAATAACTGGTAAGGTTTTAAGTGTTTCTTTTGTTTGACCATGCTATTTCCCCTTAAAATAAAAAGCGACAACCCACTAGGCTGTCTAGGTCAAACACAAAGAGTTGAGCTCTCTGAGTCTTTCGTGAGTTGCCGCATTTAATGCTCAACTACACGTGAAGAACTCACGCTTATTCTTTGTGTATAACCTAGACAATTACGATTATACAATAATACATCCAAAACTTGTGTTTTTAGGTCAAAAGTTAACTAATTTGGTCGCTAAAATTCGTTTATAAATCAAAAGATGAGTATGAACCCATCTCAGAAATAAAAATGCAAAAAATGAATCAAGTCCAGGGGTGATTTCGACAATGTTGGGGCATTATAACGGGCTATGGGTATAGCGGTTTGTTCGAGTCAAAGGTGTGTATGAGTTCAAGGGCTTTTACCTTTTTCGGCTTGTCTACAAAGTTCAATGCAAGGTAGGGTATGATTGCGCTCGTAGTTTTAATGCTTAGCCTGCACCGCTTGATTACGGCTAGCTTTAATCTTCGTTTGTCTTTATCCCTTAATGTCAAATCATATTTAATACGGTTGAAGGCCAATTCGTACTTGCTATACAGTGCTATCAGATACACAGATGGAATATATGTAAACGATAGGATGATAGGCAACAAAAACAGTTCAAGGTTTTGATATGTAAAGAGCGAGGTAGGATTTTTTGTAAAGGCCATGAATGAGAACAGTATTATTAATAAACCTATAAATACTTGCACTCCATTGAGTACCTTACGGGTAAGCTCAATACCGTCTACTTTTTGATACTTTGCTACCGTAGCCAGTAATACGATAAATGTTACAAATGGCACTAGTAACAGCTCTGCCCATAACGGAAATACGTAAAACCAAATGAAGAACTCAAGCACGACCACTAACGCTAGGGATTCTTTTGCGGTCTGTTTGTACAGTGTCCTCAAATCTTTGACACTATTAAACTTGCCGAACATTATTATGCCCGTACCGATGACCCAATAGATTGTTTCCTTGAGAACTGATAAGTCCCAAAGATTGAGGTATGCTAGTAACCAAACAACTAATACGGTGGGTATGAATGATAGCAGCAATGGTAAAAGTATTGGTAAAGCTGCTTTGGGGATGGGCGCAAAGGCCGTCCGTACAACTTTAAAACAGACAGCAAATACTATCAGCGCTACTAGCCACAATCCTACGGCAATCTCTCTGTTATTAAAGAGACCGTCCATCACGCCTCTGGGCTGTTTTTGGTGATTATCTCTGCTGACTGTTGGTAAATAGTAACCGTTTCGCCATCAATCTCTATTTTGCCACCCAATACCATTGTCCACATTATTGTTTCGGCGGTTGTAATGTATGTATCTATTTGTTGAGCAGTTAGTTCAGTTGACCCCATTTTTACACCACTGTCGGTAAAGACTATTTGTACTAATAACTTATCGTTCAATCCTATAGCCTGACCTCGCTTGCCCTTACTGCGGTCTTCTTCGCCCCTGCTGTCATGCCTTAGATGATTACGGAATTGCCTGATTGTTTCGCCAGTAGGCAATGTTACGCCTCTATTCCTTAGCTGTACTTCTATGCTGTCTAGGTGTTCTAGCAGTGCAGATAACTCATAGGTACACTTATCTATGCCACCACCCAAAACCATCTTGTGCGTTTTCATCATTCTTTGCGCCTCTAAATAGCGTTCTAGTTGGATTTTTGCACCTGTAATATACGGTCTGGTTGTGGCAAGCATTATTTGTGGGTTAGTTGCCATGTAATCATTATCCTTCTTGACCATATCTACTTGTTGGCCTCGATAAACTTTAGGACATCTGATTTCTTCCAACGCCGTATGTTGCGCTTGCCAATACGTACAGCTTTAAGCGTACCGTCTTTATCCCAGTTGCGTAATGTATTTGGATGTACCTTTAATATCTTCACCACTTCTGGCATGGTTAGATACTCTGGTAGTTCATTTTCCATATAACAATAGTTTACATTAGATTATAATTTTTGTACACTATTATCAGGAATTGTTATATGCCAAAAGGTACAACCAATCGTCAAAAACGCAATAAAGTTCTCATAGATGAGACAGAACTTGCAAGCGTGCAAGAACAGACGTTCACCTCTGAATATCGTGATAAAGCCTTTGGCAATAGCGAGCGTAGTGTTAATGAGTTGCTAGACTACTTCTCTGCTACTACGCAGGGTACAAAAAAGATACTGCCTAAAGAAAAGCGCCGTTACGTTGTATACCTACGTAAGTCTACTGACGATGAGGCTAAGCAAGTACGTTCGCTAGATGACCAGCGTGCAGAGTGTTTACGATATGCAGCCAACGTACTAAAAGTTACTATCCGTGAAGAAGATATTTTAGTGGAAAGTGCCTCTGCTAAAACTTCTGGCAACCGTCCTATCTTTGACGCTATGTTGCAGGGATTCAGAACTGGTAAATATCAGGGGCTTATATCGTGGTCGCCTGACCGCATCTCTCGTAACATGAAAGAGGCTGGTGAGGTCATCGAGATGATTGACCATGAAGAAATACAAGACCTCGCCTTTGTGACATACCAGTTTGATAACTCGCCAAACGGCAAAATGATGCTAGGCATTCTGTTTGCTACATCTAAGCAATACTCCGACAAACTAGCAGTAGATGTAAAAAGGGGTACTGTGGGTAACATCGTAGAGGGCAAGTATAACGGTGTACTAAAAAAGGGCTACTATGTTGATGCTGTAACTGGCTACTTTACACCTGATGAATATAACTGGAACGTGTTACGCAAAGCGGTAGATATGAGGCTGTATGAGGGTAAGAGCAATACTGACATCGCAGACTTCTTGAACAGTGCTAAACTCACTGAACGCAAGAACCAAGACGAACAGTCTAAGCTTGTAAAAGTTACTAAACAAATGGTAGGTAATATCTTTGAAGATTCATTCTACTGTGGGCTGTACAAATATGGTGACAACCTCGCAAATCTAGTAGACCTATATAACTTCAAGCCTCTTATAACAGCAGATGAATATATACAACTCAATGCTGATGTCGCAAAGGACTTTGGTAGAACTACGAGCGTAAAGACAAACCGCAATCAGCGGCTAGATTATGGCTTGCTGCACAACAAAGTCATTTGTGATTACTGTGATACTGCTATGCAATTTCAACATACGCCTATTAAGCGTGGTAAGAACGCTGGCAAGTGGGTGATTAGCTTCTATTGCCGCAATAGGGCTTGTTTGCGCCACAATTCAGCGGAGCAAAAGAGTTTGGGTGTCAAACTATCTAAAAGTATTCGTGGCAAGTACGTCTTAGCAGGCATTGAATGGCAGCTACGCCATCTCACTAAAAAGAGTGAGCAAGCATATCGTATGCATATCAACAGTCTAGAGCAGCGTATTGCTGCCGATAGGAGCATTCTAAACCGCAAACTTGCCGAAGCTAAGCAGTCACTCAAGAATAACGAACAGCAGTATGCACGATATCAGGAGTTTCAAGTTAACAGCCCTATTGACTACAAAAAGTATCACGAGGGCAAACTAGAGCAATACCAACAGCTGATACACCTAGACGAAGAAGCTATAACGGATAATAAAGCCGAACTGGCTAAACTTGACGTAGCACTGCCTACAGAGCAAGAGTTTTACGAACTCACACGTTCTAAGGTGTTAGATATGCTAAAAACAACAGACATCATGACTCTAGACACTATATGCAGTGAGTTTGTTACGAACCTACGTGCAGGCAATGACTTTACCTCTGTTATAAAACTAAAACCACCATACGATAATATGGTGGAATTAGGTTCTGTAACTACTGGTCGGGGTGAAAGGACTCAAACCTTCGACCTCTCGGTCCCAAACCGAGCGCGCTATCAACTGCGCCACACCCCGATGGGCCTATGAGACAAACCTGCGGTTTTTCTCATCGCACTGGGCTTTGGCTGAGCCAAAGTCTCAGGCTGCTCTTTTCCCTAGGAATAAAAGCGTTAGACCGACAAATTATATCCTATTATCCCCTGTTAGTCGACTATTTTTTGGATTTGGATAATAGATCGTGCGAGGCCTGTCACTTCATCAACATCAACAAGCACTGCATTGAACTGCATTGGCCCCGTGAGTTCAAGATCGTTACGGAGGACCTTGTGATCGCGCCACCGGCTAATGATAACCGAATGTTTAACACCCAGGCTTGAGTGGAGTGCGCCACACATACCAACGTCTGTTATGTGGGCCGTACCCTCGGGCAACACCATAGCGTCGGCAGTTGGCACGTGCCAATGATCCCCCACGACAGCACTAACTCGTCCGTCCAAATAGTAACCAATGACAACTTTTTCACTACTGTAATCACCGTGCAGATTCACAACTGTTGCGACTTTTGGAACGTCTTTTTGGGACTCCAATATTTCGTCAATAACTTTCAAAGGATTGTCGACTGGCTTTGCAGAATCTTTACCAACAATCTGTCCAAGCAGACTTACCACCAATACACTTCCATGTGTCGTACTGACATATTTCCAACCAAGGCCCGGTGTATCGATTGGGTAATTTGCAGGGCGAATAACCGGCTGGTTTGGGTCACTAAGCACAGGATAAATCTCTGGGAGATGCGTTGTATGGTTACCACCAGTGAAGAAATCAACCCCGTTCTTTTTCAGAAAATTAAAATCTGCGAGCGTCAAACCCTTGGCATTACTAACATTTTCACCCTGTGCAATCACAAGATCAACTGCATGTTCATTACGAAGTGATGGTAATACCTTCCGTACAACTTCAATGCCCCGCTCTCCCATGATGTCACCGATATAGAGAATATGCATTACAGGTTAACCTCAATAGGCTGGCCATCAATCGGACGGAGAAATGTTGTTTCTGTGCTTGCGAGAATCTTTTCAAATCGATCATAACTCGACTGACGCCACTGCTCATTCCACATCCAATCGTGAACTGGTAAAACGTATCTTGGCTTAAGCTGCTCAATAATCTCGATAGCGCGAATGGTTGTTCCCCATGGTGCTTGAATTGGTAGCAAAAGAACGTCTTTTGTCTCTGTAAAATTATGCGAATCACCTGGGTAGGTTACGTGCCCATTCCAATGTGAAAGAAGATTCTGAACCTGTTCACCGAATGGCGCAACTGGCGCATGCTCAACGACCGTTACTGCAACGGCTTCCGACGACGCACCCGTCACGTTCTGAACACCCCATGCACGGAGATTATCTTGTGCATCTGGTGGCGCAAACCACTGGACATCAGGAAATTTGGTCGCAAGAGCACGCACGAATGACTCATCACAGTGATCACCATGTTTGTGACTCACGACAATTGTACCAAGATCTGGAAACGTCTCAAGATTGATCAGCCCACTTGCCCAACTAAAACTACCTGGGTCAAATAGTATAGCCTTATCACCATCCTCAACCAGCACACATGCATGTACGAACTTAGTAATTCTCATCTTCGTTCCTCCAATCTATTTGGCGAATTCGATAGCGCGAGTTTCACGGATAACGTTGACTTTGATGGTACCTGGGTACTGCATAGTACTCTCGATCTTGGTCGCGATATCACGAGCAAGCTTGATAGCAGTTAGGTCATCGATCTGGCCAGGTTTCACAAATACACGAACTTCACGTCCGGCGCTAATAGCATACGATTTCTCGATACCCGGGAAGCCATTAGCAACGTTTTCAAGTTCTTTCATGCGCTCTGCGAAGTTCTCGGCAGATACGTTACGCGCACCCGGACGAGCAGCGCTGATAGCGTCAACCACGCGGATAACAAGTGCTTCTGTAGTCGTGGCCTCAACGTCATCGTGGTGCTGTTCAGCAGCCAGGGCAACTTCTTCGGGAGCACCAAACTTGCGGAGCATTTCACCGCTAATATGGTGGTGCTTGCCTTCCATCTTGTGCGTCATAGCTTTGCCAAGGTCATGAACCAAGGCGGCATATTTGGCAGTTTTGACGTTAGCACCAACCTCTTCGGCAATGATGCCGGCAATGTGAGCCATCTCAGTACTGTGCTTCAGCACGTTCTGTCCATAACTGGTACGGAATTTCAGTTCACCCAGCAGCTGTACGATTTCTTTTGGAATACCGATGATGCCAACTTCACGAGTTGCATCTTCACCGGCGCGGGTAACTTCTTTTTCGACATTCTTCATGGCCTTTTCGACAACTTCTTCGATGCGACCTGGGTGGATACGACCATCCTTCATCAGCATTTCGAGCGTCTGGCGAGCAACTTCACGGCGAACAGGATCAAATGAGCTCAAGATAATCATACCTGGGGTGTCGTCAACCATGATGTCGACACCAGTAGCGCGCTGCAAGGCCTGGATGTTACGACCTTCTTTACCGATGATGCGGCCCTTCATTTCCTCGTCGAGGAGTTTGACGGCTGTCACGGTGCGTTCGGCAGTGACTTCACTTGCCATGCGCTCCATAGCTTCGACAATAATCGCTCCAGCTTTTTCTTCGGCAGTTTCACGCGCTTCATTCTGAAGCTTCACAATAAGGCCGGTCAGGTCATTGCGAATATCACGTTCTGTCATTTGCATCAGCTTGTCAGCAGCGTCAGTCTTTGTCAGCTTGGCGATTTTCTCAAGCTTTTCTTGCTGGCGGCCACGGATCTCACGGATTTCGTCCTTGAGTTGTTCAACCTCGGCTTCGCCTTTACGTAGTGACTCTGAACGCTTATCGATATCATCGAGTTTACGGTCGAGGTTTACCTCGCGGTCAAGTAGTCGCTGTTCAAGTGTTTTGAGCTCTTTGCGACGACTTTCCTCGAGCTTTCGAGCTTCATCACTTGCGCGATTTACTTCGTCGCGAGCCTCTTCAATTAATTTGGCTGATTCTTTTTTGGCCTTTGCCAAATCCTTTTCGGCTTGGCTAGCGGCAGAGCCGAGTTTACGCTTGGTAACGACATTATTCGCACCAAAACCGGCTACCACGCCAGCAATAGCAAGCACTATGGTAAGTGGTTCCATACAGTTTCTCCTATCGATACTAGTGCTGACGGACGGCGATCACTATCACTTCATTAGCCCCACGACGCACTAGAAAAACAAAATTTAATACAGTTGACTAACTTCCCTAAAACTCTCAAAGTTCAGTCTGATTTAACTATACGCCGGTGCGTAGGATATACACAATATTAATTACTTGTTTTTAGAGTTGTGACGCCCAAACGGCAATGCGATCTTCAAATTGATTGCTTCTGACATTGAACCTGCCAGTATTGGCTATAAGGTTAAGCCCTGGCTTGCCCTGCTCGGCAGCGGCTGATAGCTCTTGCATGTTCACTTTATCGGCGGGGTACGACTTGGTTTTGATGATTTTATAATCAATCGTGATGCCATCACCTTTTTCGATCTGGATCAGATCACCAGCGACGAGACTGCTGAGTCCAGACAGTACGCCTGGTTGTGACGGACCAGAAACATAGCCGTTCAGTAGCATGACACCCGGCTCTCCTGGTTTGGCAGAGTTTGCTAACCATCCCACATCATGCGTGTTATTTGTGGGTGTGGGCTCGCCACTAAAACCGGTAGAAACCGGGAAGATGCGGGCTTGCACACCCATACGCTGAATCCGAATGACTTTCGGTTTGTCGGCACTGGTCTTATACGCCGTCACTGTCGCAATGGTTACTGGCGTTTCGTCTGCACCGATATTACTTGGATTGGTTGATGCACCAAGTGCGGCCGAAACTGCTGGTTGGTCATTGACCTTACCACTCGTTATGTGACGAGTTGCGTACACAATACTCGCGCCCACACCGCCAACCACAATTGCAATCGCTGTTCCAAGTACGAATGCCTTTAGCTGTTGCTTACGTTCAGTACGAATTAATTTCTGATGATGCGCAGCATGAGCTGTCATATGTCGCTTCAGGACCAGCGATTTGCCTTGTCTTGGGAGGGCTGGCTTGTGACCGGAGACAGTTCGTGTTTTTTTGGCACGAATAACTTCATTGCCCATAGCTGGTCGTGATTGTAGGGGTGGGGCAACAGAGTTGGTTGGTTGGGGTGGTTTGTTGTGGTGTGCTGGAGATTTAGTGATTGAGCGAACGTCACTACTAGCTCGTGGAACTACACGTCGCGGTTGATAACGGCTACCAAGCTCGGGCATGACAAAACTACGCCCAGAGGACTGTTTGTGCGAGTTATATTCGTCTGCCATTTTTTTTGCTTAGAGCCTTTTCTGACCACAAGCACTACCCTTGTGACACACTCTACCTCTTTTTGTTAAGCACTAACTGCTTATGACTATAGTATTTTTTACATAATTGTCAACAAACAGCGATGTTACGCGCCACTACTTTTTCTGTTGGGTGATATGGGCATCTGCGCCATAGAATGGCAGTGCTATTTTATCCGTCTCACCAGCAAGCACTCGAGTAATACCGGTTTCGAGCCATTTTGGATCTTGTGACGTAATGACTGGGACATCAAGACTATAGCTCAGCGTATTACTGACAGTCAGCCCGATCCGAAGACCCGTAAAACTTCCAGGGCCCTGGAAGCACACGATACCACCGATATCATGCCAATCTTTTTGCTGCGTCTGTAGGAGCGCTTCGATTTTCTGCAGCAACGTCTCGGCAAGTGTGCGGTGTGCATGCCAGACTTCGTATGCCAGCTGTGTTCGGTCATTGTACAGTCCGATTTCAGCTTCTGGTTTATCGGTGCGAATCGTAAGAATAATCATAGTGACTCCACTAAGTAACTAAGTTCTTCAGGATAACTCAGGGTTAGTTTGCGAGTATCTTCCCCGGTATTTTGAATTGCAATCGAGAGCCGCTCTTCGGGCAAGGCATGCGAGACTACAGCTCCCCACTCAATAACGACTACAATCTTAGGGTCACCAATCAAATCTTGTAATTCGTATGCTGCCAAGCCAGCATCCTGCAGACGATAAAAATCAAAGTGATGAACTTCAAACTTTGCTGTCTTATATACTTTGCTAATCGTAAACGTGGGACTAGCAACATGATCATGGCTACCAAGTGCCGTCACCATGCCACGAGTAAATGTCGTCTTGCCACCCCCAAGATCACTGACAAGTTCAATAACCTCACCGCCCCGCAGATTCTGTGCGAGCCGCCCGGCGAGTTGCTCGGTATTGCCTGCTTTTGTAGATTCGATTTCCAATGTCTTGGCGATACTCATATCCTGCATATACTACCGCAAGAACTCCTGCGGCCACAAGGATGCCAGTGTGTACTGGTGGTACTACATCCGCCGTAGCCGGATATGTGGGTGTTTTTGCGGTTGTCTTGGCAGCTGCTTTGGTTGTCTTTGCGACCGGCTTTTTGGTGGTCGTTGCCGCCTTCACCGCCGTTACCTTCTTTGTGGCTACCTTGGCCTTAGCCACTTTGGCAACGGCAGCAGTCTTAATCAAGGGAACTGGAGTAGTCAACATGTTTGGCTGCATTGGCGTCGGTGTTGTAGTCCATGCCCACGTCGCATTGATAAGCGCCCATGATTGCCCTTCAGGTGCATCAGCATATTCATCAGTCTGCACTATAACGATGCCATTTTGATCGAGCAGGCGGGCATGCCCACCACTATTTGCAAGTGACAAGGTTGAGCCGCCACTCGTTACCACAACGTATGATCCGGCCGGAATCGTCAGGTTATTCAGTAAAAAATGGTAGCTGTCTTTGGAGCCAGTTTCGAGGGTATATCCATCAAGGTTCAATGCTTGGTCGTTTGGGTTATACAGCTCAACGAATTCATCGATATCGTCAGTTGTTGGTGCAGCTGGGTTTGGGAGTAGCTCAGTAATTTGTGGTGGCAACAAAACGACTTCAGGCTGCACTGGCTGATCTACGATGGGATCGTCGACAGGTGGAACATCTACTGTTGTCGGATCATCGACAGGCGGATCTGTTGGTTGATCGACTGGGTCGTCAGTTGTGGGCGGGTCATCAATTGGCACAGGGTCTGCTAGCACGAGTTGCCAAGCTGCTTTTGGTGTTATCTCAGTACTGTCTCCGTCAATAAAACCGACCAACTTGTTGGTCTCATCAAGGTAGGTATTGTCTTCGTTCATCTGGCGCTGCAAGCTACCGCGCGCCGTATGGGGTGCGTAGAAGTCTGGAGCCAAAGTAGCGCCGGCCGGTACGACAAGCCATCCGACCCGGTCTATATCTACAATGCTTTTATCAATCGTATTGACCGTTACAAGACGTATGCCTCCGCCGGTATTTGCCAGACGATCTGAGTAATTCTGATCTGCATCGATGCTACCCGGGAAATAGCCCGTGCTGCTAAGCAAATAAAATCCGTGTGCGGGGATAACACCCGTCAACGAAATGGTACTGCTCGGGTCTGTGGTTGCCCAGCTAAACGTTGCTGCTGAAACTTTGGTGCTGCTGAATTGCTGCAATTTCCAGGTGAATCCCTGCATCGCATTTGTGTCTGCAAGATCAATGTCTGCATCGCTCGCGTTATATAGTTCAATAAATTCCTGACTAGCCGTATCGTTGCCCGTCTGTATTTCGGTGATAAACACGTCTGGCATGGCTGGGTCGGTAGCCGTATCGGCCATAACAGGACTGGCAAGTGCCAGGACCATAAGAAAACACATCATAATATTTATAAATAGATAAATATTTCTGCTGCGCACCATAAGCGGTATTGTAATACCAACTGAAATTGACGCAAACCGTTATCCACAGTAAGTTGTAGCGTATAATAATATCAATCATGCTAAAGCTCTCAGCCGCACTCCTCAACCAGCCAATTATGAGTCTCCGAACAGGGGCACCAGTCGCCACGACTGAAAGTCTGATCATCAACCCAAACAACCTCAAAATTGAAGGTTTCTATTGCATTGACAGGTTCAATGGGCAGCGACTGATTTTGCTTCAGCAAGACATCCGTGACATCATGCCACAAGGCATAGCTATCAATGATCACGACGTCCTAAGTGAGCCAGAAGACCTTATCCGACTACAGGACACACTCAAAATAAACTTCCAGATTCTTGGTAAATCCGTTGTTACGGATGCCAAAAAGCGACTCGGAAAAGTGAACGACTTTGCAGCTGACAGCCAAAGTTTGTATATCCAGAAAATCTACGTCAGCCAGTCAGTCTTCAAGAGCTTTAGCGGCGGCCAGCTCAGCATTGACCGAGATCAAGTGATCGAGATAACACCCCACAAAATCGTCGTACAAGATCCCCTACAACTCACCCGTGCTAGCTTGCCTGCTGCTGCAGCTTAGTAGTCTTCGTCTACCGGATTTGATAGCACGCTCTTAATGTCATCATATGAGTAGCCTTGCCTGGCAAGGTACTGCATAAACTTTGATTGGTCAGGATAGCGAGATTGTTTCTTGAGTACTAACTCACGAAGGACTTCACGCTCATCAGTGACATCTTTGTCTTCACCAAGTACCTGATCAATCACCTCACTGCTCACTCGTTTTTGCTTGAGCTCTAGTGTTAACTTTCGGCGACTCGTTGGCTTGAGCAATCGTCGGTTCTCAACCCACATCCGAGCAAATGCCTCGTCATCCAAATATCGTCGTTCATAGAGCCTTGCAACAATTGCATCAACAAACTCAGGTTCGTATTCTTTACGCTTCAAGAAATCGCGAATTTCCCACTCACTGCGAGCACGCCGGGCGATCAAATGAAGCGTACGATTGTAGCCTTTGTCGATTTTGGCCGTGTCTTTGAGCTCTGCCAGACGAGCCTCATCAAGTTCTAGGCCAATTTTGATACCACTATCGATAAGTGCCGATTCACTCAGGCCAAAACTAAACTTGCCATCTACAAAAATTGAATAGCGGCCGGCCTGCTTGACCTGTTGTTTGATGGCGGTGATTTTCACGTCCAGTTGCGCTGACTGTTTTTTGCTTCTTTGTCTAAGAAAGCTTTTTCAAGATCAATACCAAGATCAACACATATATCCAATAATAGGATAAATACATCGGCTGCCTCGTCTGCCAAATCTTGTTGCCGCGCATTATCTGCCAGCTTTATGCCCGCAGACTTTCGAGCCGCTTTTGCAAACTCGCCAGCTTCCTCAAGCAGCAACATAAATCGTTGCGATATCGTTTCGTCATCAAAACCACGCTCAATGAGCATCGCTTCAACATATCGCTGAATTGTTGGCAACGATGATCCTTGAGGAGGTAATTTCATGCTATTTTAGTCTGCTTTGGTCGCGGCCACACGAACCTTTTTCTCGATCTCAGCCATGACTTTTGGATTGTCCTGGAGATACTGCTTTGAAGCTTCACGGCCTTGGCCAATTTTGGCATCATTGTAGGCAAACCATGCACCAGATTTCTCTACGATCTCGTGAACAACAGCAAGGTCGAGGATATCACCAGCCTTGGAAATACCTTGGTTGTACATGATATCGAATTCAGCTTCACGGAATGGCGGTGCAATTTTGTTCTTGACTACCTTTACGCGAGTTCGGTTACCAACCACGGCGTCACCAGCTTTGATCTGCGCAATACGACGAATATCCATACGAACTGAAGCGTAGAATTTGAGCGCGTTACCACCAGTGGTGGTTTCTGGGTTGCCAAACATCACACCAATCTTCATACGAATCTGGTTGATGAAGATAACAGTGGTGTTGCTGCGTGAGATTACACCAGTCAACTTACGAAGCGCCTGGCTCATCAATCGAGCCTGGAGGCCCATGTGTGAATCACCCATGTCACCTTCAATTTCGGCGCGTGGTACGAGAGCCGCAACAGAGTCGACAACAATCAAGTCAACAGCGTTGGAGCGTACTAACGTCTCAGTGATTTCAAGCGCTTGCTCTCCGTTGTCTGGCTGGCTGAGCAGTAGATTTTCGACATCAACACCAATGCGCTTGGCGTACGAAGGATCAAGTGCGTGCTCAGCATCAATAAAGGCCGCTGTACCGCCGGCTTTTTGGATTTCAGCAATTGCATGAAGTGTCAGTGTTGTCTTGCCTGAGCTTTCAGGACCATAGATCTCAACAATACGTCCCTTTGGAATACCACCACCGAGCGCAAGGTCAAGTGACAAGCTGCCAGATGGTGTCGTCTCAACGTTAACGGTGTGGCCAACGCCAAGCTTCATGATAGAACCTTTACCAAATTGCTTCTCGATTGATTCGAGCGCAAGGCCTAATGCCTTTTGCTTACCAGTTGGCTCGGCAGTCGGTTTGACGGTTGGTTTGGTCTTGCTGTCTTTCGTGTCTGCCATGTGGCGATGCTCCCCTTCTAGTAGTTGTCGATGCGTTTGTAGACTCCAGTATACCAAATATGCCGGACGAGTCTGTAAGCTTCTGCAGATTAGCTCTTACATTGGTTATGGTTATTCTTTATAATACAAACCAACTATGCGTATTTCGGACTCCTTAGTTGAGAAATTGCTGCTCGACACCAGCACGGTCACGCCAGATCAATTGGCGTCTTTGCGTGAGCAAGAAAAACGCGAGAAGAAGCCTCTCCAAGATGTCGCGATCCGCTCGAACACTATTTCAGAGCGAGACCTAACCAAGCTCTACGCTGCCGAAATCGACATTCCGTTTGTCGAACTCAACACCAAAGAAATCAAACGCGAAGTCCTCAAACTTATCCCAGAACGCATTGCTCGCCAGTACGGTGTAGTGCTATTTGGTGTCGAAGATGATGGAACTAAGCTACTAGCCATGGAAGACCCGGATGATATCCAGGCAATTAACTTCCTCCAAAAACAGCTTGGTGATCAGATCAGAACGCACGTAGCGACTAGTACCAACATCAAAGCTGCCCTCGATCAGTACCGTGGCAACATTGGCAACGAACTCACCAAAGTTATCTCACCAGAAGATGAGATCGAAGAAGATGCGGAAGACGTCAGCGATGAAGATCTCGCCGAAGACTCACCAATCGCTCAAACAGTGAACCTGCTTATTGAATACGCTATCCGAGCAGGTGCCAGCGACATCCATATTGAGCCGCGCGAAGATTACGTTATCATCCGCTACCGTATTGACGGTATTTTGCGTGAAGCCAACAAACTACCAAAGAAGGTCCACAACGCACTCGTATCACGCATCAAGATTCTTTCTAACCTCAAGATCGACGAACGACGCGCACCACAAGATGGTCGCTTCAAGATTCAGACTGCAGGCGGCATATTTGCACTTCGTGTTTCTACCCTGCCAATTACCGAAGGTGAAAAGGTAGTTATGCGTATATTAAACGAAGGTAACCGGGCTTCTACCCTCGAAGAGCTTGGCTATTGGGGCATCTCACTCAACGCCATCAATGACGTCATTACGCAGCCACACGGTATGATCCTCGTTACGGGACCAACTGGCTCAGGTAAGTCTACTAGTCTATTCAGTACGCTCAGTATTCTTAATAAACCAAGTATCAACATCTCTACCGTCGAGGACCCGGTTGAATACCGCATTCCTGGCGCAAACCAAGTGCAGCTGAACCCCAAGGCTGGCATGACCTTCGCCAGCGGTCTTCGCGCACTGATGCGTCAAGACCCCAATGTCATCATGGTTGGTGAAATTCGTGATGGTGAAACGGCGGATATTGCAGTCCAGGCTGCTCTGACAGGTCACCTCGTATTTGCAACGCTGCATACTAACAACGCTGCAACCTGTTTGCCACGTCTCCTTGATATGGGTATTGAGCCCTTCCTGATCGCCAGCACCGTGCGGGCCGTCGTTGGGCAGCGACTTGTTCGTCGACTATGTATTGATTGCCGTGAAGAAGTTACGCCAGATGCACCAAGTATCAAACAACTCGAAAATATCTTTGGTATTGGAAACCAGGCAGTTATGGCACAAGTCCATGGCCTCGAGAAGCAAGCACTTGCCGGTGGCATTGGTGCGACAAATGCCGGCAAAAGCAAAGTCGATACCAGCAAGCTTTCGACCACCGAAACCAAGATTAGTCGCTTGTTTAGAGCCCATGATGCGGGCTGTGAAAACTGTGGACACACTGGCTACAAAGGCCGGTTTGGTATTTATGAAGTACTTGCCAATACACCAGACGTCCAAAAGCTGATTGTCGGTAATAGCACGAGTGATATTATCCAAAATCAAGCAGTCAAAGATGGGATGATTACCATGCAGTTTGATGGTTTCATCAAAGCACTTCGTGGCCAGACCACCGTTGAAGAAATCCTAAGAGTCACCTCGGAACGGTAATACATAACCATGCGATTCACCTATACCGCCACCAAAGACGGCAAAACAATCCAAGGTAGTGCCGAAGCAATCAGCCAAGAAGCTCTTGTGGCTATGCTGAGTAAGCAAGGTGCACGACCACTAACAATCAAAATTAGTGGCAAACGCACGGACAACAAGACCAAAGCCAAGGTCAAGCTCCGCGACCTTGTCATCTTTACGCGTCAGTTATCCACCATGATTTCTGCCGGCGTACCGCTTGTCAGGTCAATGGCAACCCTGCAATCACAAAGTGATAGCAAGGCCTTCAAGGTAGTTATCGCTAGTATTTCAAAAGACATAGAAGGTGGCACCTCACTTGCCGATGCCTTCGCCAAGTTCCCAAATGTATTTTCTGATGTCTACGTCAACATGGTACGTGCCGGTGAAGCCGCTGGTATCCTTGATGACATTCTCAAACGCCTTGCAGCCCAGGTTGAGCAAGATGCCACTATGCGCAAAAAGATCAAAAGTGCCATGGCCTATCCAGTCGTTATCTTGAGTATCACTATCATTGCCTTCTTTGGCGTAACGATGGGTATCATGCCAAAAATTGGCAAAATCCTAACCGACCTTGGTGGCCCTGATGCCAAATTACCTCCGTATACTGTTGCCCTACTCGACGTCAGCAAATTCATGCAGCATAACTTCGTAATCGTAGCGGTCGTGCTATTTGGTGGCATATTCCTGATCCGGCGATACATCAAAACACCCAAGGGTAAGTATAAATTTCATGCTCTGCTACTTCGTTTACCGATTATTAAAACACTGGTTCGCAAAGTTGCAATCGCACGATTTGCGCGAACATTTGCCTCGCTCATGACAGCCGGCGTGAGCGTACTTGATGCCATCGAGGTTACCGGTGGCGCTATTGGCAATAAAGTCATCGAGGCAGAGCTCAGGGAAGCTTCCAAGGCCGTTCGAAACGGTAAACAGCTCAGTGAACCACTCAGTAACAGCCCCAACTTCCCGCCAATTGTCAGCCAGATGCTCGCAATTGGTGAAGAAACAGGCCAAATGGACACTATCCTGGTCCGTGTAGCCGACTTTTATGAAGAAGATGTAACTGTTATGATCGATGGCCTCAGTGCACTCATCGAACCAGTCATGATCGTTATCCTTGGTGCCCTGGTTGGCCTGATCGCCGCGTCCGTCATGGGACCAATTGCTTCGCTTAGTAAAAATGTTGGCAATAATTAGCCCTCAGATCTATTTGCATTTATACCGCTTACGGCTATAATCGTCCTCAGATACTTTGATGCCAAAAAAGCTGCAAAGTTTATCACAGCAATAAAACGTAATAAGGAAGGTGGGTCCTTATGACTCTCAACCGCAAACAACAGGGTTTCACAATCGTTGAACTCTTGATCGTAATCGTCGTTATCGGTATCTTGGCAGCACTTGTCATTACTACCTTTACTGGCATCAACAAAAAGGCTCGTGACACCGAGCGTACAACTGATATCAAGGCTCTACACGGCCAAATTGAAGCGTACTACGCTCAAAATGGTAAGTACCCGACACTTGCAAACTTGCAGGATAACTCATGGCTCCAGGGCAACCTCAAGGGTCTCGACGTTGAAGCAGCACACACCCCACAAGGTGATGCTGGCAACAACATCAGTGCGAGTGCAGGTCCAAAATTGTACCAATACACTGTTACAGCTGACCCAAGCGGTGCTTGTGATAACACCACAACTGACTGTGCAAAATATGTTCTGAGCGCAACACTTGAAAGTGGTGGCGCATACACAAAGAACAGCCTGAACTAGTACATCTAGCCAGCTGCCAAAAAAAGCCGCTCATCACGAGCGGCTTTTTTACGAGCTACGATACCTGATGAAGTATAATAAAACATAAGCATGAAACTCTTTCGTCGACTCAAACCACAGTCAGGCTTCACCTTGGTCGAGTTGTTGTTGGCGTGCGTTGTGTTCCCTATCATTGTCGTAGGTATCTCGCAGGCCTTTGACGCCGTACGAAAGTCCTACACAACCGCCAAACAGCTCAACGAGATATACGCGGTACTCAGCGCCTGCCCAGAGCTCGACCGCGCACTCGACTTTACCTATGTCACAAGTACTACGAACTGTTCACCAAACAACACCTTCAAGGCTGAGGGTGGTAGTGGCATCAGTTACAGCTACACCCCAACCCTGACAATCAAAGATACTGCAACACTCGCAAGCGGTGACCCATTACAAACCATCCCCGACTCAAAAGTTGTCGACATTACCGTAGGCTATATCAAAAGTTCCGCCCCGGCACTTGAGCTTCGCATGCTCATCACCAGAAACGGTATCGCCCAGTTATGAAGCGCCTAGAAAACGGTTTTACCCTTATTGAGGTTGTTATTGTTTTGGGTCTCAGCGCTTTTTTTGTGACACTAATCATGTTCTTTGGCATTAGCTACTGGCGCTACTCATCATTGCTCGAAGCCGATCTCGACACCTTCGTGAATCGCCTGAACGCACAAGATTATATCCGTGAAATGGTTGGAACCACTGACGGCCTTATTACCCAAAATAGTATCCCAGATGCTCACGTCGGCAATTCTGATCCTATTGCGGGTGCCTCATATTGGATACCAATACACGCAGTTCCCGGCAATGTATCAAGCGGTAGCAGTGGTACCACGCCACTCTTGTACTTCCGGCGTATGACCATCACCACAAGTAATACCATCGCCATGAACGGCTTGCAGCCCTATGATGATGAATACGTGCTGTACTTAAATGGGGCAACGAAGCAACTTTTTGTCCGTACCTTGGCCAACCCTGATGTGCTCAACAACAAGGCAATCACCAGCTGCCCACCCTCACTCGCAACAGCTAGCTGCCCGGCAGATAAAATGCTCCTCGATAAGCTCGACTCTGTTGATACGGTCTACTATTCACGCAGTGGCAACACCATCAACCACCAATCAATTACGGACCCGGACACCGGCGCCTATATTGGCCCTGACTTCCAGCTCGTCGAAGCATTACAGTACACTTTCCATATCAAGGGCAAACCCCTCTTCCAGACTTCTACAGCAACCGTCAATGATACGATAGTACGTATTGCACTGAGGAACACATAATGAACTCTATCCGACTCCGTACAACTAATAATCAGCGCGGTTCTATTATTGTATCTATCCTGGTCGTGACGCTATTTTTGACAATTATCATCTATAGTCTGATCGTGCTGGCCAATGTTAACCTGACCCGTGCCAGGGGTCGTATCCTGTTGCTGCAAGCGCAGTACTCGGCCGAGTCTGGTGCTGATGCCGCGATTGCTATCCTCAACAACACAAACGCTAACTACCCCGGCACCAGTGCCGATGTACAGGTTGTTTCCACTGGGCAGTACAAGGCAACGTATGCAGTGACGGTGAGTGCCGGCTCTACTGCCAAAGAACGCATTATTACTGCTACCGGTAAGGTCTACGCTCCAAAAAATGCCAGTACTCCCAACTTTGTGCGGAAGATTGAAGTTACTGCACAGCAAAGTTCTACTACATCAGCATCCTCAGTCATAAGCCGCAACATTCTGGATATTGCGAGTTCTGTCAAAGACATAAAAGCCGTTGATGTAACAGTAAACGGCTACATAAACCTGGCCAAAAACGTCAACAATCTTATTGCCGAAAATATTACCATTGGTGGTAAGAATACCAACGCCAGTAACTGTTCAATTGGGGGATCAGGTAGTCTGTCTAAACCTGCAAGCTTCACCCATGCCGGACAAACCAAGACCAAACTAACGTTGGCATACAATAACTGCATAAGCCCTCCCGGCAACGCCAATAATGCCGATTTTGATGTGCTCGTAAACCAAACAAATATTCCAAAGGTTAGCTCAACATATATCCCATGGGGCAGTTACATGGATAGCTCCTACCAGAGCTCGCCCGGTGGTTGTAGCGACTGGACCAGCGGTACTTTCCCTCGTGATATCCCGAGCACCGGCAACATCAAGAAGACTCATTACCCAGATAGCGGTAGCAATGTTAGCAGTTCGTGTGGTACTTCTGGTGACATACCGCTAGGAAGTGGTCAATACAATATCAAAGACAATGCCCATATTCGAGCCAGCCTTTGTGCTGCCAGTGCCTGTACGCCAACATTTTACAACCCCGATAGTGGAGCTGCTGGTATCAAGTTTGTGTTTGTTGAAGGTACCGTCAACTTCGGCGGCGTCAAAACAGCTCCCGGCAGCGGACCTATTGTTATCGTTGCCTACGGTAGTGATCCGGCCTCCAAGGCAGGTTCGTGTCCCGACGGTGGTGCATTTTACTTAGGCAACAGTATGAATACCGACGCTCCAGCACTCTACATGCTTGCTATCAATGGTCTCTGTCTCGACCAGACCAAATTTGATTCTGCGCATGCGCTTGGAGGTCTATCAGGTAAAAACATCTACATCGCAACCAACTCGGGCACACCCTGGGATCTCCAGCTAGAGCCCACCTTCCCAAGTAGCGCCATCCCCGTAGACCTCTCATGGAAAGCAGTTCACTATCGTCGTCTTTAGACCTCAAATTTCACCCCGCTTATGCTATAGTAAGAGCCAAGGAAACATTGGTGCTTTGATGGGCAAGCATGACTAACAAATCTTATTTTTACCACGACAAACCAGTCTTTGGACTTGATATCGGCTTCAGTAGCATGAAGGTCATGCAAGTCGAACCATTGGGCAAAAAACACGTTATTACTGGATATGGCGTGGCTAATTTTGATGCCGGGGCAATTGTCGATGGCATTATCAAAGACCCAATTGCACTCGCCAAAGCTGCACACGAGCTATTCAACAAACAACTGGTTGGTGATATCACTACTCGGCGCGTAGCTATGGCTATACCAGCGTCACGTACATTTACACGCACCATGACCCTCCCAAAACTCCACGAAAAGGATATCGCCGAGGCTGTGAAGCTCGAAGCTGAACAGTACATACCAATGCCGATTGATGATCTACATCTCGACTACAATGTTATTCACACTACCCCCGAAGAAATTGAACTCCTGGCGGTGGCTGTCCCCAAGAAAGTTGTCGATAGCTATCTCGCCTTTGCGCGGCTAGTTGACCTTGAGCCAATTGCAATTGAAACAACCATTACTGCCGGTAGTCGTCTCTTTGCTAAAACCGAAGGTAGTGACCTGCCAACTGTGTTGATCGATTTTGGCTCACTTTCGACCGACATCACTGTCTACGATAACGCTATTATCGTCACTGGCACCGTTCCTGGCGGAGGCGACAGCTTTACGGCCAGTATTGCCGAGATCCTCAACATCAGTAAACAAGAGGCTCATATCGTTAAAACCAAGTACGGGCTTGGCTTGTCAAAAAAGCAAAAAGAAATAACTGCTGCTACCAAGCCAATCCTCGACCAACTCGGCAAGGAAATTCGCCGCATGATTCGCTACTACGAAGAACGCTACGGTACTGAGCGCAAAATTGGCCAAATTGTCACCATTGGTGGTGGCGCCAATATGCCTGGTATATCCGAATATATGACCAGTCTGCTCCGTATTCCTGTCCGCATGTCTAATCCTTGGGAATACATCAGTTTCGGCAAATTACAGCCACCAAACAGCATTGAAAAATCAATGTACATCACTGTTGCCGGGCTATCACTCACTGAAGCAAAGAAGGTGTTCACATGATCAACCTCCTACCCCCAGAGATTAAGCAAGACTATTCTTACGCCAGACGAAATGTTCTCATGCGTAAATGGGTTGTTGGTATGATTGTAGCCATCGCTGGCGTTGCAGTGATCGTGGTTGTTGGTATGCTCTACATGAGCCAGTCGATCCACCAGTATACCGAGCAAAAGACCGAGACAGAACAGCAGCTAAAAGTTCAGAAACTTGAAGAAACTCAGACAAAACTACAAGACATCAGTAGCAATCTCAAGCTTGTCACGCAAGTGCTTGGCCAAGAAGTTCTGTTCTCTAACCTCATGCAGCAAATTGGCAGTGTTATGCCAGCAGACGCAGTGTTAACCGACCTGAACATCGGCAAAACAAGTGGCGGCATAGACATGAAGGCTGCAACAACCACCCAATCGGTTGCAACGCAGGTTCAGGTCAACCTACAGGACCCAAAGAATAAGATCTTCGACAAAGTAGATATCGTAAACATTACGTGTGGTAGCTCCGCTTATGGCGGTAAATACCCTTGCGCCGTGCAGCTCAGAGCATCGTTCAATGCCTGCAACCAGTTCTTATTTGTAACAGCCAGCTGTAAACCTGTTGGAGGCACCAAGTAGTGAACAATAAACGCTTTTACCTTGTCATGCTTGGAGTCGTTGGTTTACTGGTAATTGTATTGATCGCAAGTGTCGTGTTTGGTGAACAGATTCTCAATAAGCAATCCGCCAAACTTATGAGCCTCAAACTTGATAACCAAATCCTCGATCAGCAGCAAGCCGCTCTCGGTAAAGCCAACCGTGACCTTCAGAAATACTCAGAACTTGGAAACCTTGCAAAGACAATCGTGCCACAAGATAAAGACCAGGCCAAAACAATCCGTGAAATTCTCAATATTGCCAATGAGAATGACATACCACTAACAGCAATTACTTTCCCGGCTTCCTCACTTGGTGCGCTGCCAGCAGCCGCACCCACCGCTGGCAGTACAACACCAGCCGTGACTACACCTCCAGTGTCTCAGGTAAAACCTGTCGACGGCGTAAAAGGCGTGTACAGAATGGAAATAATCGTGCAGAGCGATCAAACTAATCCCCGGCCCTACGCCAACTTGCAGAATTTTCTCGCCAAGCTCGAACAAAATCGGCGCACCGCGCAAGTTTCCCAGCTCGTTATTACACCTGATGCCAAGAATATAAGTCTCCTCAGTTTTTCACTTACTATTAATGTATTTATAAAGCCATGAATCCAGACATAAACCTCAAATCAATCGTTACCAAACTTGTACCTGTACTCGACCGTATCAAAAAATATGGTGCATTTGCTGTGTGTGTAATCATCCTCGGCGTGTATGCATTCCTGATTCTCGATATCAACACTATGAGCCAGGCCGAGCCAACTGATACCGCAGTCCAAGAAAAGCTCAAGACCATCACCGTACCAAAGCTTGACGAAGCAACTCTGAAAAAGATAAATGACTTGCAAGACCAGAACGTACAGGTCAAATCACTGTTTGATCAAGCCCGAGACAATCCGTTCTCGGAATAATACATAGGACTTTCACACCGCTTAGTAGATAACAGGGCGTTGATGGCTTGGGTGAAAACTTTCAGACCGAATGAGAGGTAGTATTCTACGTCGAAAGAAGAGTGGGAGTTTTCAGTCGGCCAGCTGTGATTTATTACTGCAAGGAGGTATGAAAGCCCTATGTAACCTAGTGCGGTGGACTATTGCCACGGCCGATACATTCAGCGCGTGTGTCCAGGAGTAACTGGCCGTAGTGGTTAGGCCTTGGGCAGTACTGAAAATGGAAGTTATTTTGTTCACCCGCCGTCTCGACGCGTACTTGTCCAAAGTTGAATAACATCGGAAACAGGCCGTGTTTTTCTGCCGTTACATCTTCCACGTTGTTAAGTGATAACTGCGAGACTTGCTTGTCAAATAAACCGTTACGAATAATCTGAGTTACATTTCGGTCGGTCAAAATAAGTTCATTTGAGCTGTAGATATACGTCACAACGAGTAGTATCACCACCATAATGGCGCCAAATAATGCGACAATAATCAGCACCCAGCTCTTGGCTGCAACTTGTTGATCCTCACCAAAAAAACCTGGAACAAGATACAGCATGAGGCCACTTGCCAGTATAAAGCCAAACAAGGCCTCTAAATACATCACAACCAGGCCAAAAGGGTGCTTCTTGGTGCGGAATATCAATTTCTCACCTGGCTCCGTAATTGCTTCGATTGAACCATGAATCATTCGACGCGGTTGAGGAGTTGGCTGCTGCTGGGGTTGTACCAGAGGAGTTGGAGTAGCAGCTTGTGACGGTTGAGAAGCTTCCTGCGGAGGTAACTGTGGCTCTGAAGCTTGTGGAATTACCGACGTTTGTGGCGTTTCTTCTGGATTCATATAATTATTATAGCGTAGGAATGGAGAAATAAACGTGTTCACATGTTTATTTTGAGTACCGCCCGCTTCAGTAGTACAAGGTATTGTTATAGCCCGAGTGTTGGCTGGTCGCTGCCCGGCTTTTTTCCGAGGTGTACGTAGGCCTTTGGAGTTACCTTACGACCGCGAGGTGTGCGTTCCAATAGCCCAATTTGCATCAGATATGGCTCAATAAAATCCTCAATCGTTGTACGCTCTTCTGATGTCAGTGCAGCTAGCGTCTCCACTCCAACTGGGCCACCATTGTAGTTATCTACAATAGCATTCAATAGATGTCTATCGGCTGGGTCGAGCCCGAGCTCATCGATCTCGAGTAACTTCAATGCATCGTGACTAATAACAGTATCGATAATGCCGTCACCATTGACGTCAGCGTAGTCGCGAACACGTTTGAGCAATCGGTTAGCAATACGAGGGGTCAGGCGAGCACGCTCAGCCAGGAGCAGCGCACCTTTGGCGTCAATGGTAACACCCAATATTCCAGCTGCTCGTTCAATAATCTGCCCAATCTGGTCATGACTATAAAATTCCAATCGATGCACATGACCAAATCGATCACGAAGTGGAGCGGCCAAGGCGCCAGTCCGTGTGGTTGCACCAATAAGTGTAAATTGCGGCAGATCAAGCCGCATACTACGCGCACTCGGGCCTTTGCCAAGCATAATATCGAGTTTGTAATCTTCCATTGCACTATACAAAATTTCTTCGACACTACGGTGAAGACGATGAATTTCGTCGATAAATAAGATGTCACCATCCTGGAGATTGGTGAGCAAGCTTGCCAGATCACCAGCGCGTTCAATCGCTGGACCAGAAGTAATGCGAATCTGAGCGCCCATTTCGTTAGCAATCACACTTGCCATCGTCGTCTTACCAAGCCCTGGTGGCCCATACAGCAGTACGTGATCAAGTGGCTCACCGCGTTTTTTAGCGGCCGAAATTGCTAGCTGGAGGTTTTGCTTTAGCCGATCTTGACCGATGTAATTAGCAAAATCATGTGGTCTAAGCTTTATCTCAAACTCTTCTTCGACTACATCATCATTCGCCGGTGCAGTGTTTACAATTCGTTCAATCATTACAGGTATTATAACGCAGCTGCCGGTTTACGCGGCTACGCTCTTACTTCTGCTTGAGGGCTAGCGTAATTCGCTGTTCAGTAGGGAGATCTGGGTCAATGTCTTTGAGTGCCAACGTAGCGTCTTGCGGAGCGTACCCGAGTGACATCAGTGCTTCGACTGCTTCGTCCTGCGTATTGATACCTGGTCGGCTTACAATGCCTTCTGCAGCATCGCCAGCAGCAAGCCCAACCTTGTCACGTAGCTCTACGACAATCTGCTCAGCAGCACGCTTGCCTACACCCTTGGCGCTTTGCAAAAGCTTCACATCGCCAGCAGCAATTGCACCACGCACGCCAGCAGTGTTACCTATATCTAGCACCGCCAATGCCACTTTTGGACCAACATTCTTAACTCCCAAGAGTTGCTCAAATAATCTCTTGGTGTCAATTGCTACAAATCCGAAGAGGTCATAGCTCTGCTCGCGAATATGTTCGTACACATACAGTTTGGCCTGTTCGCCATTTGGCAATCGCCCATAATCTTCAGCTGTAACATACAGCCCATAACCTATACCCGCGCATTCGAGCACGACCATTGCCCCTATTTTCTCAGAAACAGTTCCCTGTAATGTTGCAATCATGATCCTATTGTCTCACAGATTGAGCACAGGTGAGTGCGGCTGCTATGGCGTCAGCACAGTCGTCAGGCTTCGGCACTTCAGTAAGGCCCAATAGTACACGAACCATTTCTTGTACTTGTTTCTTATCGGCTCGACCTTGACCGGTTACTGCCAGCTTGATCTGTTGTGGTGTGTATTCATACAGCTCCATGCCGTGCTGCTTGCCACACAGCAGCACCACACCGCGTGCCTGTGACACGCTCATAGCAGTAGTCACATTCTGTGAAAAGAACAGTTTCTCAACAGACATAACTTGTGGCTTTAGCTCAGTAATAATTTCATGAAGCTCGTCATAAATAGTTATCAAACGATCACTATCAGGCTGATTTGCTGGCGTACGTATGACGCCAGCATCAACAAGCGTCGCTTTGCCCCGTACATCAATATCAATCACACCAAATCCCAAGATACCTGTACCTGGATCAATACCCAAAATTCTCATCGCTTTTTGCGCCATATAACGATACCGGCGTAGGTAAGAGCTGCAAAAACGAGAGTGTCGGCAACGAAACCAACTGGCTTGATGAAACTAAGATCATACACTGGCTTGATTGTTTTTTTGACAGCTCTGTCATGCGCGATATCGTTCGGAGCACACGGAATATAGTCACAGTGCATATTGGCTGGGCCGGGCGTTTTATACACTCGATTTGTTACTGGAAGCCCGTAAGATGTTTCCTTGTATAAGTAATCTGCTGTGTAGTGCTCACTCCAGGGGTGGACCAAAGAAAGTGAAAGACTCACAAAAAAACCGATAACGAGCACCGCTACAGCGCGTCTAAACACCGAGAAGCTCTTCTGGAATATCAAAGTTCACGTGCGTGGCACTGACATCATCAGATTCATCAAGTGCATCCATCAGCCGCATAATCTTGCCGGCGGTTGCTGCGTCAGTCACTTCGATCGTAACATTCGGCACGTACGTCAGCTGCGCTTCAATAATTTCAATATTGGCTGTCTTGAGCGCGTCACGTACCTTAGCGAGTTCTTTTGGGTCCGTATAGATCAATGATTCCTCACCGTCTTCCTGGACATCATCTGCTCCGGCATCAAGGGCTTGCAGCATTAGATCATCTCCACTACCTTTTACGCGAATAGTGCCCTTACGGTCAAACTGGAAAGCAACTGCGCCTTTTTCGGCAATATTACCACCGTGCTTGCTGAAAGCCAGTCGTACCTCTGGATATGTACGGTTTAAGTTATCGGTAGCAACCTCGACCAGTATCGCTACACCACCCGGGCCATAGCCTTCGTACAATACTTCATGCATCTGGGCTGCATCTTTGTCTTTGGCACGATCAATCGCACGCTGAATATTAGCGGTTGGCATGTTTGCAGCCTTAGCTTTATCGACTGCAAGGCGCAGGGCAAAGTTCATATCTGGATCGGTACCACCGCGCGCTGCGAGCGCAATCGCATTACCAAGTTTGGTGAATAAAACACCGCGTTTTGCATCATTTGCGCCCTTTTGGCGCCGGATGGTTTCCCATTTTGAATGACCTGACATAAGCCGGAAATCTCCTTACATAGTAGATTTTATATCTGTTATTATACCACGCCTCGGTTTGAGCTTGTGGTGGCTGGTCGTTACCAACCCCAAAATAAGCCCATATACATACAGCAACCACGGGAGCGAGAGTGCGTAGTGCGACAATGCATGAGGCACCCGCGCGAGTAGACTCGTGATATCCAACATATACGTCAGCACGAGTCGAGCAGGCCAAGCAAACCAGCCAGCAATCGCCGGAGATAACATGCCTGCCATGCCCGCGATCAGTGCCAATAACATAGCCGCAGGTACCAGCGGTACCACAACTAAGTTACTGAGTAGCGAGACGAGTGAAATCTGCTGGAATATGTATAGGATCAACGGCAACGTCATTAACTGCGCGCACATTGTCTCAAGCAGTATTGCTCCCACGAGTCCCGGTTCTCTGCGCTTATATATTCGCTGCATAGCCAAAGGTGCCACAACCAAAACACCAAAAAAGGCAAAGAATGACAGATACCAACCAATATCGCTCCATAGATACAGCGGGCTCCAGAGGGCAGTCACGGCCGCCGTTAGACTGATGAGCAATACTGGCTTAAAGCGTCTGCCGTAATACCAAGCAGCAATACTTAACATGCTAACTATTGACGCGCGCACAATAGAAGCGCTGAAGCCAGTCATCAACAAAAATGCGCCGACGAGGGCAGCTGATAACAAAACGCTCTGGTATTTTGAGCCTTTCCGTGTCAGACGTCTGACCATTTCTACGATGATTGTCAGGTTATACCCTGACACCGCAATAATGTGCGTTAGCCCCACGGCGGCTAATTGTTTAGCAGTTTGGTCAGGTAATCCACTTCGTTGCCCGATGAGTAAACCTAAACCAAATGAGGCTAACGGTTCAGGTAATGCATTTTGCATGCCGGCCGAGAAATTTCGCCGTATTGTATCGACAACCGTCCCGTGATGACCGCGAATCGCCAACGTCGCATAACTCACTCCACCAACCCGACCACCACGTGTGGCATAGAGTTTACCCTCCACTTGCACCACATCACCGTGATAGACCATATTCTCACCGAAGCCAGCAATCTTCAGCTTTCCAGGTAGCCGCTGGCTTAATGGCTCTATGACTTCCACATTTACCGCATCAAATGTTAGCTGTGTATTCACACCGTACACAGCGTCCTCGTTAGCAACAACTCGCAGCACGATTTTATGCCCGTACAATGACTTATATGGTGCCAATTGCTGCATTATTGCACCGCCACGGATAAGGCCAAGTACCAGTCCGAACACAATAGCACCTACAACCCCCAGCCACCATTTCTGGCGTGCTGCAATTACCCAAATCACCGCTACTAGTGGTAGTAATTGCCATGGTAGCACCCAATCGAATCGACTAAGCCCAATACCACCAAGGACCGCCAAAGACAACAGAGTTAATACAGTCGTGCGCCGCAACCGAAACAGTTTCTTTGGTAGCATTACGGTAATCCTTACCCGCTACTATACAACACTGTTCACACTATGAAGTACTATCTTAGCGTTTATCGAAGATGGTTTACAGCAATATTCAACATCACAACTGCACCAAGTAATCGGCGGAACCCACTAACACCGCTTCTAATTTCAAGGTACGCCCAAGTAAGCAAAAACGCACTACTCAAAAACTGTACACCAGCCTTGAGATGAGGATCATGTATCAAATGTGTCGCTAGCATAAATAGTAGCCAGCCTAGTAGCGGCACGTTCGGTGTTTGCCAAATAGCTACCTTGCCATGTTTATCTCGTATGAACTTCCGCAATGTATCCATGCCTTGGACTATACGCCATATATAGCCAATAACTAGGGCTACTACGGTATATACTAGATATATGCCCCTGCCTCCACTAGATAAGATTCGTCACGACATAATCAATGATCCAAACAACGAGCAATTCACCGCCATGGGCCATTTACCGTTATACACCGCATCAGCACACTCGAAGATTGTTATTATCGGACAAGCACCGGGAAGAAAAGCTCAAGATAGTAGTGTGCCATGGAATGATCCAAGCGGCATAAAGTTACGGAAATGGCTCGGGGTAACTGACGAGCAATTTTATAACCCCGAATTATTTGCACTCATACCAATGGATTTTTATTACCCTGGTAAAGGAGTTCATGGAGATCTGCCACCCCGAAAAGAATTTGCCGCAAAATGGCACCCCCAACTACTGGCCAACATGCCAGATGTAAAATTGATAATTTTAATTGGTAGCTACGCTCAGAAATATTATCTTGGCGCGCAGTCCAAAGATACACTTACCCTCACCGTACAGTCATATGAAGATTATCTTCCCACTTATTTCCCACTTGTCCACCCTTCACCGCTCAACTTTAGATGGCTATCCAAGAATCTGTGGTTCGAGAGTCAACTTGTACCCGTTTTACAAACGGTTGTATCAACAATAATTACCGTGTGATTGGGCTAGATACAAGAATGGTTGTGATCCAATCCTTTTTGAACATACTGTGTCAGTGAAATATACCCACCAAATGTAAGTGGCGCTACGTCACAGTTGCTCTTGGCAATCGATAGACTCGTTCCACTTGGTCGCCAGTTTGCAAGACCATTGAGATTACTATCAGTGCCCACTGTGTTGCCTGTTATTTCTAACCATTGTGCAGCGGTTGAGTACAAGCCAACAGACGCGCCCTTTGACTGATAGTACTTCGCAAACCCCTCGATAGCTGCAGTATTGCGCGCAAGTGCCTCTGTAGAGCCTGATTGCCATGAATTCATTGTCTCCACATCGAGCCACCACGTGTAGGCCGAAGCTGATTGACTGATCCCTGATTTTTCGGCCGCTGGGGCAAAACGGTCTAGATTGGCTTCGACCGACCGATTCCAGCCGTACTGCCAAGAACAAGCCATATCATTTGCTCCTGTGCAAATTCCATACGGATTAATACCTGAGGTATCAAATCCGGTTTTATCTATATTATTTGTGGGCCACGTCGTAATTTGAGAGATGACTTCTCCTGGATTGGCTGTATTAACATACAGCTGGACTGGTGGCTGTAAGGAGCCAACTTTTGATTTATTTGCCCATATGAGCTGTTCTGCAAGACAAGGATTAGTGGTCGCGGCTGTACCGCCGTTTACACCAACAATACCAAAGTACTGCCCTGTCGGTAATCGCTTGCCACACTGAGGATATGAAATGTCATAACCAACAAGTTCGGAACTCGTTGCTGGAGATTTGCTGCCACCACCATTTATTGGTTTTGCTGCGTAGGCTGCAGACGGCACCAATGCAACAGCCAGTATTGAGAGCGCGAAGAATGAGAGTAGTTTTTTCATATACATCAATTATACCGCACTAGGAATGATCATAAGCCCATAGCTTCCAAGTGTCATCGCATCGCATTGCTACCTGGTATAGTAGAAGCATGACACGTAAAAGAAAGCTCTTGGCCCTTGTCGTAATGGCCACGATTACAATTATTACCGGTGTAACCCTCCTGCACAATCGACACACAGATGCATGCTCCTCAACCGATAGGCAACAGAACAATTGTGTACCAGCAGGCCGCTGTACTCCACCAGGAGACTCGCGTGAAGCAGTCGTAGACTGCGCACTCAAGAATTACGACCACAAGTTCAATAGCAGTAAGTAACCAAATAAAAAGACCTACACGGGGGTAGGTCTTTTTATTTGGAGGGCCCAGTGAGACTCGAACTCACGACACGTGGCTTAAAAGGCCACTGCTCTAACCAACTGAGCTATGGGCCCTTAGTAATTAAGGGCGAATTAACTCCTTACATTATCGATATTTACAGCAAAATGTCAATGGTGCTTACTGTGTTTGGGATCATGCTTGCGGCGGTACAAGCTCCAGGCAAGTAACAAGTTCAACACAGCAGCGGTCGCAATTACGACATCACTCGCCTGTTTGATATTCCCACCGAATTGACTCGTATATACCTGGTCTTGAAACGAACCACTAAGTTGGCCCAAAACAGCGTAACCAAAGACAAGTCCGGTAAAGACAATTGGGGCAAGCTGCAGGACCAGTGTGCTCATCTTGGCACTCTTACGCAAAATAATTAATGTCAGGACAACAGGCAATACTAACAGTCCGATTGCAGCAATCGTATCTGTTTGTCCACTCCTAACGAATGACGACAAGGCCAAACTTACGCTATCAGTAAGATGCGCTTGTAGGAGCGTACCAACCACTACACTCAAGAATAGGAATACCGAATTAACGCCCAATACGAGCGCCAATACTACAGGCAGTAGTGTAATCACTGCAATGATCAACAGTGGTGTCATGGCCTTAGTTTACCACTAAAACGCTAGCGCTAAATATTTTGGAGTTGTAAGTGCTGGCCAAGCCGCAGATGTTGCCCGTTCACCGCGCCCGCCGGTAATTCCAGCGTCCACATTGTGTCCGTTGTTGGGCAGAAGATCGCTGGGTAACTATCAGGACTGACTTGCGGCTCAATCTTGGTAATTGTTTGCGACGAATCGAGCCACACCATATCGATAGAAAACTTCATACCCTTCATCCAGAAGCATTGCTGCCCAGGTTGTGGAAATATAAATAGCATGCCGTTGTTACTTGCCAGACTGTCCTTGCCAGACAGTCCTTTCTCTTGCGCTGCGCTAGTGCGTGCAGTTGTCAGCATATAGCGCTGACCATTCAACACAACTTGTGGCTTAATAGATAGTGAGCGCTCATACAAAAAGCCACCAGTCAGTAGACTGATGGCTACAATACCAACGATTACGCGTAGGTATTTAGGCGCCGACACGGTCACGGCGACGCTTGCCCTTGGCATTCTGCTCAATATAATCAATCACTTTTTCGGCAACATTACGGCCAGTGACCTTTTCGATTGCAAAACCAGGGCTCGAGTTTACTTCAAGCACTAGTGGACCACGATCGCTACGCATCATATCAACACCACAGAATGGAAGCCCCATAGCCTTAGCAGCCTTCTGTGCAGTCTTGCGCTCTTCTTCAGTCAGCTTCACAGCTGTACCTTCACCGCCTTGGTGAATGTTTGAACGGAAGTCATCATCGAGGCTCTGACGCTTCATACTCGCAACAACTTTACCGTTGACCACGATGGCACGGATGTCGGTACCAGCAGATTCTTTGACGAATTCCTGAATCATGAAGTTTACGCCTTCAACGTAGAAGGCTTGCATTACCGCCTCGGCAGCTTTCTTGGTCTCGGCAAGCACCACACCATTTCCATGAGTACCACGAGCAACCTTGATGATCAGTGGCGTGCCACCTGCTTGTTCGATAAGGTCCCCTACCTCTGCTGTTTCGCGAGAAAATACCGTCTTTGGAATATCTACGCCAGCGCGGGCAAGAATCTGCATCGATCGCAGCTTGTCACGTGAACGGTTGATCGCAATTGAGCTTGAAGTCGTAAATACACCTTGCATCTCGAACTGACGGACCATAGCGGTACCGTACTTTGTTACGCTCGTACCGATACGCGGGATGATGACATCGATATCAGACAAATCTTCACCTTCGTATCGCACAACCGGGTTGCTACGTTCTACAGTGACATAGCATTTGGTGTGGTTGATGATACGTACGTTATGGCCCCTGGCTTCAGCCTCTTCCTTAAGACGCTTTGTCGAGTGGTTGCCTGGGCCGCGAGATAAAATAGCTATATTCATAATGATACTTCTTCCTGGCGTTACGATACTTCAGCGTTCCGGCGCACGTCAACCAGAAACTTATACTTGTGCAAAAAACGGCGACCAATTAACACTGGCCATTTCATTTCACTACGATCAGCAAGACTGAGTGTGATCGGGTAGGTTTTGTCCTGAATAGTAATTTGGGTATCGATAAAGTAGCGAGCTTGGCGTTCGCCGTTGCTACTTTTCACATATTTAACGGCAAATTCTGGGGAAGTAATTTCAGTTTCGGGGTGATCAAATGGTGAAAAGTAGAGCACCGGACCCTTGTCGGTTTCTTCTTGGCGGATTTTGGTACAGTGCAACGCACCGGTGTATGCACCGGTGTCTATCTTGGCACTAACCTGACCAATAGCCTGGTATTCGGGGAACAATACCTGCTCAAAAGAGCCAACGATCTTGGGAGTTGCTGTCATGCTCCGTATTATAACATATTTCTTATACTATTTCAATACTACTTACCGGCGTTTGAGACGCGCATGTATGCAAAACCAACAATCACCACCAAAAGAACGATGATCATGACTATCATGGTAATAAACCCGTGACTATTGTTGCCGAGCTTCTTCATTACTGACTATTATTTACCATAAGCGGTAAATCTACAACAGGCTGAACTATTTGCTTAGCTAAACAGGCCTGATTTGGAATTTGTACCGAAGTCTTCGAGGATCTGGCGCTGCTTTTTGGAAAGCTTGGTTGGTGTCTGGACAATAATCGTCACAATATGCGCACCACGGGCATCACCCTTGAGGTGCGGCACACCATGATTACTGAGTTTAAAGTCAGTACCACTCTGTGTCCCAGCTGGGATTTTCATCTTGATTGCACCGTCTACAGTCAGAACTTCAATTTCGGCACCAAGTGCAGCATCAACCATGCCAATTGTCTCTTCAGACAAAACGAGATCACCTTCACGAGTAAAGCGCTTGTGAGGTTTTACGCGGAGATTTACATAGAGGTCACCCTTTGGACCGTTGGCGATTGCTTCACCATGTTCACGCAGACGAATCGTCGCACCATCATCGACACCCGCAGGGACGCGGATCTTGATAGTTTGTTTCTTTCGTTCCGTACCAGTACCGTGACATACCGAACAGACTTTTTCAGGGACTTTACCGCGACCACTACAGGTCGGGCAAACAACTGCCTGCTGGATACCGCCAAAGATTGTGTTTACTACGCGAACTTGCTGGCCACTTCCTTTGCAGTCAGGACAGGTCTTGAGGTTATGACCGGGCTCGGCAGTCGTACCTTTACAGTGCGCACAAGTGTCATCAAGTGTTAACTGAAGCTCTTCTTCGGTGCCAAAGATTGCCTGTTCAAAAGTCAGTTCGATGGTTGTTTCAACATCGCGACCACGACGAGGGCCGTCGTTGCGCTGCTGTGTACCACCACCAAAAAAACTACCAAATAGATCACCAAGGCCACCTTCGCCGAAGTCAAAGTTGATGTTCTGGCCTTGTCCACCAAACCCACTAAAGCCCTCAAATGGGTTACCACTACCTCCGCCATTACCACCAACGCCAGCATGGCCGAATTGATCATAGCGCTGACGTTTTTTATCGTCCTTGAGGACTTCATAGGCTTCGTTGGCTTCTTTGAACTTTGCCTCATCACCACCCTCTTTGTCGGGGTGATGCTGCACAGCAAGCTTGCGAAACGCTTTTTTAATTTCGTCCGCTGATGCTCCCTTTTGGATGCCTAGTACTTCGTAATAATCTCGTTTTGCCATTTGTCTAACTAGTTTACCTTATCTTGACGTCATCTGATGTAATGCGCTTGCTGACAAATAGTGCCCAGACTTTTTTGTTGGGCACTATTTGTTTCATGAAATTAAACTATTACTTCTTGTCTTCTTCAGGCTTTTCGTCAACGACTTCACCTTCTACAGGTGTTTCTTTATCGTCTTTCTTTTCTTCACCTTCAGCTGGCTCTTCAGCAGATGCCGCTTCGTACATCTTGGCGCCAATTGGCATCAAGACATCTGTCAAAGCTTTGGCTGCAGCTTCGAGCGTTTCTTTGTCAGCCTTTTCGTCGGCGACAACTTTCTTGGCAGTTTCGACTGCTTCGTTAATTGCTTTGACGTCATCGTCGGCAAGTTTGTCTTTGTTGTCAGACTTCATCTTTTCAGCTTGGTAGATTGCACTGTCGAGCTGGTTACGAGCATCGATTGACGCACGCTTCTGCTTGTCTTCTTCGGCATGTGCCTCGGCGTCTTTGGCCATCTTCTCAATCTCGGTCTTGTCCAAGCTACCACTACCCTGAATGGTGATGTTCTGCTCTTTACCAGAGCCCTTGTCCTTAGCGGTAACGTTCAAGATACCGTTAGCATCGATGTTAAAGGTGACTTCAATCTGTGGAACACCACGTGGTGCTGATGGAATACCATCAAGTACAAAACGACCGAGTGATTTGTTACCTTCTGACATTTCGCGCTCACCTTGGAGAACGTGGATTTCAACTTGTGGCTGATTGTCAGCTGCAGTACTAAACGTTTCTGACTTCGATGTTGGAATAGTCGTGTTTCGTTCGATCAATTTGGTACTGACACCACCGAGGGTTTCGATACCGAGTGACAACGGTGTAACATCGAGGAGCAAGACGTCTTTGACGTCACCCTGCAGTACACCGCCCTGGATAGCTGCACCAACGGCAACAACTTCGTCAGGGTTTACACCCTTCATTGGCTCTTTCCCAAAGATCTTTTTGACCTGTTCCTGTACGGCTGGCATACGAGTCATACCACCAACAAGTACAACAGCATCAATGTCACTAGCCTTGAGGCCAGCATCTTTGAGAGCTTTTTCGCAAGGATCGTCAGTCTTTTCGACAAGATCACCAACCAGGCTCTCAAGCTTGGCGCGGGTTAGTTTGTGCTCAAAGTGCTTTGGGCCGTCAGCATCAGCGGTCAAGAACGGTAAGTTGATGTTAACTTCATTGGTCGATGAGAGTTCAATCTTGGCTTTTTCGGCTTCGTCACGGAGACGTTGCATAGCAGCTTTGTCGTCCACGATATTGATGCCATGTTCTTTTTTGAACTCTTCAGCAAAGTAGTTGACGAGGACACGGTCAAAGTCAGCACCACCAAGGTGTGTGTCGCCATTGGTAGACTTCACTTCAAAGACACCATCACCGAGTTCAAGAATTGATACGTCGAATGTACCGCCACCGAGGTCAAAGACAGCGATTTTCTCATCTTTTTTGTCAGCCTTATCAAGACCATATGCCAATGCAGCAGCGGTTGGTTCGTTAATGATACGTTTTACTTCAAGTCCAGCAATTTTACCAGCATCTTTGGTCGCGTGACGTTGAGAATCGTCAAAGTACGCAGGCACCGTAATAACTGCTTCAGTTACTGGCTCGCCCAAGAAAGCTTCGGCATCTGCCTTGAGCTTGCTCAAGATCATGGCGCTAACTTCTTCTGGGCTGTATTCTTTGTCGCCCATCTTTACTTTGGTGCTGCTACCAGACTTGATGATTTCGTAACCCATAAGTTTGAGGTCACGCTGCACTTCTTTGTCGTTGAAGTTGCGACCAATCAGACGCTTTACTTCATAAATAGTGTTCGCAGAGTTTGTGACCTGCTGACGACGAGCAACTTGCCCAACAAGTCGTTCACCGTTTTTGTTGACGGCCACCACTGATGGTGTTGTACGGTTGCCCTCTGAGTTTGCGATAATCTCGGCTTTACCAGCCTGCATAACTGCCATGGCTGAGTTGGTAGTACCAAGGTCGATTCCAATGATTTTTCCCATTATATATGTCTCCTAATTTCCTGTATTAATGCGCTGTTCGGCGTGCAAGCTCTGGAGCGCTAGCCCTGTAATGTATCGTGCTTGGATAGGATGATGATCATAGCCTCGTTCCAAAACACCCTCGATTGCATCGTATGGGTCTCTGGGGTCGAGCATATCTGGTGCCTGTGGATCATCATGCCACCACTGCCATACTTGCTTTGCGTAGTTATACGCGTCTAAATGATCTGGTTGTTCTATACTCATCGTTGATTTGGCAGACCCTTCGAGAGAGTGCTACATACATAATATCATAATAAAATTAGCACTCAAGTACTTAGAGTGCTAATTTTATTATTTACAACGTTTTAGAATTGTATATCAGTTTGATGGTGCGTTGGTTGGCTATTTAGGCGATCAATAACACCGCTCATCAGATCATATAGTTGTGTGTCAGATAGTGTGCACTCCACTTGTTTCATGTGTCGTTGCTCGTATGGTGACACAAAGGGGTACTGCTCACCTGTTTTTACGCTATGAAGCTGCCTGATTTCTGCAACAAAGGGTTCTTCTTCAAATAACTGCTCTGCCATAGTGCCTCCGTATAGTTGTGTTTAAGCCTACCATACCCAAATTATTTTGCGAGTAACTGATACAAAATAATGAAATGCCACGTCAATAACGTCATCAGACGTATATTTAGGCCATTTTCACTTTGACCATGGCGTGACGAATGATTTCATCACCAATCGAGTAGCCGGCCTGCAATTCTTCACTGACCATTTCTGTTGCGCCGTCGCCTTCTTCCATGCTGACAGCCTCATGATAACGAGGATCAAACACCTCACCAACGGTCTTGATTCGCTGGACCCCAAGCTGTTCGAGCGTCTTGGCAAATTGCTTCACCACACCTTCAACACCTTTGATGTAGTCATTGTCTACGAGATCAGCAGGAACGTGTTTGAGCGCACGTTCAAAGTTGTCTACCACTGGTAGTAGATCACGAACCACGCTAGCCTTGACGACACTCTTGAGGCTTGCGACTTGCTCATCGTGTCGCCGACGAACGTTCATCACGTCAGCTCGCTCACGCTGCAAGGCATCGGTTAGGTCGGCAATTTGCTGTTCGTAAGCAGCTACGTCAACCTTGGCAGTTTGTTTCTTTTTGTCGGGCATTGTTTCTCCTGGATCTTTAGACATATAGTACCTCTTCGAGTGTTTCACCAGTACGACGCACGAGTGTCATGACATCACGGTAACTCTGGCGAGTTGGGCCAAGTACACCGATATAGCTCTGGTCACTGTATGGGCTACGGAACTTACTGATAATGAGTGTACAGTTCGCCGCACGGCCAATTGGGTTCTCGCGGCCGATGTAAACACTCAGTGGTTCGTTTGGCGCAGCTTCACGAAGCCAAGGCTCTAGATTGTCGAGTAGGCCTGCAACTTGCTGGACCTGTGCACCATCAATAAATTCCGGCTGGCCAAAGAGGTTTGAAAGACCACTCATGTACAGTTGATTACCGATTGTTGCGATACCGAGGTTGTGTGTCAGTTCGACAAGCGTATCAACAGCATTACGAATGGTGCGCTCTGGCAAGCCGCCACCACTCACGCGGGCAGCAAGTGCACGCTCACTGCGACGCTCGCCAGATGAGGCGATTTCTTCGCCAAGACCATTTACGTAGAAACGATAGCCTTTGTCTGTTGGGATACGACCAGCGCTGGTGTGCGGTTGCTGGATGAAACCACCACGCTCCAGCTCTACCATCTCTGAGCGGATAGTGGCTGACGAGACGTTAAATACCTTGGCGAGCAGGCTTGAACCAACTGGGCTGGCGACTTCAGCGTACTGCTCAATAACTGCGGCGAGGATATGTTTTTGGCGCTCCGTCATAATAGTTCTATTTTAACGTGTTGGCAGTCTGGTGGCAAGAGTGCTAGATTCGTGTCTTAAGAAACGTGATCAAGTGATCGGTCACTGCCCGTGCGTACTCACTACTATGCGTCACGGTACCGTCAACGACGGCCTGCAGCTGTTTGGCGGTTGTAGCTAAGTCATCATTAATTACTAGTACGAATCGATCATCCTGCTGAATATGGCGAATTTCGTCGTAGGCTGTCTTGAACCGTCTAGTGAGCTCTTCGCTATGAGCAGACAAATCACCATATCGGCCCTCGAGGCGTTCAAGCCATATCTGGGCACTGGGTGGGAGCAAAAAGACTGCATGAGTGTCGGGCTTAATCTGTAGATACTCAACGACACCCTTTACATCGATATCCATGATTGGTATTTTGCCCTGCGTGCGAGCTTTTTTGAGTTCGGACGTACCGGTTCCGTAGTAATTGCCATGCGTGTATTTAAACTCAATAAATTCTTGGTGTTCTACCATGCGCTCAAGTTCGGTGGTATCGACAAAATGGTAGTCTTTGCCGTCTTGTTCAAGTACACCGTGATTTTCTCGCGGCTGGCGTGTCGTATAGGTTACGATTCGGTGATACTGTTCAGCAGCAACGAGCCGATCAGTAACGGTGTTCTTGCCGGCACAAACAACACCCGCAATAATAAGTAGTTTTGTATCCCTCACAAGCTCGGCTGCTTCGGCTGACATTTGGTAGGTATGGCTGAGTTTTTCCAGATTCATTGGCCTATTGTAGCAGCACCCAGACGTTCCCGTAATCATTTGCTGGTAGAATAGACTCATGACAAAAGCACCTGACTTCACCCTTCCCGACCAAGACAACAAACTACATTCACTCAGTGATTACGCTGGGAAATGGGTTGTACTATACTTCTATCCGAAAGACGACACCCCTGGCTGTACAACCGAAGCATGTGATTTTCGCGATGCAAGAGACGCCATCGCCGAATATGGTGATGCGACCGTTATCGGCGTCAGTAAGGATACCGTCAAAAGTCACCGTAAATTCGCTGACAAGTACAACTTATCTTTCACGATACTGAGCGACGTTGAACATACCACCCTCGAGGCATATGGTGCGTGGCAACTCAAGAAGTTCATGGGCCGCGAATATATGGGTATTCAACGTATGACGGTCATCATTGATCCAAGCGGTAACATTGTCAAAACCTACCCGAAAGTAGACCCAAAGAAACATGCTGGTGAGATCATCAACGATCTCAAAGCACTGCAAGCAGCCTAACTAATTTCTTCTGGCAGTTGTTCACCAAACAATCGCACGCGTAGCGCAACGAGCCGGATCAAAATCACATCAACATGGAGTGCCGCTGCAACGACAATAATGGCGACAAAACAGTCTTTTATTTTCTGAATTACAGCGGTCTCATTCGCACCGATTCGTGCCAAGTCACGGCCCCACGGGATAATTGATGTTGTCGTGATGTGCAGTGCGACAAACAGAAGCACTAGTCCCACTATTCGTATCACCAACTTTTCGGCTTCCTCTCTGACAAGTGATTTTTTGTTCATATGTACGAATGTTGTCTCGTTTTTGAGCTCATTAATGTCATGAAGCCCCTTCAAAATACCCACGACTGTCAGGTAGCTTACTGTACCCACAAGTGCCCAAAATACAAACAACGAGACATTACCAAGGCCTGAACTATCAGTCACCTGGAAGTAGACATTTTGGTAGGCCGAAACAATCTTGTTGTCACTATAATTACCAATGTTAATGCTAGTCAGTTGCAGGCTTTCTTCGCTACCAAGGTACGAGGTCGTGACAAACACTGCACCCGCAATAAAAGCACCAAAGCATACACATAGGAAACCACTCGAAAAGGATGGTGTAAGGAGTTTGAGGATTCTTTTGAGTGTTAGGTTTTTCATATTATTTACTGTCAGTATAATACACAAAATCATAAGCGTGTATACGACTAGGCTATTGCTACTTAGTCACGCTTGAGCATGACAGTGAAGGCTTCGGCAGGAATATCGACTTTACCAAATCGTTTCAGACGTTCTTTGCCCTTCTTCTGTTTTGCCAAGACTTTCTTCTTGCGTGATACGTCACCACCGTACAGGCCGCTCGTAACATCCTTGCGGTAGGCGCTGACATCTTCGCGGGCGATGAATCGTCCGCCAATAGCCGCCTGCAGTGCAACCTGGAAGTTCTGACGAGGGATAACTTCTTTGAGTTTTTTGACCGTATCGCGGCCAAGTGCTTGGGCTTCTGTTTTGTGTGCCATAACAGAGAGTGCAGCCACAATATCACCAGCTACATAGAAGTCCACGCGGACGAGATCCTCAACACGGTAATCATCAAGTTCATAATTGAAACTACCATAGCCACTGGTCACACTTTTGAGCTGATCATAAAAGTCAGTCAACAAATTTGCGAGCGGTGCCTCAAAGGTAATAACGGCGAGTTGGGCATCCACAAAAGATAAGTTCTTTTGCATACCGCGCTTACTGATGACCAGTTGAATAACAGCCCCGACATAATCTTTTGGTACGACAATTTCACCCTTAATCCACGGTTCGCTAATCTCACTAATCTTGGCTACATCAGGCAGGTCAGCTGCAGAACGAATATCGAGCTGCTCACCGTTCGAGAGTGCAACTTTGTAGTCAGTGCTTGGGTTAGTGACGATAAGTTCTAGATTGTACTCACGTTCCAAGCGCTCACGGACGATATCCATGTGGAGTAGCCCCAAAAATCCAATACGCACGCCAAATCCTAGGACTGGTGAGTTTTCTGGCTCCCAGACAAGTGCCGAGTCACTGAGCGACAAACGCTCAATGGCTTCTTTGAGCTCATTGTACTGCTCATTGCTGTCAGGAAAGAATCCAGCGTAGACAAATGGCTGCACATCTTTGTAGCCTGGCAGCATCTCAACAGCTGGCTTTTTGACTAGGGTAACAGTATCACCGACCTTGGCTTCGCGGGTACTGCGGAGGTTAGTGACAATATAGCCAATTTCACCGGCATTCAGTGCTGGTAGTGATGACATTTCAGGCCTGAGTGCGCCGACTTCGAGTGCAATTCCCTGACTGCCCGTGGCAACCATCTGAATTTGGTCACCCTTGCCGATACGGCCGTCAAACGTACGAACGTACAAAATAACACCGCGGTAATCATCATAATAGCTATCAAATATCAGTGCACGAGTAGCATCACCCTCTGTTGCAACTGGCGGTGGAACCTCTGCCACGATGCGCTCGAGTACTGCCTCTACACCCTGACCGGTCTTGGCAGAAATGTGTAGAATGTCTTCCTTCTTGCAGCCCAGCAGACTAATAACCTCTGCGCTCACCCGCTCAACATCTGCAGCTGGGAGGTCAATCTTGTTCAGCACGGGGATGATCGTCAGGTCAGCATCCATTGCAAGGTACACATTAGCCAGCGTCTGGGCTTGGATGCCCTGACTCGCATCTACGACGAGTAATGCGCCTTCGCAGGCCTCAAGGCTCCGAGAGACCTCATAGCTAAAGTCTACGTGCCCTGGTGTATCGATCAGGTTGAGCTCATAGTCCTGGTACTTCATTCGAACAGGAGCGAGCTTGATAGTAATACCCTTCTCGCGTTCCAAATCCATCTTGTCGAGCATCTGGGCCTTCATAGCTCGCTTCTCAACGGTTCCAGTCAACTCTAACAGACGGTCAGCGAGCGTGCTTTTGCCGTGATCAATGTGTGCAATAATACAAAAATTTCGAATGTGTCCAGTGTCCATATCAGTCAGATTATACCGGTTCTTATCTGTTATAAGAAGTAAATCGTCTATTTAGGGGACAAAGATACGTACTGGACGCAGCGCAAACTGCTTGACTCGCCTGATGACCGGCTTGGCTTCTTCCAGGCCAAACAAGACTGAAATACCCAAGTGTACCCCAAAAGTAACCGCCATAATGGTGCCTAATTTTGCACCCAAGGTAATAAAACCACGGTCAGTTAAGGCCAGCGGCAAGAAGCTCACCGCTATAAAAGCAGTTAACAAACTAAAGCCCGTGACCGACATGATGCGTAGAATTCCGCTCCAAAATTCCAGATCGAAGAGCTTACGGTCACGCAGCAACATGATCGTAAACAGTACCGTAACTTCAACCGCCGCTACGATGGACTGTGCCATCGCAAGTCCGGCCACACCATACGCATGCGGTTGCGACAAGTTGTAGGCCAGGAAAATATTCAAAGCAATGGTAAACAACGATATAAATAGTGGTGTTTTTGTATCTTTTTGCGCATAGAACCAACGTGAGATAAAGCTATAAATAATTCTGAAGAAAATCGCCGCTGTCAGATAACCAAAGACAATCGCGATATCGTTCGCATCACGGGTAAAGATCAAACGCGCCAAATAACCTCGCGTAAAGTACGACACCACAATAATTGGCATTGCTAGCCAGATCATTGCACGCAATATTCGCAAGAAATCCTTGCGAAACAGATCGGGTCGACCCTGTGCAAGCCGCGCAGTCAGCCGCGGAAAGGCAGCCGTCGATATCGTCGTACCAATAAGCTGGACTGGCACCGAATGGAGAATGTAAGCGTTTTCGTAGAAGCTAATATTACCTGTACCCAGCCTTGAGGCGAATCGCGTTTCGGCCATACTGTTAATACTGTCAATTCCCTGGTCAATTGAGCGAGCAGGAAGTTGGCGCAGAATGAGTCTGAAATCTTTATTTTTCCATTGGACTTTGGGGTTCCAATGAAAGCCAGAATTATGCAGCCCAAACGCAACGACGATTAACTGTAAGACCGCACCGACAAGCGCACCGACACCAAGGCCGACGAGGCCAATATGACCCGGGCCACCCTGGTTCCCGCCAACAGTACTAAATACCAGTGCACCAATGATAATACTGACGTTATAAAACAGTGGCGCAACCGCGTAGAAGAAAAACCGGCCAAAGGTCTGTTGGACACTGGCCAAAATACCAGAGATCGTGAAAAGCAACGGGTTAAAAGCCACCAGCCGCATAATAAATACTGCGTTGTTTGTCTGTTGCGGACCAAGATCTGGCGCCACAATATGAATTAAGCCTCTGGCGAAGATGAGGATGATAAAGCCCACAATAGCCATGGCAACCGCCAGCAGGTTCAGTAGGCTTGTTGATAGTTGCCAAACACCCCGGCGGTCACCGCGCTCAAGGTGCTCTGCCAAAATTGGCATAAATGCCACGCCGAGTGCACCAGCCGCAATAGTCATAAAGAAAAAGTCAGGTATTTTGAATGCCGCAAAATATGCATCCGTACTGTGTGGGCCGACAAGGTCAAAGTTGGCATTGACGATCTTGGTACGCAGAAATCCGAGGACCTGACCAATCAATGACACTGCAATTAACAGCGCTGCTGCGTTGCCAAAAGATATCTTTTTGTTAGCTCGTCGTAATAACTTGTTCACTGGCAATCAATTATAGGCGTAAAACACCCCTAAAAACAGTCTAGAAATACAGAACCTGTCGTGTTACTTGTGCGTACTCGCGAGACGCCGTTTCCTTGAGTGCAGTTTGAGATGAGAGTAGAAGCCCGCAAGCGAGCCGTACATATGGCACGGTGAGGGCGGACTGGAACCCTTTCGCTCAAAATGTGCCAGGGAACGGTGTTCTCTAGTAAAGTTCGGCGGCTTTAGGCATTGAGGAGCCCTTGAGCAAATCAAGAACTTCTTCAGCTTCAACCGTTTCTTTCTCGAGTAGCTTGTCTTTGAGCTCTTCGAGTTTGTGGCGGTTGGCCTTGATGACAGCTCGAGCTCGCTCGGCAGCCTCAGTAATTAAACCTTCAACTTCATTATCAATCACCTTCGCGGTGTCATCAGAATATTGCTTTTCATGCATCATGCGCTCCATCATCATGCCCTCTTCAATGTGGAAGACCTGATCACGAAGTTTAGTACCCATACCTTGATTGACAACCATCTCACGGGCCAGTTCAGCTGCTTTTTGGAGATCAGAACCCGCGCCAGTCGTTACACGATCTTTACCGTACACAACTTCTTCGGCGATACGACCACCGAGCATACGAGCCAGCACGTCTTTGTATTCAATAATACTGTGGTAGCTCTTGTCTTCTGGCGGGATAAACCACGTCACACCACCAGTGCCACCACGGGGAATAATGGTAACTTTGTGAACCATGTCACTGTCAGGAAGTACGTGGCCAACGATGGCATGACCAGCTTCGTGATAAGCGGTTAGTTCTTTTTCTTTTTCGTTCATGATCTTGCTCTTACGTTCTGGGCCAATGGCAACCTTTTCAAAGGCACTTGTGACGTCGTCTTGGGTGATTTCGTGGCGATTGTGCCGTGCGGCAACAATTGCTGCTTCGTTGGCGATATTAGCCAGGTCAGCACCAGATGAACCAGCAGTTTTAGCTGCAAGCGCATCGACGTCTACAGTCTTAGCCAGCGGCTTCTTGGCAAAGTGAACCTTGAGAATTGCCTCACGCTCTTTGCGGTCTGGAAGGCCAACGCTGACACGACGGTCAAAACGACCTGGACGAAGGAGAGCTGGGTCGAGCACGTCCACACGGTTTGTAGCAGCAACCACGATCACGTTTGCACCCTGTTCGAAGCCGTCCATCTCTACCAAAATCTGGTTGAGCGTCTGTTCGCGCTCGTCATGCCCACCGCCCATACCAGAACCACGGCGACGTCCGACGGCGTCAATTTCATCAATAAAGATGATACATGGAGCATTCTTTTTTGCCTTAGCGAACAAGTCACGGACACGAGATGCACCAACACCGACAAACATTTCTACAAATTCTGAACCAGAGATACTAAAGAATGGCACGTCGGCTTCGCCAGCGACCGCACGGGCAATCATGGTCTTACCAGTACCGGGAGGACCAACAAGCAGTACACCCTTTGGAATTCGCGCCCCAACTGCTTCAAATTTCTTTGGGAATTTGAGAAATTCGACAACTTCCTGGAGATCTTGCTTAGATTCGTCGTAGCCAGCAATGTCAGCAAAGGTAACTTTATCTTTTTCGTTGCCATACAAACGAGCCTTGCTCTTACCAAAGCTCATCGCCTGGTTTCCCTGGCCCTGTGCGCTACGAAGCATAAAGAATAGTAGTGCACTGATGAAGATGATAGGTAACAAGGTACTTACGAGCGTCAGCCAAATTGAGTTCGATGAGGATGCTTGCTTGTATTCGACCGGTGTTTTGCTGTAGTCCAGACCCTCTTCTTTGAGGCTTGTGTTCTGATTAGTTTCTGACAGAATTGTGGCAGGCTTTTTGAGGTCATCACCTTTTTTGTAGGCCTCTACTTTGTTGTCTTTGACGATTATCTTTTCAATCTGGCCGGCATTTGCCTGCTGAATCACCTGTGTAATAGGTGTTTGGTCGACTTTTTTACCCTGGCCAAGTGTTGAGAATACGATCAAGCCAAACAGCACGAGCAGTGCTATAAAGCCAGCGTTCTTCATGCCACGCTTTTTAGGAGTTTTGTTGCCGGGTTGTAGTCGAAAAGGTTTTTTATCCATATACGCACCCATTATACAGAGCTGCGGGCCTCTGTGCTAGCGGTCGAGTTGGGAGAGTGCTAGATGTTCACGGCTAATCTGTAGCACTCGCTTATTGCCGACATCAATTTGCTGGCCAGAACGCTGCGTTTTTGCAGCTACAATCAAACGCTCTAACGTTTTGGTATCAAATGAATTATGACCATTATTTCGGAGCCACGCCGCCATAACTTCCCTGGCTACGCTGTGTGGCAGCCGTATAAAATCAGCACGATTGAGTCGATCAATAGCTGGCTGGACATGCAAATAGTGTAGTAGTTGCTCATCTAATTCTTTATTGATTGTATGTAACTTATTGATGTGGGCAGCCAGTTCAGTACGGTGCTCATCACCAAATGACCGCATCAGATGGTGACGAACATAATTACGCAGGTATCGCATGTCAGTGTTGGTGCTATCCTCTCGCCAGACAAGACCTTGGTCCTTCGCGTAAGCCTGCAGATCTGCTTTGGCTATCTGTAATAGTGGCCGCAACATGCCCGGCCGTGAACGCAGCGATGACAAGCCACGACGATTGGTACCACGAATCATATTAATGATGGCGGTTTCGAGTAAATCGTTATGATGATGCGCCGTGACGATGGCATCGGCCTTGGTGGCTTTTTGAACCTGTCGCAAAAACGCATACCGAGCCATGCGGGCAATCTCTTCGCTTGTGCCTGGGCCAAGTTTCGCCTCGTCATATACAAAGTTTAATCCGTGCTGTTTGGCAATAGCCTGCACAAGCTTCCTGTCTAAGTGAGAGTCCGGCCGAATACCGTGATCAAAGTGCGCCACCACTAGTCGATGACCGGGTTGCTGGACCAACATATGCAGCAGTGCGACGCTATCAACACCTCCCGACACCGCAACTACATAGACTCCTGGTTGTACATCGACATTCATATCTGAAATAATTGTATCAACTATGCCACCAATTGCCTTCGCAAGTAGTAATAAAGAAAAGTTCGCCGTCGCAAAACATATCTGCGATAGTGCCGGCATTGCCGTCGAGCAACTCGTCTTGGAGATCGACGAAATTCAGGGCGAAAACCCCGAACTCATTGTCAAAGCCAAAGCAGAGGCCGCCTTTGCAGCATACGGAAAGCCCGTTGTTGTCAGCGATGACTCTTGGAATATCGTTAGTCTGGGCGGATTCCCTGGCGCCTACATGAAATCAATAAATTACTGGTTCAAAAGTGAGGATTTCCTGCGGCTGATGGAAGGTGTCGAAGACCGCTCAGTCTTTTTGCATCAGTATTTAGCATACATAGACGAACATGAGACGGTTATATTTACGACAGATATTCCGGCTACAATCCTGAAGGAAGTACACGGCGATCATCAGAAGGCACCCTGGATGAATGTCGTTAGTATGCAAGGTGACAACGGCAAAAGCCTCGCCGAAATATTTACAGCAACCGAGCAGCTTCACCCTGACAGATACAAAAATCGTCCCGAAGCCTGGCACAACCTCACAAAATGGTACAAGGAAAAACACGCGTGAAAAAACTCTATTTTGTTCGTCACGGCCTCACCGAAATGAATGTTGCAGGACTCTTTGCTGGACACACTGAAACACCACTGACCGATGAAGGTCGTGCCCAAGCCAAAGCCGCCGGTACTGCCGCCAAGCAACTTGGGATTGATACCATCGTCAGTTCTCCGCTCAATCGTGCCGTTGAGACCGCCCAGATTATGGCTACAGAAATTGGCTACCCAATAGAGCGGATCCACACCAATTCAGTACTCATTGAACGATATTTTGGTGCACAGGAAGGCAAGCCGTGGGCACCGGACTTCAACCTCGATGGTATCAGCGACGCCGAGCACGATGACACGCTCGTAGCCCGTGCAAAGGTCGCACTAGAATGGCTCAAAACATTCGAAGGTCAGACAATATTGGTAGTCAGCCATGGAGGCTTCGGCCGTGCCATGCGTAGCATCTTGCGACCAGACTACCCAATGACCAGCTATGTACAACTCAAAAACGCCGAAATTTACGACTGGAACGAGAAATGAGCACCCCGGAACAAATCGGCGTTGGTGTAGCTTGCTTTGTCTGGAAAGACAACAAATTCCTAATGGGTAAGCGCATCGGTAAGCATGGCAAGAACACGTGGAGTGTCCCTGGTGGACACCTAGAGTTTGGCGAGACCTGGGAACAGTGCGCTAGGCGTGAAGTCATGGAAGAAACCGGTGTAGCAATCAAAAATGTCAGACTACTCGCCACCACAAATGACATATTTGATAGTGGTAAGCACTACATTAGTATCTGGGTCGAGGCCGATTGGGATAATGGTGAGCCGACACTAACCGAACCAGATAAGTGGGTCGATCAACAATGGCGAGATTTCAAATCATTGCCAGAACCTTTGTTCGAACCATGCTGGCAAAATCTACGCCATGCAAGGCCCGAATTGTTCAGCTAATCCTAGCCACAAGCCGTAAAACATGCTATAGTCTACCCCTGTCAAAGTATGTCGGCGTAGCTCAGCTGGTTAGAGCGCAGGACTCATAAGCCTGAGGTCACAAGTTCAATCCTTGTCGCCG
>CAYYUY010000003.1:0-91160 GCA_964474995.1 uncultured Candidatus Saccharibacteria bacterium
TGGTTAGAGCGCAGGACTCATAAGCCTGAGGTCACAAGTTCAATCCTTGTCGCCGATACCAAAAGATTATGAAAGAACGACCAAACGGTCGTTCTTTTTTCATGTTCACAGTGGTGGCGTAACCTATTGACAAACAATATTTTGGTAGTATAACAGTACTTGAGGGCATAAGCACAATGCTTAGTTCAACACAAAAACGCACCCATCAAATACCACTGACACACGGGCTCCGCAGTAGCGGTGTGGCGGCGATTGCATTTGGGACCGCGTTTACCCTAGACCATCTCATAGGCGCCCACGAATCGCAGACGCGCCGCACAAACCCAGAGTTTTATACCGACAGCCAGCCCGGCCGCCAGCACACCCTAGGCATACTTCCAGGATGCCAAATCGACGGCAAAGCGCTGTTTGGTCGCCTTCTCCTTCACACTCCTGAAACTAACCTTATTGTTACCGATTATCCAAAGCGTGGCTTCGATGTTGAAGCCATCTGCGAAGGACTCGCCAAGCAACTACTAAAAGTTCGTGCCGAGCGACCATCACTCCTCTGCCAATCAATGGGGGGCATGGTAGTTCGTCACTTCATGGAATACGCCGACCGAACAGGCCTTGCCGAAAAAGTTGGTGGCTTCGACACGATCATACTCGATTCCTCCCCATTTGATGACAGCGATATTCACAGACGCTATACTACCCTGCTTGGTGCTGCCGCTGCAGGACAAAATAGTTGGGCCGCCAATCACATCAAGCCGCTCATTATGCAACATGGGCATGGCTGGTCGGCACATACACCCCTTTCAGCTGTCGTCAGCCAAGGCAATTTCATGCATGCTGAGCATCCAAACGAGCAAATTCCTGATATAGCCGGACGCATAGTCTATGTTCATGGCCCCTCAGCGGACCCCGTGATTGACACGGAGCAGGCCATCCACAAATATGAGCAGCTTTTTGGCAACCGCTTTGAAGCAGTCGTAGATATGAACCGCCCGCCTCACAGTCACACCGCTGGTACGCCTCAGATTGATTTCCTGTTGAGCCACGCCAATATTGGCATCGATTATCACAATCTCGCTGCCTGAAGTTGACAATAAGGCGTATACTGGATGAAATAATCTTTCAGTAGATACAAATATGGACGAAATACTTCAATATCAAGGTAGACCCAACGTAATTCTTTCTTGCCGGGCAATTATCGGTGATGGCTCGGGGAGTGTCCTGTTTCTGCAGCGAAACCACGAGAGCGAACAAGGTGGCCAGTGGGAGCTGCCGGGCGGCAAAGTTGGTGAAGACGAAACCGTTAGGGAGGCAGTTATTCGTGAGACCTACGAAGAGTGTGGACAAATAATCAACCCAACGGACGCCTTCCTTGTCGAGAAGCGCACAATCCCAGATGGTAAACATGCCGGTAAACTGTACGTAGCTACTGCATGGCACGCGTTTTGCATGGAATACAACATCACACGTAGTGGAGAACACATAGACGAAAAAATACTCAAAAATGAGGACGCAAAAAACAAGCTCGACCTCACAGGTACTACTCGAAAGATCCTGGACTATATGATGCGTCCAGTTGTACTTGGCTAATTAAAAAGCCCCTCGTAATGAGGGGCTTTTTTGGACTTATATTTTAAGTCGCTATGACTACAAATCGCCTAGTTCGGCTGACTCTGCTAATCTTCTTAGTCTTTGGACTGCGGGGTACGATGTCTTGTATCAACATAATGCGTGTTAACAGTACAGTTCTTGGAGTTCCATATCGAGACTCAAGATCTGCTCACTTGTGGTTGGCGATAACTCGTATGCCAACTGATGCGAAAGCGCGAATACGCTCACGTTTGCTCCTTCTTTTTGTTTGTTAAATGGTTTTTGTTTTACCGCGATATAACAATGATTATTATACATTAGTTTGCTTGTTTGTCAATAAGCTTATGTATAAGCTGTACTGATTACTGACCCATCGGTGTTAGAATGGACAGTATGAAAGAAGCATTCCGACTATTTGCTAACAAAATCTCTACCCTAGCTGGTAGCGCAGCTGTGTTCACCAGTGCACTGCTTATCGTAATCTGCTGGGCTATCATTGGCCCTGCGTTTCATTACTCCGAAAAATGGCAATTGTTTATCAACACACTGACGACCATCGTTACGTTCTTGATGGTGTTCTTGATTCAAAATACTCAGAATCGAGACGGTCGTGCAATGCAACTCAAGCTTGATGAGCTCATCCGTACTAACGGTGGTGGTTCAAGACAATCATTTATTGACCTCGAAGATATTTCTGACGCCGAGCTCGAGCAAGTTACAAACGAATTCAAAGCATTACACGATAAAATTGGCATGCATCCTGCGATGCACAAGCTGCACGAAAAAGTTGAACAAGCCCACGCCAAGCGCCAACAAATAAACGAATAGTTCCTAGTGCATTATCTGCAGTAGGATTGTGAAGCCAACAATAAATATTGGCACTTCTACGAAGATTCCCCAGAAATATTCACGCTGAATCCGCTTGTGAAAGTTCGTCCATATGTTGCGCGGCACTGCCATGCCACGACGCTCATAGAGTGCATACCAAAGTGGCCATTCAAGATCGGGGGAACACGCTACAAAGGCACACAGTAGTACAAAGCTTGCGGCCCATGCACCACTCATAAACAACACAACGAGGCCGACGAGGCCGAGTATTTCAATGACAAGCGTTCGGCGATGCTTGAGTGTTTCTTGCAGGCCCTCACCCGGGTGGCCATAATGTGGAATCGAGTCTAGTACGAAATGTGACAGAAAAGAAAGTGGCAAAGCCACTTCGGGCTGTTTCACAGCCACTGCGATAATCGTCCCAGCAAGGGCGTGATTACTTGTTGTCATTAGCTATCAGTATACCAAACAGTTTGTGCATTTTTTGGGTCTTAGAATTTGTTATCTAGCGAACGCGGATCATCAATCGAAGGTTCGACAGGTAATGCTGTGCATCGGTACTTGGATGTGTACTGAGATAGTTCATGTGCTTGTCAACAAAAGGAATCTGATGGTCAGGATAGGTGTCTGTGTTGGCGCTATAACTTGAGTCGGTGTTATAAGCAGCATTGGTTACCATTTCATGCAGTGCGGTACGAATATCGAGACCTTCAGCAGACTGGAAAAAATCAACTCGCTTTTTGAGAACAGCCACAGTCTAAACCTGGGTCTTTGCTTGCTTAGGCTTTTTTACTTCTTTTCGGCCTTTGTCTTTTGCCATTTCAATAACTCCTAAAAATTGCAGTACCGTTGATTGATCATTAGTAGTGCAAGACTACCACTGATTACTTATCTATAAGTATAGCCCTTTTCGGTGTTAATTCCTAACTTACCCCAGTTAATATCAGGGGTGTCAAATGACAACTACGCGTGATGGTGGTGCTGATGAGCAAGTGCATGACCCTTGCCTCTCACGATCAGCCAACGGTTTACTGGAAATGCTGCTATAAACGCTACGACCAGTGAAGCCAGCAAGCTGACCCAGAACAAACGAGTATCAAGCCCAGCATGGATCGCGTTCGGAATAATTAATATAAAGGCGTTATCGGCAAGCTCCATCACGCCGATTGAAACTGTGTCAGCTGCGAGCGCAATCCGCAGCGCTCGCCTAAACCCCAGACCATGGCCCACGAGCGGTCGAATACTAAGACCGTACCCAAAAACAAAAGCTAACACTATCGATATCACTATGCTCGGTGCCGCAGACCAATGCAACATTGTTGAGACTATCATGCCTAGTACTTCACCAATTGCACAGCCTGTCAGACAATGAAGCGTGGCACTCACCGCCACTTTATTAAGTTCTTTTGCACTATTCATCACAATCATTATAGCGTAGGAAACTTACTAAATATTGCGTTATCCGGCTCAAAAAAAGACACCCTGCCATACAGGATGTCTTTTGCGCCATAGCTACAATATTTAGCCGATGTGAATTGCTTCAGATTCGTGCTTTTCACCCTTCACATGCTTGATCGAAATCAACGCGATGAGAGAAGCGGCAAGCGCAAAGTATGAACCAATGATAAACGCGTGATGGAAACCTTCAACCTGCGCTGCAGCATGGCTGGCGCCGGCAATTGTTGCTTCCTTCACATGTGATGCGTAGATGCCGGAAAGGATAGCTAGGCCAAGTGCACCACCGATTTGCTGTGAAGTATTCAAGATGCCAGATGCCAGGCCGGCCTGGTGCTTTGGCACACCAGATGTGGCGGCAATAGTGATCGACACAAACGAGAACCCAAGACCAAGCGCCAAGACCATCAGACCAGGCAATACGTTGCCGAGGTATGTACCGTTAACTGGTACACCACTGAACATCAGCAGCCCGGTTGCGATTAGAATTGGTGCAATAGTCATTGGCAACTTATAACCAACCTTGCCAACCAAGTTTGAGACGATTGCTGATGCAATGCCGATAACAAAGGTAACTGGCAGGAACGCGAGGCCAGTCATCACTGGCGAGTAGCCTAAGATTGTCTGCACGTATAGTGACAAGAAGAAGAACATCGCATACATACCAGCAGTGATAGGCAGCTGCACCATGTTGGCGCCACGAAGGTTACGGATCTTGAAGATTGAAAGTGGCATGAGTGGCTGCTTGGACTTCATTTCATTGATAATGAATGATACGAGTAGTACTGCCGCACCACCGAGAAGCATGACGCTACGATGATCACCCCAGCCATATTCTGGAGCCTTCACAAGGCCATACACAAGTGTCATCAAACCAGAGGTGGCGAGGACTGCACCAGGGAGGTCGAGGTGTTGGTGCTCAAGATCAGCCTTACTCTCAGGAATAATACGAGGTACGAGAAATGCGATCAACAGACCGACAGGAACGTTTACAAAGAAGTCCCAGCGCCAGCCGAGGTACTGTGTCAGTACACCGCCGAATAGCAAACCAGCAGCAGCACCACCAGCTGCCACACCACCCCAGACACCAAGCGCTCTGTTACGCTCCTTACCCTCTTTGAAGGTATTCACAACTATTGAAAGAGCAGCTGGTGACATAAATGCCGCCGCAAGTCCCTGCAATGCACGAAGTGCGATAAGCATGGTTTCACTTTGGCTCGTAGCGGCGAGTGCTGAAGCAATCGTAAATGCAATCACACCGCCAAGGAACATTTTTCGACGACCAAACATATCGGCTGCGCGACCACCGAAGAGCAAAAACCCACCAAACGTCAGCGTGTAAGCTGTTACGATCCACTGCAAGTTAGCAGGATCAAAATGAAGGGCTTTGTTAATAGCCGGTATGGCCACGTTTACGATTGAACTATCAAGGATCACCATGAACTGAGCTGCGGCCAGTAGGATTAGGATCTTTTTCTTTGAAACTTCTTTTTTCATACTTTCAGAGACTCCACGAACTTACTTTAATTTAAAACTTGTTTGTAGCGTATCGTAATATACTTGAGCTTGTCAAGCATTGACTTCATCAAGTATAATGACAATATAATTATGAGTACTCCAACGAATCTCTATCAGAAACTCATCATGTTAATGATCAGCTCCAAGCGCTGTATCGCCGGACTCTGTGCGCCCTACGACATGACACCCGTGCAAGGCATATTACTGATTGGCCTCGACCCTGCCGTTGGCAAGTCTATGAGTGATCTCGCTGATCAAATGGGCTGTGACGCCTCGAACATCACCGGGCTGATTGACCACCTCGAAGCCGATAAGCTTATCGAACGAACAACCGACCTCAAGGACCGCCGCGTTAAACTTATTCGTCTAACCAACAAGGGTGAAAAGCGTCGGTACACCCTCCTCGAAGGCCTGCGCACCGGGCAGCAAATTGACCTGACAAAGCTGACTACCAATGAACAGCGAACACTCGGTGAACTCATCGATAAGCTGATGGTAACTGTTTAAGATTTACTTAAATCTTGGCACGATGCCGGCCCATGGTCTGACATCAAATGCACCCACAACACCTATAACAATTATGATAAATCCCTTTGTCATGCCAGCATGATACTCTCTGTACTTCGGGAAGACTCGCTGCAGTTTATTTGGTTTATAATATGCAGTGCAAATGCGTAGTTATAGAAACGTTCTCAAAAACCCAATTGTATGGCTCGTAATAGTCGCCGCCATACTGTATTCATCATGGCCCCTAGGTTACCTGCTCAATCCCGACGTCGCCCGCGGCGCATTTGCGAGCCAATTAGAAGCACCTCACCAGCCGTACAACTGGTTATTTATTGGTCTCGATGTCGCATCTGGTGTTGTGCTACTAGCCGCAGGCCTGATTCAGTGGTTTCGTACAAGCAATCGAGTAGTCAAACTGAGCGTGGCCAGCTACATGGCTTTTGCAGCGCTGGTTATCGTGGCCGCACTCGTTCCATATGACTGCAGTACCGCCACCGAAAGTTGTTACAGCGCAGCACACTCACCCCTACTGCTTATTCACGGCCTGGCAAGTATTCTCTCGCCGCTATCATTATTGGTCAGTCTCATACTTGTACTAAAAGTACTGTTTGATCAGCAATCACTACGTTGGGTTAACACAGTAACCCTTTCGATTATTGGGTGCTGGGTCGTAACAGGTATTTTGGCACTGCTTAATTATCATCATGCGAGTGAAAACATCGTGCAGTACATGTTCATCTCCCTCTGTGGTGTATCTGTCATATGCTCCGCCACAATTAGTGAAAGCCTGACGAGGGCACAAAGCGTTGAGTAAATACGCTCTTTATAGAAAAATGGCTCCGTAGAGGGAGCCATTTTGTATATATCGTTAGTGTTATTTACTTTTCGTCGTCACTGCCTTTGAGCGCAGATTCAATCACATCACGTGGCAGCGCTGCTGCTGACAGTAATGCACTGCGGACGGTTTCGACAGCGCTTCCGCCGACACTGGTAGCTGCATCGAGAGCGCCACCCACTGCTGACTTAGCAGCTTCAGAAGTATCAGCGCCAACATCGCCGGCTGCTTTGATGGCACCTTGCACGGCCGAGACAGCTGCAGAGCCAACATCACCGCCAGTTTCTGCAGTCGCGCTTACGATACCTTCGGCACCACCGCGTACGGCTGAGATAACATCTCCGCCGACTTGGCTAACACCCTTCACAACGCCACTCATAGTACTAGCGGCAGTATCTGTCACAGATGAGCCAACCTGGCCAGCGCCCTTTATTGCGCCACTCGCGATCGAGGCAATGGCTTCTACGCCCGTACCGGCGACTTCACCTGTACCTTGCAGTACGTTGACTACCTGGTCTTTTACGCTGCCTGTAATAGCGTCTAAGATATTATCGACACCACGCACAGCGGCCACTACCGCATCTGTTGCTTCTTGGATTATCTTTGCTAACATACTGCCTCCTTGTACTAATTACTAGTGCTTTTACAGTAGCACATTTGGCATGGTCAAGATGACATACGTACGCTTATACATATAAAAAATTGCTGCTGAATTCAGCCTGAATCTGAGCTTGATTTATAGTTTGCCGTTTGCCATGCTATAAATATGCAAACAACTACTCAAAACCAAAACATTGTAAGCAAAAAACCATCTTCAGGATCATCAAAAACTGGTGCAGTTCTATCTGTTATAGCACTTATTTTCGCGGCTATTGGGTCTGCGCTCATACACTCAAAGTACAAACCCGTAGAAGCCGTTACCACTACCGCACAAAAGGTTGACGTGGCCGTTGCTGGTGGTACGTGGCACGTATTAGCAACTCTCTTTGGCGTTCCATTGCTGGCTATCGGAATCTGCCTTGGGTTACTGGCCATACTTGTAACGGTGGTTCGACTTCGCAAGGTTAAGGCCGGAGGATTTATCTTTAGTGTCCTCTGGATTCTGCTGGGCATCTGGGCCATCAAGATCTCCACCGCAGCTTTCAAACTCATTAGCGCGCACCGGGTAAATTAGACACTGTTCTTGGTAGCGGGAGGAGGACTCGGTCACGTTCCGCGACCCCACAACTTCATCTTTGAAAATACAGTTTTCAAGAGAAGATTGCCGTCCGAACTGCCACCGGCAGTTCTCCCCTCCGACCTTTTAGCGTCGAAGGTTCAAATCTAGACTCAATACCAAGTAAAAGACCCCATCTTTCGATGAGGTCCATTACTTGGTAGCCCAAGTACACCTGCATTGGAACCAAATCTGTAATGAGATTATACGATGGAAGGAGCTTTATACCGGTGGAGCTGGATTACAGACCACTCCCGCACACTATTAGAACACTATACCCTAAAGCACTATGCTACTAAGGTACTGTTACCTAATAGTGGGCGGGGAGTATAAGAACTAAACTTTATTATGATTATGTATAGAAAGACTAGACTAACACCAGCCAAGAAAAGGTTTGCTCAAGTATACGCACAGACTGACAATGCTTCTGAGGCAGTGAGGCAAGCATATCCCGATTTAGCCAATAATAGCTCACAAAAGACTATCCAAAACAAAGGAAGTAGACTGCTATCAAATGCTATCGTTTTACGAGATATTGAAAGACAAAAGGAACAGATGGAAGTTATTGCAGGTAAAGCTGTGCAAAGGCTTGAAAACATTATCGATAAGGGCAAAGAACATAACGCTCTAGCCGCTTCTATGTATGCTTACGATCAGGTTCACGGTAAAGCTACACAGCGTATTCAGCAAAGCGGTTCCTATGTTTATGTTACTTATGATCTTTCTGGTGGAAATGCAGAGCCTGTACCACAAGAAATACTAGATCAGCTTGCAGACTAGCCCCCCCCATTGCACCCTTCTTAAACAGCTACTCCTCATTAGTAGTTAATAAATAACGCCTAACGCTAGTGTCTAGAGGTGTCTAAGAGGTATAATCTTTCGTAAGTGGTGCAAACCACCGTGATCTAGAGCCACTCAGTAATGAGAAGGTATGGTCGCAAATCCTACGCAAATAAAATCCCGTCATTTGGGCACTTATTTGCGTAGGTTGCAGCTGGAAACGGCTGTAGGAGCTTCGGCTTCGCTCAGTGGCGGGTTTTTGTATCCGCCGGAAAAACCTACGCAATGAAAAAGAATAAGCCTAAGAAATTCAGAAGATTTTTACTTAAGCTAATTTGGTTTGGCTTAATTTGTACTATTGGTATTGTTGCTTGGTTTGCTCTGTATGCACTTATATGGGCGTTAAATCAGCCGAGTGATAGTGAAGCTTTGCCAGCTATAGGCACAACTTTACTGCTGTTCACTATATTTATAGTTGCCTATATCAAGTTTCGTAAGTCAAAGCGGACTTTATTGAGATGGACAAGTAAATCATTCGTACTTTTAGCTCCGCCGATGGTTTTATGTGGGGTTGGTATGTTTGTAGCTTTAGGGCTACTCTCAAGTCCTCAGAAGCAGTTCCGTACAGCAGATGGGCTTTCGGGTAATCAAGGCTATGTAGAGGGCTTAAAATTCAGCAATGACAAGCTTCTTGCCGGTACTAACGAAGAACGTGCAAAGAATGGTAAGTCAGCTCTTACGTTAAATGAGAAGCTCAATCAAAGTGCACTAGACAAGTGTAAAGATATGGTTAGTAGTAATTATTGGAACCATAATGACAAAGAAGGACGTGAACCGTGGCGATTTATGACGGCTACCGGTTATTCTTATGGCAAAGCTGGCGAAAATCTTGCATTTGGCTTTAATAGCGAAAGTGCTGTTGTTACTGGGTGGATGAATAGCCAAAGCCATAAAGACAATCTTTTAGACGGTGCTTTTACTGAAGTAGGTTTTGGCACGTGCTTAAGCGACAACTTCGTCAATATGGGCAAGCAATTAATCGTTGTGCAGCACTTTGCATTTCCGCAAACGGCACAGCAACAATCAAGCCCTAGCTTTACACCGCAACAGAAGCCTTACGTTGCGTCTGTTTGTACCAAGACAACCATTCCATACACAACTGAATATGTTAATGATCCTAATATGTATGAAGGTAGTACTTACGAAAGCGGTATGGGCTGGGATGGATATAAAGAAACCTGTACAGCAGATAGTACCGGATATAAACCGGCAGACTATACATCACCGCCATACAATAAAAAGATTTATGTTGGCACGAAACCAAAACCTAGTTACTCCTCACAGCCAAAGGACTATAGTAGGTGCAATCAATTCTTGGGTACGGGTGCGTATCAAGCTTGCGTAGACGCAATCAACAGGCAGTAGTTAAAACGCTACTTACAATTCATAATTAAGTTATGAGTAAACTTCTGCTTATTCATAACTCAGACAGGCTGTTTGACGCATTGCAACCGCCGGATACTAAGCGTCCGAACTTCTACTGGTATACAGATCGTTTTGTATCGCATATTGGTACTTTCAAATACATTTATATATTTGTGGTTAATCCTAAAGAAGATAATGTAGAGCTTCGCTGTCGTGCTGAACCATTTGATTTTGACGCATTACACAAAGGCTATTTGCACTTCAAGGAATATCACGAAGGCAAACACCCTCATTACAAGATGAATATAGAAACTGGCATTGCGATGTCTTTTAGTAAGCTAACGCCAGCCGTTATTTTACGAGCCGTTGGTTACGAAGAAGATGGTCTGAAACTTGATTATGAGGTTATTAAGCCATCTAAACGCTTTGGCAAGAATACTGTCATCAGATTATTCAAAGAACCGTATAGCGAGATTTACAAAGATAAGCCCTTGAAGTTCTCTGACATACCAGAACTGGCTAAACTGATACCTGAGATTGGAGATGTATTGCCCTTTAAGTCAATTAAACCGAATTCCGATGGCAGGTATGTATACGCGGATTGGCAAGCGATGTCTACCCATAAAGGCGGAACTTGGCTTTAGTTGTTGCTAGGGGCTTTATAATGAGATTTAATGAACGATTACAATATTGCCAAGCTTACAATACTTGATAAGTACGGAAACCCCGCCGATAAGCACTACAAGCTAAAGACAGGTGAGAATGTTTTTAAGTGTATTGCAACCTTTACTGATGGTAGTAAGGCGGAATACAGCCCCTATTGGACTTGTCCTATACCTTTACGTAATAGTTATGCGGGTAGCGATACTTGGGGCGTGCTAGGAAAAGATAAGAAAGCAAGTGTTACGATACACGCCTCACCAACACACGAAAAATACACTGAACTAGCTTGCTGGGTAGCCGATCCAGAAAGCAATGTGAAGCTACCTTCTGCAAGTATTGGATTTGACTACAGCAATGTTGTTTAGATAGTTTTTTGACTGAATTACCTCTATAATTAGCTGTATGAAACTTCAGTCTATCAGCTATAACGGTAATACTATTCCTCTCTCAGAACTTGTAATTATCGTTGGTCCAAACGGTGTTGGAAAAACTACCCTTATAAGGGAGTTGCACGAGCAGTTCAAGAACTCTACCCCAGCCTCAAATTGGGCTAACCAAGACACAAAGTGGCGAAACATAGTCGTAGGTAACTTCTTTTACTCTACAAAGACTGAATGGCAAGACTGGGTTGGCAAGATGGTTAAGATTGAAGGCATTGAAACCAACAATCAGGCTGCTTATGCAGTCGGTGAATTTATGAGCCACGAGGAACGTGGGGAGTTTATTTACGAAAACGAGAAGCAAGGGCTATCAGCTTATTTACAAGAGAATGACCCACCTGACTTGGTGTACTTAGAAACTCACTACGGTAAACCATTCAAGGGTCAGCACTCTCACTTACTCTCTGTTGAGAATAGATTTTACTTAGCAAATAACTCAGGCGGACAGCTTCGCACGGGGTATGCAAACGACTTAAAGCCCGCTCCTTTCTTGGCACTAAATAAACCAATTCTTACAAGAATTAATAAACTATTGGGCTCACTATTCGGTAAACAATTTTATGTAGAGCCAAACGATCACCCAGACTACTTTATTTACGTTGCTAAATTGGGTACAAAAGGTCCAAAAAGAGGATCTTCAACAACAGAAGGCATTATCAAGAGTAAAGAATACTTTAAGCAGTGGCGTGAGTTACCCGAAATTACCACACTTAATAACGAGGGGCACGGCATTAGGGCTGCTTCAGAGATTATTTACGCACTGGAAAACCCTAGAAAAAAGATACTATTTATAGATGAACCAGAATTACATCTTTACCCTTCCACTAAGTATAATCTTGGTCGCATAGTTTCGTCATATAGCGGACGAAATAAGCAAGTAGTACTTGTTACTCACGACACCGAGATACTTAGGGGTTTACTACACGGGTCTACAAACGCTACGGTTCTTAGAATTAATTCTGATAAAAGCACCGGCGACAAAAGTATAAAAGCTATTTCATCGTCAGATATTAAGAAGTCGTATTCTGCCGATATACTTCAAGCTGCCTTTCAGGATTGTGTACTTTTAGTTGAAGGAATTGACGATAAGTATGTATACGGTAAAGCAATCGCAGAGAAACATTTGGCAGATGACCTATCTATGCAAGTTGTATCAATGTATGGCAAAGACAGCCTGTCTGTACCAATTAAGTTTTATGAGCAAATTGCTGTTAATCACGCTGTTATAGCCGATTTTGATATTGTTAAGAGTGATAAGAAGGGTCAAAAACATATCACCTATATTCTAAAATCCCAGAATAAGCCCCAAGCTGTTATAACTGAAATAGAAACCAAAATTGATGAAGTAAGAAGCATACTTAGTGGCAGGACTAACGCGAACAAGGGCTTGAACGCTGACGGTATTAGTCAAGCCGACAAAACAAAGATCAATGAACTTCTGGACAAGCTCAAAGAAAACGGCATATTCATTGTGCCTGTGGGTGCACTAGAAGACTGGGTTGGGCTTAAGCACGAAGCCTCACCAGAACAGGTATTTGCCAAGTACAAAGCTCGGTCAAATAGCACGTACAAGCCACTCACGGACTTCTTGAAAGAAGTACTTACTTATCTAAGATAGATCTTCTTTAAGCCAAAAGCTGTCAAGCCCATTTTTCGGAATTTTACTTGACATAATTCAAAATAATTATCTGTATTTGAAAAGACAGTGCATAGATTACTTGACATAATTCACCTCTGTAAAAAACGCGTGGTAGCCTTGCTTTATGAGTGCAGAAAGTGTCGTTACCGTAAGCAAAGCCCGCCGTATTCTCGGTGATCTTGCTATTGAACTTTCTGATGACCAAGTAAAAGAAATACTGCATACGCTACATCTGTTAGCTAAAGAACATTTATGCTATAATGGTTCCAAAGATGAAGAATATGGCAATGTATCATCAAGCCCAGTCAGCAATAAATAGACGTGCCCTTGCGTACATACGTATATCCAGTGATCGGCAGGTTAATGGCGAAAGTCCTGAAACGCAAAAGACCTACATACAGCAGTACGCCAATCAGAATAATATAGAAATAGTTGATACCTTCTATGATGAAGCTAAGACTGGTAAAAACACTGATCGTGCAGAGCTTCAAAATATGCTTGAGTACGCCAGCAAGCATAAGGGAAAGATAGACTACATTATCGTCTACAAGATGAACCGTGCTTCTCGTGATGTTGATAGTTATGTAATGGGATTTAGGCTTAAAATTAAATCTCTGGGTGTTTCTATTCGCTCTGCAACTGAACCGATTGACGATACGCCTCTAGGTAAGTTTATGGAGATATTCAGTATCCTAGTTGGTGAGATGGATAATGCAACTAAAACAGGCTTTACGGTGGACAATATGACATCACTTGCTTTTCAAGGCTATTGGCAACATCCACCCATTGTTGGCTACGGTATTCACAAAATAGAGAATGATTTAGGAAAACTCCGACCAACTCTAAAACCCAATAGTATGGCTCCTTTTGTAAAACAAGTATTAGAACGCTTTTCTCAGGGCGACATAACTAAGGCTGAACTGACCAGATACGCTGCCGGTATTGGCTTACGAAGTCGCTATGGCAAGAAGCTGAGTGAAGACAGAATACATAACCTTATAAAGAACCCTGTATATGCTGGCTATGTTGTTGATAACTTCACTAAGGGCGAACTTGTACAAGGTAAGCACGATCAGATAATTTCAGTTGAAACATACGAGCTTAATCAAACATTACTTTATGGCAAGAAGAAGCGTTTGGGAGAAATTCACTTGAAGTTTAACCCCGATTATCCGTTGAAGGGTTTAGTTCTCTGCCCAAACTGCACTAAGCCTTTATATGCTTCTGCGCCAAAGACTGGATCAGGTGGCAGTTCTCCTCGCTATCATTGCTCAAGAACGCAGTGCAAGGGTAAATACAAGTCAATTAAGGCTTCTGTAATGCACGATGACTTTGAAGAGATGTTACAGCGTGTTAAGCCTGATGAAAGAGTTATACAACTTTACAAAGAAGTCTTAGTAACCGAAGCTGCTAATCAACTCGGTACACTTAACGGCAAGATAAGTAAGTTACGAAGCAGACTTGATACTATTGCCGAAAATAGGTTGTCTGCTATTAAGAAGTTCAATGCAGACCAGCTAACCGCTACTGAGAAAACTGACTTAATTAATTCACTGGACGAAGAAAAGTCGGTGGTGAAAGATGATCTTGGGAAGCTTGAAAAGCAACAAACCATAAGGGAAGCAGATATAGAGCTTGCACTAAATGTTATGCGTGATGTTGATAAGCAATGGATGGTAGCTTCACCTGCTTCAAAGGCTAGGTTCCAAAACGTACTGTTTCCAAAGGGTTTAGTCTATGATTACGAGAACCATAGGTTTGGAACCAGTCAAATAAGTCCACTTTACAGATGTATTAAAACTAAAAAAGACCTTCCAGTACCTGAAAAGTCTTTCTTGGTAGCGGGAGGAGGACTCGAACCTCCGACCTTGTGGTTATGAGCCACACGAGCTGCCACTGCTCTATCCCGCGTCATTTTAAAGACCAATACATCTTAGCAAACAGAGGTCATATTGTCAACGCTCAGGCTCAGCTGCTGGGCGAGAGTGTTCGGCGGAACAAAAAGTCACGCCAGGCCTGCAGATTCTGCTGATACTTTGGGGCCTCTGGTTTCTTGGTTGCTGTTCGTGCTTGGGTATCTTTGCTCAAATCAACTGTGTGGGCCAGTGCCACACTTTTGGGGACCAGTAGAAGCTTTTCGCCCGGCAAGCCCTTGCCAAGCTGCTGTCGTGCTTGTAGCTCCAGATATTCGGGCGTATTGAAGTACTCATTACGGAGCTTCTGATTATTGTTCTGGAGCTGTAGGACTTGGTTTTGTTGATCAAGTTTTGCTAACTGGCGTTCAAGCTTGTAATTGGTCTCAATAACATTGATTCCACTCCAAGAAACAAGTAGTACTAAGATGCCAAACACCGCAAAGCCCAGAGAACGAATATCTCGGAAATCCTGGACGAGCGGATGATTCTGGTACTTTTTGATTTTTTCGATCATGACTAGAGATAAGTATACACGAAGTGGTATACTCTCATCTGTTAGCTGGTGTTTAGAGCCCGTTGACGAGGGGGTATAGCTCAGCTGGTTAGAGCAGTCGGCTCATAACTGATTGGTCCTTGGTTCAAGTCCAAGTACCCCCACCATCAGCATTGGAAATTTAGTCCTTGGTTCAAGTACCCCCACCAAATAAAAAGACCCATCGTAAGATGGATCTTTTTTTATGTCATGGAAAAGTTACAGGAATAGGGGGTTTGGTGCGGGTGGTGAGTGGGAGGGTCGGTGAGTGCAAAATATCTGCATTCAATACTCCGGCCCTCCCACGTTCAGCACTCTGCTGGTACCACGACTATGAAAGTCGTAAGTGGTACTCAGCCCTCGTCAGAGGGAGCGGGGTCGCTCGCGTCTGCGTCAGCAGCATCTTCACCGGGTTCGGCGTCGTCGCTGGCAGCAGGCTCCTCTGCCTCCTCGGCTGCGGGCTCGTCGGCACTGTCACCAGCGTCGTCGGGCACGTCGGCGTCAGCAGTGGACTCGTCGTCCGCAGCGTCAGCGCCAGCCGTGTCGTCGCTCTCGACCACGTCGTCACCGTTGCCGGCAGCTTCGTTGTCGTCCGCGTTCCCGTCTTCGGGAGCGTCAGCAGCAGCCTCATCGGCTACCACTTCGTCAACAGGTCCATCGACGACTTCGTCGACAGCTTCCGTGACCTCTTCACCGGACATAAACATCACCCTTTCCAGGTGGTTAATCGAGAGGACTCTCCTCAAGATCACACAATCGCCATTGCCAATACAGCAGCTCTGAGATCTCGAGGATATATAGTACCTATTCCTGTAATGTGCGTGCTGTTTTATCGACAGTCACAACTGCAATCATACTCCTCGTACCGGTAGCTACAAGGGGATTATTAGCAAAAGCTGTGGACAGTTAGCGGCTAGTTCGCGTCGCGTCGTTTGAATAGCACCAGACTTACGATGAGGCCGACAACGATGTACGTGAGTGCCACATATATGCTGTGATGAAGACTAACTGGATTAGCAACCGCTGACTCTGAAGGCGCAACTCCCTGTAGACTCATGAACGGTAAGTACTTGGCAGTACCCTTGAATACATTCGCAAGGATGTTTTCGCCAATGAGCGGAATCATCAGAAAGGCTACAATTGATCCAACTTGGCTCCGAATAATTGCCACAAGTACAAACGCAAACATCGCGTAGCCCCAGCCCACAAATATACAGCGCCACAACACTTGCCAGACATCAAAGGTCTGTGGCCCGAGCGTGTGCCCAGCCAAGTGCACACCAATCATGGAGCAAAGCGGCGAGAAAAACGTAAATATAGTACTCATGATTACCGTGAATATGGTAACTACTACCATTTTTGCGAGTAAGCTTTTGACCCGGCTATTACTTGAGGTAAGTGTGTGCATGATGGTGTTGTATCGGTATTCATGCCCAAATAGCAGTAACCCTATCAAGGCGGTGATAAGCCCTACAAAAGAAATTGCCGAGTACGATTCGCGTGCCAACCAATTAGGAGCCTTCAGCGCTTCCACGGGTGCCTTGAGGCCATCCCCATAACCAGCAAACAAGATGATTATAGCCAGACATATGAGGATAATGAAATACGTGGAACGTACGGTGAGTAGCTTACGAAGTTCTGCCTTTATCGAATCAATCATTTGGTTGCCTTGTTCTTTCCAACATATTCACCAGCCCCTGCTGTAAGTTCCAGGAACACGTCCTCTAATGACGCACGTTGTGGTGATAGCTCGTAGATTGGAACGTTATGTTCAAAAGCTATCTTGCCGAGTTCTTCACTGGTGAGCCCTGCAACATTGAGGCCACCATCAATTTTGTTTGTGGCGACCTTTCGAGCCTTGAGCAGTTTATCAAGCTGAGCAAGTTTTGGTGATCGCACATGGACACTAGCATGTGCATTTTGTGCGAGGAGTTCTGAAATAGAAGTGTCGGCTATGAGTTTACCCTTACCAATAACCACGACGTTGTCAGCCATCTGAGACATTTCACTAAGCAGGTGAGACGATACAAACACTGCGTTGCCTTCATCGGCATATTTTTTGAGGAAATCACGAAGCCAGGCGATACCTTCTGGATCTAACCCATTTGCTGGCTCATCCAGCAACAAATACTTTGGCTGACCGAGTATAGCGCCGGCAATGCCAAGACGTTGACTCATGCCCAGTGAAAATTTACCGGGGGCTTTTTTGGCTACATCTGTCAGGCCCACAATTTCGAGGACTTCGTTGACACGACTCATAGGTATGCCACCAGCAGCAGCCAAGATACTCAGGTGTTGCCGAGCAGTTCTCGTTGGGTGAAACGCTTTGGCTTCGAGCAGTATCCCGACAACCTTAGAAGGTCGAACGTAGTGGTGAAGAGGCTTGCTATCAAACGTCGTGGTACCACCACCGGCGTCGAGACCAAGCATCAGTCGCATGGTTGTAGATTTACCTGCCCCATTTGGACCCAGGAAACCAGTAACCTTGCCGGTCTCAACGGTAAATGAAAGATCTGTAACTGCGGATTTTTTGCGATACTTCTTGCTGAGATTTTGGGCTTTGATCATTAGCTATATGGTACGCGGACCGCGTAACTAGTACAAGCTATTGTACTGAAAGTAGCGCGAGTAGTTGATCTGATGATTCTGCGGCCATGAGCTGTTCACGGAGCTCTTTGGCGCCATCAAAACCATTGACGTATATTTTGCAAAATTTATTGAGAACATGAATTGGACGTTCGCCATGCTTCCAGGTGTCAGCAAAAAGCTTAACATGTTTAGTATAAAGTTCGATTCTCTGCTCACGGGTGATTGTCTCCCATGGAGAATGCTCCGCAAACACATAGGGATCATGAAACACACCGCGACCAATCATGATGCCGTCGAGCCCATACTGTTCGACGTACGCCAAACCTTCAGTACGAGTTTCGACATCACCATTACCAACAAGCAACGTATCAGGGGCGATAGCGTCCCGAAGTTCACGTACTTTGCCAATCTCATCCCAATGGGCTGGGACCTTACTCATTTCCTTTTTGGTGCGTCCATGAATAGTTAACATGTTAAGTTTGTGCTCTAGTAGAAATGTTGGCCAGGTGTGATCTACGGTGTGGTAGCCAAGTCGCGTCTTGACGCTCACTGGCAACTTGCCTGCGGCGCCTGCTTGCGTAGCTTTGATAATCTCGCTAGCCAATGGTCTGTTTTGCATTAATGCGCTACAACTGCCGTTTTTTACTTCTGATTTTGCAGGACAACCCATGTTCAAATCGATACCCACAAAGTTGCAACCTTCTGGCAACCCAAGCTCGCGCGCAAAAGTACCGTCCACAATCTGCTCGGCGGTTTTACGAAAGTTCTCAGGCTTCATGCCCCATAACTGCGCCACAAGTGCAGTCTCTGACGGAACAAACTGCAGTTTCTTGAGTAAGTTTTTGCGACCAGGGCTTTGTAGCCCATCAACATTTACAAATTCCGTGAAATACAAATCAGCCGGTGCGAGATCGGCTGTGAGTTGGCGGAAGACGGTGTCGGTGACATCGTCCATCGGCGCCAATACAAAAAATGGTTTCTTACTGAGGCTTGGGTACAAGAGGTTTCCCTATATTACGCTGTACTGATTCTATTCGTTGGTCTACGAGCTGGAATTTATGTCCATTATACTCGTGAAGAAACTTCATCATATCATGAAATTTACCAATCTTCTCAGGGTGAAGACGCATGCTAAATTCAATTGCTTTGCCAACCTGTCTTTGTTGCGACTCAGAAAGTTTACGCTGGGCACTATATGCAAGAATCATCGGATCAAGGATAAACGTCTGTAGATATGCAAGGCTGTTCCGGAAATTACCTTCAGGGCCAAACTGTGATAGACCAACATTCTTGCCGGTTGAAGCAACTATAAACTTATCGATTAGTTTCTGGTCGGCAATCAGCGAGTCACGGTACCGAAGCATACCTGGGAGCTTCGATTCTTGCACATGAATTCTTGAGCGACCTGCCCGCGCTATATCTGTGTCTGCAGGGAATGGTGCGATAACCTTGGATGCAGAACCAATCGCTGCATTACGCTGCAACGCACCGACAAATCGCGGCAATAACTTGGCTTCGGCTGGAGTGACGGCAATATTGCGCTCTCTCTTGGTACGAAAATCAGTATACGAAACTGCATACGGGCTTTTCTCAATATTGAGTGGCACATCAATCAGGTACGGGCGCAACTGCTCGGGTTTTACATACTCAACCATTTCATGCGTTATTTCCATGAAGTTATTCGGGTCGAGGCCTGAATATTCCTCGGTTAACGCACGAGAAAGTGAATTTCTGGGGCGTGCATAATCCACCCGTGGTGGCTCGTGGTATTCACCACCATCGAGCATGAACTGCCCTTCACCAGGATTTATCGGGCGGGACATTACCTGACCTCTTCTGAGGGTGCCTTGAGCTGGCGTTCGCGCTGTTGTAGGGCGCTAATGAGTACATCTACCTCATCAACACTCGTAAGTTCCCCTCTGGCTACTGCTTTTGCGATATAGGGATGGTAGTGGCGAACATCTGAGAGATATTTGAGGTTTTCAATTTCAACAAGTTTTGTCTCAACAATAGGACTATTCACAACCTCGGGCGGTGCTGCCTCAAATTCGGCGACTCGCTGCGCGACAGCTTCGGCCTGATCAGGGACTGTTTCTTCCATACCTAATTCTGCCCGGGCTTCGTAATAATTGGCTTGTCCGGTGTCGACCTTACGGTCGAGAGGGTCATACATTTCAGGGTTAAACCCTTCAGCATTTGACATAACCAATATTATACCACGCTTGTGGTTATTTTACAACCCCTGTTTGTTACCCGTTCCGCACTTGAGCCAATTTGGATTTGATTGAGCGGAACGTGAAGGAGCTGTACCTAAGTACAGTGACTGCGTACCGCAAGCAATCAAATTCAAAGTGGCCAAGAGGCACGGCGGGTTACGAGCTTCGCTCGTGAGCAGGCCAAGCTGGTGTGGGATGGGTTACTCCCAGCGGAAAACACGGAAGGCGATCACGTAGATGACAACCAGCCACACCGCCATAAACCCAAGCTGTGGGCCAAGATCAATCAGGTGCTTACCTTCGGTAGTTAGTAGTCGCATACCTTCAATAACTGGTGTCAGTGGCAAAAAGCCAGAAACCGTTTGGAGCCAATGTGGCATCAGAAAGCGTGGGAAAAAGGTACCAGACAAGAACATCATCGGGAACACTATGAGGTTGGCGAGTGGAGCCGCCTGGCGCTCATTGCTGGCCCAGCCACCAACAGATAAACCAATGCCCAGAATCATAAAGATACTCAGCACCGCAAATAAACCTATTTCTAGATAATTCCCCGTTACCTTGAGATGAAACACTAAGATGGCAAAAACGAACATGATAGCCAGCGAGAAAACACCGATAATTGCCTGCGACAACATAGTAGACAAGAAGTACTGCCAGACACGAATTGGGGTGGTGTGGAGGCGGCGCAGAATGCCTTGCTTTTTAAGCTCTGGGAAGACATTGATTGGGCCGAATATACCAAGACCGATGATTGAGAAGCCAACAAGACCCGCAAAGGTGTAATCAAAGCTACTGAGGCTGTTTTCGTTCAAAGCCTTACCTTCTACGGTAAATGGCACTTCGGTGCTCACAAACTTACTATTAATGCCCTTGAAGGTACCATCTAGTACTGTCACCAATGTTTGGCCAGCAGACTGATTGTTCTGAGTATAGTAGACTTCGGCGTTGCCAAGCGGCTTACCGTCTTTTAGATCACCAAAGCCTTGCGGCAATACAATGGCACCGTCGAGCTGATTGCGGCTCAACTTCTCTTTGGCTTCAGTGAAATTCGTGACGTCTTTGTTGACCTTGAATGTTTTGCTGTTATTGAGTTGCGTGGTGAATTCACCCGCAAACTGACTTTGCGATTGGTTGATAACAGCGACGTTGAAGGAAATATCATTACTATCACCCTTGTTGAAGCTACCAAAAACGACGAGGAAAATAAGTGGAAAGAGTACGCCAAAGAAGATAGCTAAACGGTCTCGAAAGAAGCGCCTAGTGGTGAGTTTTACGAATACTTGTACGGTGTAGAGTTTTTGTCTCAACGTCATACTTGTGGCCTTTCAGATTTTAGTGCAGCTCGGGATGAAAGCCGAGCACCGGAACGAGACGTACGAAGCGTACGGTGAAGTGAGGAGTAAAGGCTTTCGCCAGAGATGTGCAAAATATGAATGGCCATATTAATCCCGTAGTGCCTTTCCTGTAAGGTCGATAAATACATCTTCGAGGTTGGCCTGCTCAACGTGCTGCGACTTCTTGAAGCCCTTGCCAAGAAGATTCTTGATAAGTTGCTTCGGCGTATCTATGGCAATGATATTACCGCGGTCCATGACGGCTACACGGTCACAGAGCAGTTCCGCTTCATCCATGTAGTGAGTCGTCAGAATAACGGTCACACCCTTTGCCTGGATATCACGAATCAAATCCCAGAGGTTGCGGCGGGCTTGTGGGTCGAGCCCGGTCGTTGGTTCATCGAGGAAAAAAACTTTTGGGTTGTGTACTAATGCCGTGGCAATACTGAGCCGCTGACGCTGTCCACCCGATAAGTTTTCGGCGTAGGCGTCAGCCTTTTCACCTAAGTTAACTTCGTCAAGAAACGCTTTGGCATTCACTTTTTCACCGTAGGTAGCAGCAAACAATTCGATAATTTCAGTGAGCTTTTGTTTATCCTGAAAAGCCGGAGACTGCGGCTGAACACCGATGATGCGGCGCACTTTCCAGGGATCTTTGCTGACATCGATGCCATCAATAATTGCGGTGCCCCCGTCAATAGGTCGCATACCTTCAATCATTTCGAGCGTAGTAGTCTTGCCAGCGCCATTTGGTCCTAGAATACCGAAGACTTCGCCTTTCTTGATCGCAAAACTAATACCATTAACAGTGACTTTGTCACCATATTGTTTCTTGAGATTGGTAACGGTGATGATATCTTTCATAACTTTCCACTATACCAGATAGTATTATGGCTTGTCGTGGTTCTGACCAAACGGTTAAAGTGGCAGCCTAAATGCACTAACCATAGACGGTGCATGGGCTGCATTGCCAAGCGGTGTGGTACGTGAGACCTGAGAATAGAGCAAGCTTAATGAATAGTGCGTCAGCCCACTACTGACAACTTTGGCTTTTTGGGATGGGTGGATGACTACTGTCAGCACCTTATTACCGGAGTTTCTGTCATCTTCATCAGCAGTCAAAACCACCACGAGTCGACCAGCTTTCCAGTCTGGGCCAGCAAATACAGCTGCCATCTGTGACTTGAACCAGTTATCGGCAGTCGCAAGTGAACAGTCGTGCGCATCATTACACAGGTTCGGTATGACCATGCCGACGACCGGGAAGCTCCCTGCACCAGCATCAGTCCGAAATTTTGCCATAGAGACATCGTATTTGTTACATGATGTTCGTTCGTTTACGAAATACGCCCAAGGGTTGTGCTTGACTGCATATTTAGTTCCGCCATTAGCAAGTGCACAGTTGCTCTGCATACCATCTGCGTACAACTTGGCAGTCTTGCCAGCAGCAATCGCTTTGCCGAAGACACTACTGCCCGTCAATTTATGACTGCTTGGACCGGAATCATCTTGGATACCACTGGTTGTGCCCGAAGCAATCGCAATATAGTTTGGCAGTGAGGGGTGTGTCGTCGCAACGTAGTTACTAGCGTAACCATACTTCTTAGCTAGCGCGAAGGCATATGGCATCCCTGACTTCATTTGTGCGAGTGAATGATTCTCTTCGACAAACACGAGTACTTTTGTGACCTTAGCCGTTGGGTTGGTCACGGGAGGCGTAACGGTGCCACCTGTACTACCACCGCTGACCGTGCCCGGATCGCTAATCTCGGTTATGGTACCGTCAGAACTGATCTCAGTACCATCACCAAGGTCCCCTGGGTCACTGGCGCTGGCAATATCCTCAGAGCTTCCAGAGTCACCGTTTGTACCACCATCTGCGGTTACATCATTTGATGTGTCACTGTCTGAGCCATCTCCGTCCCCATTCTGATCACCAGCGGAGCCGCCAGAAGAACCATCAGTACTGAGGTTTGATGCGGCGCCAGCGATACTTTTTTCATCGGCCGTCTTTTGGTTTTGGCTGGCGAGTAAGGCTTTCTTGCTGTTGTGGTGATTAACAGACACTAAAATAGTACTCAGTATAAATAATGCTGGCACGATAATAAGTGCTGGCAGTAAAAGTGGCTGAAAACGTGAGCTTGTAATGCGTACCCAGGGAGAGGGTGTTGGTGCCATACTGGCCTCTATGCCAAGGCTAGTAAAAGCTTGTGCTAATCGCCTATCGGCAGCAATTTTAGCGTCTAACTCGCTCGGGCTCAGGGGGGCAGCTGGTGCTTGAGCTACCTGGGGCAGTTCATCTGGCTGGTCATTCATACGTATTTACCCTGTAAAAAACTTCTTAATCTTGCCTAAAACTATAGCATAGCAAGGGTTACCCAACTACTTATAGCCAACCAATACAAAAGACCCCTCACAAGGAGTGGCCTTTTGTATAATCTTGCCACGGTAATCGTGGTGGGCGTTATTTAGGCGCCGCGCTTGATGGTCAAGAAACCGTTGCGTGGGTTTTCGTTGACGCTGTAGCCATCTGGCAGGTCTGAAGCTTCTGGACGTACATCCTTGCTAAAGTAAAAGATTCGCTGTTCTTTGCCACCGCGAAGAACGACGTTCTTTGAATTCAAGTGATATGTAACACCCTTCGAGTTTGTGTGCTTGTAAGCCATTGTAGTAGCTCTCCCTCTCTTGCTTAAACTGTTGGTACCCCTAACATACTCTTGCCTCGTTTGGCTTGTCAACAGGTTTGGCTACATCTCGCACCCCTGATCGTCACAAATTTCATCGTTTGACCCCTGTCAAAAAGTCTTCCACAAGATTACGCTTAAGGAGTGTTGATTGTGATACCGCTTATGCGGTACACTACCCTCTGTAGCAACAAATCTAAAAGGTGGATTAGGATAATACATGGAATGGATGAATCGTAGCGACCGTCCAGGTCAGCCAACTGCTAGCCAGTCAGCTGCCCCGCACACCGCTCAACCGACCAATGTGGTCACACGACAAAACAAACTCGCAAGTCAGCCAGGCATACTTCGCTGGGCATTTATTGCACTGCTCTTTTCAGCAACCGTCCTCATAATTGCGACTATTGGCTTCACCGTCTTTGGTGGCAATAACAGTGGCAAAGCTGAAAGTACCTTTGTAAACAAAAAACAGATGCAAGCGGTCTTCCTCAATGGTGGTCAGGTCTACTTCGGTAAGATCGGTACATTGAACACTAAGTACCTCAGCCTTGACGACATCTACTACTTGCGCGTTAACCAACAGGTTCAGCCGAACCAGACAACTTCATCAACCAGCGCTAACGATATTTCACTCGTAAAGCTTGGTTGTGAACTTCACGGCCCACAAGACCAAATGGTTATCAACCGTGAGCAAGTTATCTTCTGGGAAAACCTCAAGGATGACGGTCAAGTTGCACAGGCAGTTGCCAAGTACAAGACTGACAACCCTGATCAGAAATGTACCCAAGCTAACAGCACCGGTACAGGCGCTAGCACCACTACGCCAACAACAAACAACACGACACCAACAACTACTCCTTCAACCAAGAAGTAATAGCCTCATCGTTCGTGAAAACCCCAGGTCCAACCTGGGGTTTTTGTTTATCAAAAGATAGTTGTTCGTTATTCGCGGAGGCTAAATCGTAACCAGTACTCAAGACCCAATCGAAGCACCAATATAACAGCTAATATAATTGACGCCAGCAAAGTCCACCCGGCCAAGTCAGGCGACCAAACTGGTGACACAAAATCAAACTTGTAGAGCGCGTCGGGTATAGCGACGGCCGCCTGTGGCGTGTGTGATGTCACGTAGTCTTGTATACAAGGCACGCGGCCAATAGGCCGGCCCGTAGATATGAGGTGCTCACAGTACGTTTGTGCCTGCGTATAGATCTGCCCATTGACGGCTTCAGTTGCCTGTTTCTGAGCGGCAACCAAGCGTTCGTAACGATATTTCAGTTGGATTGGCGGATATACATTACCTTGTCCACCCGCCAAGTTGGCATTCATGTGACTATAGGTAAACTCGCGTAGCTTCTTGAGGCTAGCCTCGATATCACCATTATTTTTGTCGACCGTCAGTACCTGGTCGCGAAGCTGTAGTGCTACGACATTATTATGCCGGTACGAAAACAGAAATACAGTTCCGGTAATAACCAGTGCGATTACCAAATAAACATAGTTGAACCGTTGGAGCCGCTTTAGAAGATGGTGAAGATACCGTTTGTTCATGCGTGTGCCTTGCTGCTTGCATTATAGACCTTTGGTGAAAGTGCTTTAAATCGTTCGCGGGTGATACCCAGTGATGCAATCGCGGCAATGCCAAATCCAACAACAATCACGGTATACAAGCTCAAAACCGTTGCAAGTAATGCCAATATGAACCACACGGTGCCCTTCATGACATTTGCTGTTGCCTCCATAGAAGAGATATAGACGATACGAAATCCTGGCAAATCATCGGCGGCAGCGTACATGCCCTTGGTATATGGCAAGCGGTAGGCTGTTGTAACCGCCTCATTCGCAACGTTCGTTGCAAGTACACCAGCGATATTACCAACAAATGGGCGAGTCACATATACAAGCGAATTAATAATGGCTCCGGTGCGAAGTATTCGGCGAGCGTTACCAAGATCAGTATGATGACCAATTATGTAGGCACTAATGATTGATATCATCACAGCAGCAGAACTAAGGAACCCGAGCTGAAAGTAGATATTACCAGTTAGCGCAAAGAGTGACACAAAAAGTGGCCACAAATTAATGCAAAGCGTGTTTTCGATACCGAGTGCAGTATATGACAGCAAATCGTACTTGATACGACCAAGTGGCATATCACGGTAGCGAAGTTTTTGGTGTACTTTCACTGGTTCGCTGGACCTAAATAGTGGCCATAGGCTTGCCATTAATATGATTGACGCAACCAAGAATATGTACCGACCCCCAAAGAAACTACCTGCCAGACCACCTAAAATTGGTCCGATAATACCACCAACCTTGTCCATAATCTGCATAAATCCAAGCTCTTTGCCAGCGTGGGCCGTATGCTTCACTTTTGAAAACGCCACATGATACGCAATAAAGAAGAAGCTGGCAGACGCACCCCAAACTGGCCCAATTTGCCACACTGCCCAATGGTGTGTTGGTACCGACAGCAAAAGCCCTGCAGTCGTGATCTGTAGAAAACAGCCGAGAATCATCGTGTGCTTTGGCCCGACGCGCGCCACCATATGTGCGGCTAGAAAATCACAAACGATACGACCGAGGAAGAAACAGCCAAATAATGAGAATATTTGCGGTGCACTGTACCCGTTTTGAAACATATAAAACGGCACGAAAACCATCAGTACACTGATGGCTAGTGTGTGTAGCATATTGCTAATATACAGCTCGCTGAGCTCAGTAAACCCAACCTCTCGCCAGAAGTGACGGTGTCGAAGGGCGCGATATACAACTTTTTTGAGCATAACTTTTTATTTATTTTTAAACTGTCTTCCATATTCTATCACCCCTTATGCGTTCTTTGCAGCAAGATTGATGAATAACATAGTGCGAGTAGCTCGACAGCGAGCCTCGAGAGTGGCACACTTATAATTATGCATATTTACTTCTCTGGAATTGGTGGCGCTGGTATAGGCCCATTAGCACTTGTAGCCAGGCAAGCTGGTTATGACGTTTCAGGCTCCGATAAACAAGACTCAAACTATATTAGCTATCTCAAAGCTCATGGCATTACCGACATTCACATCGGGCAACGCTACGAAGACATTACTGCTGCACACGATACAAAACCAATTGATTGGTTTGTATATTCATCAGCCGTTGCAATCGAACAGCCCAATGCTCCCGAGCTGCAATTTTGCCGTGATCAAGCAATCAAAATGTCCAAGCGCGACGAGCTGCTCAATCAGATCTTGCAAGACAAACAGCTCAAACTCTTGGCTATTGCTGGCACCCACGGCAAAACCACGACCACCGCTATGGCTGTCTGGCTCATGCAACAGCTGAACATACCTATCAGCTATTTATTGCCCGCCAAGACGAGCTTCGCTGACACTGGTGCATACACACCTGGTTCTGAGTACTTCGTCTACGAAGCCGATGAGTTCGACCGAAACTTTTTGGCTTTTGAGCCGAACCTAAGTATTATCACTGGCGTCGACTGGGATCACCCCGACATTTATCCGACACGCGAAGATTACAACGCAGCTTTTCGTGAGTTCCTCGAACAGAGCCAGCAGATTGTCCTGTGGCAGGCAGATGCCGATCGACTAAGCCTTGAGCCTGCCAATAATCAGCTCGTACTTGATGATGCTTCAGCGGACATTAGCGCACAGCTCACCCTACCTGGACTCGTAAACCGCCAGAATGCCTGGGAAGTAGCGCACAGCGTGCATCAGATGATTGGCAAGCCACTTGATGAGCTCATCAGCCACCTCAATGCCTTCCCGGGCGTCGCTCGTCGGTTTGAGCAACTTATACCAGGTCTCTATACAGATTATGCTCACACGCCACCAAAAGTCCGCGGTGCTCTGCAGCTTGGTCACGAAGTTGCCGGCGATAAACTGGTCGTCGTTTACGAGGGCCTGCACAATACACGTCAGCACTTCATCAAAGACGAGCTGGTGCACCTATTTGACAGTGTTAAACAGCTCTACATTGTGCCAAGCTATTTAGCCCGCGAAGACACCTCACTTGACCTTTGGACACCAGAAGACCTCAAAAGTATCTTGAGTCCTGAGGCACAAACGGTAACGACACCCTCTGCGCTTGACCAGACATTGCATGCAGCGATTCAACGACACATTGATGATGGCGATACAGTGCTCTGCCTTACGGCTGGTGGTGGCAACAGCCTGGATGAATGGCTGCGAACGGAGTTTGTAGTGTGAAGTTACTCCAGCTGAACATCTGGGGCGGACGGCTTGAAAAGCAAATTGTCGAGCTGATCAAACGACAAGATCCTGACTTTATTTGTCTGCAAGAAGCAATTAGCACACCTGGTGACGCTGCCCTTGCTGTGACCGTCGAACAAATTGCCGAAGAGGCAGGTTATGCGCATGTATTTATGTCACCTGTTTTCTCATTTAATCTCATGAACAAGACAGCTCATTTCGGAAATGCCATCTTGTCAAAGCAACCATTCTCCGCGGAAGACACGATCTTCACCAATCTCACGCATAAACTTTCATTTGATTTTGATACTGACGACTACAACATCAGAAACTTACAGCACGTCAGTATCAATATTGATGACAAGCAATTACACATTCTCAACCACCACGGTCACCATGTCAGGGAGCACAAAAATGGCAACGATGACACTATGCGCCAGATGAAACAAATCGCTGATTATGTTGATACTCTCAGTGGCCCAATCCTACTGACTGGTGATTTCAACCTCGCACCTGATAGTCAGTCGCTGAGCCTGATTAACAAACGATTGATCAACCTACCCGTAACATATAACCTCAAGACAACACGCAATCAACTGACATCCAAACAAGAAGTTTGTGATTATATCTTCATGAATGAAGCGATTAGTATTACTGATTTCCGTGCACTTGATGATCTCGTCTCAGATCATCAAGCACTCGTGGTTGAGTTTAATCTCGCCTAGCGGTTGTCGCCTACACCTTTGGTGACTCCGCGGGCTTTGCGGCTGGCGAGTTTTTCAAGATTCAGCGCTGCAACTTCTTCGAGCGTAAGCCCAAGACTGTCAGCGAAGAGTGCAATATACCAGAGGACATCACCAAGTTCTTTTTTGATCTCTTGGCGGTCTTCATCACTAATCTTTCCATCCTTATAGGCAATAATCTTCTTCCATTTCTCGACGACTTCACCTGCTTCACCCGCAATTCCGAGCACAAAAATGGTTTTATCCATTTGTTCATCGGGATGCGTAATAGCGGTTGTTAATGCCTGAGTTTGGTAATCGTTGAAGTTCATTCTTGTATTGCTCCATATTCGTTAATTTTGACTGTACCTTCACGTAGAACTTCTACTGCGTCGTCGACGATTCGAATAACCGTTGAAGATTGGTGTCCTTCAAAGTTACCACCATCGACATAAAAATCAACCTCATCACCGAAGTAATCTATTGACTCTTGTAGCGTTGTTGCCGGTGGCTCTCCGGGATGATTGGCGCTACTTGTTAGTAATGGCCCCGTGTGTTCAAGAAGCTGTAAAAGTTTGGCGTCATTTGGTACGCGGCATGCAAGCGAACCTTTACCGAGATGTAGCGCTGACAGTGTATCGCCAAGTGGGATAACCACACTAATCGGGTTTGGCCAGTACTGCATCACAGCCGTGAGATATCTTTTTGGTATACCAAGCGCTACGAGCTGCTCAATATTTGCCGCAATCACCGTGCCAGGCTTGTCATGTCTATCTTTTAGGGCATAGAGCCGAGCCACCGCATCTGGCAGGGCGGCGCTACAAACAACACCATACACGGTGTCTGTCGGCAATACACCAACTGCACCACGAAGTAGTGATTCGATAACTTCTGGGCCATCTACTGTCATTTGTTTTACCATAAGCTTTGTCCGAACGTTTTATCCTTATATACTGTAGCAAGATGAGTACAACTCTTGCAGACAAAATTTCAAATGGCACGATTCACGCTGGCCATAGCCTTGGTGACTGGCTCAGCCTTCATGCCATGAACATCATACTAATCCTGATTGCTGCCTGGCTACTCCACCGCTTCGGTGCAAATATTCTCAAACGAATTATCTCCCGCACCGTCCGACCTGATCTGTACCCTACCAAAGTTGATCGTGAAAAGCGAGTCAAGACACTTGAAAGCCTGACCAGTGCTGTTGCGCGAGTTGGCGTATATGCGCTGGCTGGCAGCTTGATCGTTGGCGAAATTAACCCAAGCTATACTGCTGCGCTGTTCGCCAGCGCTGGACTGGTAACAGTGGCACTTGGTTTTGGAGCCAAAGACCTAATAAACGACTTTATGAGCGGTATTTTCATCATCACCGAGAACCAATACCGTGTTGGTGACTTTGTAGAAATCGCAGGTGTCAGTGGCACTGTTGAAGACGTGACAATTAGGACCACTATTCTTCGCGACCTTGACGGCAACGTACACCATGTTCCCAACGGGGCAATCAGCGTAGCCACCAATAAAACGATGGGCTACAGCCGTTTGAACGAAGACATCACGCTTGCGCCTGGATCAGATATCGAACGAGCTGAGCATGTCATTAATCATGTCGGCGAGCAGCTAGCCGCAAAAGCCGACTTTGAACACAGCATCAAAGAAATGCCACAGTTTGGTGGCGTACTTGGGTACGGCCCAACCGGAATCATCATTAAGATCAACGCCAAGGTTAGTACAGGCGAAAAGATGGTCGTCAAGACAGAGCTTTATAAATTACTCAGCAAAGCATTTGCAGCAAATGATATTGAACTCGCTGGGCCATTACTCGTACCTCACCAAGCTACAAAACGTACGCCAAATATCAAAAAAGTCCGCTCGTAATAGCGGACTTTTTTCTGTAGCTAGTGGCGCTATAAACCAAGTGTTGTGTCGCTTAGATCAGTACTCGAGAAGTCTTTGTTATTATCAATTGATTTGATACTGTCATCAATGCCCTGACTCGTCTGTTCTATATCTGAGGCCTTCAGTTGCGGCTGGGTTGCAGTACTAGCTGCCGTGGTTGGAAACTTAGTACTCGTTGCAGTTGTGTCCTTGCTGGACCGTAGATAGGCAAAAATCGTGGCAGCTGCAAGTAACAGCGCGATGACTATCGCTGCAATAATTGCGCCGATAGGTGCCTTGTGTCGCAAAGGTGCCGAGCCAGCGTTATCGGGCGTTACTGCCATTGGATTGTTGGCAGGTGCTTCGGGTGCTGATTGTGTGTCAGTCGCTGTTACCTCAGTCGACGTTGCCTCTTCTTCAGCAGGAGCTTCGCTGACGGGGACATCAGTTTCCTCGACAGGAGCTGTTACGACTTCTGGTGGTGTAGGTTCTGCTACGGGTGTGTCAGTCACAACATCAGATACCGGACGAACCGAGGGACTCTGACGAGGGGCTTGCACATCCATGACTGGCACAGAACGAGGCGGTAGTGGCGCAGTGGTTTGTGTTGTTGGCTCCATTATTTGCTATCCCCTCCTTGCTTCGCAGCGATTTGTGTTCGAATTGTCTGCAGTGTTGGTTTGATCGTGTCTTTGAGATACGCCTGAATAGCTGTTCCTTCTTGGCGTAACAGCCCCATCTGGTTGCGAGATGCTTCAAGAGAAGCCTTAAAACCAACTGGGTCGGCAGCACAATCCATAACCGCTAAGTCACTTACGTCGTCCTTGTAGGTCGCAAAGTCACTATTGAATTTGGCAATTTGGGCATTGAGATTCGTGATCTCAGTTTGTAACTGTGTGTTATCAAGCCCCTGGGCGGGGAGCTTAGCAGATAGGTCAGTCAACTGTGAAACTACATGAGTATGTGCCTTGGTATGAGCGGTTTCGATACCGTTGATACGTGCCTGCAGTGAGCTAACAACGCCCTGTGAGCTTTTGCATCGAGTTTTGAGTCGCTGTTGCTCGAGAGCAGAGAGTCTTACCTGAAGCTTGTCTTTTCGGGCTTGGATACGGGCTTGAAGCGCTTGCTTGAGCTGTGCGGTATCAGCCTTTATCGCATCTGTTGCCTGTGTTATGAGTGGCTTTGTGGTTGAACTGGTAGTAGTTTCGGCGTGGGCGACTGCGGCAGCAGGAATAACACCAATAAGTGGCAATGTCAGTAAAACACTGACGAGTAATTTAATACGATCTTTCATAATATTTTTAACGTCTCCTGGTTATGCTTATTCTACCACAAGCGTAATGACGCTAGAGAGAATAATTATTAGTATGTTTTTGTATAAGCTGTTCGGCAACAAGCATCTCAAGTACATGCTGTAGCCGATCATCAGGTATCATCCGCTGTAGTTCATCAAAGCTAAGTGGACCAGCGGCGAGAAAACGAATAACTGCGCCCCGCACCTGGCGCTGTGAGCCCGCAAATGTTGACTGCTTTACGAAGTGTTTACTGGAGCGCGAGATATTACCGACAGCCTTTTTGAGGTAGCTTCCATAGTCCATTAGTGCCCAATACCACTCACGGGAGTGCTCATGATCTACCGCTTTAGCGATCAGTGGCAACAACTCTTTGTCATCAACTGCATCAGTATCCTGGAAGAAGTGATGGATGAACACCGTACGGATATTGGTCTCTACGAATACAACTGGTTGATTGTATGCGTAGGCTGTAATCGCAGCTGCTGTGTTGTGGCCGATACCCGGAAGCGTGACCAACCCATCAATCGTTTGTGGCACTATACCGCCATGTACGGTGTGTACCTGTCCGGCTGCTTGCCACAGAAACTTGGCGCGACGATTGTAGCCAAGACCATTCCATAACTGCAATACCTGGCTGAGTGGTGCAGTAGCAAGCGCTTCTACATCTGGAAAGGCAGTCAGAAACTCGTGATACTTTGGGATCACACGGGGCACCTGAGTTTGCTGGAGCATGATCTCACTGACCCAGATTTTGTAGGCATCAAATGTACCATCAGCTTCAGGGCGTCGCCAAGGTAACTCTCTGCCGTGTTCGTGGTAATAGTCCCAGACCGTTTCCTGGAACGTTTGCATATTACTCATTGAAGCTATTGTAGCTGATGGCTTAGGACTTGGTAGACGCAATCCACTGCATCACAACTGCTGCCGCAATCCAGTTTGGGAGTACGATGAAGAAACCATTCCAGAAACTGTAGTTTGCGTGCATCACGTAGGTTAGTACGCCGAAGATATATGCCGTGTATGGGATATACGTTAGCCAGCCAGCTGCGCTGCTTGGCAAGTAGCTGCCACGAACTTTAGTGAACCATTTACCTGCTTTTTTCTTGGCCATCACATTCTCCTTTTAGTAGTAATACCATCTGTCATTGGAGCCTGTTGTCGTCACATCATGAATCTTGTGTGGTTCGCCACCATCAAGACTGAGCACGTAGTCGGCAATCTCATTATCAGTACTGACACGGTAGATAAGTGTATGGTTATCGAGCCATTTTACAGGGTAGCGTAGTCCACTCTTGGTAAGTAGTGTTGTGTCTTTCCCTGTTGCAACGTCGTGGTTGAGGAGCACTCCTTTGCCATCTCGATTGTCGACCCAAAGGCTGTGTTTGCCATCTGGACTATCAACGTAGACTCGCGAATTGGTATTCGCTGGCTGTCCATCTAATTTTGTAGCCGTGACTGAGCCAATCACATGCTGATACCAGGCGCCAGGGACCGACAATACAATGTGGCCGTAATCAATACGGAAGGCATTCCATGTTTCACCGACCAATATAACTTGCTTGCCACTGCCATCGTATTTGATCTTTGTAAAATTACCGACTGGGTCATTCAGTGCGCCGGTTGGTGCGTAATAAATACTATCGCCGACAGCCAATACATCGTTGAAGTAGTTGGCCGATGTTAACTGCTTGTTGTCGCGCTTGGCGTAGTCATAACTCATCAGACGTTCGCGGTCTGGGTTGGCGGCACTTGCACCAGAGGCAATTTGTACATATGCCAAACGGCCGTTATTCCATCCTACGATCTGGATCTGTTCTGACTGTGACACTTTGACGGTTGCACCGCTATCAAGGTCCACCATAGTCAGCGTGCTCAGTAAGTAGCCGTCTTTGTTTCGAACAGGCTCTCTTGTCGATACGACTGCCACAATATTATCGTTAGGGTCTGATGCGATCACCATATCGGCACGTTCATTCCCAGAGCCCGGTAGTACGACTTGGTCGTTTTTGCCATCAACATCTATCTTGTATACATCGTAATTACCAGAACGATTAGAGACGTATGCATGCTTCCGAGCAGACACCATCTGAACCGCAATCTGTGATTTGCTGTCGGTATTGAGCGTAACGTGTTCGTCACGAAGTCCGGGGCTGGTAATCGTGACATCGACCGTGTCCTTGGCGTTTTTATCGAGCGTAAGCGTAGCTATACCCTTGTCGTCAGCATTGGCATCGGCATATTCGGATGCGACCGTGGCCGTCTTGATTGGCTTGCCAGATAAATAGTCAGTGATTGCGAAGGTGTACTGGCTACCGGCGGGTAGTAATTGATAGCCAACAAGTGGGTTACTGCCCCAGCCAATCGTAATGTTCTGCGTGATAGGTGCGAAAGCGCGCTTTTCAATACTCAGCGTCGTCTTTCCAAGACGTAAATGTTGCAGGCGCACGACGCCCTTATCATCTGTTTGGCCAATTTGGTCGGCAATCTTCACGGTCACATTTTTGAGTGGTAGCTGCGTACTGCGATCAGTAACCGTTACTGATGCGCTACTCCTGACACCAACATTGTTGAGTACATAGTAACGACTGGCTGGCATACCGATACCAACGGCTAACGCCGCCACAATTACACCAATCGTGATCCAGCGAGCAATAGGATTGTGCCACCAGGCAGCAAAAAACGCACCGAGGCGGGCTTTGAATGTTGGCTTAGTAATAGGGGTAAACTGCCTCGTTCGTTCGTCTTCGGCTGCCAGTAACTCATCACCTTCTTTGGCAACGATATCATTGACGAGCTTGTCAGTGTGATCATCATCCAGCGCATCCGTCAGAAGTGCCTCATTGATCGTGAGCGTTGGTTCAATCAGTTTAATACTTTCATCAATGGTGGCAGTGTCGTCGGATAGTTCTGGCAGTGGCTCCTCGACTTCCTGGGGTTCTAGTGGTTTGATGACTTTTTTCGGGGCTGGTTGGATTTTTTCGCCCTGAGTAATTGGGATTTTGGTGGGTTCGGTAGGAATTGGGGTATCAGGCAATAACGGCGCCGTAACGGCTTCAGCTGGCTCAGTAATTTCCACTGGAGTAGCGTCTTCTACCGGTGACCGCTCTGGCTCGGTATCATGAGAAATATCAATTTTCTTTGATTTTGACTCAGGAGCAAGCAGCTCATCTACATGCTGTTCAAGCTCGGCGTCATATGGGTTGTCTGTGTTCTTTTTGGGCTTAGCCATTGTAGTATTAGTTTAGCAGATAACAGATACAAGCTTAAGTGTTATCCTAGCGCTTAGATTTTTTACGTTTTTTGGATTTGGGCTTGGGCTTCGTCGGCTGAGCCGGTGGTGACGCTATCGGCTCTGGTGCAACTTCTTCTGGTGCCGCGACATTGGTAGTTCGCGTCGTCGGCCACAGTACCACAATAATGAAAATAACGAGGGGGATGAGTAGCCACACAAGGGGGCTCGTATGATGAAGCTGCGTTGGTGGTACAACCTTTGCCTGTGATGACTGCTGGACAGTTTGATTACCAACTCGTAGTTGAGGTGCCACCAGCTGATCTTGTGTGAAATTTTGAGATGAAGTCGAAGGACTTGTAGGCTGCAGATCATTACGTGGCTGTTGAATTGCAGTTGGCTGCTGATCCTGAAGTGTTCCAGTTGTATCCATAATTAGATTCAGTATAGCAAAGCATTAGCTTGACGACCCGCAAATGCGGGCGTACAGTAAATTTCATGATTCGATACGCTCGCAAGTATGTCGCTTGAGTTGCTCGTATCCACGGTGGCCCATGGGACATAGACGCCGAATCTAAAAACGAACCTAAAAAGGGAAAACAAACCCTGAAATGACCCCCGCATAAAACGGGGGTCTCTTTTTTTGGCCCGAGCGTACAATAGGACTATGAATCACCCTATTGCCTCACCCGCCGAACTCAAAAAAGCCACTGCTTATTTATCGCAGGCCGATCCTCTACTCGCGCCAATTGCAGTTCGGGCTGGCCTGCCACATATCAATCCGCATCACAATTATTACCAAGAGCTTGTCGAGAGTATTATCAGCCAACAGATTAGTGTCAAAGCTGCCGCCAGCATTTTGGCCAAGTTCCGTGCGCTATTCGATGGACCGAGCTTCCCCATCCCAGAAGCAATTCTCGAGAAATCTCATGAAGAACTCCGTAGCGCCGGACTCAGTGGCCAAAAGGCTCGCTACATACAAGACCTCGCCGTACATGTCCTAGACGGCAGTCTCAAGTTCGACGACCTCGACAACTTATCAAATAACGAGATCACCAAAGAACTAACCGCAGTCAAAGGTATCGGCGAATGGACCGCTCACATGTTCCTGATCTTCAGCATGGGTCGCCTCGATGTCTTGGCCATTGGTGATCTTGGTATCCGCATGAGTGCCATGAAACTCTATGGCCTGCTAGCGGTACCAACACCGGCGGAAGTTACCCAGCTCGCGGCAGATAAAAACTGGCATCCGTATGAGACGGTCGCTTGTTATCTCCTTTGGCACAATCTGGACAACAAACCAGTTAAGTGATTAAATCTTGGTAACGTGGCGTCAACTACAGATGTGCGTTGTACCGCTCAACGAATAACACATCCAGACACTAGAGCCACTAGCCGGTGTTTTTACTAACACTAAAAGGAGCTTGTTATGTCAAAAATGACACAAGAAGAACAAGTGGACTGGTACGAGAAGACGCACAAGCACTGGCGTGCTTGGGGCTCTTGGTTCAGCTGGGGTTCACCCGTCGGATTGGGATTATTTTTTCTCTCCGTCGCTGGATTCATCTGGATTCTCGGCCAAACATTCAACTGGTAGCTACCTGTTTGAAATAAAAATACGACACATTTAGTGTCGTATTTTTATGTGACGACTACATCTTCGCCGTAGTGCTTTTCGAGACGTTTTTTGATAGAGCCTGGGTGTCGGCCAAACTCTACTGTCAGTTTCTCGAGTGTGGTTTTGTCTTCAAATAATTTCTTGAGTTTGGCGTCGTCAGCTTCGGCCCATGGTCGATAGGCGTTTGGATATTCCTCACGCATCTTCTCGAGCTTCAACGACCAGCCGGTAGCTGTTACTTCTTCGATTTCTTCCTCGGGCTGGGCTTTTCGTTTGGCTTCGGCTTTGTTCCACGATGCGATAGCTTTGGCATGATCCTGAAGTGCCTGCTCACTCCGACTGCGCAGTGTGGCGTCAATTTCTCGGGCCAATGGGCTGGTCTTGAGCGCCATACCATTCAGGCCATCAAGCACCAACTGGTCCATGCCACGAACACGAGACAATGCGACATATCCCATACCTTCGACAAACGCTCGACGGAGGTCAATATGTGCAGCGTCGAGCGTCATCCCCTGGCTCTTGTGTACCGTAATCGCCCACGCCAATCGCAAGGGTAGTTGCGTCAGAGTTGCGCGCCTTTTATCGCCATCAATCAGTTCCCATGTATCGGGAGATATTGTCATCGTCCGACCGTTATTTAATTTCACGATTGGGTAGCCAGAAGCTTTGTCGAAAGACTCAACAATACCCAACGTACCGTTGGCATACTTCTTCTCCTGGCTGTTTTTGACACACATTACATGTGCACCGACTTTGAGTTCCAACACTTCCTGGGCAAGGCACGAACGAGTTAATTGTTCGATGAACTTTTTACCACCCGTAGTCGTCATTTCGAATGTATGACTCTCGCCATCAAGCCTGTCCAGTTCACCTTGGTTAATCCGATCCACATCAATATTGGTGGTCAGTAGCCGCGTGCGAGCAACAAACGGATCAGCCGCTATATCTATACGACTCTGAAGCGCTGTTAATTGGCTGCGCTGTAATACGCCGGCACGAATACCGTTAAGAATTTGCGCATAGGCATCGTCTTCGCTTTGACGATACTGTTTTTCGAGATAACAGACTGTGAAGTTGCCTGCTCCCCATGTGGCTGAACTCAGCACAAAACTTCCAGCTCGGCTATCGTGCCGATTGACTGGTGGCAGCTGGAAAAAATCACCACTTAATATGACTTGCAGCCCACCAAACGGTTTGTCATTGCCACGAACTTTGCGCGTAACTTCCTCGATCATATCGAGTCGGTAATCGTGGAGCATGCTAATTTCATCAATAATCAAGATATCAGCCTTGGCGATCAGCCCCTGACGCTGTTTGCCAACCTTTTGAAAGAAGGTCTTGGGAAGTTCATCATGAATGCCAATACCGGCCCATGAATGAATCGTCGCACCGTTCAAGTGCGTTGCCGCCAAGCCAGTCGTGGCCGTCACTGCAATACTCTTCCGGCGCTTCTTTGCCCGGCGAATAAACTCATTCATCAGATATGTCTTACCCGTACCAGCGGCACCGGTCAGGAGTATCGACTGACCAGATTCCAAAATCGCTAAGGCTTCTTGCTGTGTCATAGAGTACTCATTGTACAAGCTTTGGCAGCTTGTACTGCAAGACTTTACGACGATAGATAATGAGCATAACTATTCCAAGGTTGGCAACTGCTGAATAAGCGATGTAGCCGATTTGCACTAAGTCAAAGCTTCTTGCGGTAGCAAGAACCATCCCGGCCGCCATCCCACAGAGCAACCACGTAATTAACGTCTCCGTTTGCGGCGCTTCCCAAGTCTTTGCCAATATGAGCCAAAATCCAGCAAAATCAATTGCTATGACTATCCCGACTGTAATTAAGGGCTGGTCTGTAATCAGCCATCCTAAAACACCAAGAATTGCGAGTATAACTGAGATAAAATCCCGGGGCTTAAGTCGACCATAGCCATATTTGATAGACAGTAACGCAATGACTAATTGAGTGCACCCTGCCGCTATGAGCAAGCCGGATGCCCAACTAAAACCATGTGATATCTGAGCGGCGAGAGTAATTATGGTCAGTAAAAGAAATATCCAAAAGCCTGCCCGTTCTGGCTTGGTCTTATGCCTCAATATATCCAAAATATAGGGGACTGACGCGCCAATTTGGATTATGACTGCAACGATGCCAACCGTAGCTTCCATGTCTATTTTTGGTCTACTGTCTCAATACTGAGTTCTTTGAGCTGGGCTTCATCAACGACGCTCGGTGAGCTCATCATGGTGTCGACACCAGAACCGTTCTTTGGAAATGCGATAACTTCGCGAATGTTTTCTTCGCCGAGCAGGACCATAAAGATACGGTCGATACCAAATGCACAACCAGCGTGCGGTGGGGCGCCAAATTTGAAAGCGTTGATCATCGCGCCAAATTTAGTGTCAACATAAGCGTTGTCATAACCAAGCGCATTAAAGACTGCGTACAGGACGTCAGGGTTATGGTTTCGCACGCCACCTGAACAGATCTCGTAGCCGTTCATGACCATGTCGTACTGATCTGCAACGATACTGAGCTTGTCTTCGGCCTGCAAGGCTTCGACGCCACCCTTTGGCATCGAGAATGGGTTGTGGCCAAAGTCGAGTTTGTTCTGGCTATCGTTCCACTCATAGAATGGGAAGTCAACAATCCAGGCAAGTGCCACGACGTTTGGATCTTTGAGGTTGAAGTGGTCAGCAAATTCATTGCGAAGACGCCCCAGTACTTTGTAGACCGTTGGGCGCTTGTCGGCACCAAAGAATATGATGTCACCATCTGTTGCACCAGTCTTTTCGCGAACGGCAGTCAGCTCTTCAGGGCTGAGGAATTTAGCAATCGGTGACTTCACTTCACCGTTTTCGAAGGTCAGATATGCCAGACCGCCGGCACCTTCTTGCTTGGCAATTTCAGTAAATGAATCAATTTGGGAACGGCTGAGTGTGCTGCCGTTTTTGACGCAGATTGCTTTTACACAGCCGCCACCACTAATCGCACCGGCGAATACGCCAAAACCACTACTCGCAAATACATCTGAAAGTTCAACCAGTTCCATACCAAAGCGTAGATCCGGCTTGTCTGAACCAAAGCGCTCCATGGATTCATGGAATGGGATTCGTGGAATGTCTTCCGAGAGTAACTGCTTACCACCAAACCCGGTCACGAGCTGCTTGATAAGTGGCTCCATAGTTGTGCGAACTTCTTCGCCATCTTCGGCAAAAGCCATTTCGAGGTCAAGTTGGTAAAAGTCACCGTACAATCGATCGGCGCGAGGGTCTTCGTCGCGGAAACAAGTAGCTATTTGGTAATAACGAGCCACGCCACCAACCATTAGCAGCTGTTTGAACTGCTGTGGGGCCTGCGGCAAGGCGTAGAATTTGCCAGGGTGAACACGAGATGGGACCAAAAAGTCACGAGCGCCCTCTGGGCTAGAGTTAGCCAAAATTGGTGTTGTGACTTCTGTAAATTCGTTGGCTTCCATGTAGTCACGGAGAATCTTGTAGTAGACAGCCCTCTTTCGAAGCGTTTCCTGCATTTTGGCGCGGCGCAGATCAAGGTAGCGGTATTTGAGTCGTACGTCTTCACTAGCGGTATCGTCGCCGTGAATTTGAATTGGTAATGGCTCGGAGCGGTTGAGAATTTCAAGACCTTCCACTTTGATTTCGATAGCACCCGTACCAATATTGGCGTTCTTTAGACCTTCTGAACGTTCACGGACAAGGCCCGTTGCCGCAATCACATATTCGTCGCGCACCTGTTCTGCAGCCTTGAATGCCTCGGCACTTTCTGGCTGGATAACGAGCTGAGCAATGCCAGTGTGGTCGCGAATATCAACAAAGATCAGACCGCCGTGGTCGCGACGTGACTGTACCCAACCCTTGACGGTTACTTGGTTACCGATATTTGAAACAGTGTCTTTGGTGTACGTTCGCATCAGTTGCTTATTCTATCACCTCTGTTACGTCAAGTACATCCTCTGTTTTCTTGCCGTGTTCTTTGTGTTCGGTAGTTGCCTGGCGCGCGGCGACTGCTCGAAGGTCCTCGTATTGGTCAAATTCATCCATGATTGGCTTGCCGACAATTTGTTCGAGTACATCCTCGATAGTAATGATGCCGACGTATTCTTCGAAGCCATTGACCACAACCATCATCTGACGGCGAGTCTTGAGTACTGCTTGGAGCGCATCAGCCAAGGGCTGCTCTTCATGTACATAGCAAACATCGTCAGCGTGCATGATCTTGCGCACTGAACCGCCGGTCTTGGCACGAGTGAGATCACGCAGATACAACGTACCCACAATGACATCTTCTTTGCCTTCGTAGACTGGGAAGCGTGAGTGACCACTACCGTGGAGCTCAGTCATAAGCACCGGACCAACTTGCTCATCAGCAGAGACCATTTTGACGATCCGCCTCGGCATCATGACATCGCGTATCAATCGATCACCAAATGTCAGTGCATGTTGTGCAACTTCAAGCTCTAATTGCTCAATGCGGTTGCCTGGCTGAACCTGCTGTTTATTAAGCAAGTCTATGAGATCTGACTTTTCGTACAGACCAGTATGGACCGTGACTGGACGGTGGCGACGGACAAAACTAATGGCTCTATCAAGTAATGGGTGTAGATATTGTAGTAACCATTCCAAAATTGGTGCCAGCCACCCAGCCACACGCTCACCTACCCCAGTCACACGGCTGGCAGGTAAGTACATAAAGCCGGCCCATAAGAACACTAAACTTAGGAGAAAGGCGATCCAGTCAGGCCAGACATGCGATACATACACAAAGAAACCAGCAAATGACGTGCCAACTAGTACCCACAGTACGGCTCGCAAACTGTAACCATAGCCAACGGCTCGATAGAGTAGCATTGCAAACTCGTCACCAGCCCTTGCGCGACGTTTTAATTCCTTGGGCGGAACGGCCGCGTAGGTTTTTTGTAAACTAATAGTCAGCAGTGCCAAACAGGCCAACAGGACGCTAAAGAGTATTCTCATACAAAGATTGTACGATTACCGTAGGAGTTTTGGAAGTTTTAGCTCAAGGTACGGTACTATGTAATGGAATAAGTTTAGTGGAGGCTCTCATGAACAATCGTTTTGCAATTATTTTGATTGCGTTAGTTGCAGTCTTTGTTGGTATCTTTGTGACTACCAAACACAAAAGTGAAACTCCTACCAACACCGGTGGTAGCTCTCAGATCAGTAACCACCTGTATGGTGATAACGCCAAGGGTGTCACACTCGTCGAATATGGTGATTACCAGTGTCCTGCGTGTACTGCATACTACCCAATCGTCAAGGCAGCTGTCGACTCACACAAAGCCGACATCCACTTCCAGTTCGTAAACTACCCGCTCACCCAACTTCACCCGAACGCCATGGCTGCACACCGCGCTGCCGAAGCTGCGGGTATCCAGGGCAAGTACTGGGAAATGCACGACATGCTCTATGAACAGCACGATTCATGGGCTGACAGCAAGAGCGCCTCAACAATTTTTGAAGGCTACGCCCAAGAACTTGGACTCAATGTTGCGAAGTTCAAGGCTGACGCCGCAAGTAGCGCCGTAAACGATATCATCCAAGCAGACCTCAAAAAGGGTCAGTCGCTTGACATCACTGGCACACCGACCTTCTACCTTGACGGTCAAAAAGTCAGCAGCCCACCACAGACTGCCGAAGCGTTTGGTCAATTACTCGATCAAGCAATCGCTGCCAAGAAATAATCATAGTTATAAAAACGCAAAAGCCACCGACGTTAGCCGGTGGCTTTTCATGTAGTTTAGTTACGTAGGCTGATGTGCCAGGTTAACCGACTAGTAGGTGATAAATTGTTGCCACTGAGGGCGACGGATTTTGACTTCCACGTTAATACCCCGCGAATTTCGCATTTTAATTTTTATTGGCATCTCTTTTGACCTCTCCCGAGCACAGGACTACGAAAACCACCCTCACAGCAGTATTCTCAATTTGTTTTTTGATTGTTTTTGTCTTTCTACTAGTCCTCGCAGACTATTCGAAGTGGGCTCATCATCGCATAAGCAAAAGCAAGTTGTCAAGTGCTTGGTGATGCAAGAATTCAGAGTAAGACAATTTCCTAGCGCTGGAGGCTTTGTTTTGGTGTGAATTCTACTATAATGACGTTTATATGATGGGCATTAAAACAAAGAAAAAACGCTCCAAATCTCGAAAAAGTGCCATGCAACAGGTTACTGAAGCGCCGGCGATTGCGCTTGACCGGGCAGTTTCTGGCTCTGTAGCTATGGCTGGCAAGATGCCGGGCAAGCGTGCAATCAAGAAATCCGAAGAATATTGGAACACGCTTGGGCCCGGCCTGACAACCGGCGCATCTGATGACGATCCATCAGGCATTGCGACCTATTCGCAGACCGGTGCACAGTTCGGATTCAACTTCCTCTGGTTGGCCCCACTTACCTTTCCACTGATGTCATTTGTCCAGGAAATGTGTGCTCGAATAGGGCTCGTAACTGGGCGTGGGCTGGCTGCGAATATTCGTATGCACTATCCTCGAAAAGTCTTATTGATATGTGCGTTCTTGCTATTTGGTGCAAACGCCTTCAACATCGGTGCTGACCTCGGTGCGATGGCCAAAGGCATGCAATTACTCGCACCTGGCATACCATTTGCTTGGCTGGTGGTTGGCTTTACGGTCCTATCACTAGGACTACAGATATTCACTGACTACACCCGGTATGCTCGGTATCTCAAATGGCTGGCACTTGTACTTCTTGCCTACGTCGCATCGGCCTTGATGGCTCATCTTGATTGGAGTAATGTACTCCACCACGCCGTTACGCCGCAGCTCACATTTAGCAAAGAGGAGATTATCATCGTCTGTGCCATTCTGGGTACAACAATCTCACCATACCTGTTCTTTTGGCAGACGTCCCAGGAAGTTGAAAATGAAATTATGAAAGGTAAGCGTCTGCTCAAATCTCGTCGCAGCACCAATAGAGGCGAGATACGTCGCATGCGCATTGACGTATGGTCTGGCATGCTGCTGAGTAACATCGTGATGTTTTTCATTATCGCGGCCTGTGGCGCCGTACTGTATGGACAAGGAATCACCGAAATAACCTCTGCCGCACAAGCCGCTGAAGCCCTCAGGCCATTCGCTGGTGACGCCACGTACTTCTTGTTCGCCATCGGTATTATCGGTACCGGTCTGTTGGCGATTCCTGTCCTTGCGGGCAGCAGTTCATATGCACTCAGCGAAGCCTTTCGCTGGAAGGAAGGTCTATATCGACCGCTCAAGCAAGCCCATGCTTTCTATGGGGTCATTATCCTATCAATGTTTGCCGGACTTGGCATGAACTTTGTTGGTATTGATCCGATCAAAGCACTGATCTATTCCGCTCTTGCCAATGGTATCATCGCACCAATCATCCTCTGCCTGATCCTCCTCATGAGTAGCAACAAAAAGATCATGGGTCGTTGGGTCAATCACCCATTCGCCACCTGGATCGGCTGGATCACAACCGGACTCATGACCATTGCCGGCGTGGCAGCCATCTGGGCTCTGGTCTAAACAGCTTGTATCAGATACAATTAAGCGTAAGAATTAAACGAAAATAAACATGCACGACAGCGTCTTTCTCCAAATGAGTCTCATCATCGCCATTGCGGCGGGGATTGCGCTTGTCATGCGCCTGATCAAGCAACCCCTGATCATTGGCCATATTTTGACAGGTGTTATCGTGGGCCCCTCTGTATTCCACCTGGCAAAATCACCTGAAACCATCGAGATATTCAGCAATATTGGTATTGCCCTACTACTCTTCATCATCGGGCTCGGGCTCAATCCGCGCGTAATCAAAGAAGTTGGAAAGGTCGCTGGCATTGCTGGTGTGGTTCAGGTACTCGCAACTGCTGGGTTTGCTTGGGGGGCAGGTATCATTCTTGGCATGACGATGACCGAATCGATCTTCCTCGGTGTTGCCTTATCATTTAGTAGTACGATTATCATCCTGAAGCTGCTCAGTGACAAAAAAGAACAAAACCGATTGTACGGTAAAATCGCCATCGGTATCTTGCTTGTTCAGGACTTATTGGCAACGCTTGCCCTCTTATTTGTAACCGCACAGACTGGTGGCCACGGCGTGTCGGCCTCGAGCCTTGGGCTGTTATTCCTCAAGGGTGCTGGCATTGCAATTCCATTATTCTTTATTGGTAGCGTTGTGCTACCTCGCATGCACAAACTGATTGCAGGTAGCCAAGAGTTTTTGTTCTTATTCTCAATTGGCTGGGGTTTTGGTGCAGCTGCACTATTCGATATCGCTGGCTTCAGCATTGAGATTGGCGCGCTCGTAGCCGGTATCGCGCTGGCAGGTCTGCCATACACCCAAGAAATCAGTTCTCGCCTGCGCCCTTTACGTGACTTCTTCATCGTCGTATTCTTCATCTCGCTCGGAACGCGCATTGGCTTTGGTGATATTAGTTCGCTCATCCCAACAATTATTATCAGTAGTGTCATCGTCATTATTATCAAGCCGCTCATTGTGCTTGTCATGATGGGTTTACTTGGGTACACCAAGCGGACGAGCTTCAAGACCGCCGTTACCATGGCTCAAATCAGTGAATTCTCACTCGTATTTGTCATTCTCGGGAATCGGCTTGCGCTCGTATCTGACAGCCTGGTGGCCGTCGTTACAATAGTCGCCATTATATCCATTGCAGCCAGTAGTTACATGATTATTTATGCTGACAAATTGTTCTCGTTGTTTGAACTTGACCTGAGTATGTTTGAACGCCGCAAAACCCACTTCGAACAAGAATCAAAAAATAACTACGAATTCGTCCTTTTCGGATACCAAAAAGGTGGCCATGAATTTATCAAAGTATTCGAAAGCCTCAAAAAACGCTACGTTGTCATCGACTACGACCCTGAGGTTATCGATGTACTCGAGCATCGCAAACTTGAATACCTCTACGGTGACGCAACTGATATTGAGCTGCTCGAAGAAGCTGGACTCGACAAAGCCAAGCTCATTGTTTCGACAATCACCGATCATGAAACCAACCTATTCCTGATCAAGCTCATCGAAAAGATCAACCCACACGCCGTGGTGATTCTGCATGGTGACTCAGTCAATGAAGCCAGCCAACTTTATGAACTCGGCGCCAGCTACGTCATCATCCCGCACTACATTGGCAGCGAAAAAGTCAGCTCATTTATCCGTAAAAGTGGTCTCAAAAAGAGCGAGTTCAAACACTACCGCGAAAAACACATGGCATATCTGCAAGCGCACTACACGTTTGTTGACGAATCGTAGGCCCCAGCTATTTAGAATCTGTTAGAGAAGCGCTGTACAGCCCTTCGGTCTGGATATAGCGCCATACCGCATTTGCAAGCCCTGTAGGCCGTGTCCCGCTCCGAAGTTGCCTTCTGAGCGTTACTGAAGAAACATGCTCGAGCGGCGCTACAAATACGTTGTATTGAAATCCAAGTGCTCTCGTCTCGGCAATCACCGTCAAATGATCTTTGAGGTCTTTTAGCTTACCTTCTCTCACGCCAACCGCAAATCGTACACCCGTCACTAGACCATCAACGCGCGGCCAATGGCTCAAGCGCTTAAATACATCATCACCCATGAGCACCACGACTTCCGCATCAGCAAAACGGGCCTGCAAGTGTGGCCAGGTTTCGAGTATGCTTGGCCGCGCATCGTCGAGAATCAAGACACCAAATAGCGGATCGTCTTTGATGGCTAGTTGCACCATGGCGATGCGATGAGAGGCGGCCTTCACACCTTGCTTGTGCCGAGGTCGAGGCTCAACCACAAAGAAAACCTTATCCAGCTTTGCTTCAGCAGCTGCAGCTCGTGCAAAAGCCAGGTGGCCATCATGAACTGGATCAAATGCCCCTGCGTAGATACCAACTCTTTTAATCTTGCGGCGCCCCTTCGCAACATTTCGTGACAGAACGACATTCAGTGCACATGAAGTGCCCATGCACCGGCGTCAGCGGATAGTGCCCACAAACTTCACAGAAAAACTCCGGCGAACGCTCTTTTACCATTTCTTGGTAGATTTGATCTGTCTCATCCATAGCTATATTTTACCGCTTTACGCTCACCAAACAACTCGGACACGCAATAGTCGTTGGCGTCAGAATAGCGTCAACGAGTTGCTTGCAGAATGGACACGTCACACACGGCATGAGGTTGGGGTTGTCGGTAGCTATCCTATCGTGATCAATTGCACACAGACCATCACATGCTGCTGCCTGGTGTTCATATTCTTGTACGGTCAAATTACTCATATTGGCGAACCTTTCCTACTTTGTTGGGTCACGGCCGTTATCAAAGGCATGCTGACATTTCGTACAAATACTACAAGGACCAACCTTGGTCTCACCAGGGCGAGTTGGACACTTTTTGACGACACAGGTGCCCTTTTTCCATTTCCAACTTGATTTGTTTTCTGGAGACTTATCGCCAAAAATACTTGTGCGTGCATCCTCAGGTGAAAGGCCCAGTAAGTCACCTGTGCCTTCGGCGACCGCCCCAGCAAGCGCACCACCGCAGCCCACCAGGCGTTCTTGCCTCGCTGCAGCACCGGCGTAGGCTCGTTGCATTTCAAATTCAAGCTGCGTAGAGCATACAGCATACGAACCAGGCTCTGTCATTCTACTGACAGTTACTGGAGCGGCCCCAGCTTTGATACGGTCTTTCAAAGCCGCCCAAAAACCATATGTTAGCCGCTTTTTGGCCTCAATGTTTATCGGGTCTTCGTGGGCGAGCTGTTCGAGCTTACGCATGTAGTGATCAACAAGGTCAGGCTGAGAGTGGATAAACGCCCATGCTTCAGGCTCATTTTTAGCCATACGACCAGCTCGAAATACTTCGCCATATAGCTGTTGCATAGCGTTGTCATACGTAGCAACAAGCTGGCCCGGAAGCTGTGCTTGTTGATGCGCATCAAGACGAGCTTGATAGCGATATCCCAAGAAATCATCAGATGTCACATCAGCCGGAATAATAATGCCCTGCCGGGCAGCGACGGCACGAAACGCCTCGAGGTCACAGTTGTCGACTGACATACTCGTCACTTCAAGTTCAGTATCGGACTTTTTGGTAAATACATAGATGAAGCCGAGTAATCGGTCGGGCTGATAGCCATCATCCTCGACGGCCGACTTACCGTACTCGCCAAGCGCTTCTTGCGGGAACGGAGAAAAAGACACGACCGTGTTCATACCGTTGCCTTGCATCATGGCTTCCAGAACTTCGCCTTCGTGATAATTGTGAACAGCGCGGCGGACGTTGTAGTCACGGCCTGTTCGGCCAGCTTTACGCTCTGCGGCTTCTCGGCCGAATTCGAGTGTTTGGCGCAGTGTACTGCCCATTGTATTTACAAGGCCGTGTTCAGTCTGATGAAGTGTAAAGGTTGTTTCGAGTGGTGCGTTGATGCCTTCGGCAACAAAGGTGAGTTCTTCGTCATATGCCTGCTGCCGCGTTTCTGCGCTCACCTGACCATAGCGCTCAATATCTTGTCGCATTAGCCGGATAGAAGCCTGGACGTCAAATACTCGCCCCTCCTGGGCGGCGCAGTCACGTTCCATTACTAACCCTCTGTCCATTAAAAATACCCTCACTCTCGGGCGAAAATGAGGGCCTAGAAACCAGGGTCCGCACTCTTGCTCGAGAGATTTTACAGCTGTATCGGACTTTCCCAATTACTTGGTTTACCGTTGCGGCACAGTTCCTGATTTGCACAGGATTCCAGCGTTCTAATGTTAATTCCTAGTAGTGTATCACGTACACGACACGCTAGATGTAGTAGTTTTGCCCACATATCAACCGATTTCACATGTTTAATTCAAAGCGTGCAAATAGCGACTGATTGGATGCTATGCAAGGCACTGGCGAAGCACGGACTGAGCCGTATTTGTAATACGGTGATGGAGTACTGGAGCCGGTAACGCAGCAGAGCGCCAAGCCAGTGGCTATTTGGCCTGGAAACTTGAGAGGGCGTCTATAAGTATCGAATAATCCGGCTGAATGCTGTGATCGGTATAAAGGAAGAAGTACTTATGGGCACCTTTAGCACTGCCTGTGACCGTGACTTGATTGATGCCGTCGTGCGATGCCGTGCCTACTTGGTTTTCGACAACGTTTGGCAGGTTACAGATGAAATCTACACCTTGCCAGCGAGCGGTAGTTGGACTGAGGTGAATCGCTTTATCGGTGTCGAGCGTCCCACCCTGGGTAAACGTGGCACAGTTTTCGGACACATCACCGACTTCGAGCGCGTTGCCTCTGGCAGTGACTGGAATTGCGCGGTTGATGGAGATACTTGGCGGAATAGTATCAACATAGAGCTTGAGCGTACGTTGGGCATTCGTCTTTTTGGTACCCGTCCAGGTAATACTTTGCTCCTGCGTGTTAGTTACGCGAGCAGTTTCCTTCCAGTCAGTTGGAAGACTAAATGTATAAAAAGGCTCATCGATGGTGCGTTTTTCGCCGTTATCACCAACAACTTGGCCGATAACACGATTAGTACCAGTAACTTCTGCGTTACCGTTCTTCCGAAGATCATTGACCACGAGCGCCACAATACCGGCAACAAGCAACAAGCACACCACCACTGCAACCAAAATATAGTGGTGATGTTTTACTGATCGACGGTTATAACGATATTTTGCACTCACCGTGGGCCACCTTAATGCCTATTATTAGGCATAAGCTTCAAAAAACAAAATTGGTAAACGGGCTAGTAATTACGGGGTTGTGACTGGTCCGACAATCACCAGAAGATCAGTGTCAGTTGGTGCTGTTTCACCAGCTGGGAGCTGTCCAACTTGACCCTTGACGAGTGATGCGAGTGTTTTGGCCTGGTCAGCACTTTTGCCAGACACATCAACAACTGTCACGCCAGTGTACGTGCCAACGCCGTTGCCACCATCATTAGAAGTGACTTTGTTCTCTGTCAGTGTCTTTTCGACTGCTGCACGAGCAGTTGCGTCACCAACTACCTTGATACGGATAGCACTTTGGGTGTTAATTGGGCCCGACTTGACGACTTGTTTGGTTGTAGGGCGATAGATCAACGCCAATTGTGCTTTGGTGTAGATCAGTACGATGTCACCATTCTGAGCTTCGTTAAAGAATGTGTACTGCTTCTTGAGTGCTTGGTTGTCACTAACAGTCGCAATGGTGCTTGGCTCTTCGTTTGCAGGAAGGTTATAGACCTTCTTGATTTCAGACAAGATACGAGCGTTATCACGCTTACTGAACTGATCAGCAGTCATCTTGTTAATTTGCTGGTACTTCTTGTAATACACGACGCCAAACACGGTTGGAGCGACGAGCACGGCAATGACCAAAAGTCCTAGGATTGATTTACCTAGAAATTTTCGCCTACCGCTGTTTAATTTTCCTAATGCCATAATTACCTCCTATCATACAGAATTACCATAAGCATCGTCAAACAGATGTTGTTTCACCGACACGGGTTCGTAGTTCAGCCAGTCTCGGCATGAACGATTGAGCTGCGCCGTCGAGGCCTAAGACCTTGAGTGCGCCCAGTAATACATAGAGCCCGTCCAGCATCCCCTGCGTCAGTTCGCCGCTGGCTTCGGCCTGCACAAAATGGTGATCAACTTTCTCCACCAGCCACTTTTCGTCACCTGGGGTGACCTCGTTAGTTTTGATTGTTGGCTGTGCCTCTTCGGCCACAACCTCAAGTGAACGTGCCGAGTGATCGCGTTTTCGAAGGTGCCCGCGCTTAATCAGACTGTTTACGTGAAGCGCAACTGTCGCAACAGATGTATAGCTCAGCCCAGCCATAATTTCGCGGTAGCTTGGTGAGTAGCCGTGCTCGCCGATGAATTCTTCGATATAACTCAATAGTTCACGCTGCTTTTTGGTTGGTCGAATTGCAGTAGCCTCAGGCATGATGTTTGGTCCTTTTTATAGGGGTCTGACCCTTAAACACCCAGACCTTGTACCAGAAATAATTCCAAATCGTGAAGAACCCTGAGGCGATGAACTGTCCAATTGCCGGCTGAATGCCGTTATTACGAAGTACTAGTAGAATGAGGTAATTGAGTGCAAAAGCATTGAGCGCCGTATATATGATGTAGCGCCAGGTTGCCACACCAAGCTTGGTCGGCTTGTTAGTTTTGAACACCCAGTATCGCTCCACGACGAAATTCAGGGTGATCCCGACGAGATTGCCTGCAAAGTTTGCCCAAAATAACGGAATTTTGCCGTTCAAATAGACGATAATGACGTAGCCACTCCAGAACCATAGACCACCACCAATCATATACTCGGCGAACCGACGAAGTTCGATTCGATGTTTTTTGCGGATTTTGATTTTAGACATGTTGTGTATCCTAATTTAATGAGAGTATATCATCTTCGTTTGGCGTCGGTGTACAATAAGAGACAACCCTATGAGAAATAACGCTACACTCCTCTACTCGTTCTTCCTCGTTATCGGCGATTTCGTGGCTATTCTGCTGGCCTTCGCCGCAGCCTATATTGTCCGTTTCCACGTCTTTAGTACGGCCAACATCGCCAGCGTATCTGGACGATCTTTCCTCTATGCCCTCTATGCAGTGTTACCACTGTGGATTTTAATCCACGCGCTGATCGGCCTCTACAGACAAGAAATCTATGAAAAGCGCTTTACGGAGTTCGGCCGTCTGTTTAGTGGCGCATTTTTTGGCACACTCTTGATCATTGGTTACAACTTCATGGCCAACGAATCGTTCCTGCCTGGACGACTCGTGCCTCTCTATGGGTTTATTTTGGCATTTATATTCCTGGTTATTTTCCGTCAGTGCGGACGTATCGTACGCTCAATGTTGTTCTCATATAACAAAGGCATCAATAACATCCTGATCGTCGGCGACACACCCGTATCACTCGAACTTGTCGAACAGCTTATTGATTGGCGCAAATCCGGCTACCGTGTACTTGGCGTCGTTAGCAAAAAGCGATCTGCTCATGAGGCGTATGCCGACCTCGCGGTGTTCGACACTTTTGCCGAAGCGGTCGCAAGTATCGGTGTCGAAAACATCAATAGCATGATCCAGACAGAACTCTATTCTGCCTCCGAGCGTAACAGTGAGATCCTCACTACCGCCCAAGAAAACCACATTGCCTACCGCTTTGTCCCCGGTAACTCAGATCTGTTTGTCGGTAATATCCAGGTGGACCTATTCCATTCCGTGCCCGTCATCGCAGTACATCAGACGGCACTGCTTGGTTGGGGTCGTGTCGTTAAACGCTTCTTCGACATCATTGCCGGCAGCATCGCACTAGTCATCGCGTCACCATTCATGCTCATTATCGCCATCTTCGTCAAACTATCCGGTGGCAGCGTTTTCTTCCGCCAAACCCGCCTGACGCGGTTCAATCATGCCTTTCGTGTATACAAATTCCGCACGCAATACGCCAAGTACGATGGGACCACGCCCGAACAAGCCTTCAAGCTCATGGGCAAGCCCGAACTGGCTATAGAATATCGCCAGAACGGTGACCAACTCGACAACGACCCGCGCATTACAAAACTTGGCAAGTTCTTACGTGCCACCAGTCTCGACGAGCTGCCACAACTCATCAATGTCATTCGTGGTGATCTCAGCCTCGTAGGGCCACGCGCACTGATTCCACAAGAACTTGCCGCCTATCAGAAGCGTCACGCTATCCTGAGCGTCAAATCTGGACTGACTGGCCTCGCCCAAGTATCTGGCCGTCGCAACATCAGCTTCGATGAGCGCCGCAAACTCGACCTCTACTATGTCCAAAACTGGAGCTTCTGGCTCGATCTGATTATTCTACTCAAGACTGTCCGCGCCGTGCTTGGTGGGAGGGGTGCCAAATAGTGCTCTCAAAAGACCGTGAGGCGGTGGTGGCCATGCGTGACGAGCGATTGGCCAAAGTTCGCGCCGCTCGAGCCGACAAAGAAGCGCATCCACTCAAAGTCGCCATTGTTCATGACTGGTTAGTTGGTGGTGGGGCTGAAAAGGTAGTCCTGGAACTCCACCATCTCTTTCCCGAAGCACCGATCTACACTTCCTACGCAACACCCGAATGGCGTGAAAAGCTTGATGGTATGGTCAAAACTGGCTGGTTACAATACTGGCCTTTCAGCAAAATCCGAAAGTTTATCCCGTTGCTACGCATCCTTTGGTTCACCAGCCTCGAACTTGGTGAGTACGACCTTGTGATTAGCAGCTCAGGTGCTGAGGCCAAAGGTATCAATGTACCTGTTGAGACACTGCATATCAATTATTGTCATGCGCCGACGCATTACTACTGGAGTCGTTATGATGAGTATCTCAAGCATCCAGGATTTGGTAAATTTGATTGGCTAGCCCGTCTTGGTCTCAAGGTTTTGGTTGGGCCACTCCGTGATTGGGATTACCGCGCCGCTCAGAAACCTGATTTTATCTTTGCCAATTCCAACCACACCCAGGCCAAGATTCACGAATATTATGACCGCGCCTCAACCGTTGTTCACCCGCCTATCGATACTGACTCTTTTGCCAAATCAAAGGCGCCAAAAAAACGTCACGGCTTCATTATCACCGGCCGGCAAACCCCTTATAAACGTGTCGACCTGGCTGTAGAAGCCTGCACCAAGCTCGGTTTGCCCCTTACTGTCATTGGTACCGGCCCCGACCACGAAAAGCTAAAGGCCCTGGCTGGCAAAACCGTTACGTTCCTTGGGCACGTGCCAGACGAAGAGCTGCAGCGAGAAATTGCCAGCGCCAAAGCATTCATTTTTCCCGGTGTTGATGACTTTGGTATCGCCCCCGTAGAGGCCATGGCTGCTGGTACGCCAATCATTGCATATCGTGATGGTGGGGCACTAGATTACATTGTCGAAGGCAAAACCGGCGCGTTCTTCGACGAACAATCCCTCACCTCGCTCGCATTGACATTACATGACTTCAAATCGTCAGATTATTCTGCTGATGATATAAAGAAAGCTGCTCAGAAGTTCTCAATCAAGAACTTCCACAAAAACTTTCTCATGGCACTCAATTCTGTATTAGAATAGAGCTTGTCGTAAAAAATTAATCTAGTCACTTTAAACAAGGTATTTCATATATATGTGCGGAATCGTCGGTTATCTCGGAAAATCTAACGCAGTCCAGCCCGTTGTTGATGGCCTCAAGTCACTTGAATACAGAGGCTACGACTCGGCCGGAGTTGCCTACATCACAGACGGCAAACCCCTACTCATCAAGCAAGTCGGTCGTGTTGATGTACTCGAAGCTGCGCTCAAAGAAGAATCAAACACCGATGCCGCCACGGCAGCCATCGGCCACACTCGCTGGGCTACCCATGGTTCACCAACCACTGCCAACGCACACCCACACAGCAATACAGATGGCACAATCTTTGCTGTTCACAACGGTATCATCGAGAATCACGCTGTCCTCCGTGCACAATTGCAAGCAGATGGCTACGTCTTTAAGTCAGAAACCGATACCGAAGTTATTCCCCACCTGATTGATCACTACTACAAAAAAACCAAGGACCTCAGCAAAGCCTTTGAACAAACGATCAAAGAGCTCCGTGGCGCCTACGCAATTGCCGTTTGTAGCAGCCACGAACCCGGCAAACTGCTCGCGGCCAAGCTCAGCAGCCCACTGATTGTTGGTGTCGGCAAAGGAGAACTATTCCTGGCATCAGACCCCACAGCTATCATGGACAAGACCAAAGATATTATCTTCATCGATGACCACGAGCTCGTAACCCTCGAGGCTGGCAAATACCACATCAAGAACATCAAAGACGCCACTACCGTCGACAAAAAAGCCCAGACACTCGACTTTGATATAGAACAAGCCCTGCTTGGCGACTACAAGCACTACATGCTCAAAGAAATCCACGAAGCCCCACAGACGGTCCAATCAGCCATCCGTGGACGCATTCGCCTCGACGAATCAATCGTCAAGCTTGGTGGTCTCGAAGACGTGGTAAACCAACTGCAATACATCGACCGTATTGTTATTGTTGCCTGTGGTACCTCATATTACGCTGGCATGGTTGGTGAATATCTCATCGAAGAGCTCGCTGGCATCCCTGTCGAGGTTCAATTGGCATCAGAATTCAAATACCGCAAAGAGCCATTTTCTCGCAGTACGGCAATCATCGCCATCTCGCAGTCTGGCGAAACAGCCGACACCATCGCAGCACTCAAAAAAGTTGAAGATTACGGTATCTTGCGCCTCGGCGTGGTCAACGCAGTTGGCTCTACGATTGCACGTATGACCGACGCCGGCGTGTACTGTCACGCAGGTCCAGAGCAAGCAGTGGCGTCCACCAAGGCCTTCATCGCCCAGGTAACGGTGCTCAGCTTAATTGCACTGCACCTCAGCAATGGCCGCACACCCCTCTATCGCCCAATGCTCGAAGAGTTAACTGCATTACCAGACAAGATCCAATCCATCCTCGAGCAAGCCCCAGCCATCCAAAAACTGGCTCAGAAATACGCGCACTACGACGATTTCCTGTTTATCGGTCGTAACTATGCTTACCCGTGTGCGCTTGAGGGTTCTCTCAAGCTCAAAGAAGTGAGCTACATTCATGCCGAAGGTTACGCCGCTGGTGAGATGAAGCATGGTCCGTTGGCCATGATCACCCCAGAGTTCCCAACCTTCGCGCTCATCAGCAACTCAGATCTTGCCGAAAAGACGTACTCAAATATCGAAGAAATCAAAGCCCGAAAAGGCCCTGTCGTAGCCATCGCCCCAGAAGGCGACAAGCACGCCGCCAAGCTGGCAGACGATGTTATCTTCATCCCAAAGACACTCGAACAAACAGAACCACTGCTCATGGCAGTGGCTATGCAACTATTCTCATATTACGCAGCCGTAGAACTTGGTCACGACGTCGATCGTCCACGCAACCTGGCAAAATCTGTCACTGTAGAATAATTATCTACAGTACGTGCAGAATACCGTTCAAGATCTGGACGGTATTCTTCCAGTCGGACACTTCCAGCGAATCAATACCAGCTTCATGTACCGGGTAATCGTTGCCACCCGGCTGTAATCTGTCACCAAAGAACAATATATCGTCCTTGCCTAGTTCTAGCGTCTCCATGAGGCGTTTCATGCCATAAGCCTTGTCAATCCCGGGCTTCGTGACATCAATTGACGTAATACCACCAACACGAACTTCAAACTCAGGAATAAGTGGCGCAATGTAATCACGCAGTGCGTTCTTTTTGCTGTTATCAGGATCCCATTCTTCTTTAATACGAACGCCTTCTTCACCGAGTACATCCACAATATCTTGGCCCAAAACCGAGTACGTCACTTGGCTTTCTCTGTCTTCAATCACTTCGCCGTAGACTTTTGTAGCTTCGTGGCCCAAGTCTACAAAACCTTTTTTAAGAGCTGCTGAGATCTGATCTTTCTCGCTCTTGTTGAGTAACTCAGCATACACACGCTTCCAGTCACGAGTGGCTAGATCATATACGTAGTACTGTGTCCCACACGTAGGCATCAAGTGGAGCCGCTGTAGCTGCGCAGGCTCAGCGCATAGCCCATCTAATAACTGCTTTTGAAATTGCCCGAATTTTCCACCAGAGATTACACATACCTGAAATTCATCAAGCAGTTGTGGCAACACGGCAGCCATCTCATCAGGTAGCGGCGATTTACTCGGGGCCAAAGTGCCATCGAGGTCAAATGCGATAAGTTTTTTCATACTACGCTTCCTGGCCAGTGGCCTGATTGATGCGTGACGATGAGTCACGCTTCTCTACAGCATGACTACCCACGCCAAACACCGTTTGGATGTCACAGTCAGTACATGCCTGAATTTCATTTTCTGGTAATGCATGTTTGTTAGGGTCTCGGTCACCACCATTAGCAAATATCAACGTATCACTTGTATACATTTCCCTGATCTTGCGCAGTGTCTTTGCCTGGCCCAAATCATCATCAATAGACAGGAACGTTTCATCAACATCTCGGAGCGCATTCATGAGCCGCATACGGTTCTGCTCATCCAAGATTATCTTTCCCTTCTTTAGCAATTGAGCCTTATCGTTATTGATCACAACAATGAGGTAATCACCCAGTGCTCGTGCCGCTTCAATCATATCCAAGTGACCACCATGCAAGGGATTAAAATACCCGCTGACTATTACTCGCTTCATGAGACTTTTACCGATTGCAGATAAAAATATAATTTATTCAACGTCATTCCTTATTCATCAGATTAGTGACCAATCCACTACATAATATCAGACTCAGAGTGAGCACTAGAACTGATTACCACCCTCAAAAAGTGCTGATACTGAACCACCCGAATAAATTGCTTTGATAGCATCTGCGAGGATTGGTGCGGTTGGTAGTACAACAAGCTTCTCAAAACTCTGGTCTTGAGGCAAGGTATCTGTTGTTATGATTTTTAGGAAGCTCGATTGGTTTATCCTATCTTTAGCTGGCCCGGAGAAGAGACCATGCGTCGCAAGACCATATACCTCTTTTGCTCCGTGCTGGGCAATGAGTTCAGCGGCAGCACACAATGTACCCGCAGTATCAATCATGTCATCAATTATGATGCACGTCTTACCAGTTACATCACCTATCAGGTGTCTTGCTTCAACTGATTTTTCAGCGGAAGCAGAACGATGCTTATGAACAATCGCCAAGGCGCAATCAAGTGCACTGCTGAAACGCTCGGCACTTTTAACACGGCCAGCATCAGGTGAAACTATCACAAGTTCCTCTCTTTGGAAATTTTTGGCCAGATAATCGATGAATATTTGGCGTGCAACCAGGTGATCAAAGGGTCCATCCATAAAGCCTTGAATTTGGCCTGTATGTAAATCAATACTGACGATCCTATCAGCCCCAGCATTTGCAAGAATATCTATAACTAGACGTGCCGATATGGGCTCACGCCCACCCGACTTTCGGTCTTGTCGTGCGTATGACAAAAATGGACAGACTGCAGTAATTGATCCAGCCGATGCTCTCTTAGCACTATCGATAATAATCGCCTGTTCCATAATTGATTCATTCACATTGCCAAAGTGAGATTGAACAACAAAGACATCATCACCCCGAACAGACTCCAATATCTGAGCCCTAATTTCGCCATTTGCAAAGTTATCAAGCTCTATCTTGCAAAGATTTACGCCAAGATTACGAGCAATAGATTGGGCAATAGCAGGATGGGATCTACCGGACAGTATTTGTAGTTGACGGGGCGTAGTTTCACTCATTTCGTTATGTAGTGTACCACGCAGAATGGTGATCAGTACGCAGCTACACCTAGGCCCACAACACTCTTGAAAATGGTAACGTTTTGTGGCACTATTGTAGTAGTTAGAATTAAAACTAAAACGTATTCGAACTATATGAAGCAAAAGAAGAAAAACATAAAAAAATTACCCCTTATTTTTGGAGGTATCCTGCTGGCTGTTGCTGTGCTATTTACCTTACTTGAACTGACTCATGTTATTGATTTTGTTCACCGGGCAAAAGCACCAATCACTGATCCTGCGGCAATAGAACAACAATCAGCCGCTAAAGTCGAATCTGACAAGAAAAAAGATTTGATTGAACACCCAACATCGACAAGTGGCTCACCAGGCCCTAGTCCTACTACAATGACTATCGACCTTAGTGCACGCTCAGAGTCAAACGGTACTATAACTGTATTAACAAAGCTTTTTGGTGTGAGCAACGGTTCCTGTAGTCTGGATATCAACAATAATGGTAAGCACTCTAGGCAAACAGTAGATGTTATCTACCAGTCTGAATACTCCAGCTGTGCAGGCTTTAGCGTACCTGTCAGCGATATAGGTTCTGGCGACTGGACCATCACTTTAACGGTAAATTCTAACGGACAAGTCTACAACAAGTCCATAAACTTCCAGGTACGATGATAAAAAAAAGTTCATTCCTACTAATTCTAGTCGTCTTAATCAGTGGATCCTTGCCACTTTTAGGTCATACACCGCGTGCTGAAGCCGCAAATGCTGCCAACTGGCAAGCTGGACGCATAATTGATGATGCCGTGTTCACCGATGCTAACGCAATGTCCGTGGCTCAAATTCAGGACTTTCTTAACCAAAAAGTAGGTACTGGTGGCAATGGTAGAGTTGCTGGCCAGTGCGATACAAACGGTATCGCCACATCAGAGCTTGGTGGTGGTACTCGGGCACAATATGGAGCTGCACATGGCAACCCCACCCCTTTTACTTGCCTCAAAGATTACTATGAGGTCCCTAAAACTAGCCCGGGGCCAGAAGTGCCTGCTAGCAACTACGGCGGGGTGGCAATACCATATGGTGCGAGAAGCGCTGCGCAACTTATCTGGGACGCTGCGCAACGATATGGCATCAGCCCAAAAGTACTCCTTGTCACCATACAAAAGGAGTCTGTTGGACCACTTACTACTGATGATTGGCCATTCAAGTCACAGTACACCTATGCTATGGGCGCGCACTGTCCTGATAGCGGGCCAAATCACAGTGCCAACTGTGATCCGAACTATTCGGGTTTCTCAATACAGATATCAGAGTCTGCTGCTCTATTTCGTTACTATCTTGATAACATGGGCCAGTCTTGGTGGACTTACAAAAAGCCAGGAAACAACGCTATTCTCTATAACCCAAGCCCTGACTGTGGTAGCAGTAATGTCTACATACAGACCAAGGCCACGGCTGCACTATACACATACACTCCGTACCAACCGAACCAGGCTGCCCTGAATAACCTATATGGGACTGGTGATTCATGTAGTGCATATGGTAACCGAAACTTCTGGCGTATCTTTACTGACTGGTTTGATTACGCATCAATCATCAGAGAGAGTGTCACGATGAATAACATATCTCAGCCTGACACAACTCCAGCACGCGGGCAAACAGTCAGCTACACATACTCATATACGAATAACTTAAGCGCGCCTCTCACCCTTGATGCTGTGGGGCTTGTAGGTAGGCTGGGAAGTGTGACAAACGGCTCCAACAGAGACTTTGGATGGACCGGCCCGGTCACAATCCAGCCGGGTGCAACACAGCAATTTACATTTACAAGTGTCATTCAAGACATGGGTACAATTTATGTATGGCCTGCAATAAATTACAGGGGCACCTATATCCAATACAACAATTGGGGTGCTGCACTCAATATACATAACCCAAATATCAGCCTGGCCAGCCCACTTACATCATCCGTACAAAGTCCTGTAGCTAGCCAAACGACGACATTATCTGCGACCATTCGAAATAATGAAGATCAGCCCATTAATTTGAGTGCAATTGGAATCCCCGTACGATTCTATGACAGATACAGTTACGATACTGCCTGGACTATCCCCTCAGGAGGGGTAATACAACCAAACGCAACGCAAGTTCTATCTGGTAACGTAACTTTTGACAAACCGGGACCCTACACTGCTTGGGTTTCAGGGGTAATCGCAAATCAATACACCACGTTCTCCTCCAGCCTGAATTTCAACGTCGCAAAGGCAGCTCCAGACTTCAGCCTCAGCTATGACGAAACACCAAATGCAACACCCGCCCTAGGTGAGGATGTCGTCGTCAAGTTTCGACTCAAGAACAACAGCCCAATACCTATGACATTAGGTGCCGTTGGCGTTGTCGGGAGGCCTGATAGCCCATCATCAGGCACCAACAGAGACTTTGGATGGACCGGCCCAGTTACCTTTGCAGTCGGCGAAGAAAAGAGCTTCACGACATTTTCAAGCAACATCTCTGACTTAAAGAATTTATATGCTTGGGTTGCCTTTGTCTACGAAGGTAGCTACACACAATATCAAAGCCAGCGTTTCATGATGGTACCTCACCTACCAAACCTCACAGCCACTGTCCCAGTAACTATCAATTCAGGAGCAGCCCCAATCCTAAACCAACCGATGAGTGTCACGACGACTATCAAAAATAACGAGCCTCGTGCCGTCCGATATAGCGCCCTAGGCATACCAGTTCGTTATTACGGGGTCTACAGCTATGACGTCATGTGGCAAGGACAAGGCACATTTGCGCCCTCAGGACAAAGCGGTGATAGCGTAACACTTAATGGAACAATCACTTTTGATAAACATGGCCCCTATACAATCTGGCCTTCAGTCTTTATTAATGGTAGATACATCACTATTGGTAGTCAACGTACAATAAATCTTTAAGACCCGGGTGCGGCTGCCTACCTTCTGGCAAGAATCAACCTCTTTAATGCTGGCATAGCAGTGTAGTCAGCTAACGGCCATTGCTTGTTCTTCCTGACAATGTAGGGTTTTTGTGCAAGTCTTAAGATGGGCAAGTCAGATAGACTATCACTGTATGCGCTCTCAACAACGGGCTCCTCATATATCTTCTTCAGACGTGACACCTTCTCTTCCCCACGGCAGTTTTCACCAATAATTGATCCTGTGGTGGGATTTACTTCAGTAGCTATCAACGCCAAGGCATGCAGCTGGTCAAAAGCTGGGGTCAACAGGAATAAAGGAGAAGCCGAAATAATTACGTCTCTTTTGTGATTTGTTTGAATGTACCAATCTTTTATATTTTGATAATGACTCTTCCAGAACGAACTAACTGATCTCTCTATATCATTAATACCACACAAATATACAAAGAAGTTGCTCTTGAAAGTCGCTCTCTCCTCTATACGCAATGCATAGAGCAAGAAATGAAAGAACTGATATGGTAAAAACTTTAATAATAGTGGGTTGTGACGTATGCAAAATAAATAATAATCAACTGTGCAATCACCATCATAGATAGTATGGTCAAAATCGTAAATATTTATGGGTTGTGCTAGCTTGTGCATAAGCTAAATGTAAATTAAGAGTGTCATTATTATCCCATATGCTAAGACCATAATTGGGAGATGTTTGTTTTCTAATAGGACACTTACTGGGTCACCCTCCGACTCAGATGACTCTACCGCAAGGCTATATGCCATAACAATCATGATTACTACGGGAATAGTTAAAAACATTTTCTCGTGTTTTTGAGCAGGATCAACCGCCCACAAAGAATAGTACGTAACTGCTAGACCAAGACAAACGTACATGTTTTTATCAAGAAACTCTTGGTTGTAATGTTTATTCACCTTTCGTGTTTTTGTACCATTTGCTCGTATCTCATTGCGTCGTTTTCCAAGTGCAAGATAGAATGAGAATGCTAAAATCGCGAGATATAACCAATTTGATACATCTATGCTAATGGAGTACCCCCCATACAAAACACGAGTCACAAATCCAAGTGAAAGTATTGAAACATCTACAATTGGCACGTTCTTAAGGCCAAAGCTATATAAGATATTTATTAATAGGTAGAACCCTATTAGGCCGATTGCGGCAAATGAGAAGCCAGCAAAATATTGGAATATACTAGTGAGTGCGAGAAGTAAACCAATGAGCATGACTGCTTGGTGAGTACCAACAGCCCCAGACGCAAGCGGTCGCTTTTTTTTAGTAGGGTGAAGGGCATCGAGCTTCTTATCCTGCAAATCATTAATGACATACACTGCGGATGCAGCCATACAGAATGCCAAGAATGAAAACATGGCCGGAATTGCATATGCAGAATTGAAAAGATTACCACTAAAGACAAGCGGCACAAAAATTAATATATTCTTTAGGTAGTGTTTTGGACGAATTAGTTGTAGGTATGGCTTGAGATTCATAAGTATTTTTATTTCCCCGGAATATGTACATGATACATCGTTTACGACGCAACACATAGCTTACTAGGCTCCTGCGAAGCTAAGAAGATGCTGTTCGAGCAATAATGAAAACACCGATTATTATTATAACTATCCCGAGCCATCTCATTGGTGGAACCGTTTCACCAAGAAAGAATATCGCGAGAATGGGCGTCACCACATAAGTGAGCGCGAGAATGGGCTGAACATAACTAATATCAAGTTTTGTGAGCAAATAAAGCCAAGCTACAGCGGACAAAAAATACAGAGCCATGCCACTCATAATTGTAAAGTTGGTCAAAAATTTACCAAAAAAGATTGCCACTTGGTGAGCTGAATTTAGTTGTATATCCCCAATATTCCCCGCACCAATCTTCATCAGTAACGCACCAACTGCACCAAATAAGATTCCTACAATAAATAAGATTGTGTTCATTTAATCCCCACTGCATCCTTAAATTCCGTAATCATATTTTCTGATTGTGTATGCATCTCGTTATACCATGCCACTCTACTCTGTGTTCTGTAAACAATGTAATACAAAAAACCGAACGTCAAAACGAGTACTATAAATAAGATTGTGATTATATGATCTTTAATATACTTCATAAACTTCATACATAACGTCCTTATATATACTCTTGTATGCGTTATCTCGTTGGATCCATTTGTGCTCCTTGCTCGAATTACTAGTAAAGATATACCTCACACCCTGAGTCTTAACTTTTGAATACCACTCCGTACTATCTTTGGCTTGAATATATAACACCTTGTTTGAATAATCTGAGCGCCACAATGGATAGACATAATAGGGTGATGAATCGTAGGCCACTTTCTCTCCTGGCTGCACCCTATTCTGGATGAACAGGTATGCAGTGCCTATACTATTTTGATAGGCCACACTGCCTCTTGGGTTGTGTGCTCGGTCACTATTGAGCTGGTCTCGTATGACTTTGGGAGTGAAATTACAGAGTGTGAAAGTAGTCGCTATAACATTAATTACCAATAGGACTGCGACAAGTCGCGCAACAGTTCGCGCCCCGTCACCTAAATACGAGCAAACCAGGCCGAACGCCAGAATACCAACAGCAACTATAAAGATTATGTATCTCGTGTAATAATTTGCTGGGTATGCCATAAAGACAACTAGTAGCACTGTGCTGAGCGCTAGAAATAAATAGTTCCGTTTTTTTACTGCAATAATTATACCTACTAGAATTGAGGGCAATAAAAGAACAAACCAGATGGGTCCAAGGCCAGAAAAAGTTGAGTCATAGTTATACAAACATCCAAACCAGTCCTTCTGTTCTGTCCATACAAACCATAACCTCTGTAGCGAGCCTTCAGGCATCACAGAGAAATTTGAAAAGGCATGCGCAATAAATTCATTAAAACTCTGGCCAGGGAATATTTGAAATCCAAGTGCTTGCAGACCAAATGGGTACAAAGGGGTCTTGTAGGTAACAAAGTTCTTAACATACCAGTAGAAACCGAAAATCATTGGTAACCCTACAAGTAATAGACGTGTTCCATATTTCTTATAGCTTAAAACTAGTTTCCTTTTCTTAAATGTCACTATGTTTAAAAGTAGGAACGGCAATGTGGCAGCAACGAGCAATAGCCCCGTCGACTTAACAGATATTAGCAATGAAAAGATGATGCCTATCAGCACAAGGTCAAGATTTGAGGGCTTTTTCCTAACCGACATTGCTAGTGCTGCCAAAAATAGTGAACAAAAAATAATATCGACGTAGGTTGTTTTTGCTTGATTTATAACGATTGGCAGGAAAACAAGTAGTAATGAGCCAAACTTGGCGTCTCTTTTATTAACGCCGACTCTCAGCGCCAACTCATATAGTGATACAACACCGAGAACCAAAAATGGCAATTGTGCAAGATCGGCCAAGGCTTCATTGTATGGAACTATGACATTCCACATCTGTATCAATTCACCGCCCTTTGGGTATCCCGCAAGCCAAGGAATACTTGTCGGCAAGCTGGCAATACTGTGTGTCTGGATGGCATTAATGATGAAGGTCATGTGGTATGCGTTGCCGTCAACGTCAATTACGGGAAACAATAATCCCAGGAACATAACCCAGGCTCCGATACCAAGTGCTAATATCAAAAGTGCCAAGAACCACCCATCTTCCTTGATGCCCCTTATCCAACCCTTTCCAATCCGAATAAAGTCTCTGATATAACGCGAATACACATTGCTACCATACTTTTGCCTGACTAACAGAAATATTACTGTCGCAATAAGGACATTAAGTAAAACAAGGTTAAGGCGCGTCAGTAACGACAACATTCCAAGGATAAATTCTGTTGATATGACCTGTGCGTAAAACAAAACGAAGGTACTTATAAACCTACGCCAGCCTTTTCTAGCCAATGAAAAAGACAATATATCAAAGCTCAAAATAATTGAAAAGCTGAGGACAACCCAAAGCAAAAAAGCATATATCATTCATGACTATGATACTACGACCAGAGTGTATCTGCCACATTAGCAATGAGACATTACTCACCCAACAGCACAAATGGCATAGATATTTCATTATTTTTATTAATCAGTGCCGCCTATGCTGCTACAATTCTTACATTATGAAACACACCAAACCTTCAAATATAACAAATGCAGAAATTGTTGACTTCCTGTCAACCACCACATCTAATGCAACCTTCTTACAAAAACTAAAGATCAAGTATCGGCCATATGTATGCCCCTTCGATGAGCTATTAGACTACGCACGGAATGAACAAAGTGCTTACGACATTGGCTGTGGTTCAGGACAATTTGCCGCCCTAGTTGCTGAGTTTACAGATGTAAAAACTATTAAAGGAATTGAGATTGATCCAAGTCTGGTTGAGAACGCCAGGAAGATAAACGCCCGTTTTTCAAAGAAGAAAAAGATTTCTTTCTCTGTATTTGATGGCAATGTAATCCCCGACGATATCGCAAAATACGATCTCATTTATATGATTGATGTCTACCACCACATTCCAACAAAAATTCGTGAAGCATTCATGCAACAGCTATACGAAAAAATGAAAGTGGGAGCCAAATTAATGTTTAAGGACATTAATGCTGCCTCGCCATTTCTCCCGTGCAACAAACTACACGATCTAGTATTTGCACAAGAGCTGAGCCATGAAATAAGCCACAGGAAAGCCACGAACTTCTTGAGCTCCCTTGGCTTTAAGATCATAGAGTCTCATAAAAAACGAGTTTTTGTATACCCACACTACTTCATCCTAGCCCAAAAATAGTTCATGGTTCTTGGTTGAGATTAGCTTTTTATGCTTGTGGCTTGTAGGTGGAAACCATTTTCTTTAAACGGTCACGAATTGAATCAAAATTCAACCCATCTTCTTCAATAGACTCCAGCATCAAGTTGTAGTTGTGTAGGAAGGCCATGCTGTCAAAGCTCATGTAGTTTTTGGTCCTGAAGATCTTCTTTACCGCAGTCGAGCTTATTTCCTCTTCTTCGACAAGAACCTCTTCATAAAGCTTCTCACCTGGACGCAAGCCTATAATCTTTATCTTTATGTCCTCTTCAGGGACATATCCATTAAGAGTAATCAACAGCTTGGCAAGGTCATAAATCTTTATTGATTCACCCATATCAAGCACAAATAGATCGTTATTTTCTCCCATGACCCACGTCTGAAGCACAAGGTGTACTGCTTCTGGAATAGTCATGAAGAAGCGAGTAACGTCTTTGTGCGTGACAGTAACCGGTCCACCCTTCTCAATCTGTTTTTCAAAAAAGGGAATCGCGCTACCATTACTGTTGATAACGTTGCCAAATCGGACCGCGCAAAAGATAGTATCCTTTTGGCTCTCGGCTAATATATGAATAATCTTTTCGGCCGCTCGCTTAGTCGCACCCATAATATTAGTAGGGTTTACTGCTTTATCGGTAGACACGAGTATGAACTTGTTGACCTTGTGTTTAATAGCCAGCTCAGCAACGGTCTTGGTGCCAAGGATATTGTTCTTGATTGCCTCTGCTGGATTAGCCTCCATTAATGGTACGTGCTTATATGCAGCCGCGTGAAAGACAGTATTTGGCTTATACTCGTTCATGATCTGATTGAGCTTCTTGCGGTCTTTTACGTCACCAATCACAAATTCATAGTCGCCGTCTGGATTGCTCTCAAGCAACTGGTTACGTAGATCGAATATCCCGTTTTCCCACCAATCATAAAATACAAGCTTTTGGGTTCCGTGGGCAGCAAGTTGTCTGCTTAGCTCGGAGCCAATTGATCCAGCTGCTCCAGTAATAAGTATTGTTTTGCCTTTGGCATAGTCGCTAATTTCTTGCTGGTCAGACTTCAGGATTTCACCACCCAATAAGTCTTCTGCCTTAACTCGACGAATATACTTTAGGTAGTCCTTATCAAAATCTTGGAGTAACACTTCTGAGAGTCGCGGTAGTATCTTATATACAAGTTTTAGCCCCATGGTGCTTTCAACGATGTTACGAATCGTTTTTCCTCGCTCAGATGGAACAGCAATGAATAGTTCTTCGATATTAAGTTTTTTGACCAATTCTGGCAAATCAGCAACGGCTCCCATGACCTTCACACCATCAATTGCCGTACCTTGCTTACTCTTGTTGTCGTCAACAAAGCCAATAACATCGAATGGAGATTCTAGGTCCGTCTTGAGGTCGCCCAATATTAATTCGCCAGCCTTTCCGGCGCCTACTATAAGTACTGGTACGGTTCTACTTTGATTCATCAACTATTTCCTTTACGATAAGCTCAAGATTTTTTACTGGCTTCCAGCCGAATTCATCATGAATCCTTGATATATCTGCCTGACACGCGATGAGCGATTCGGGCAGATCCGATGTTTCAATAATCTTTGGTCTCTCTGATAGTTTACTATTTTTTAACAGCAAGTCTACGATCTCAGCATTTGTGCTGGCTATTCCAGACCCAATATTATAAACGGCGTGCTTTGGCTCTCCCTCAATAAGCAACCTGTAGGCTACGGCAATATCACTCACTGCAATGTAGTCTCGCCTTGAATCAAGCCGGCTAATTTCTATACGATCAGCTTTGCCCGTCTGCACATCGTTAATCTGATCAAGCAGTTTGGGGATTAAGAACTTCTGTTGCATGCCAGGCCCCAAAGGATTAAAAACTCTCGCCACTACGACTTGTACGTTCATTTCTTTGCCAACCCGAAGAGCCACTAGCTCTTCGCGAACTTTTGAAAGTGCATATGCATTTGTGGCATTCAGGGGTGCGTCTTCCGATACAGGGACTTTAGATACCTGACCGTATTCGCCAGCCGAACCAGTTATAATCACCCTTTTAACAGCTACGCCGGCCAATTTTACGCCGGCCAGTATATTCTCCGTAAACCGTGTGTTGTTGTCATATTCAACATCTGCCCCTACGAGTCCCGCACAATTGATGACCACCTCAGGGCTGTAATGGCCCAAGTATTCTACAATAGCCTGTTTATCCAAAAGGTCTATACGCTCGCTGTTGCCAGGATTAATGCCTGTCAGCACCTTGTATCCTGCTAATTCAAGCTCACTCACTACCGCTCTGCCTATAAACCCACTTGAGCCAAAGACTGCTATTGTCATTTGATGTGTCGCTTATATAGCTTTTTATAATTTGCTCCGAGAATCCTATTTGAATACTGATTTTCAACCTTTTTTCGGCCTTTGGCTTTTATGTCATTTAGTTTTGTTATGTCTGCCACAAGTAAGTTGACAGTTTCGGCTATCTCGGCCTCTGACCCTGGTGTTATCACATAACCATCAACACCCGACTCAATGACATCAGCAACCGCCCCTACGTCGGAGGCTATAACAGCAACTTCCATAGCCATGGCTTCAAGAATTGATAAAGGAAATCCTTCGATGGAAGATGGGAGGACAAATATATCGGCGGCGCTCAAATAACTTGCGACGGCTGACTGGTAACCAAGATATGTGATGCTTTCTGTCTCGGCGCCTTTTATGAGCTTTTCGACTTCTGGTCGCATTGGCCCATCACCAATAATGTAGAATTTTACATTATTTGCTTCATTCTGATCGATAACAAGTTTTGCTGCTTCGATAAACACATCTGGGTTTTTCTCTTCTGACAGCCTACCGACAAAGAACACTGCTATATCATCAGTACCCAGCTTAAGTTGCGTCCGTTGTGTATCACGGTTAAAGAGCGTTGGGCTAAATTCGTTATAGGCGTCGATGCCGTTTGGTATAACCGTAACTACCTCACCGGGCTTGAGCCTCTTTTCAAAGCTTGTTGCAACAGCTTGATTGTCGGTCACATACTCATCAATATAGGGTTGGTATTTCACGGCACCAGCCACGTATTCAGGAACCCTGTCATTAAACAAGGTCAGGACAACTTTTAGTTCTGGATGTCTAGCTTTTAGTTCCGGCAACATATCAAATACGAAGCCGTTATGAACAATGTGAAGGATACTGATATCTCTTGTACTGATGTAGTTCGACATAAATTCAATGTAAAGCCTGGAGTCTTCAAACAAGTTAGGAAGGTGATAAATATACGGTGATATTTTACTGAACTTATTTTCCCATTCATTTTTTGACTTCAAGCCGGTAACAAAGGTGATATTAAACGTGTCTTGTAGTTCTCGACAATAGTTGTGAACCAGTGTTTCAGCCCCACCAAACGTCATCCATGACATAGTCATCATGACGTTCGGTTTGTCCATTTGTTGCTTGTATTGACTACTCCGGTCCATGTTCACAAACGTAGTCTTTGGTAACGCAATGTCCTTCTTTGACTGCCGTAACGTCAGTAACTGCTTAACACGCTTCCTGTACTCTGGGTGTAGCGTCTTAATACGCTTGAGATTATTCCAGTGCACATCTTTATCATCGATATATCGAGATTGCAATGAGGTACGGTACACGAAAAGCTCTTCAGGTATTAACTTACCCCAAAAGCCTCTTTCGCTAAGACTAAGCCAAAACTCCCAATCTTCATAACCTATATCCGACTTATATCCATCGGTTGCTTCCCACGCTTCTTTCCTGAAAGCTGCAGCAGTAATAACCATATTATTTGTAAGCAGCTCTAGTGGATTATATGGCGCGTTCTTATGAACTTCATTGACTACACCAAAGACATCCATGTGTGAAGTGACGAGAGCAACATCTGGCCGTGCTTCAAGTACGCATAGTGCTTTTTCAATAAATGTCGGGACTAGAATGTCGTCAGAATCTAAGCAAATTATATATTTTCCCGATGCTTCTCGAATGCCGTTGTTACGTGCCTTGGCGACACCCTGGTTTTCTTGGTTAATAATCCGTGCTTTCAGGCCATCCAAATCAAGATGGTTAAGTTTTTCAACACTTTCCTTCTCAGGCGATCCGTCATTGACGATAATAACCTCAAAATCCCTGAATGTTTGCGTCTGTAATGATGCAATAGTGTCATCTATAGTATCTGCGCGATTGTAATAGGGCACAACGACGCTGACCAGCTGTTGCGTGTCAGCAATCTTGTGATTTTCTAGCTCCGTAACGCTAACTTGAACTATGGGACGACTCTTTGAAACGCCTTTTTTTACCTTCCTATATGACTGCTTCACAGCAGTTCGTACAGGTTCAGGAAATGCTGGTGCCACAGTGACCCTAGTTTTTTGGAAAGCCTTCTTGCCAACATGAACAGGAATGTTCTTTACGCCACCCGCGTTATTAATTAATGTTCCAGTGCGATCCCTAACCTTAATTATTTTACCCAATACTCGAGAGTTTTTTAGTCCATGCAGCTCGTCTCGAACTTTGAATAACTGTCCCCTCAGCCTGAATATTTCTTCGTTGAGTTCAGCAATTCTAGCATCTGACTCGGTCGCCTTAATATTTTGTGATAGTACAGGCTTTTGAGACTTACTTTTATCTGTCATATTAGCCTAGTATACCAATTTATTACATGGTTGATTGTATAAATCTCAAGTTTCGTTTCTTGGTCATATTTTTCTTTCATAGCCCTGTGGTATCATGAGCTAATAAGTACAGTAGGGGAAGCTTGAATGTTTAGTGGAAAGACTTTGCTAATTACTGGTGGTACGGGCTCGTTCGGCAATGTTGTTTTAGAGCGTTTCCTTGAGACGGATGTAAAGGAAATCCGTATTTTCTCACGTGATGAGAAAAAACAAGATGACATGCGGCGCCGATATAACAACCCAAAACTATCATTCCATATCGGAGATGTGCGCAATATCGAAAGTGTTCGTAGGTCTATGAGAGGTGTTGATTATATATTCCATGCGGCCGCACTCAAACAAGTACCATCATGTGAATTCTTCCCCATGGAAGCTGTCCAGACAAATATAATTGGTACTGATAATGTTTTATCTGTTGCAGCTGAATTTGATGTCAAACGAGTTGTGTGCCTTTCAACTGATAAAGCAGCCTACCCGATCAACGCCATGGGTATCAGCAAAGCAATGATGGAACGGGTCATCGCTGCGCGTGCTCGTGATCTCGGAGAAGCAGGTAAAACAGTCGTCTGTTGCACACGTTATGGCAACGTTATGGCCTCACGCGGCTCGGTTATACCCCTATTTATTGAGCAGATAAAAGCAGGTAAAGACATCACGATTACTGAACCGAAGATGACTCGCTTCTTGATGAATCTTAATGAGGCTGTTGACCTTGTACTCTTTGCATTTGAAAACGCTAAGCCAGGTGATTTATTCGTTCAGAAAGCACCTTCGGCAACAATTGGTGACCTTGCTCAAGCCTTGATTCAACTATTCGATTCAAGATCAAAAGCTACTGTTATAGGGGCCCGACATGGTGAAAAAAAATACGAAACACTTATGACACGTGAGGAAAGTGCAAAAGCCGAGGAAATGGGCGAGTACTTCCGAATTCCGGCAGACACGAGAGATCTTAATTATGGTAAGTATCTGAATGATGGCTCTACAGAAATATCTGAGGCAACCGAGTATAACTCAGAGAACACGACTATTCTTGACATTGAAGGTATAAAAAAGAGGTTGTTGGAGGTGGATTTTGTTATCGACGAAATGAAAGGAAGCAGGGCACATCTGACATGAAGCTTCTAGTACTTGGGGGTACTGGTATGGCTGGGCACGTCGTTGCCACATACTTCCAAGAACATGGATACGATGTTGAAACAATCGCAAGTAGCCATAGATTAAATCAGACAACCCGGCTGATTGATGCCACAGACAAGAGTGAACTTCTAAGTGGGCTGGGGAACAAAGATTATGACGTTGTGGTCAACTGTATCGGTCTGTTGGTACAAAAAAGTGAGGAGGAAAAAGAGAAGGCCTCATATCTCAATGCGTACCTACCCAGGTTACTTGAGAAATATTACCAAAACACGCAGACCAAAGTTATTCATATCAGCTCTGATGGCGTATTTTCTGGCGCACAGCCAGAGTACAAGGAAAACAGTCCATATGACGGCCAATCATTTTATAGCAGATCAAAAGCTTTGGGGGAAATAAATAACGCTAAGGATCTAACTATTCGAACCTCAATAGTTGGACCCGAATTATCCCTCAATGGTCGTAGCCTTTTCGGCTGGTTTTTTAGACAGACAGAGGAAATACAAGGATATACTAACAGTTTCTGGAAGGGTATCACCACCGTTGAGCTTGCGAAAGCTATCGAAGCCATGATTGAACAGAATATTTCCGGTATCTACCATCTAGTTCCTTCCGCCAAGATTTCTAAGTTTGACCTGCTTTCATTATTCAAGGAAGTACTTAAAAGACACAATCTACAGATAATGCCCTCCTCTGCTACTGGAAACAACGCCCTCCTGCTCAATACCCGCCAAGATTTCACATATACATTACCTGGCTATCAGGACATGGTGAACGATATGTTGGCGTGGATTCAAAGTCACGAAGAACTTTACCCCCACTATTGTTCCTAGGGGTTAGAGACTTCGTCCGCAATGCGTACAACAGGAAGAGGAATAATAAACTTACCTCCATTGTTTGTATACTCCTGGTTTTTGAACATAATTTCATTAGCAAATGCCCAGGCAAATAACAGAATATAGTCTGGATTATCTGTTTTTAATATTTTATTGTTCTTGATTTGCAGATGAGAGCCAGGGGTATAGAGTCCAAGCTTTGCCGGCGCATCGTCAATGATGTAATCCAGGTAATTGCCAGTGATACCACAGTACTGAATTATAGTATTCGCCCGACCGGAAGCCCCATAGCCAACGATTCTCTTTCCCGCTTTCTTGAGCTCTTCAATAAGACTCATGAGCTCTCTCTTTTTAACAGCAATGTTGGATGCAAATTTTTTATATGTTTCTGGTTTATCGTAGCCTAGTTCTTTTTCACGATTTCGGAGCTCCTTTACGCTAACAGAAACGTTCTGTGCGTGAATACTTTCTTTTTTAGTCGCATAATAGCGTATGGAGCCTCCATGTATAGACACGGGCTTAACATCAAAAACAATCATCCCGTGACGTGCCAAATGATTTTCAAGTGCCAATAGAGAATAGTAATATATATGCTCGTGGTAAATGAAATCATACTGCTGTTCTTCAATGATTTTTCCAAGATAATGTACTTCAAATATAAACACACCACTGTCCTTAAGGACATTCTTAACAGCTTCAGTGGTACCATTAATGTCTGAAATGTGAGCGAATACATTATTCGCCATCACAACGTCGGCCTTGCCATGTTTTTCGATTATTGAATCTGCTGCAGGTACATTAAAGAAATCGTTGATGAGTGTGAGTCGGCTATCGTCAATACCTTGGACGATATTTTTCGCAGGGTCTACACCGATCACCTTACCGATACCGAGGTCTGCAAGCGGCCTTAGAAGCACACCGTCGTTGCTACCAAATTCTAGTACCACAGCTTCTTCGGCGTTAGTAATGAAGCGTTGCGTGACTTCACCAGCATAATTAGTAAAATGATCTCTTAGAGTCTTAATAGCTGAAGAAAAGTAAAAATCTGTTTCAAAAAGAACCTCTGGATCAATGTGGTCCCTTACCTGGACTGCATAACATGTTTCGCAGAAGTCAACAGCAAGCGGATACTTCTTCTCATTTGGTATATCCTCTTTTTGCAAAAATGCACCAGCTATAGCCACCTCGCCAAAGTCTACAACCTCAAGTAGCTCGCTACTACCACAGAAGACACATGTATATTCTTTCACCGATGCTCCTTTTGTATTTGAAATAATGATAAGCTTATTTTACTAGAGTATAGGTTAAGTAGGAAGATATGACAGATAATAAAAGTAGTAAGGGATCAAAAGTGGGTATCTTCATGCCCTGCTACAACATGGGGGACTATCTTGACGAGTCTCTTGATTCGCTCTACAAGCAATCATTTAACGACTTCACCGTCATCATTGCAGATGACGCATCCCCCGCTAAAAGCACCGTGAAGAAACTTTCCAAGATTAGCCGACCAGGGTGCAAGATTTATTACGAAAAAAAGAATCTTGGGCTAATTAGAATCTCCAACAAATACATGAGCAAGTTGGACGCTGAATATATTATGCTATTCAGCCCTGACGATAAGCTACACCCAGATTTTCTGAAAGTTCAAGTTTCCTACTTGGATGCCAATCCGGATGTTCACGCTGTGTGTACCTGGATTCAGGAATTCGGCGATGGCCATGACCTCATAGAGTACAACGACGACTTGTGCGGGCTCCCATACATGCTTGTAAAGAACCATTTTTCTGGTGCTGCACTTATCAGAAAAACTGCGTGGCTCGCAGCCGGGAAGTATGACACCAATAAAGACTTCTACCCGAACTTGGACTACGAATTATGGATGTCGATGTTAGAAAAAGGGTTCAAGCTAAGAACGATTCCAAAACCCTACTTTTACTGGAGGGTGGTACGAAGCTCACTCAGTCATCGTATGGGCCCAAAACAGATACTTATATTTCACAAGGCGCTTCTCGAAAAGTATTCGACTATGTATCGCAAACATTATGACTTTGTCATAAATCATAATCTGGAAATAATAAGTAAATTTGAAGAATACTACAGCATGAGTGAGGAAGGTCATGACTGGCTAGATAAACAGTACAAAAATCTTACTAGGGAAGTGGAACGACTCTCTGAAGAAAATTCATCACTAGTAGCCCGCCTTAACCACTCTATCCAACGCCCTTATATTCGTTCTATTGCTGGCAAGACAAAACGCTATATGAAACGACATTCCTAAAAGAGCTTTGACTTAGGAGTCAATTACTTTGTAGTCTACAGGGACTAGACCACTCCAGCCAGGTATACCTGGTGCTCTATCAGTTGTTATAACAAAGTCTGGCCCTATAACAACATCACCGACGGCGGCTGCATCCTTGTCAACAGCCTGAATAAGAGTGTAGTATTTGCCTTTTGAAAACAGAGCTCTTACCTCAACGGTCGATTCACCAGTACTTGCAGGAATGCGGAAGCCCGTGACATGTTCACCTGATTGCTTATAAATGTTAATAACTAAGTATTGGAAGTCATCTCGCTTAGTGTAGTTAGTCAGAATGCTTATCAAATCTCCGCACTTAAACAGTGCAGTCTTTTTGTTTGATTTATCCCGGTACGTTATCTTCAGCCCGAGATGATTATCGGCGGGATTTAAAGCATTACTGAGCATGTTACTCTCTGTTTTATCCAGGTTGAGCTTGCTGTACTTTTCGGCAACCACGCTTGGATTCCCAATTTCGACTATCTCCCCTTCGCTGATGAGCATTGCTCTACTGCAAAACTTTTTTACACTTTCCATGTCATGGGTAACTAAGATGACTGTTTGTTTCTCTGCTTTATACTTCTCAAATACATCCACACACTTCTGTTGGAAAGCTTCGTCACCAACTGCAAGAACTTCATCGAGAAGTAAGATATCGCCCTTTGCCCGAATTGCGATAGAGAAAGCCAAACGAACCTGCATACCCGAAGAATAATTTTTGAGCTTCTGGTCCATGAAACGCTCTATCTCAGCAAACTCAACAATTTCATCGTACATTGCCTCTACTTCAGACTTAGAGAAACCAAGTAATGCGCCATTAAGAAAAACATTCTCCCGTCCAGTAAGCTCTGGGTTGAAACCAACACCTAACTCAATAAAGGGTATAAGCTTACCCTCAACCTTGATTGAGCCATTGTTGGGAGTATAAATTTCTGCCAGTAGTTTCAGTAGTGTGCTTTTACCACTACCGTTGCGGCCAACAATACCAAAGAATTCACCTTTGTGAATCTGAAATGATACGTCTTTCAGTACTTGTTGTTTTTCATAACTTCGTGATGATGCCCGGAAGCGACTTACGAACAAGCTCTTTATAGAGCCATGTTTTTCATGTGGCAGCTTAAACGATTTGCTGACGTTAGATACATTAATGACAACTTCTTCTGACACTACAAATTCTCCGCAAAATCTTTGGCTTCACGCTTGAAATAAAGCAACCCAATGATAAAAATAAGCGCCGTAGCGACATATGGTATCAACCGTACTTTGTCAAAGCCAAAGACAGTGCCAATCGTTGATGAGCTATGGGTAATCAGTGCATACCGGGCGTCCTGGATGGACATAGCCACTGGATTTAACAACATAATCTTTTGGAAGTTTATGTTAGTTATGACTGCTATCGGGTAGATGATAGGTGTTATATAAAAGCCCGCCTGAAGTACGACTTCCCATATATAACTAACGTCTCGATACTTCACAAATGCAGTTGCCAGAAAGAGCGACACTCCGAGAGAGAAAACATAGAGTTGTAAGAGTATAAAAGGCAGGAGCAACACGCTTCGCATAAGATCGACATGAGTGAAGACCATAAAAACGGATACAACTAGGAGGTTAAGTGCGAGATTGATAAGTGCAGAGATACTGCTACTCAGTACGATGATCCATCGCGGGATACGGATCTTTCGTATCAAGTCTCCCCTATCAACAATCGAGCCAAGGCTTTGGCTGGTCATTTCGCTAAAGAAGTTCCACATTACAATTCCGAGCAACAAATAAACTGGAAAGTGTGGAATACTGCCACCAGTCTTAAGACCTTTTACAAATACGAGATAAAGCACAACAAATAGCAGTAACGGTCGCAGCAATGACCATGCGTAGCCAAGAACCGATCCTTGATAGCGAAGCTTGAAGTCGGTGATAACGAGCTGCCTTAGGAGAATTGCAGAATTTCGAAAGTGTAGGTGTAGGTCTTTATTGGGTCTCACGTAGCATTATTTTACACTAATTTGCCCCTAGAGCACACCAGGTCATACAATAGTGTGATGAGCAAAACGATACTTTTGGTACGAAACGCCTTTGCGCATGATTTTGGTGGTGGCGAAAGGGTGCCCGTAAATATCGCGACCGAGTTACGGAAGAATGGGCTTCATCCGATTATCGTCTCAAGATCCCCAAAGCTACTAGCCTTTGCGCAAGAAAAGGGTCTCGACTCCATTCGTGGATGGTGGTGGTCCAAGCAGGATTGGAGTGGTGTCAATAATGTACTGACTCCTTTTTACATATTCTGGCAATTACTGCTCACTCTTTGGTATCTTCAGCTTATTGTCAGGACTTCGGCAACTGTTGTACACCTGCAAAGTAAGGATGACTTCATTGCAGGAACCATAGCCGCCAAACTACTCCGTCGTAGAGTCATTTGGAGTGATTATGCCGACCTGAAATATGTATATCAAAACAATACGGTTTGGTATAAAAATCCTATCGGTAAAGTTGTTTGGTATCTTAGTCGCTATGCATCATCCATCATACTCACGAGCCAAAGTGACAAAAACTTTATCGAAACAAGTCTAGGTCATGCTCTGCCGGAGCGATACAAGATCGTCCATTACGGCGTTAACTCTGAAGAAATTCCGATAATCAAACGCCCAACCAGTGATAAAGAGGCGGTTATTTTTGCAGCAACTTCTCGACTAGTAATAGCCAAAGGTATTGGCGAACTAATTGAAGCTTTCAACACTATTAGTGTAAGCCGAGACAATATCCGTTTATGGCTATTTGGTGAAGGGCCTGATGCAGAGCAATTCAAAGCTGTAGCAGCCACAAATAAACATATCGTTTTCCGGGGCTTTCCAGACGATACCCTTTCTCGAGTCGCAGATGTTGATGTATTTGTTCATCCGAGCTATCTCGAAGGATTCAGCATTTCTCTCGTTGAAGCTGCCAAGCTAGGTCTACCAATAATCGCCTGTGATGTTGGTGGCAACCCGGAACTAGTCGTGGATCACGAAAACGGTTTGTTAGTATCAGCCCAAGATGCAGTAGCACTCGCTGATGCCATGGCCTTCCTGGCAGACAACGAGAAGGCGCGCGAAGCGTACGGAAAGAAGGCGCGCGAAGCGTACGAATCCCGTTTAGTTTTTGAAAACATCATAAAAGATACGATAATCCCCTTATATGAAAAATAAACCTTTAACTCTACTGTTTGATGTCAGTCCGCTTGCCAATAACAAGAAGTCGGGTGTGGGCTACTATACAGAGCGCCTTTTGGTGGCACTCGCTACCAAATACCCCAATGATCTGAGAATTGTTGGCCATTACTTTAACTTCCTAGACAAAAAGGACATATCACTCCCCGAGCTTCCGAACGTAACGTATCACCGCACAAAGTACTTCCCCTCAAAGGCTATCAATATTCTCAGGAGAGTTGGCATCGAACTCCCACTCGAGTTCTTTGTCCATACAAAAGGCGACTTTGCTGTCTATCCAAACTTTGTTAGCCCCCCAAGCCTGCGCAAGGTGCCATCGGCCGTCATCATTCACGACCTTGGTTACTTAGATTGCCCAGAGTATCTACAGCCTGGCAATCGATCATTCCTTGAACGCTACGTACCAAAATCAATTAACAGATCTCGTCTAATCATTACTATCTCAGAAGCGACCAAAGCGGCTATCCAACATCACTATGGAACCGTGGACTCAAAGTTCATCATCACGCCTATACCGCCGCCAAAAGGATCTGTTGAAGTAACCGAACCATCTGGTATTACCGGCAAGTTCATACTATTTATCAGTACACTCGAACCTCGTAAAAACTTCATCGGGTTAGTACGTGCCTACATGCTTCTGCCCGAAGCAACACGCAAAGAATACGGACTCGTACTTGCTGGTGGTCCAGGCTGGGACGTCGATGCAGATCTGGCTGAGATCAAAAAGCTCCAAGATTCAGGCGAAAATATCGTAACCACCGGCTATATATCAGAGCAAGAAAAAGCCTGGCTACTAAAAAATGCCAGCCTATTTGTTCTACCATCACACTACGAAGGCTTTGGCATGCCAATTATTGAAGCAATGCAGGTTGGTACCCCAACTGCAGTCAGTGATATTGCGGTCTTTCGCGAAGTAAGTGGTGACGCCAGCGTGTTCTTTGATCACAACGAACCTGCGGCCATTGCCCAATCAATTGATACCGTGCTACACGACGAATCATTACAATCCAAGCTTCGTGACCTTGGCTTCAGGCAAGTAGCCAAGCTCGACTGGGACACTATCGCTGAAAAGGTATACCAGCGAATTCAGACCGAACTTTAGTAACGCTATTGAAGCGCTACGTGACCGACAGATTCTAGCGTAGCCATGCGAGACTCTACCTCACCAAGTGACGAAGTGTGGAGTGATTCAAGACTGTCATAACCAAGTACCGCTACAAGTTCTTCTCGGTAAGCTAGTGTCGCCAGACTGTGCTTATACACAGCATCCTGGTCAACTTGTAGACCGTGAGCTTCAACAAATTGCTTTAATGATCCTGGGTTGCTCTCGAGTGCCATTGTCTTTACCTCTTACTTTTTGCTTTTTTCATAATAGCACTTGGACTGGCCTTCAGCCCTAGCATGATTCCGGCTAGCAACCACCACTGCGTTGCAACTGCTTCGTTGGCCCACGTATGGAGCAATAAATTACAAACACCGTAGCCGATGAAGGCGCTATAGAGTATTTTGGCTTCTGGCGTACCTACGGCTTTGAGCTGCAAGAATACCGCCAAACACAGAGCTAGGAATAGTAGCAAACCAGCAACGCCAAGCTCGTAACCGAGCTGCACATAATAGTCTTCGGTAATGAATGGCTTGTCTGTATGTACTGAGACTGGTCCAGCAGTTCCAGGACCGTGGCCTTGTGGCTGCTTGGCAATGGCTTTTATACCCTCTGTTGTGTATGAAAGATGCTTCTGGTCAGAACCTTGTCCAACCGTATGCTCATCACTGTGAAACAGGGTATTTTGCACAAAATACTGACCCCGGAGCATGAATAGTCCGGCAGTAACGAACACAACCAGCAGCGTAAGCCATATGACATGTCGCCTTGCAAACATCAACAACCACTTGCCATGTATTACGGACACCGATAAAAGGCCGCTGATGAATAGTCCGAGCCATGCACTTCGTGAAAATGTCAGTAACAGCACCAGCACATGCAACATAAGCAGGCCACCAATCAATAACCTTCGGCGAGACTCTACAAACTTATATGCCAGTAAAAGAATTGGAACAATCAGAAATGCCCCAAGTGAGTTTGGCTCACGCAATGTTGCCATCACTCGTGGTAAGTTTGGTTTGTTATCAATCAAAAAGCTCGGTTTTGCACCCCTCGCCTCAGAATAACCAAAGTGAGATAACGTATTGATTGGCAGAAAATACTGCACGAGGCCAATCAGCGCCACCACAGTGCTCACGATGAGTACCAACCTAATTATTCTGTTGAGGTCTAGCTTCTTTCCAAATAACAATGCGGCCGAGAGTCCTATGATCAGCAACAAAAAGAGTCGGACGTTATAGACGGCAGCCAGCGCTGCAACGCTCAGGCTTGTATGCCGAAACGCAGCATAGAGCAGGATATGTAGCAGTGCGTATGCAGCAACTGCTCCCACATACCAGTTAAACTTGCTGTCTTTATAAGCTCGAGTGCGCCAGACCAACAGTACGCAAAGTGTTGCCAGCCCAGCGATGACTACATCTTTTGCCAGCTTCCATACAGACAGACCGCCCGTGACCAGGCTCAAGGATTGAGACAGAAAAACGTGGAAGGGCATGTAGATTAACAGGGCATAGATACCCCAAAGCGGTAGGTGTTTCGGTCGTTGCACCCTATAATTGTACGATAATGAAGAAGCATATTGTCATAGATGCGCGTATTCGCCGCAGCAGCACCGGCCGTTACGCCGACCGGCTGATCGAGCACCTCCAGGATGTCGACACCACAAACACCTATACCATCCTTGTTGAGCCCGACGATCCATGGAAGCCTACCTCACCAAACTTCGCTGTGCAGCCCTGTCGTTACGCCCAGTTTTCGTTTAGCCCTATCGAGCAGTTTGGCTTTGTGAGGCAGCTCCGCCGGCTCAAACCAGACCTGGTTCACTTCACGATGACGCAGCAACCAATCTTTTATTTTGGCAACATCGTCACTACCACACACGACCTCACGATGCTGGAATACGCACGTGCGGGGCGATTGCCACAGTGGCTGCACCAGCTTCGTATGTCCTTGTACCGATTCTTGCTTTGGTGGAGCCACAAAAAATCCAAGAAGATTATCGTTCCGACAGAATACGTCAAAACTGATGTGGCCAAGTACCACCCCTTTGCCGCAGACAACATTGTGGTGACACTCGAGGCCAGCGAGCCTCCTATGGACGTACAGTCAACGCAGCCAGCCAAAGTCGACAAACCATATGTGCTGTATGTCGGCCGTGCATTTCCACACAAAAACCTCGACAAACTGATCGAAGCATTTGAAAAACTACTTACTTCACATCCTGAACTAAAATTGGTTTTAGCGGGGAAGAAGGAGCACTACTACGAGCAGCTCGAAGATGTTGCCTCCAAGTCATCTGCTCATGAAAACATCATCTTCACCGGGTTTGTCAGTGATGCCGAGCTGAAATGGCTCTACGAAAACTGCGAAGCGTACGTCTTCCCTTCACTCAGCGAAGGTTTTGGCCTGCCGGGGCTCGAAGCTATGGTCCATGGCGCCCCAGTTATCAGTAGCAACGCTACTTGCCTACCAGAGGTCTACGGAGACGCTGCAGAGTACTTTGACCCTCTTGATGCCAACGACATGACTCGTGCCATATCTGCGGTCCTAGACGACCCAGAATTACGTACCAGGCTAATTGCATTCGGCAAAATCCAAGCCGGCAAATACTCTTGGCGCAAAATGGCAGAAGAAACATTGGCCATTTATCAGTCAGTACTTTAGTCAGAATCACACCAAAAATACCATAAAAAGCATAAACGTATCAGGTTGATCAGCATATTTATATAAAGTAGTAATATCGGGTTGATCAGCCAAAAGTATTGGCCTAGACTAGCTAACCAGACGTAAGCAGTTTACGAATATACGTGACCTGCTTAGTACGCCACAATATTGACAAATAACAATACAAATGGTACTATAATCATATGAGTCTCCTCACGTTTGTTTCTCCTAGCGAAACATCATTAAACACAGAAATCCTTGACCAAAAAGACATAAGCCGCAAAACTCGCCGGCAAATTGAGAAGATTGGGAATCGCGCACTTAAGAGTATCGCCAAAGGCGAGACTGATATCAGCGCGGCGCCTAATTGGTTTGATGCTTGGAAGCAAAATACCCTCCTCAAACCCGAGACGGCTGAACTTGTAGAAGAAGTACTCGATGCAAACCTTGCCATGAAAGGCTTAGCGGCTCATGTGGAGCGTACTTACCATGACGAAATGGCAGCAGAAGATCGAATTGTTGTGATCCCTGCCAACGAGATTGCAGCTCACACCCCAGAAAACTCCGAACACTTAGTAGCTTAGTCCTTAGTCCAACTGCTGTTGGCTTGCTATAATCACACCTATGACACGTGATATAAGCGATGATGAATTTGATGCACTGAGCAAAGAGAAGCAGAAGCAATATATCGCAAAATTAATTGTGCGCGACTCTCAAGCCTCGCCAGTAGCTGAACCAAAACCGCCACTGGCGATTGTTATGGCTGGCTTGCCTGGAGCTGGTAAGACCGAGTTCCTTGATGCGTTATCTCTGGCGATGCACGAAAAGTTCAAGTCAGAATTATTTGTCAGGATCGACCTTGACCAAATAGTGACCGTCTACCCTGGCTATACACCAGAGCGTTACAGCAAATTTCGAAGCCAAGCCAACTATGCCCTTGCTCGCACTATAGACACGGCAAAGAATGGAAGATATAACATGATGATTGACGGTACTTTTGCAGGTACCTCAGAAGTCTCTATCAATAACGTTGAGCGCTTGCTCGATGCTGGATATGTTGTTGCCATGTTCTATATGTACGACAACGCAAACACCGCTTGGGAATACACAAAAACGAGGGAAACCGAAACAAAGCGAGGAATTGACCTCGATGGCTTTACCAGAGCCTGCAAAAACATCCCGGTCAATATTCGGACGGTGGTTAGCCGATTCAAGACACATAAGGGCTTTATGATGAATATAGTCGTACAAAAGGAGCTACGTGATCGTAACTACGAAATCGTTACGGAATGGACCGAAATTGACAAAATTATAGATGCAGGTTATAATATAGACAACTTTAAGGAAACATGATGAAAAAACTTTATCTCCTCTTCAAAACTAATCGTACAGATGCCAAATCCACCCAGGAGAAGGTACTAGAATTCGTCAGAGACGAGAAAAATATCGAACACGCTGCAGAAGGTTCAATGGAACGACGTATCAATCTCATTGACAGAGTAGAGCTTCGCAAAAGAAACGCGTAGATAGCCCTTTCGGGTTGGGCCTATAAATAAGTGTGGCTAGATGAGTAGTTGTATCAAGTTTGATACAATAATTTCATGACGATTCCAAACAAAGAACAATTCAGAAAAATAACAAAGATTGGGCTCCTTGGCGTTGGGGCCCTTTTGGTAGTATCAGCTATTGGATATTTTGGCGTATACCGGCCAATAGCAATTCATAATGAAAAAAAGAACTTCGCCCAGGCCGAAAAGGGTCTCGCTGATCTTCAGCAACAGATTATTGCCAAGATTGGAGCGCCAACACAAAGTAAGACGATACGCTCTTGTGGTTACTCCAGTGTCGTGTACGACAATCCTCGTTTAAGCTGTAGCACTGAGAGGTACCTACTCTATGAAAACCAAAATGCAGTACAAGCTACAAAACTCGTAAACACTGTTCAGTCGCTTGGTCAGGGACCTATAAGTACAGACTTGGGAGATTTATTTACAAGTTTTTCTGATTCGACACGGGGCAAGCAAGCTTCATATCAGAATTACAAAAAAATATCTGGGATAGAATGCTCGATTCAGTACAACTTTCCTGTGGCCCCCCATCCCGGCCAACAACTACCAAGAACCCATGCCCAAAATTTCATGATCTACCTAGGGTGTTCACGCGACACTATTTCTGAGATATTTCCTGTGGCTCAAGAATTCTTCTACTAGTCACAAATAATAGTTTTACTATTTAACTTTTATCTCCGGAGGCGTATAAGTTAAGTTATACGTTTTAGGAGAAGCGGTGTGGTTCGTGGTGTTAATAATAGAGTAAAGCTTGGACTTCAGATGTTCTTGGCAGCTGTGCTTATATTGAGTGCCCTACCCGCTCCTTTGTTCGCCACCAACGCGGCCTCACCCTGGTTCGCGAGTGATCCAATACTTGGTGATTCTCAAGAATTACCAGCAGGCAATGCTCCGCCCTATAGCTTGAATGGTAATATTGACTGTTTGCAGCGAAAAATCATCACACGGCCTCATCTGATCCTTAGTGAGCAGACCCGTGATGGATGTGTCATAGATACTGCGTTTGGTGCCTATGACAAAGCAGGGTTTCTGCAGAGGCCTGGAACTACCGTATCCGGGCTAATATCCAGCAAGTATGGTGGTACGACGACACTAGCTGCAATACCGCACTCAGCTGATGCCCTCGTCAACACTGGCTACTCGGGATATGGCGTTTACTATGCATTTCTAGATAATCTTGGTAGTCATCTACACAGCTTGGCGGCGCTCGACGGAACAGTCAGCCACACATTTGACGCCGATACGCCTGCAACTCGCATTGCTGATGCGTCTGGTCAAGCCATATCAATTACGTATGATTCGTTGAGTTACTCGTCGAATGGAGACTGGTTCATTGCGGACGCAGACACTGTCGGGTTCATTCGCGTAAACACAAAAACTCATGAGGTACTGCCCTTTGGTGACCGCACAAACTACGCCAATGCACTAGCCCCAGGTTTTCAGTCTGCAATTAGCCCTGATGGCAGGTACGCTGTTGTTGCCTCCAATACCTACAGCCGCTTCAAACTATACGACCTGGCGACTTGTGGGGCTGTCCCGGCGCACATAACCACCAAGGTCAGCTGCCAGTCAAAAGATCTGTATTCTTTTATGGCACAAAAGGTGCCCGGGTTCTTTGCGGTCTCAAATCTCCGTTTTCGTGGGGATTATGGCATTGATCTGTACACCGCCTACATTAAAAACGGTGTTGTCAGAAGAGGGCACACCAATATAGTGGCTGCGGGCCAAAGCATAACTGGCTTTGACTATCTTGGGCTGGGTGATTCATTTGCAGCCGGTGAGGGTGCTTACGAATACAAGGCGGCGACAGATACGGTGGTGAATAAGTGTCATCTATCTCAGCGCTCGTACCCTTACCTTATTGCTGAGAAGTTATCTTTAAGCCAGTACGATTCAGTTGCGTGTTCCGGGGCTGTGATAAAAGATATTAACAGTGACAATCCGGGCTATACGGGCCAGGTACATGACAACAAAAAACTTCAAGACAGAGATACAAAAGCACTTCTAGCAGGCCTCTTGCCAGGCTATCTTCCTCAGCTTAGTTTTATTAAAGACAGGTTGCCTAGTGTCATCACCGTCTCTGCAGTTGGCAATGATATCGGGTTCGCAGACATCATCAAGCGCTGTGTAAGTGTAGATATGTGCTACGGGTACTATGAGGAGCGTGTAGATCTGCTCAAGTCCATCGATGCGCAATTTGATCGCCTCACCAACATGTACGGTGACCTTGTGAATGCAAGCGCGCCAAATACTCGTATATACGCCATTGGCTATCCGCAAGTGGCTGACCCAGACGGCAACTGTGCAGATAATGTCCACCTGACCCATGAGGAACTACAGTTTGCCAACGATCTCACCGACTACCTGAATACCATGATTGAACGTGCTGCCAAGCGTGCGGGTGTCTATTATGTCGATACATCTAATGCGCTTGTTGGACATCGACTCTGCGAAACAAACAGTTGGGAAGTGGCCGTTAATGGCCTGACGGCTGGCAAAGATACTCGCCTCTTTCATATAGCTCCGCTGCCAATCGGCAACGAGAGCTATCACCCAAATGCATTTGGACAAGATCTACTGAAGACAGCCATCCTCAGCAAAACTAATAATATGACCGTTGCTATGCCCGAGGCGCAGCCAAGTATAACGCAACCTCTGCCAGATAATAATCTTGGCATCCTAAAAAATGCACCTAAGTCTTATGACAAGCAACGATACAGAATACTCGCCTCAACTATGGGTGAAGATGTCGCTTACGCCAACCAGTCATGGAACGGCACAACCGGAGCAGATGTTCCACTAGCCCCAAACACGAGCGCTGAAGTCTGGGCCCACTCTACACCCACAAAACTTGGTACATTTACTACAACTCTTAGCGGCGACCTTAGCTTCTCTGTGACAGTACCTTCGAGCCTTGAACCCGGGTTCCACACGATGCATATATACGCCAAGAACGTTGCAGGTGAAGACATTGACCTCGAGAAAGTTGTCTACGTGGCTGCAAGTACACAAGACATGGACGGCGATGGCGTCTTGAACGATCAGGACAGTTGCCCATCCGTCGCCCAGAGCGGCCATGACATTGACCAGGACGGAATCGATGATGCATGTGATGGTGATATCGGCCAAACGCCACTGCCTGTTGTCCCCGTGCCAGATCAAGGCCTAACCAAAGAGTTGCCAGTTCATGAGTCCGATCCTTGGGGTGCATACATCGGACCACCCGCACAGACTGCTGTGATTCAACCAGAAAAAATAGACACACCAGATCCAAATCCAATTGTGATCCAAGGAGCAACTAATACTGATATACCGGGTGGCTCAGCGAATAGTTCTGTTCTTGGTTCTGAGACTATTCATAACATGAAGTATATTAGCTCAGTTGAAGCGAGGAAGAGGCCCAATAAAAAACCAACAACCTATGTGGTTGTTGGGGTCATATTTGTAATCGGTTTGTTGATTCTATGGAGATCTAAGCGACGGGTTTGAGGACGACGTGACGGTCGCGACCCTCGCCTTCTGACTCTGTGGCCAGGCCAGCTTCGGACACGACCTTGTGTACTGTACGGCGGTCGGCAGCGTTCATGGCCTGCAGGTGCATTACTTCACCTGTTTCTTGGACTTTTTTGATCCATTCTTGGGCTCGCTCGGCCAAACGTTCTGCTTGCTGCTTCTTGTAGTCAGCTACGTCGACATTGACACGAGATACTTCAAATCCATTGTTTTTGAGTGCGTTGCTCACGATGTACTGGAGAGCGCGGACGGTATCGCCACGCTGGCCTATCAGGAAGCCGTTTAGCTGCGTTGAGGGCACATTGAGCTCTATCACTTCATGGTCTTCGGTTGTCGCGTAGACGTCAGTGTTCAGACCGAAAAACGACAAGATATCTTCGAGATATTTCTTGGCGTACTGTAGTGATTCTTCCATGGCTATTTCCTCCGCTTTTTAGCTGCCTTTGCGGTCGGTGATTTCTTGGATTTTTTGTGTGGTGTTGATTGCTTTGAGATAACTTCGCCTTCGATGATTTCTGACTTTTCAGGACTGTCGGCGAGTTTTTCCATCTCGGTTTCGTCTTGCTTGAGAATGTAACCTTGCTGGAAGTAAGCCACGATTGCACCAGTAAACCAGTACAAGCTCAGGGCTGATGGTAGATTAACGGTAAAGATAAAGATCATGAATGGGATGAGGTACTTGGTCTGACGACCGATGGCAGCGCTGACTTCTGACTGGTCGGCTGATTTGCCACTGCCGGCGTCTTTGAGGATTGCTTTGAGGCCACGACCGTCTTTTGGACTTGGCATGAGCTGCGCACTCTGGAAGTACTGCCCTGCTGCTGATCCGGCGACGAGCAACATTGCTGGCCAGTAGATGCCACCACCGCTGGCAAGTGCTGGTTTGGTCAGGTCAACCCAGCCGAGGAGGGTTTCGTCAAAGTGACCGGCGTTACTGGCAAGTGTCTGAAGCCATGGTAAGTGGTGAATCCAGGTGTATGAGAAGTCGATAATTTGTTTTGGATCGTGGACAACCTTGTTGAGACCGGCGTAGAGACCAATCAAGATAATGAACTGCACAATCAGCGTGCCAATAGAGCTGAATGGGCTAATGTTGCGCTCTTTGTAGAGTTCCATTAACATGACTGATTCTTGCTGTTTGTTGCCCTTGGTTTTGGCTTTGATCTTCTTTAGCTCAGGCTGGAGCTCGCGCATTGCCTTGGCTTGGTGAAGCTGCTTTTTGACCAGTGGCCACATAAGCAAACGTACAAGAATGGTAAACAAAATGATCGCCAGACCGAAGTTGTGGCCTGGAAGTAGCGCGTAAATAAGCACCAACAGATTGAAGATGGGCTTGATGATTAAAATGTGAAAAATAGACGCTACGAACATAACTCTCCTAACAATTGCTACTATAATAGCACGCTTCTACCGGTGTTAATACTGACTATTTTTCGATGATGCCGGCTTGCTTGAGCTGAGCATGTACTAAACGTGTCAGTTCCTCTGCCGGAATTGCAGCAATCGTATCGGCAAATACCGTTAGGACAATGTCGTACGGGACAGTGATATTTGGTGTTTCAAGACGGTAGGCCTCGTACAACCGGCGGCGTATACGATTGCGCACGACGGCTGATTTACTGACCTTCTTGCTGACCACGATTGCCAGCCGATATTCATCGCGGCGCTTGTTCTCCACATATTTGAGTGCACAGAGCGGACCACGAACAATTTGGCCGTTATTGTAGACATAACGTAAAGACCCATGACCGTGAAACCTGTTAGCTTTACGAATCATGGGTTATTTTGGTCAACCAGAGAGTTCTGGCGACGGCTCCTTTACTTAAAATATGTGAATATTAGGCGGATAGTTCTTTGCGGCCTTTGTTGCGGCGGCGCTGGATAACAGAGCGTCCAGCTTTTGTAGCCATGCGCTTCATGAAGCCGTGCACGCGTGCGCGCTTGCGCTTCTTTGGCTGGTGAGTTCGTTTTGGCATATCAATCTTTCGAATTTAGCGTTTAGTAAATGTGATTTGTAAATAGTACCTTAAAAGTGACTTTTTATCAAGAGGTCGACCCTTGTCGGGTGGTACGAAGTCCAAGTTTAACACAGGCTGGCGGCGACAGTATGTTATTTCGCGCAAAGTCTTGTGCTTTTGACAATATTTACCCACTAATATGACTTGGTTATCCACTCATCGCCAAACTTTGTCCACAGAACTGACAGATTGGAGCAGAATATGTGTACAAGCCAAGTCCCAATTTCACAAAATGACACTTTTTTGAGATTTTTGCAGAATTGCTTGTGGAAAAGTACCTGTTTATTGCTATATTAGGTAGTAACGCACTAGAAAGTGAAGGATGAGGGATGCAAGATAACTTGTGGCAGACGGTTTTAGGTGAAATTGAGCTGACTGTTTCGCGTGCAAGTTACATTACCTGGTTCAAAAATACTCGCCTGCTTCGCTACAAAGATGGTGTTCTGGTTGTTGGTGTTCCGAATGTCTTTATAAAGCAGCAACTAGAACGCAAGTTCAACCAGCTCGTAAGTGACACTGTTGAAAAAAACGGTGTGTCACCAGAACGTATCGAATATAAGATCTACTCAGCCATCAGCCTTCCAAAGAAAAACGAAGAAGAATCTATCTTGTCTCAGCCCTTAACCGCTCAGAGTACTACCGCCACTACCACCGAAACACTCGGCAGCGGTCGATCACCAGTAACTTCGACACTAACTCATACATACCGCCAAGGGTTGAACGAACGGTACACCTTCGATAATTTCATCGTTGGTTCTGGCAACGAACTAGCCCACGCAGCTTGCCAAGCAATTTCGACCAGTCCTGGCACCAAATACAACCCGCTGTTTTTGTACGGCGGGGTTGGTATTGGCAAGACGCACTTGATGCAGGCCGTCGGCAACGCGGTTATGAGCAACAACCCTGGGGCGCACGTCGTGTACGTATCGACCGAGCAGTTCGTGCAAGAATTCCTTGATGCCATTCGCTACAAGAAAAACACTGACTTCGCTGGTTATTACAGAGGTGCTGATGTGCTCATCATCGATGATATTCAGTTCATTGCAGGCAAAGAAAAGACCCAAGAAGAGTTCTTTCACACCTTTAACGCCCTCCACCAAGCCAACAAACAGATCATCATCAGTAGTGATAAGCCGCCAAAGGACATCCCAACACTTGAGGAACGTCTCCGGAGTCGTTTTGCGTGGGGCATGTCGATTGATATGCAAATCCCTGATTTTGAAACACGTTGTGCAATCATCCAGACCAAGGCTAGTACACATGGGGTGACACTTCCACCACCAGTGGTTGAATACCTATCCAACCTGATCCAGTCTAATATCCGTGAACTCGAAGGCGTGCTCAATCAGTTACTCGCCTTTTGTGAAATGCGAAATCTTGTACCTGATGTTGCGATTGCCCAAGCTCTGCTTGGTGCGTCAAAAACTCGACCGAAGCACATTAGCGCCAAACAGATCATTGAACGTACAGCCAAGTACTTCCAGATTCCACTCGAAGACATCCTTGGACCAAAACGGGACAAAGATATCGTTGTTCCCCGTCAGGTCGCTATGTACATCCTGCGCAGCGAACTGCACCTAAGCTTCCCAAAGATTGCACGTGAACTTGGCCGCAAAGACCACACCACTGCCATTCACTCAGTCGAAAAAATCGAGAAAGAGGTCAATTTTGACTCCGATATTCGTGCTGCGGTCAGCGAAATCAAGGAGCGTTTGTATGCATAATCCAATCGCTTTAAGCTTCAACACGCCCTTATTCGTTAGCAGTGTCTTTGCTCGACTGCCAGAAACCTGTGGGAAAGTATGCGCACAACTTGTGGCTAGTACGTGGGGTTTGTCTGTGCACAAAAACCCGGGTTTTACACAAATGAACGTTATCCAAAATACTATGGGTACAACTGTCCATAGTATCCCGACTTTGTACACTAAATGTGTTCAGGTTATAACCAGCTTAAAAAGTTATATTACCTCTGTTAAATTACAGTTATCCCCGTTGTACACAGCCCTTACTATAACTACTACTACATATATAAATAATAGGAGAGAAGCATGAAACTTCAGGTCACTCAGGA
>CAYYUY010000004.1:0-21028 GCA_964474995.1 uncultured Candidatus Saccharibacteria bacterium
ACTGTGACATGCAAAAAAGTACTTCATTATGCTTGTCCTAATCTGTTTAACAGGGGATAATTAGCGCATAGGTTTCATTCCCCTCACAAGTGGCTCCTGGGACAAATAAACAAACATTGGCAAAAACAAGAAACAAGCTAGACGAGGGATACGGCTAGCAAAAAGATTCTGTTAGGGATAATCAGAATCACCAAAAACGTTTCGAAGTAAACCAATACCAAAACAACCAAACAAAGTGTCAAAACCAACAACAAGTCGTGTACTGTTTTCGCGCACCCTAGCTCACAAGAGTAAGAGGGTGTTTTCTGCATTTTTGACCTTGGTTGCTATGACCTCTGTTATTGCTGGTATATCTATTACGCGTGCGAACCCGCAGCACGCATATGCGGCTGCTCCAGACAGCTTAAACTTCCAGGCACGACTACTGAACGCCAGTGGTGCGGTTGCAGCTGACGGTAATTACCACGTCGAGTTCAAGCTCTATAACGTTGCTACCGGTGGGACAGCTGAATGGACTGAGACTCGTACTACCGGTAATTTGGTTCCAGTCAAAGCTGGTTACCTCAGTGTTCACCTTGGTGATGTGACAGCGTTCCCAGGATCGATTGACTGGACCCAGCAGCACTGGCTGACGATGAACATCGGTGGAAATGCTGGCTCACCAACCTGGGACGGCGAGATGACACCACGAATTCAGCTGACAGCTGTGCCGTATGCCTTTGCGGCAACCCAGGCAGCCAAAGCCCTCACACTTGAGAAAAATACCGGTAGCTTCACCGGTACTGTTGATTTCAGCACCTTGACGGCAGATCGTAAGTTCTTGTTCCCGGACACATCACTGGCTACGACTGCCAGCCCGGGAACAATTTGTGTATACAACGGTGGCACGAGTAACTGTCCGGCGGCAACTGGGTCGGCGTATTACATCCACAACGATACGGCGTTGCAGCTCGCTTCGAACTTCAACATTCAAGCCAAGAATGATGCCGGCACAGGTACTGACGGTACGGTTGCGGGTATTTTGCGTGGTGCTGCAGGTGGGCAAACAGTTGACCTTCTGCAATTCCAGGCAACAGGTGGTACCGTACTTGGTGCCGTCACTGCTGGCGGCAACCTGCAAGTTGCCTCATCTGTCGATACTCGTACGGCTGGTACGTTGAGTATCGGTACTGCTACTGCCAATGCAATCTCGATCGGCAGCACTGGCGTGACTGCGACCGTAAACGGTGCGTTGACGGTGACCCAAGCATTTACAGCAAACGGTGGTGCGACAATTGTTGGCAACACAACCATCGCGACAACTGCTGGCAACACACTGGGACTTGGCAATAGCACGGGAACACTGACCGTTACCGGCAACAATACCTCTACATTCGTGATCGACGGTGTGACTATCGACGCGACAGAGTTTGGCCGCTTGGACGGCAAGGATGCTCCACTTGTCGACACTAACGATGCGGTCGCCACAGCCATCACGGGCACCGGGGCTCTGACGGTCGGATCGATAAACTGGAGTGGTGCTATTGCCACGAGCGGTAATATCTCTACAAGTGGCTCAGGCACTATCAGTAGCGCAAGCACTGTTACTGGTACGCAGCTTATCTCAACAGTCGCCACCGGTACTGCGCCACTGATGGTCACGTCAACAACACTTGTCAGTAACCTTAACGCTAACTACCTCGGTGCCGTCGGCCAGGACGCTGCCTTCTTCCGAGACGCAAGCAATCTTAACGCAGGTACGGTAGGTAGTGCTCGTATCTCTGGTGCCTACAACGGCCTGACCGGCTCAACTGCTCTGGCTACCGTTGGCACCATCACCGCCGGTACTTGGCAGGGTACGGCAATTGCCGATGCCTACGTCGCCGATAACTTGACTATCAGTAGCTCCGGTACTGTCGACTGGGCCGCACTCAATAACTACCCAGCTGCTTGTGCTGCTGGCAGCGCGCTGACGCAGCTTGGTGACACTGTAACTTGTACTGCCTTTGCAACGGGCACAGCTGGTTCGTTCATCCAGAACGGTACATCCGTTCAAACAAACGCCAATTTCTACGCTCGCTCGGCAGCCATTGGTTCTGTAGCAGGCGTGCTCGAAGGTACGAATGGCCAGACTGCTGACTTGCTTGACCTTAACAGCTACAACGGTACGACCAGTACTACCGTTGCCAGCTTCACTGCGGCAGGCAACTTGAAAGTTGCCAATTCCATCGATACTCAGACAGCCACTGCGTTCAACATTGGTACCGGTACGGCCACATCAATTGTTATCGGCAAGACGAGTGGTCAGACGCTACGTGTCGGCCAAAACGGTGGCACATTACAACTGGACGGTACTAACTTTGATCTTTCTACTGCTGGTGTCGCCACATTTGCTGGCGGCCAAACCGCAGATATTACGACGGCTGGTGCGACAACACTCAAACTCGACACTGGCGGCTCAGCCGCAATCAGTATTGGTGCAGCCAATGCGAGCGCACTGTCTATATCTCGCACGGGCGTCCTTACAACTGTAAATGGTGGCCTAACAGTTACGCAGCTTTTGACCGGGCAGCTTGGTACTGCCATCACTGGCGGCAATATTGATCTGAACGCCAGCTCTAACTTTGTCACTAATATCAATACTGGTACGAGCACTGGTGCCGTAAACATTGGTAATGCAGCAGCGGGTGCAATTTCACTACAAAGCGGTTCAACTGTATCTGTAGTCAGTGGCACCACGCTCAGCCTGACATCGACCGGCGCCAACAATCTTACCCTTACTCCTGGCGGTGCAAGTAACACTGGTGTTCTTATAAAGCCAACTACCAATTCAACTGCCGCCTTCCAAATTCAGAACGCAGCAGGCACGGCGAATGTGCTTACCGCGGACACCACAAATGGACAGGTTATATTAGGAACTTCAAATGTGCTTTCTGGCCAACTTGTATTTAAGACAAGTGGCGATAGTAATAGCATCACGCTTACAGCACCAACCAACGTAGGCGCGAGCTACACCTTGGCACTTCCACAGTCAACTCCAACAACTGGCCTATGTTTGGCAACTGCTAACACCAACGCCAACCAGCTGGTGTTTACCTCTTGTTTCCAGCAAGTATCTAACGCTCCAGTTTCGCACGTGGGTGCGGGCTGGTCCAACAATGGTGCCAACATCACTACTATTAATGTATCTCCAACTGGCCCAGGCAACCTACTTGTACTCTCTGCAGGTTTGCAGAACAACCAAAATATCGTCAGTATTTCTGGCGGTGGTGTCACGAGCTGGCAGCCAATTACATCTGGCCACAGTGGTACTGGCTCACTGAAATCAGTCGAATTGTGGCGCGGTGTCGTAACGAGCACTGGTGCTAGCACGGTTACTATTACATTCTCTGGTAGTGCTGGCACCACTGATTTGGCAGTTGATGAATATACTATGAATAGTGCCTATGGTACTTGGAGTGTCGACACCAGCTCTACGCAGTTTAACGCTGCCAGCGCCACTATAAATATGCCAAGCCTGTTGCCGCAGAGTAACAGTGAACTTTATGCTGGATATGCTTTCGCTGGTGGTGCTCCAGTAACTGCCTCAAGTGCAACCTTCCGCGCAACTACAGGGGGTGCGGTTGTCTACAGCACGAGTTCAACAAGCGGCGTTCCTACAGCACCAACTGCCACGCAAACCTCGAGTGCTAGCTCGTATACCATTGGTGCAACCATCATCGCCTTTGCGAACAATAACGTTATTATCAACTCCACTACTGGTCAGCTAGGTAACTTCAACGTCACCGCCACAACTGCTGGTACGGTGACGGGCGTACTCCAGGCCGCCAGCAGTGGTACCGCCGACATTCTTGACTTCAAGGATGGTGCCGGTGCGCTTGTTGGTAGTGTCGGTAATACCGGTGCGGTACTTTGGAAGAACTCTACAAACTCTACAACTGCCTTCCAGGTACAGGATAGTAGCGGTGCTTCAATCTTCAACGTCGACACTACAAATGCCAAAATTGGTACTCGTAACGAAACAGCCGCCTCAACTAACTCAGCGGTCCTGACTATCAAGTCTGGTGACGTCACCGGCACTACATCTAACAGTGGTAATGTTGTCCTGAAGTCAGGTAATGCCACTGGTATTTCTGGTAATCTGACAATTGACGCAGGTACTGGCGCAACAGTGGGCACTATCTCAATCGGTACTGCCAATTCACCAACTATCAACATCGGTAATCAGGGCACCTCGGGCACTGCAACTGCAGTCAACATTAATGGCAACACCGGTACGATCAACATTGGCAACACGGCAGCCGCCCGTAGCGTCAACATTGGTACTGGTGCTGCCGCACAGACTGTCAACGTTGGTTCAGCTAGCGGTACCAGTCAGACCACGATCAATGCCGGTACAAATGGTTTGAGCCTGGGCAATAACGGTGTAGCTAACACCATCCAGATTGGTAACACGACCGGTGCCGTCGCGCAGAACGTATATGTTGGTAATAACGCTACGGCTAGTTCAACTACCAATGTTACCGTTGGTTCCACGGTCGCTGGCACAACCACTATCCAAAACGCAGCTACTATTAATATGAATGCGGCAACCATAGTTGGTAACGCAACTACCCAGAACTTATTCAATACTGTCGCTACTACCGTAAATGCATTTGGTGCGGCTACTGTGCTTAATATTGGTGGCTCCGGTGGCACGCAGACATTCGGTAACGGCGGTGCATATACGCTTCAGGGCAGTAACAATCAAGCTATTACCCTCAAGAGCCAGGGTACTGGCGCGCTCACGCTCACGTCTACTGTCGCCGCCACATGGTCAACAACCGCTGGCAATCTCACTCTGCAAGCCGGTAGCGGGACTGTTTCTCTTGGTACCAGTGTCAACTTGACTGCAAACGGTGCGTTGACCGTAGCGAGTGGTGCTGCAACAGCTCTAACGCTTACCAGCAATGCTGCTGCCACATGGTCTACGAGTTCAGGTGCTTTGACACTTGATGCCGCATCAACACTTAATCTTGGTACCTCTAATGCTACTGGTGTGAGCATCTCAAAGGCTGGCGTCACAACGACTGTTAATGGCGCCTTGACTGTCACGCAGGTAAGTCGTCTGAACGGCAATGTAGGCATCAACATTGGTGCTGCCACACCAACGGCTGACCTGACCTTTGGTGAAAGTGCATCCGCTCGTACCATTAACGCATTAACTCGTACTACCAACGCGGCTGGTACTGGTCTGACCGTTACGGCCGGTGCCGCGGGTGCTGGTGCAAGCGCGTTCACTGGTGGCACATTGACACTCCAAGGTGGTGCGGCTGCAGGTACAGGCAATGCAAACGGTGGTTCAGTCACCATCTCTGGTGGGGCAGGGACTGGTACTGGTGTACTTGGGTTGGTAAATATTTCACCAGCCGCATTTTCATCAGTAGGTAGCACACAAAACTTTGCGGTTAGCGGTAGCCTGACCAGTGGCTTGGTAGATGCTTATAGCACGATCCCAGTGGCCGCAAGCGCCCCTGGTGTAATTGTCACCATCCCAGTACCGGCTGCGACAAACCAGGTGGTTGGTCGTTTGCTCTACATCAGCAACGTTGGTTCGACCAATGACTTTGGTATCTTACTCGGTGGTAGCTCAATCACTATCGCACTCAAGCCAAACACTTCTGCAACCCTCATCTGGAATGGTAACGGTTGGACAGCTGCTGGTGCATCGAGCTCAACCGACCTTCAGGCTGCCTACAACAACACGCTGACTTCTGCTGGTGGCGCTGAGCTCGTGCTCAACGCCCCGGGTGGCGCTGCAGACGGCTTCACAATCCGCAACAACGCAACAACGGCAATCACCGGTGGTTTGCTCGAAGTGCAGACATCAGTTGGTAGCAACATCTTGAGCGTCAACAACAACGCTACAGAGTATGCATCCAATGGTGGTGCGGAATCTGTCAGCTTCACTGGTAACTGGACCGCTTCACCAAATGGCGGTACGCTGGCAACAGTCGCCCGAACCACAACTGCTGGTGAGTTTGCTACCGGTATTGCTGGCGTGAAGGTTACAGCAAATGGTGCAAGCGCCAATCAGGGTGCTGCTGACCAGATCGCCGTAAACGGTACTAACACAGCTCTAACGCCGAACCTTACCTACACCGTTTCATTTACCATCAAGGCAAACACCAACTTCAAGACCCTCGATGTTGTCTACTCAAAGGATGGTACCAACACTGGTACAACGGTCTGTGCGACCGCCAAGACCGCAACTGAATCTATCCAGAGCCGAATCAGTTGTACGTTTACGGCCCCATCATCAGGTATCACTAGTAGCAATGCTATCTTTATCCGTCAGAGTGATGCTGTATCACGCATCTTCTACATCGATAACTTGAGTGTTAACGTCAATGCCAACACCAACCTTGCGGCCGATGGTGTTGCTGATAGTGCAGCAAACATCGGTGGTGGTATCAACAACTGGGTCGCCATAGGTGGCTCAGTCGCTCAGTCTACGACAGTTCTTTACGACACAGCTGGCTCAGTTGCAGTCACCACTTCAGGAACTGCGGGTCGCGGTGTGTACAACAATCTTAGTAATAACATTACCCCAAGTACTTCAACGGCGCAGTACCGTGTTTCATTCTATGCAAGAGGCGACGGCACCAATGGTGCAACACTCGGCGTGAACTACTCACCAGATAATGGCAGCACGCTTGTCCCTTGTAAGGACTACAGCACCCAGACTGTCGCTGCTTCATCATGGACACTCGTTAGCTGTTACTTCACGACAACTGCTACCACTGTTACTACCGCACAGCTCCGCATCACACAGACTGGTGGCAGCGCAACAGTCTTCTACGTCGATGGTTTGAACGTGAACTTGAATAACAATAACTCAAATAACGTCCAAATCGGTGGTGGTAATCTTGGCGGTCCAACGACTCTCCTGACACTTGACCGCAGTAGCGGCCCGCCAATTGCAGCCAACAATGACTCATACCTTGGCTCAATGTATTACGACACCACCACCGGTCGCATCCAGTGTTACGAAGCTGACGGTTGGGGTGCTTGTGGTTCGTCACCTGATAACATCGTCACGCTGACACCTGAGTATGCCGGTGCAGTACTGGGTGGCCCAGGTAACGTACTTGGCGCCGGTGCGCAGACACCAGGTATCGGTGTTATGACATCAGAGTTCTGCTCGAGCGAAGTAGGTACCCTGGTGGTTGGTACGCTCTGCGCAAATCATGAAGCACGCAACTACTACCATTGGACTTCACCACAGGCAACTGAGCAGGTCTATAGCATCTACGTTGTATACAAACTACCAACTACCTTCAAGAACTTCAATGACAGTAACACTATCAAGCTCACAGCGCTGACCGACAACACCTCAAATGCCAAAGCCACGCTGCATGTGTTCAAAAAGAACGCAGCGGGCATCACAACCTGTGGATCATCAGACCAGTTGATCAACACCACAACCGGTCTTTGGCAACAACAGACATATGATTCCGCTGACGAAACGACCTGTGGCTTTGCCGGCGGTGATAACATCGTCTTCAAGATCGATATGAAGTCCAAGAGTAGTGCCAACATTTACGTCGAAAACCTCGACTTTGTATACAACAATAATTAGGAACCATGACCATGAAATATCTAACCACCAACCGCAAAATTCCAAAGATCAAACCCATCCAACTTTCGTTCAATTTCCCTATGTGTGAGCTTACTAATATGGAAGGAGGTTGAACACATAATGTAGTCAACTAAAACACTAAATAACAGATACAATGGCGTGCACAATGGTGCGTGGTTCTGGATCGTACGTCCCTACGAAACGGGTATAACTGAGTCAAATCAGGAAAACAAAAACCACTTTTAGCTCCGAGTTCTTGACACTCTCGTAGCTAACAAAAACAAACACAACTTGTGCCACACATCTCGCAAATTGCGCACGCCTAGTTTGAAAAAAGAGAGGTCTATCCCACCTCTCTTTTTTCTTTGCGCACTGCACCAGCCTAAGCCTGCTCATGAGCGGAGCTCGCGACCCGCTTAGGCTTCTTGGCACCATGCAAGATTTTCTTTTGTGATGCTCGGGGCACCGTACTGAAGTACGCCTCGGTCCGTTTCTCAAGAAGAAATTGAATCTGAGTCTCAAGTGCGAAGCTCAAAGATCCGCACACTTAACGAAAATGATACTTTTTCCAGGGAATTCTCAGATTATATTTTGCTGTTTAAAACCTCTTTGAAAACAGGGGCAGGGAGGGTACACTTAAAGCATAAGAAATTCTGGTGAAGCAGGGGTTTCGGGGATATATACAAACAGCGATGGACGATATAAAGCCAACTGAGGTTCGGGGTAGGGGCAGTCGAGTGCAACGTCGGCCTGTTTCGCACGCCTCGTCACGGACTGCCACACATGCGCCACCTCGCGCGAAACGCCTCCTCAAAAAAGACCGTACCTCCAATCAAATGTACTACCTTGTTCGCTCACTTGGTAAAGTCGCTGCCGATGAAAAGCAGAAGCTTTGGGATCGTTTCAAACAAACGAGCTTTGCGCAGTGGCCTGATAAGAGCATCTGGCACCGCGTCTACGCAGTAGTCACCCTCGTGCTGTTTATTGTTTCGACCGTTGCTGGTGTGATGCAACCCTTTCTGAATACCAAATCATATGAGCTGAGTGCGCAAAGCCGAACCTTGATACCACATCCCAACACCCATCTCGCAGGTATGTTGCAGTACAAGGCCAAGGACATGGCGTATGCCTATAACGAGGGTTACTCGCCGAGCGCCGCTGCCGCGTCTGATCTTAAAAAGGCCGGCAATGGAGATCCACGTTTCTCGGCTACGTTTGCAACAAACCCAAGTAAGGGCATCACGGTTACTGATCCGACAAATAGTGTTGATTTCTCTTTGACGCCAAAATTTGATGTTGGAAATGGCAAGAAAGACCAAAACCAGATGGTATATCCACTAGGTAAAACAGACGGATTCTTGGTATATACCGCCCAAATTGCCTCTGTAAAAGAGGATATTGTGCTACAGACCGCAGATAAAGATAAAATGAGTTTCGAATATGAGCTTGGGCTCAAAGACGGTTTGACTGCTAAGCTTGAAAAAGACGGCTCAATAGGCGTCTATGGCTCGGCTTTGCCACTCTACGGCAATGTTGCAACTGGATCCGACAAAGATGCGCAATTGCTGCAAAAAGCCAAAGATGCTGCGCCCAAAACCAAGTTTCTATTTGGTATTCCTGCACCAATCGTCAAAGAAACAGACAAGAAACAATCCACTGTTGGTGCACGATTTGATCTGCAGGGCAGCAAGCTGACCATTGTGGTCGAGAATTTGAAAGCCGCAAGTTATCCATTGACTATCGACCCGAGTGTTTACATCGAATCGGCGGCACAATTGATGAATGGTAATAACGAAAGTAACGTCGCCTTTGATGTTGCTACCGAACAATTCCAAAAAGGCTCGACCACTGGTGCTCGTATCAACGCCTGGACGGATACAACAGACATGAACAGCTCGGTATACGATCAAGGCACAGCAGCAGCAGGTGGTTACGTATATCGCGCGGGCGGCAAGACAAGTAAAGTCATGCCGCGTATTGCAGGTCAAAATGTGACGACCCAAAGCGCGCTTACCGTTAACTTCGTTATGAACATGCCCACCACTCGACCGGCCGGTGATTTGTATGTGGCGTTTGTGGCAACTTCGGGCACCACAATTACGGCACCCGCCGGATGGACTCTGATCAAAAATACTGGCACGGGAAGCAAAATAGCTGCTTTCTACAAGATAGGAGCCAATATAAGTGGTGGTAATGAAGCGTCTCAATATACATTTGGAACATCAGCTGTATCACAGCAAAACGCTGGTGTGATACTACGTATCACAAATTACGATGCAGCATCACTTGCCACAGATCCTTCGACAGTTGGAACCGCAAGCGGAATACCAACCTATCCATCGGTCACACCAACCCAGCAGGGCACATTGATTTTGAGTGCTGCAGGGTTTGCGCTCGCACCACCACTAAGTGGCTATTCTCCTGCAAATTACACGGATGTATCAAGTGCAAATAGCGGTGGTGTAGCAGGCAGCTTGGCGGCATACACGCTATCGACATTGGATTCACCTCCGTTATCGGGCGCTGCCACGGGAGCGCAGGCTATATCAGGTGTGGCGACTACAACTTACGGAGGAATTAGTTTCTCAATAGCGGGAGCCGCGGCATCAACGACCACTAATTCTTCGGTGCAATGGGCTCACTTCAATAGTTCAAGCGGTGCAATTGATAGTCCAGCTCCAGGTAGTAACGCTGCCGCCTGTTCTGGTTGGTGTACTGACAGCGCTTATGATTTGCCAACTGTTTCACCAAGTACAAGTAACAGTGCTGGGCTTGTAGGTATGTCGATGGTCGCCTACAACGGGTATTTGTATGTAATGGGTGGTTCCGATGGAACATATCTCAAGAGTACGGTATATATCGCCAAGCTTGGTGCCAATGGTGAACCCAGCCTGTGGCATCCAACAGATCCAGACCAGGCAGACTGGGTATATTGGTATAAAGATTCAGGCTTGAGTGGTGGCACAGCCAAGGCTTATTTCTCGGCGACTGCTTCTAACGGCAGAATGTATGTCCTGGGTGGTGATACTGACGCAGCCAACAACACTACGGGTGCGACCACGGCTGTACAGATAGCAAATATACTGCCAAATGGTACACTCGGCAGTTGGTCTAATGGGCCGGTGCTTTCGAGTGCGCGATATGGTTCGACTGTGCAGACTTACAACGGCTACCTCTACATATTGGGTGGTTACACAGGCTCATCGATGTTGAATTTGGTCCAGTATAGCCACCTCAATAGTGACGGGACTATGAACTCGTGGCAGACCGCTGCGGCTGATGGGGTGAGTACTTTTAACACCGCTCGTTCTTCGCAGGGCGGGGTGATGTCAGGTATATGGGGCGGATATATATACCTCGCTGGAGGGTGTACTACAATTAATGCGAGTGGCTACTGTACTGCAATTGCCAGTGATGTGCAGCTAGCGAGTATTAACTCTGACGGATCACTGGACGTCTGGAATACGATGGCTGGGCTGCGTAATCAGCGATTTGGGTCGTCATTTGTAGCCTGGCAAAATAATTTGTATCGCTTTGGTGGTTGCTCTCAACAGGATGCAAGTACAGGGGATTGTTATGCCACGCATGTCGGTGTCCAGTACGGCACGATCAACCAAGACGGTGATGCCTCTACGGTGAGTGTTTCAACGCCATACACGACTGGTAATTGCACAGACCCTTCACCCTATGATTGCAATTTGCCAAATGGTGGTACTGGGTCTGGTCAAGGCGGGCAGATGCTCGTCTCTACTGCAATTCTAAATGGGTTCATATACGTAATGGGCGGCTGCACAACCTATCAGTGTAATGCCATGAGTGGTAATACCTCCTACGCCGCTATAGATAGTAATGGACGCCTCAAAAGTCCACCAACCTGTGCGGGAGGTACAAATGGTGCCTGGTGTGTTGACAATACAAATCAGATCAATACAACCAATGGAGTTGGTGCGGCGGCCTCGGCAGTATTTGGTGGATATGTCTATATAATTGGAGGACAGGATAACGGGGGGCTGTCAGATACGGTTTATAGAAACCAAGCAAACGCCGACGGTAGCTGGGTCGGTGCCTGGGCTAAACAAAAGATGTCACCGGCTGCCTTGAACTTTAGTCTCGGCCTGACGAGCGTGTCGTATACCTATGCGTATGCGCGTGCTAACCCCGCTAGTGCAGGCACGGTCCCGGGTAATCTCTATATATTTGGTGGCTGTACCAACACGACTTGTACTACATTTACTCCTAATGTGTACAAGTGCAACATACTTACCGACGGTAGTATCGACACCGATAATGGTCAACTTGGTTCAAGTGGTCATAATCCCTGCACTACGACAGGCCAGCAAAGTATTGGTACGGTTACAGGAGCGAGTGGTGCAGGGTTGGGTATACATGCCGGTGCAGTGTATGCGAACTATGTTTACTTGGTTGGTGGTTCAGCGCCAGGAACTTCGGATCTCAAGACCATACGATATGCCAAATTTGATAACAGCAACAATATTGTCGCCGTCAGCGGAAGCGCATGGATAGAATCAGGCAACCAAACAACGATTGGGCGTAGTCGGGGTGCGGCCTTTGGCTATAACGGCTATCTCTACGTTGTGGGCGGATACAACACCGGTGTTGCTACAACGCTCAAAGATATTCAGTTTGCCAAGATTAACGTCAGTGATGGCAGTATTGGTGCATTTTCGACCTCGATTGTGACGATTAATCAACGTTGGGGACTAGGATTGGCGGTATCAAACTCATATGCTTATGTGATTGGCGGTTGTAATACTGGTTCGGTTCCAAACTGTGCAAGTACTGGTCTAGATAACACCGTACAAACATTCCAGGTGTATAACAATGACAGTGGAGCGCCGGCACAGTACAGTACCTCGGCAAACTTGTACACAACAGACACCAATCGTATTGGTGCAGCCTCTGCAATTTACAACGGCTATCTGTATGTTGCGGGTGGCTGCAATACCGCTACAGACTGTACGGGTGCCACAGCAAGTGTTACATATGCTCCAATTGACGCTAATGGTGTTGTAGGGGTATGGAATTCTGGTGGGGCACTCCCAACGGCTTTGGCCTGGGGCCAACTGGAGGTCGTAGGGGGGACCCTGTACTACTTGGGCGGTCAGACTGGTGCAGACACGACGTCTGTCGGAACTGTTTACTATACGACCGGCATTTCGTCGGGCAATCCAACATGGTCGGGCACACAGGCGACAAAGGGTATTGGAGATACGGGTAGTGGCGCACAGGCCCGAACGCAGTTTAGTTCTGTAGTATGGAATAATCGAATCTATGTTACAGGTGGGGCTACAGGTGGAACGCCAACAGTCCAATCGACTATATTTGCTAGCCCAGATTTATCCGGAGGTGGGAACATTACCGCAAACTGGACATCGAGCGGTATGACATCATTCAACATCGCACGTAGTGGACATACTGCAATCGCCTATGCGAATAACCTCTATATTATTGGTGGTTTTGACGGTACGAACTACCTAAGTGATGTGCAGTTTGCACAGATTTCTAGTACGGGCGAAGTAGGTAGTTGGAAGTACAGTACCAACTTGCCATCTCCTATCAGACAAGCTGATGGATTTGCCTCAAACGGCTATATGTACATATTTGGAGGACGATCATCATTAAACGACTGTTCGGCCAGAACACTGATTGCGCCAATTAGTGCCAACACAACCATTGCATCGGGCAATAACCCGACTGGTGTTGGTGAATGGTATCAGACCAATCGTAATTTTGATGGTGGACGTTATGGAGCCGCAGTAAGCTTGTACCAGGGGAAGGCCTATATGGTTGGGGGTGGTTGTCAGGGAATCGTGATGCAGGATGACTTCGACCCAAACTATGATGCGAGCCAGTGGAGTTCCACGAGTGGATTTGCTGCAAATACAAACTGCCAATCAACGTCAATTAGTAATACCTTCAGCACTAATACAGGCACAAACTATGCTGCAACAAAATCGGTGGACGTTTCTGGCGGCGGGACCGTGCTCTTCAAGTTATACATTCCACTTGCTGACACTGGCACGTGTTTTAAGGGTGAAGGTCCACTCCTCGACTTTAATCCGGATAATGTAACTTTACGGTACTGTACTGCAACATGCGGAAGCCCGCCAACAAACTGGACTACCATAGGTGGGAATTATAATTTTGGCCAGCAGGACCCAATGAAACCCTATGTCGTGACTATTCCTGCCGGTGCGCAGACTACTGCTACAAGGTTCGGTTGGTTCATGCAGGGCGGTGAGGCAAATGATAGCTTTGCCCTAGAGGATGTTTCCATTATTGCTACGGGCAGTAATGGCATCGCATATGCCTCTGCTTCTCGGGTAACCCAAACAGCATTACTATCACAGCCGCAAATCGCTAACTATTCACGGCAAGTCGATGCCGGTAACGATGTGTTCCCGACCAAGTGGCTCATGAACGGGCTCGACAACTCTATTGGCGCACGCTGGCAATTCCGCTATCGTTCAATGAATGACCCAACCAACACAACCCAGCCATGTGGCGGCACGGTGATGACAGCTTATGGCCAAGAGACAAATTACGGTGATGTAACCCTTGGTACGCCAGCAATCTATACCGTGAAAGACAGCTCAGGTACTAACATTGGCTGCGGCCGCTACTTCTTTATGGATATTAGTATTGATGCCTCTCAAACGTATGGTTACCCGGATGATATTACCAGGGGCCCGACACTCGACAACCTAACACTGTTCTTCAATAGTAATCCAGGTAAACGATTGATTCATGGAAAGACGTTCATCGAAGGTATTCAACAGCCACTCAATACGCAGCCGTAGCAATATGAAGCGAGTAACACCCTTCTTTAGTCGCAAAAACATCGTGTTGGTCAGTTGCTGTGTCTTAGTAGCTTATTTCTTGTTGGTTGGTGCCGGATTCATTCACAACAAAATTGAACATGATAAGCGCGTAAGAGCCCTGAAAACCCAACAAGACAAGATAAATAACCTCAGCCCAGCTGAGAAGGCAATTCGAAAAGCAGCGCTTTATGAGGTGCACATGATAACTTCTGCGCAAGCCTTCCAACGCTTGTTATTTGATTACCTACAACGTAGCTACGGACTGCAGCCAGAATTGGGAGTATCAAAAACTCCTATGACCATACCAGCCAGTGGCCCTAGTTACCCGAGCGAACTAAATTACCTGGCTCGCATTGCCTATCCGGATAATGTCATAAAGGTTGCCCCAAAAGATAATCCGGAAAGTATTTCTTTCACGAATATCTACGCTGCAAATTGTGATAATCTCCCGCTACCTCCTAATTTTTGGCAAATTGTGGAAGAAGAATACCAAGCAGGGAAATATTATCTTACACATGATGCGTTAGCACTGTTCTTCATGAAAGATAATGGCTGCGCCCTCCCTACGACAGCGGATATACTATCTGCACAAATTACTACTGGGATGGTAAACATAGTTAAGGATCCGACAACTATCGCTGATCTGCGTTACGAAGCGATTGCATTCTTGCAGTTAACGGGCCATCGAGACCTAATAAAAAGTGAGTGGATTGATCAGATTATTCAAGAACAAATGCCAGATGGCAGCTGGTCGGCAGTGGCAGGTAGTAAGAAAAGTGATGATCACTCAACACTTCTTGCTCTCTGGGCGCTTCTGCAATACAGCCGCCCCGAAGTCAAATATCAACCCCTGATCCGCCATCCGTCGGTGCAACAGTAGACCGTCTGATACAATAAGGGTAATTATGGGGATAGACACAAGCCGCTTTAGGGGCGGGCAGAAAAAGGAATGGGCTGATTGGTTGAGTGATGACCCAATCGAGCCTGTAGTCCGTCCACGTGTGCATACGCCGGCTTCTCGCACGGTATCTGAGCCTGTTAAGGCCAGAGCATCTACGGACACCAAAGCGCAACAGAAAACAGTTGCCATCAATATCACTGTTCCGAAGGTTGATCTCAGGCGATTAGTCTCCAGACTACGTCTGCAAGCTTTCTTGAGCAGGCTACGTACGAAGCGAGTTATGCTGATTGCGGGCGTATCCTGTGCGGTACTGATTGCGGGGGGTATAGCGCTCACACTTACGGCACATCATCCCAAAGGCACCACAGGAGTACTTGGCGAAGTAAGCCAGACACCAGACTATAAATACATATTGCCAAGTGGCGCCGCAGACAAGAAGGTTGCATATAATGCGCAGCGCAAAGTGGTGAGCTTTACCGATACGGTTGGTGGTGTAGCTGTGACTGTCAGTCAGCAGCCACTACCAGAATCATTCAAGAAAGATCCCGATGATGCCACCAAGAAGCTCGCCGAAGGTTTCAGTGCGACAGATGTCATCAGCACCTCTACACCAACGGCATACCTCGGTACCTCAGTGAAGGGCCCACAGACAGTCATTTTCCATAAGGGTGACGTACTGGTCTTCATACAATCAGTTAGCAATATTGATAAGCACGACTGGGCTGAATACATCACCAAACTAGAGTAGTTGTATCGATAAAAGGTCCTGATAGGGCAGGGTGGTCGTGTCGTACAATTTGGCGGCTATCTGCACAGCTACCCCTGTTAATTAGAAGAATAACCACTAGCAGTATGATACTAGTATAGTAGTACTACACAACAGATACGCTGATCTGGCAAGTTATACACAGTTTTAGGATGTAAAGTACTTTACCCCTTATGTACCACTGTTCTAAACTGGTAACAGATCTTACAAAAACAAAAATAGATCAAAACAAAAAACAAAAAAATGACTGACCTCACCAATGCGCGTACTCCCGCAGCTAAAACAGCAGCGTAGAGAACGCCCTAACAGATTGATTTCATCCCTCAAGCACATAGGGCTTGGGGTTTCTTTGGTTTTGATTTCTAGCTTATCTTTGACCGCTGTATATACATATACGCGCGGGGGCACGCAGCACGCGTACGCGGCTGTTCCTGCTACACTCAACTTCCAGGCCCGTTTACAGGTTAGTAGCGGTGCTATTGTCCCTGACGGTAGCTACTCAGTTCAGTTCAAACTGTACAGTGTTGTCAGTGGTGGAACTGATGAGTGGAACGAGACACAAACAGTTGCGGTCAAGGCTGGGTATCTCAGTGTTCACCTTGGTAGTGTGAACGCATTTACTGGTGTTGACTGGGGTCAGCAACATTGGTTGACGATGAATGTTAACGGTGACGGCGAAATGACGCCGCGTATCCAGCTGACTGCCGTACCGTACGCCTTTGCCGCCACCCAGGCAGCTAGCCTGGCAAATGGTGCTGGCACAATTACTGCTGCCGAACTCGCACAGTTGGCGCCGAGCTCACTACAGTCACTGAGCAGCACCGTTGCTGCACTTCGGTTCAACCAAACAGGTACGGGTGATCTAGCCCAGCTACAGGGCAACGGCTTGGATGTCTTTACACTGAGTAAGACTGGTGATCTGACACTTGGTGCAGGGCTTACGGCACTCGGTGGAACTGGTACCTTTGGCACATCTACGCAGGCGGGTAATCTGGTGCTTTCAGACGGCAGCGCCAATACGGGCACAATCAGTACTGCAAACCTAACAGCTGATCGAACCTATAGTTTCCCAGATGCGTCGGGCACAATCTGTTTGGTAACAACTTGTGGCGGCGGTGCACCGAGCTTTTTGCAGAACGGTAGTACCTTTGGCGCTGACGGCATCATTGGTGTGACTGACAATTACGCGCTCCGCTTCATCACCAACAATACCGAGAAGTTTACAATCCTGGCAAACGGCAACGTCGGTGTCGGTGACATCACACCAGCCGCACTATTCACGGTTGGTACGGCAGACGCACTGCAGGTCGACGCCAGCGGAAACTTGCTGACGACTGGCACGATTACCTCAGGCGACATCAATGGTCAGACGATCAGTAGTACAGCGAACCTGACTGGTTCACTGACCACTGCTGGTCTGATCACAGCCAACGGTGGCCTGACGGTACAGACGGGTGATACATTCACCATCAATGGTGCTGGATTCACGAGTCTTACTGGCACTGGTCTGACAAACAACGCCGGTGTACTCGAAGCAACACTTGGTACCTCAATCAGCAACGGTGAGATCGATGCCAATGCTGTCACGCTTGGTACGCAAACAACTGGTGACTATGTTGCCAGCATTGGTACACTGATTGGGCTTTCGACTTCTGCAAACTCAGGTGAAGGTAGTACGCCAGGCCTGAGTGTGCTCTACGGTGCGACAGCAAATACTGCCGTGCAAGGTAATACGCAGATCACTGTTGCTGCTGGCACTGGCTTGTCAGGCGGCGGCGCAATCACATTGGGTGCTGGTGGTACACAGACACTTAGCTTGGCAAACACCACTGTTACTGCAAACAGCTATGGCTCGTCGACGTCTATCCCAACCTTTACCGTTGACGCCCAAGGTCGTTTGACTGCCGCAGGTGGCACGACACTGGCAAACAGTGGTTTGGCAAACAGCAGCTTCAATCTCAGCTATGGATCAAATCTCAGTGGTGATGCGTCGGTTGCACTTGGTGGCACACTCAACCTGGCAATCAGTGCAACACCAACATTTACGAGTGTCACTGCCGGTACGTTGACGGCAACAAGCGGCGGCGCAAACATCACTGGTAACTCAACAATCAATGGTACGCTCAGTGGCCTCACTGGTCTGACAGTCGTATCCGGTGGTGCTTCAATCACGGGCAATTCAACTGTTAGTGGTACATTGACCGGCCTGACCGGCCTGACCGTAGTGTCGGGCGGCGCATCGATAAGCGGTGGTCTGAACAACAATAGTGGTAACATCACGAATGCAGGCTCAATCACTGGTATCGGCAGTAACCTAACTGGTACTGGCGCAGTTACACTCGCAAGTGGTGGCTCTGGCAATTTGGCATTGAACGCAGCGTCTGGCACGGCAACATTGGGCGCCACAACACTACAAACCATCGACAACTTGGTGGCGGACCTCGTCAAGGGGACTGACACCGCACTCACCATCCAAAACAGCGGTGCAGGTGTTGCAAACTTTAATTTGTTGGATGGTGCGCTACAGATAAACAGTCAGACAGTTATTACCAACGCTCGCGTACTCCAGAACGTCACTGCCAATACCTCAATCCTGACGAGCGGTATTCTCGGCAATGCCCGTGGTGGTACGGGACTTGATACATCAGGCGCAACCAATGGTCAGTTGCTCATTGGCAACGGCAGTGGTGGTTTCAGCCTTGCCGGCCTGACCAATAACGCCGGCCTGACCATCACCAACGGCGCTGGCAGTATCGGACTGGCGGTCAACTACGGATCGACCAGTACTTCAGCGGTCCGTGGCGACACCACACTTATCTGTCCAAGTGGCACCGGCAACCTCAGTGGCACCGGCAACACTTTGACGCTTGGTAGCGGCGGTACCTGTAATGCGCTTGATACCAAAGCTGCCGTAAGCTTCGGTACGTCAGTCACCACGCCACTGGTAACAAACGGTTCTGGCAGTCTGACATTGTCTGCAACAGGCGCTGGCAACGACGTTGTGTTGAATGGCGTCGACCAGGTCAGCATCACTGCCGGCAGCACCATTGAACTACTCAGTAACACTAATTTGACTGGTAACTTGGACATCAGCGGCACACTCAATGTTGGCACCAATAATGCACTCAAGGTAGACGCTGATGGTAGCCTGACTGCAACCTTCAGGGTGTTGGACGGTTCAACGCCAGCGACGGCTGCGAGTGGCTTATCACCAGGTACAATCCAAGTTGGTTCCGGAAACACCGCTAACTTTGATGTCGGCAACTATGTGCTCGTCAATGGTACCTATGCCAAGATTACTGCCAAAACGACCTCAGCACTATCAATATCACCGAACTTAACCTGGGCCAACGGCGCCACCGTTACCGAATACTACATCCCGGAAATTGGTGGTACTGACACCGGTTCAGCACTCACTAGTCGCTATGGTCGTGGTTACTTCATCTCTGGTGTAGCAACTGGGAACGGTACAACGTACTACAACGAAGATAGTATCACCACGAGCCTGACGACCTTCAATCTACTTGATACAAATGTTACTACCTTGAACATTGGTGGTGCAGCGTCAACGTTGAATATTGGTAACAGTTCCACAACTGTCACCGTCGCGGGTAACTTACAGACCTCAGCCAGTCAGACCATTACAGCGGGCGGCGGCCTAACCGTTACTAGTGGCGGCATCACCAATAACGGTGGTGGCATTATCGGGGCGGGCAATATTACTGGCGTGACTGGTCTCACCTTTATCAGTGGTGCACTTAACCTGAACAATGGTGGTATTACTAATACTGGCTCAATCGCGGGCGCAACAAGCATCTCTGCAAGTGGCACAATTACAGCAAACACTACCGGCACAATTAACGGCCTAAACGTGAATGCTGGTGCGTTGAGTGGAGTTACGAGCATAGCTGCTTCTGGTACGATCGCCGCGAATACAACCGGCACCATCAATGGTCTTAATATAAGTAGTGGCTCACTCAGCGGTATCACTGGCTTCAGCCAAACAAGCGGTAACTTCTCAGTGACGGGCAGTGGTACGATCACACTCGGTGGCGGTAGCAATGCACTGACAATTAATTCCACAAACTTCGACGTCTCAAGTGCTGGTGCGGTCAGTGGCGTCACTACCATCAGCGCCAGCGGCACGATTACGGCGAACACCACGGGCACAATCAATGGTTTGAATATCAATACTGGTGCCGTGAGCGGCGCCACAACAATTAGTGCTAGCGGCGCCATCACTGCGGCCACGACCGGTAACACGTTGAACGGACTGGTCGTCAGCAGCGGTGCGCTCAGCGGTATTACTGGCGCAACATTCACCAGCGGTAACTTGGCACTTGGCGGCGGTAACATCACTGACGCTGGCTCGATTGCCGGCACATCACTTGGTGTTACAGGCGCCTTATCCGCAGCGACGACAGTGAACACGTTGAACGGATTAATCATCAATGCAGGTGCCGTGAGCGGCGCTACAACAATTAGTGCATCAGGTGCCATCACTGCTGCCACTGCTACCAACACCATCAATGGTCTTATTATAAACAGCGGTTCATTGAGTGCGATTACTGGCTATTCACAGGCAAGTGGTAACTTCTCGGCCACTGGCACGGGAACAATAACGCTTGGTGCTGGCAGCAACGCCCTCACTATTGATTCCACGAACTTCGACGTCTCAAGTGCTGGCGCGGTCAGTGGTATCACTACACTCAGCGCCTCAGGCGCCATAACTGCTGCCACAACAGGCAATACCATCAACGGACTTATCGTTAACGGTGGCGCAATAAGTAATGCAACAACCATCAACGCCAGTGGCACTATTACGGCTAACACCACGGGCACAATCAACGGTTTGAGCATTAATAGTGGCTCACTGAGCGCTGTAACCGGCTTTAGCCAGGCAAGTGGCACTTTCTCAG
>CAYYUY010000004.1:21128-89594 GCA_964474995.1 uncultured Candidatus Saccharibacteria bacterium
GCAGCAATGCTTTGACCATCAACTCAACAGCCTTTGATGTCACCTCAGCCGGTGCAATCAGTGGCGTGACGACACTCTCACTGAGTGGTGCAATCACCGGCGCCACAGCCACAAACACAATTAACGGCCTTATTATAAGCAGTGGCTCACTGAGCGCTGTAACCGGCTTTAGCCAGGCAAGTGGCACTTTCTCAGTCACTGGCACTGGTGCAGTAACTTTGGGTGGTGGCAGCAATGCTTTGACCATCAACTCAACAGCCTTTGATGTCACCTCAGCCGGTGCGGTGAGTGGTGTGACAACACTGACAGCAAGTGGTCTGATATCTGCCGGCTCACTGAGCGCAGCAAATGGTACAGATGTAACATGTACAGGTACTCAATACCTAAAGGCACAGGTTGTCGTCAGCGGTATCGTTACTGGACAAGCTGGTTGTGGAAGCGTTGGCCTGTCTGACCAACGACTCAAGACGAACATTGTAAGCCTTGACGGTAGTACGCTTGATAAACTCAAAGACATCAACGTCGTTAATTTTGACTTTGATTGTACAAATACCTACTTCACCTCAACTGATACCTACTGTGATCCAAACCACCAGACCGGTGTCTTGGCACAACAGCTCGCAACGGTACTCCCGAGTCTCGTCAGTCAAGATGAGCAGGGTATTTACCACGTTGATTACCAAGGCTTGAGTGCATACACGCTCAAGGGCGTGAGCGAGATCGCACAGCACTTGAATAGTACCGGGGCACTCAACGACATCACTGGCCTGAATATCGTATCGGGCGGCGCATCATTCACTGGGGGCCTAAACAACAACAGTGGTGGTATCTCGAACGTTGGTGCGCTGAGCGGCATCACTGACCTGACAGCACAGAGTATTAGCCTAACGGCTGGCACGGCTAACTTCCTCAATCTGACCAAGGATGGCAACGGTGTATTCACTATCTTCAACACCGGCGCTCTGCAGATGCAGTTCGATAATAGCAACGCGCTAGCTATCAAGAGTGCCAACGGCAACAACATCTTCAATGTCGATACGCTAACCGGTCGGATCATGATTGGCTCAGGCGACAACGCCAAAACAGTTCTGTTCGTACTCGATAACAAATCAACAGATGGTGACCCAGCTGGCACGAACGGTGCGCAGTACTACAACAGCAAGACCAACAAGTTCCGCTGTTACCAGAACGGTGCATGGCAAGACTGTCTGCAGACTGCCTTCAGCGAATACAGTATCGTCAGCCAGCGCCAGACATGGGCGCAGCCTGCAGCTGACAGTGAGTTCCCAGGTGAGAATCGCAGCTGGATTGACCTCAGTAATGCCAACCAAGTTCGACTACTGACCAACCTATCAGTCGCTGGTGCACAGAACGCTACCTGTCGCTTGCAGTACAGCCTAACTGAAGACAGTCCAACCTGGAATGACTTGAGTACTGCCACCGATGCCACGTTACATATCAATAAGACAGGTGCACTCAAGAACGAGTGGTCACCAATCGTTGACGGTGCCAAGAAGGAAGTCCTGGTCCGCGTGCAGTGTACTGGCGGCGATACCTCAACGGTTCCTGACTTTACGAGTATCCGCACCCAGATTAGGTAGATAATAGGGAACACTTCAATGCATCAACCTACCAGGGCGCTTTACGGGTAACCTTTGGTTAGCCCGCGAGGCTTACTGACCCTGTTGATTGGATGCATTGAAGTACTCGCATCAGGGCTGTGAAAAGTCGTGAAATGTGGTACGCTTATGGTAGAAATGAGCTGAGGGTAGACAACAAAAATGCGTCAAATTATTGCAGTATTAAACCAGAAGGGCGGGGTCGGTAAGACGACCACCGTTGTGAATGTGGGTGCCGCGCTGGCCAAAGTGGGTAAGCGTGTATTGATTGTTGATTTTGACCCACAGGGAAACGCAACGAGCGGTCTTGGTATTGATAAGAACCAGGTGAAGGCTAGTAGCTATGATCTGTTATTTGCCAAGGTTACACCGCAGCAAGCTATTATCCAGACGCAGTTCAAAAACCTGTCTATTGTACCCACCAATGCTAATCTTGCAGCTGCAGAGGTAGAGTTAGTGGGTCAGGCAGACCGTGAACATTTACTCAAAAAAGCCTTTGAGATGCTCGATTATGATTTTGTGCTGATTGACTGTCCACCATCACTCGGGCTTTTGACGATTAATGCACTGACTGCTGCTAACAAGCTTTTGATACCTGTGCAGGCAGAATATTACGCACTGGAGGGTTTGAGCCAATTATTGAGCGTCGTACAGCGCGTACGAGCCGGTTTGAACACGCAACTTGAGTTGCTAGGCGTAGTGGTAACGATGTTTGATAGTCGCACGAGTTTGAGCGAGCAAGTTTATAATGAACTTACCAAATACTTCGGTGACAAGATGATGGATACGGTGATACCACGTAACGTTCGTGTGGCCGAGGCTCCAAGTTTTGGTAAACCAGTATCGGAACATGATAAATGGTCTAAGGGCGCCCGGGCTTACAAAGTACTGGGCAAGGAGGTGATAAATCGTGTCAGCTAATAGTAGAACTCATTTCAGGCCATCTTTGTTTCTGCAAAATGTTTACAGTGCGCCGCTGCACAATTTGGCTTCGCGGCGTATTTCCCTATACTCCTTGTCGCCAAAAATGCACAGCACCATCACCGTAAACCATTTTTCGAATACACAAAGGAGCCCGAAATGAGCTCTAAAGGATTAGGCAGGGGATTCGACGTACTGATCCCCACAGATTTTGATAGTACGATTTTGTTGGACGCCAAAGACCGTGTACAAAAGATCACGCTTATTAGTATTGCGCCAAATCCTGATCAGCCTCGACGGCATTTTGATAACTCGTCTCTCGATGAGTTGGCTTCATCAATCAAACAATACGGTGTATTGCAGCCACTCATCCTTTCACCGGCCGCAAATGGATATCGGATAATTGCCGGTGAGCGACGGTGGCGTGCGGCTCAAATTGCTGGCCTGACTGAGGTGCCAGCAATTGTTCGTGATCCACACGAGCTCCAAGAACTCGAGATTTCTATCATCGAGAACGTCCAGCGTGTTGATCTGTCGCCGCTTGAACAAGCTATCTCAATTGAGCGCTTGCACCAGCAGTTTAATTTGAGTTACAAGGACATTGCCCACAAGCTAGCCAAAGCCGAAACGACTATTAGTAACTTGGTGCGACTATTGCAATTACCAGATGCTGCTCGTGATGCATTGCAGAAGCAACAGATTAGCGAAGGTCACGCCCGAGCTATCTTGAGTCTCAAAGGTCAAGCCGCTAAACAGGCTGAATTACTTCGTAATATTATCAAGCACACATGGTCAGTTCGTCAGGCTGAGCAGTTTGTGGTGGGCCAACGTGAAGGTGTTACTACAAAACCTGCCGTCAGAGAACGTATGGCCACCGAAACGATTGAGACAAAACGTCTTAGTAAGAAGTTCCATGCCCCAGTCAGTATTAAGAGGACTGCAAAAGGTGGTCGACTTGAGATTCACTTCAAGACTGATGAAGAACTCGCAGTTATTATTGCTGCCATCGAATTACAGTCGAAGTAGTCGCTAGAATTTTTTGGCTTGGCCAAGAGGGAAGACTCGTAGTTCGAGCTTGCCGACGATATCATTCGCGGGCACTGGTCCAAAGAATCGTGAATCAAGTGAATTGGTACGGTTGTCGCCACAGACGAACACTTCGTCAGGTTTGACAGTCAGATCAACGTTACCGTTGGTGGTAACGATTGCGTTTGCCCAAGCGCCAGTAGCATCAGGTGAATAGCCATTTGGGTGTTCGGCGTTGAAAATTGTGAGCTTGCCATCAGCGACAACAACACGATCACCAGGTAGTCCGATGACACGTTTTACGAGTTGCTTCTCGCTCTGGCTATCACCATATTCTTGGAGTCCACGTTTAACAAAAATAATGATGTCACCGCGGTGCGGTATATATGGATGGCCGGTTAACCGGGCTAGCGTACGAGGTGCTTTGGCTACGATCAGGCGGTCGTGGTTCTCGAGTGTAGTTTCCATACTAGGGCCGTCAACTTCATATGATTGGAACACATAGGCCGTCAATGCAAGCGCAATCAGGGGTGCTGCGAGTAGTATAAAGATAGTCGATAATACACTTCGAAGGCCTTCGTGATTTTTCTTAGGAGGGACCGTTGGGGTAGTACCTGGAACAGTGCTGGGGGCATCCAAATTTTGGCCGGGCTGTGGTATAGTAGGTAATTGTTGCATGTCCGTTCCACTATAGCCTACTTTCACCGAACTGCACATATTTTCGAAATTATTAAACACGTAATAAAAAGTATATTTTCTAGAGATTTATGAACGAATTCCGTAAACACAAAAGTCCTGTGCGCAAAACAGCTGCGGTTGATGGTTTCCTGGGTGGCAAACCTGCATCCCAGGGCTCTTTACGCCAGAGCCGTGCGTCTCAGCTGCAGCAAAATCGTCTTGATAGCTTTGCGGTACCGCAGGGTTTCAGGGCTAATGCACAGCCAATCCTAAAGACTTCTACACGACCAGGCTCATTGGCTCGTTCATCACAGGTACTTGCGGGGGGTCCTTCGGCAAGTGAGATGCAGTTGCCACCGGCAGCTACAAAGCGTGGCCAACACAAAAAGCGTCATCCATTCAAAACGTTTGCAAAGGTGTTCGCAGTACTACTTGTAATAGTAGTACTCATGGGTGGCTATTTATTTGGCAAGGGCTATCTAAAGGCTCGTAATATCTTCAAGGGTGGCGGTAACGCTCCGGCGCTTAACGCCAATGTTGATCCAAACAAACTCAACGGTGAAGGTGATGGACGAGTTAATATATTGCTGCTCGGACGCGGTGGTGAAGGCCATGATGGAGCCGACCTGACCGATACGATCTTGGTTGCCAGTATTGACCCCGTACAGCACCAGGCATCGATTTTGAGTATTCCACGTGACCTCTGGGTTGCTAATAACAAAGCCGGTGGTGGGTACTCAAAAATCAACGAAGTCTACGCCGATGCCAAGATGTCGGTTATGTCTGGCAAAAAGACAGCTGACATTAAGCAGCGTGCAGCTGCAGCCGGTGAAGCCGCAATTGAATCAACCGTTGAACAAAGTATGGGTATCCCAATTCATTATTATGTACTGGTAGACTTTGCGGCATTTGAGCAGGCGATCAACACTGTTGGTGGTGTCGATATTACTGTGGCGGCAAACGATTCGTCATCAATCGTAAAAGAACAAATGTGGGATGAACTCACACACAAGAATTATCTATTGAATGTGCAACCAGGCGTAAACCACTTCGATGGCCAGCGTGCCTTGATGTATTCACGATCACGTCACACCAGCGCGCGTGGTGACTTTGACCGAAGTGAACGCCAGCGTAAGATGATCATCGCACTCAAGAATAAGATTCTGTCTGCTGGTACGTACGGTAATCCTGCAAAGATTAACGAATTGATCAACGCTTTCGGCGATCATGTTAGTTCCAACCTTAGTACGAACGACCTCAAGCGCCTGTATGATTTGTCGAAGACAATTGATTCAAGCAAGATCAACTCACTTGGTCTGGCAGATCCACCGAACAATTACGTAACAACCGGCACATCTACGACAGGTTTATCTATTGTTCGTCCTATCGCTGGCCTGACAGACTTCTCGGCGATTCAGAACTACGTTCGTAATGCGCTAAGAGACAGCTATCTGCAGAAGGAAAGCGCTAACATCGCCGTCTATAACGGTACGACTACCAGTGGATTAGCTACAACAAAGGCGACTGAACTGAAATCATTTGGTTATGGCGTGACAACAATCGCCAATGCACCAACGCAAAACTATACGAAAACGATTGTCGTCGATATGACCAACGGTCAAAAGAAATATACGGCTCACTATCTCGAGCAGCGGTTCAATACAACAGTGGTTACAAAAATGCCAAACAACACAATCAACCCAGGAACTTCAGATTTTGTTATAATACTGGGTAACGATGCGAGCACTTCCAGGTAAACTAAAACCAGCCAAAGGCTTTTCGGGGTATTTTCACTTCGGTCTGACCTCGTTTCTGCCAGTTATTCTGTTTGTGTTAGTCCAGATTGACCTGGCAACCATCGCATTTCTGGTAATTCTACTCAGTAAGTGGCGTATGTTCGTGGTTAAGCCAAGGTTTTGGCTCGCCAACCTTCGTGCCAACGCAATTGACATCATTGTTGGTGTCTCATTCTTGATTTTTATGGATGTCAGTCACTCGAGTGCCTGGCGACTTATCTGGGCACTCACTTACGCTGGTTGGTTACTGTTTGTGAAGCCAGGCTCCGGTACGCTGCTTGTGTCTTCCCAGGCATTTGTCGGACAGATACTTGGGCTGACGGCTTTGTTTCTCGGTTGGACGACGGCACCGCTCTACGGACTGGTCATCAGTGCATGGGCTATCTGTTATCTAGCAGCTCGCCACTTCTACAGCAGTTTTGACGAACCTTACACACCACTCTACGCTAGTTTATGGGGCTACTTTGCAGGTGCTTTAGTGTGGATTCTCGGACATTGGCTACTATTTTATGGTTTTGTCGCGCAGCCGACATTGCTCCTAACAGTTATCGGATTTGGACTGGCAGCCATCTATTATCTTGATGAAAACGATAAGTTATCTGATGTGCTTCGTCGGCAGTTTATCTTTATAATGCTTGCAGTGATTGTCGTGGTGTTGGTCTTTTCCAACTGGGGCGATAAGACGATCTAATCGTACTGCGTTTCAGGGAATATTCAGAAAAGGGGGGTATTGTGGAATCAATGAAGAATTTACGGGATATGGCGGGTAGCGTAAAACCATCGATTAACCGAGTGCAGTCACTCAGCACGGCTTTTGTGATGGTTGCCAGCCTTGCTCTTGGGTTTGGTGGTGGCTGGCTCGGCGCCAGTAGCAAACAAGAGAACGACAGTGGTATCAATAAAGTGAGCCAACAAGTCGCAGCAAATGAGGGTGAACTTATTAGCTCAATCGCCAAGCAGGTTGGACCCAGTGTTGTATCTGTAAATGTAACTGGCCAAAGCCAACAGACTGATTTCTTTGGCTATGGCACCTCTGCACCACAACAGAGCGCGGGTACCGGTATTATCATCAGTAAAGATGGGTATATTATTACGAATCGACACGTTGTACCTGCGGGTACGACCAGTGTCAGTGTCACACTATCGGACGGTACAGAGTTGAGCAACGTTGAAGTTGTTGGCCGCACGAATGATAGCGACTCTTTGGATATCGCGTTCTTGAAAATTAAGGACACTAAGGGCAAGGTGTTACAACCGGCCAAGCTTGGTGATTCAAGTAAAGTACAGGTTGGTGATCGTGTAGTAGCTATTGGTAACGCACTTGGACAGTTCCAGAACACCGTAACCTCAGGTATTATCTCTGGCTTTGGCCGCAGTGTTCAAGCAGGTGATAGTTCTGGTACTGGCGAAAGCGAAACACTACAGAACCTTTTTCAGACTGATGCTGCAATCAATGAAGGTAATTCTGGTGGTCCACTGGTGAATATCAATGGTGAAGTTATTGGTATCAATACGGCAATTGCCGGCCAAGGTGCTCAAAACATTGGATTTTCCATACCACTAGATGATGCGCAGGGTCTTATCACTAGCGTCTTGACCAAAGGTAAACTTGAACGACCATATCTCGGTGTACGCTACATCGCTCTAACAGATGACTATGCATATCAGTACAACTTGAGTGTGAAGCGTGGTGCATATATTGCCCCTGGTGGTACGCAGGCATCAATCCAGCCTGGTAGCCCAGCTGAAAAAGCAGGACTCAAGGAAAAAGACATCATTACCAAGGTTGATGGCGTCGCAATTGATGAGACACATAGCCTGACGTCGCTTATCGGAAAACACGCTGTTGGTGATCAGTCGACGCTCACTATCATTCGTGACGGCAAAGAACAGTCGATCAAGGTTACATTCACGGCAGCACCACAAAGCTAAGATTTTCTACTAAATCTGTTGGAAGACCTGGATAAAGTCTTCAGTGCGTACAAGTTGCCAATTATGAATACGTGCAATACTCGACAACGCTTCGTGTTGTGGGGGTAAGGCCTCTGTGAGTACAAAAGTATGGGCATTGGCATGAGGCGCAAGCTGCTCAAATAGTTGTCTGTATAGATCGAGACCATCTGGGCCACCAAATATGGCCATGGATGGTTCGTTCATAGCGGCTTGGTTGATTTGATGATCGTTGGGTACATAGGGCAGGTTGGCCAAGACAACGTCATACTGATCTGGACCGGCAGCTGTCAGTAAGTCGCTCTGTGTACATGTGACGTTTGGTGCAAGTTTTTGTGTGTTCAATCGACTAACCTGAAGGGCATTAGTATCAAGTTCGAACAATTCCACGTGTGCATTTGGCAGTTCTAGCTGCGCTGTGATGCCTAATGCGCCACTACCACTGCCGACGTCTACAATGGTTGGGCTAGCGGGCAGATCAAGCTGAATGAGTAGTTCAATCATCGTCTCTGACTCCGGTCGGGGCTCCAAAACAGCATCTGTGATAACAAACTCACGACCATAGAATTCTGTCTTTCCACGAAGGTACGACAGCGGAATATGCTGTGCTCGACGTTCAATGAGGGAGTTTAGCTGTTTTACGTGTTCATCAGTGAGTTCGAGCTCAGGGTGTGCAAGCAAATGGGTACGATTTGTGTTCGTTACATCCTCAAGCAGCACGAGAGCATCCAGCCGAGCCGACAAATCCCCAGCTTCAGTGAGTTGTTTAGTAGCGGTCTGTAACCACTGACTATTCGTTACTGATGAGTTGGCGTTCGTATTCATGAAGCTGTTCAATAAGGTCATCAATATCACCGGTCAATGCGGCTGGAATGTTACTGCGTGAGTAGCCGATGCGGTGGTCAGTGATGCGATCTTGCGGGAAGTTGTAAGTGCGAATTTTTTCGGATCGGTCACCAGAACCGATGAGCTTTTTGCGGGCATCTGATAACTGCTTCTGTTCATCGTCGATCTTCTGTTGGAGCAAGCGAGAACGGAGTACACTCATTGCTTTTTCTTTGTTCTTGAGCTGTGATTTTTCGTCTTGGTTAGAGACTACAAGCCCGGATGGAAGGTGAGTGATACGGACGGCAGAGTCGGTGGTGTTAACCGATTGGCCCCCATGCCCACCAGAACGATACACGTCAATGCGGAGGTCACCAGGGTTGATTTCGATATCAGTTTCTTCGGCTTCAGGCATGACTGCAACGGTAGTAGTACTGGTGTGGATACGGCCCTGACTCTCGGTGGCGGGGACTCGTTGTACGCGGTGAACACCGGCCTCAAATTTGAGTTTGCGATATGCCTCGTCGCCACGAACGGCAAAAATGATTTCTTTGTAGCCACCAACCTCGTTCGGGCTTTCGGTAATTAGCTCGAGCCTGAAATTGTGCGACTCAGCCCATCGCGCGTACATGCGGTACAGTTCACCTGCAAACAAGCTAGATTCATCGCCACCTGCGGCGGCACGAATTTCTACGATGACATCCTTGTCATCATTTGGGTCTTTGGGCGTAAGAGCCTCAGACAAGGCGGCGTCATTTGCGGCGATCTTTTCAGCGAGTTCTGATAGTTCAAGTTCAGCAAGTTCGGCTAACTCTGCCTCACTGCCGTCGGCCATCAGTTGCGCGCTGGCTTGTGCGCTGGCCAAATTCTTTCGCTCATCAAAGAGGCCTAATACGTTTTCGAGGTGGCTTTGGCGCTTGGCGAGTTTGGGATAACTTTTGGACGAGAAAATAGTAGGATCCTGCAGTTGCTCTTGCAGGCCTTGATATTCTTCACGGAGTGATTGTTCTTTTTGGTCCATAACTGTTCCTATTATATAGGGAGAATTATTTCTATCCTATTTGTTGGCTAAAGAAAAACACCGACTGCCAGTGGCAATCGGTGTTTGTTCGAGTAGGGTAGCTAACGTCCGAGCTTTTGTGGAGCTTCGGCTTCGTCGCTGTCTTCTGCAGGCTTGCGGGCAGCTGCTTTTTTGATTGCAGCCTTCTTCATTGCTTCGGCGCGGTTCTTGGCAGCTTCTTGGCGAGCCTTGAACTTATCGACGCGACCTTCGATGTCGAGGAGCTTTTCTTGGCCAGTAAAGAACGGGTGAGAAGCACTCGAGATGTGCACTTTTACCAGTGGGTATTCGTTGCCATCAAGCTTGATGGTTTCTTCGGTAGCGACAGTTGACTTGGTCAAAAACGTGTCGTTGGTGTTTAGATCCTGGAAAACTACGTGGCGGTAGTTCTGAGGGTGTAATTCTTTTTTCATTGAATGGATACTCCAGCTCGTTAATTGATAATGCCGGTTAGCAGTGAGCCTCGCTGCAGTCGACAATTGGTTCAGCGCATTACTATACACCCCTGTTAGAGAAGTGTCAACTATGGACCCGCTCGTGCTTGCAATTGGCCCACTTCTCATTACAATCATTGACCATGACAAAGCAGCTACATTATGGCATTGAAACTGGCGGCGTACACAGCCGACTGTATCTGGATGTACCGGTAGAAGTCTCGGCGCGCATTCAGACGCATGATGGAGAGCTAACGAGCACTCTACAGAAGCTCAGTACCAAGAGGACGCGCCTGCTTGATATTGAACCGACTGACGATGGCCTACGATTGTATGCAAATACCAAAAAAGTCGGGGGGATCAGAGGTGAGTATGACACATACAGACGACAGGCTGCAGCATCAATCACAGATGCGCTCCGTCGAGTTGGCGAATGGGCTCAGCCAGAAGAACGGGATCCAAGACTCGATGTTGGTATGGGGAGTAGATATTCTGTTGATGGTCGTCTACCGATGTATGCCGATATTGCATGGCCAGAGGCAGATGAAGAAGCTGTAGAGGCGCTTGCAGAGAAGCATATGCGTGAAACTGCAAAGAAGTTGAAATATGAAGTACCACTGATTGAAGATTTAGTTTTTGCGTCCGTTTCACGGGCTCGTGGCGTAACGCTACAGACTAACCCGGTTGGTAGTTGCAGTATTGATACGGATGGCATGCACTATGATCAGGCTGACCCGGTTTTTGAACTGCGCGCTCACAACATCTATGCCCCGCAACAGCAATTAATCTGTTTTGCTGGCACGGTTGCAATTGCTAATGCAGATGCATTATTGTCTGCACCACATACCACTTGAAACAGATCAGCCAATCTGTTAGACTTAGACCACAATTAAGTAAACAGTTTGGGATATGATTCTCTTTTGCTCCACCCGTGTAGGGAAGTAAAAGCACCCAGATGAAGGTCAAGAATCAAAGAAAGGACTTATTTATTATGGCTACAGTTACTGTAGATGTTAAGCAACTGCTGGAGGCCGGCGCGCACTTCGGTCACAAGACAAGCCGCTGGCACCCAAAAATGGCTGAGTACATTCACTCAAAGCGCAATGGTAGCCACATTATCGACCTCACAAAGACAGCTGCAGGCCTCGAAAAGGCACTGAGCTTCCTCGAGGAAACCGTTTCTGAAGGCAAGCAAGTACTGATCGTTGGTACAAAGCGCCAGGTTCACGATATTGCGAAGCCATTAGCTGTTGAAACTAACCAACCATACGTTGTGGAACGATGGCTCGGTGGTATGCTGACCAACCGCAATACCATTGGTGGTCGCGTGAAGCACCTCAAAGATCTTGAAACCAAGATGGAATCAGGTGCACTTGCCAGCAAGTACGCCAAGCTCGAAGTGCAGCGTTTCCAGGAAGAAATCAATGAAATGAACCACATCTATGGTGGTATCAAGAACATGGCTGCCCGCGTAGGTGCTGTATTCGTATTCGATGTTGTACACGAAGCTAACGCAATTGCCGAAGCTCGTAAGCTCAACATTCCAGTTGTCGCACTTGTCGACACCAATGCTGACCCAACACGGATTGATTACGTCATTCCTTGTAACGACGATGCGATCAAGACACTTGAACTCATCGCTGCATACGTTCGCCAAGCTATCGAAGCAGGTGCGAACAAGTACGCAAAGAAGCAGGACAAAGTCGACGCAGCCGCTGAAAAGCCAGCAGCCTAAGACATTTTAAATGTGGGGTAGGTAGTCGCCGCTTGGCACTACCTACAACTGAACTAATCATCAAGGAGAGAAATTAATGGCAGACATTACAATTGAAGAAATCAAGCGCCTGCGCGAACTAACCGGTGTTGGTATTACTGACTCCAAGGCTGCACTCGTAGAAGCCAAGGGTGACTTTGATAAAGCACTCGAAGCTATGCGCAAAAAGGGTATGACCAAGGCCGAAAAGCGCGGTGAGCGTGAGGTACGTGAAGGTGTTATCGGCACCTACAACCACGATGGCCGTATCGGTGTGCTTGTAGAAGTAAACTGTGAAACTGACTTTGTAGCTCGTGGTGATATCTTCATTGCACTCGTCAAGGATGTTGCAATGCACATCGCTGCAAGTAGCCCAGAATACGTTTCTGTCGATGACATTACCGATGAAGCTAAGGCTGCAAAGACCGAGGAATTCACCGAGAAGTCTAAGGCAGAAGGCAAGCCAGAGAAGATGCTCGAAAACATCGTATCCGGCATGCTCAAGAAGTACTTTGCAGAACGTTGTCTGCTCGACCAGCCGTTCATCAAGAATCCTGATATTACGGTTGGCGAACATGTCAAACAGCAGGCTGCATTGATGAATGAGAATGTTGTTGTACGACGCTTTAACCGCATCGCACTTGGCGAAGTCGCCTAAACAGTAGCAACTGAAATGCACAATAGAGCACCGTATATAATGACGGTGCTCTATTTATTTAGTTGGAATTTCATGAGCACAGCGCTGTGGTCTGAACCAAAACGATTTGTTTGAATCGCTATATTCTGTGCAGTAACACCACTATTCATGCTATTCATTACGTAATCTATTAACCGCGTACGATCGAGATTAGTTCCACCACTTGGTGCACCAAGTTGCTGCCACCCACTCCGTATACCTTGTCTGTTCATGCGGGCGTAGGGGAAGTCTTTGTACTGAATCTTTGCATCATTACGATAATTAACGTTGAAGTCACCACTTACAAAGATAGGCAGATTAGTCTTCTGAAATGTATCGATTAATTGGTCAAGTTTATCCATGTGTCGCCTGTAATTGTTAAGACGCGCCGTCGTTCCTGTTGGTCTGCCGCCACTTTCTACCGAAGCGACTGGATGGGTATTAATTATGTAAAATTCACGGCTCGTAGCCCTGTCTTTTAATTTTGCCCAAGTTATCCATTTCGCAGAGAGATATTCATCGCCTGATCCTTCGGGCGGATTTGTCTGAATATAACCAGTACTAATACCAGTAAATTTATTTTTGTTCCAGACAATAGGGTTTGAAGCAGATGTTGGCCCATCACTTGTGTAGTCTTTGATATAACCTGAATATGTACAGCCACTGCATGTCATTAGCTTATCTCGGATATTTTTACGTGCAGCCGGTCGGTACACCTCTTGGAAACTAATGATATCTGCACCATTTTGCGCAAGTCCTCTAGCACCGCTACCAACATTGCTGGCTGTATTACTATAGAGAGTATTCCACGTTGCGATGCCAAATGTGCTTTTTATTTGCGCAGTGGTTGGTGGTGTTTGCGGGTCGGGGTCATTTGGTTCCACGAGTGGCGCTATTCCGATAGAATCATCCGAGCTCAGATCTGCTATAGGGTCAATGATTGATATGTCGGTTTGTCCTTGGTCGGGTGTTACATCGGTAGCTATATTGTTATCGGTACCTTGATCTGAGCTTGCGGGTACTTCTTCGTATTCATCGGCTACAGCATTGTTTTCTGATTTTTGATCTGGACCTAGAGTTTTATTGCTCAGTGTGAGGTTAGGTTTTGTTTGATTATTTGGTTGCATCGCCACCACTGATCCGATGATAAGCAGGGAAACCGGAATAATCGTTACGATGATAGCGAGAGGGTTACGTGCCAACATACTCGCTGTGTAGCGTTGAAAAATACTTTTTTGCGCAGCATAGGGATATGATCCACCATTCTCGGCGATGATAGCGTCGAGAGTCCGGTTGATATTGGAATCGTCGGTCGGTGGTAACTGAGCTTGATTTGTCATGTTTTTGTTTTGTTTGACTTATATATACAATAGCATTATTTATGAAAATTTGCAATGTTTTGTATTCATTCGGTATCAAGCAGGGTACATTGACAAATAAGCATAAAAATAGTAATATATATAAGATTTTCAAAAACAAAAAACATGAATAATCCCGAAGCACCCAACCCAAGCGAATCAGTCGAACGCATTCCACCAGTACCAGCTACAGCGCTGGAGCTTCATATTGCCGCAGATATTTTGAGTAAATCAGAATTGGAAAATGAGTATACTCTCAAAATCATAGAGGACTGCGTTGATGGCACATACGGCTCTGATTTTCTGTTAGCATTGGGTCACATAACCGCGGCTTACGACACGCTGAAAACTATTACAGAAGTAGTGAATGATCAATTGAATGCCAGTCAGCAGGCAATTATGGATGTCTATATGGATAACATGCATATAGATGTCAGTAATCTCAACGCATATATACGCGAGCGCCCCGGGATACTTGTGGCCACCATTGATAACAAGGGAGAAGACGTTATTGAAATAGCTGCTGTCGAGGAATTGCTCGCAGAGGGCGAACTGCCACAAATTGGATTCGTGATGGATGGAACAGTGAGACGTAACGCATATAATGTTCAATGTATTGTTGAGTCGATGAAACCCGAAGAGCAAGCGCTCATGCAAGAGATGATGCGGGACTACTAGTTGTAGGCCGAAAGCTTATAGGCTTGCTATAATAGTAGGCAGTAATTAAGGAATTTCATGAACCCATCCCAAGCAGTTAATAACGCTGACGACAAATTCAAAACGGCGGTGGCACATTTCCAGGAGGATCTCAAAAAAGTCCGGACAGGCCGCGCTCATCCAAGCATGCTCGATAGTGTCGTGGTAAAGGCGTATGGTGCCGATATGCCATTGATTCAGGTGGGTAACGTAACCGCTCCAGAAGGCCAATTGCTCCAGATTACACCATTCGATCCTGGAACGATTCAGGCAATTGCCAGTGCTATTCGTGATAATCCATCACTGGGGCTCAATCCATCAGATGATGGTCGTGTGGTGCGCGTGCCAATTCCACCACTCAATGAAGAGCGTCGCCGTGACTACGTTAAGATTGTTGGCAGCAAGCTTGAAGATTGCATGGTTGCACTGCGTAACATTCGCCGTGAAGCAATGGATGCCATTGATGCTGCAAAAAAGGGCAAAGAGATTGGCGAAGATGAAGCCAAGCGCCTCCAAAAGCAAACTGACGACAACATGAGTCAGTACAAATCACAGGCCGAGGCTGCCGCCAAGGCAAAAGAACAAGAAATCCTTACCGTATAAACAGTAGTCCTATATACTTGGTACCATAAATGACTGAAGCTACTGCTATCCCTGCGCATTTGGGCATGATCCTTGACGGCAATCGCCGTTGGGCGAAGGAGCATGGCCTGCCAACATTGGAGGGTCACCGTAAGGGTGCCGACAATCTCCACGACATCGCTGTTTGTGCATTTGACAGGGGTGTGCAGTACGTTTCGGCCTATGTATTTTCGACTGAAAATTGGCAACGTACCGAAAAAGAAGTTAATTATTTGATGGGCTTGGTGTCCAAGATGCTGGATCGCTACCTTGATGAATTTCACGAGCGTGGCATTCGTGTAGTGGTACTTGGCCGCCGCGAAGGACTGCGCCGCAAGGTGCTAGATTCGCTAACGAAGTCTGAAGAGCAGACCGCCAACAATACTAAAGGTACGTTGGCTTTTTGTTTTAACTACGGCGGACGTGAAGAAATCGTCGACGCAGCTAAACAGCTAATCGCAGCTGGAACGGCAGCTGATGAGATTACACCTGCATTGTTTGACGAGATGCTCTATCACCCAGAAGTACCGCCAGTTGATTTATTGGTAAGAACGTCGGGCGAGCATCGGCTGAGTGGTTTTATGTTGTGGCGAGCAGCATATGCAGAACTGCTATTTACAGATAAATATTGGCCAGATTACTCGGAAGAGGATTTGGATGAAGCGCTGGCTGAATATGCCAGCCGTAAACGGAGGTTTGGGAAATAATGGTGGTATTTTTACTGATTTTGGGACTTATTTTATTCATCGGACTTGTTGTAGTCCATGAACTGGGGCACTTCATCGTGGCGCGGCGAAACGGCGTCGAAGCTGAAGAATTCGGCATCGGATTTCCACCTCGTATCTGGAAAAAACGTATCAAAAGCGACAAGGGTGACTTTGATTTTACAATCAATGCCTTGCCACTGGGTGGCTTTGTAAAACTTAAGGGTGAGCATGACTCTGATACGGCAAAGGGTAGCTTTGGTGCGGCGTCAACCAAAGTAAAATCCAAGATCATGCTGGCTGGTGTAGTGATGAACCTCGTTACCGCGTTGATACTATTCACGATTATCGGCCTCATCGGTATGCCAAAATTAATCACTAAAGACAGTGGCTTTATCAAAGAAGATCAGTTCACTATCAAAAGTGATGAACACCTCAAATCTCGTCAAGTGCTCATTTCGCAAGTGGAACCTGGATCGCCAGCTGCCAAGGCAGGACTGCTGCCACTTGATCAGATAGAAGGTATCGGCCCAGTTGGTAGCCCAATACACGATATTAGTTACGTCAGTTCACTTTCTCCACAGACAAAGCAGTTTGCAGGCCAAAAGGTAACGGTTGAGTACAGACGTCATGACAAAGTGCTGCAGACAGATCTACAGCTTCGTAGCGCCAGTGAAGTGAATGCTAGTATTGATTCCACTGGTTTTCCAACTAAGGGATACCTGGGTGTTGTACCGTCGCAGTTTGAATCACATCGCTACACCTGGTCTGCGCCAATCGTAGCTGTCGGATTATCGGCTCAGATAACCAAGCTGACATTTCAGGCGTTGGGTACTGCGCTCCACGGGCTGGGGAGCACTATTGCAGGTCTTGTAACGTTCAACCACGATGCACGCTCGCATGGGCAGGAAAAAGCCTCTGAACAGGTGAGTGGGCCCGTTGGTATATTCTTTGTACTCAAGGCTGGTGCGCAGCAGGGACTCATGATGGTACTGTTCATTATTGCACTTATATCGTTGACGCTGGCGATCATGAACGTGTTGCCAATTCCGGCCCTTGATGGTGGACGATTATTCCTGACACTTATCTTCCGTGCGCTCAAAAAACCACTAACACAAGGGGTTGAAGAAGCAGTCGTTGGTATCAGTTTTGCGGCCCTGATGCTGCTGTTCTTACTGATTACCGTTGTCGACGTAAAGCGATTCTTCTAAGGTAATATGAGCGATTTGCTCCATCAACCACTACTAGTCGCAATATTGCTGCCACTTTTTGGTCTGGGTCTGTATGGTTTTGTGTCGTTGTTCATCTTGCGCAAGGAAGTTGACGAACAGAAGGTAAACTGGTCACCACTTGAAGCGGTCGGCATTACTATTGCAGTGTACTTTGTGTCACAGATTGTCGGTGGCTTACTACTCGGTGGCTATCTTGGTCTCATGCATCAAAATACTGATGCAATTCAGGAGACACTTTCAACTTCAAACAGCGCGCAGTTTGTATTTGTACTCCTAGTGGAGGCGATCACCGCTGCTACTATTTTGTGGTTCGTGAAGCGGCGTAAAACACCCCTGCGCACTATTGGACTTGTCCGGCCAAAGCCACATGATATCTTGAGTACAATTGGTGGATTTGCGGCCTATTTTGTCATCTATGTGGCGATTATCACGGTTGTATCGATGTTGGTGCCTGGGCTCAATCTGAACCAGAAACAAGACCTGGGATTTAGCACCGATACTGCAAAGAATGGCTTAGTACTGGTGTTTATTAGTCTTGTTGTCCTGCCGCCGCTTGTCGAAGAGCTGCTATGTCGGGGTTTCCTGTACAGTGGTCTCCGTACAAAGCTGTCGTTTGTACCAGCAGCGGTTATAACCAGTGTGTTATTTGCGAGTGCGCACTTGCAGGCTGGCAGTGGAAACGCGCTACTATGGGTCGCCGCTCTTGATACCTTTACGCTGTCATTGGTGCTTGTATACTTACGCGAAAAGACCGGTAGCTTGTGGCCGGGCATCGGGTTGCATATGCTCAAGAACTTTGTGGCGTTCATGGCACTGTTTGTGTTTCACTCAAGTTAAGTAGTGGACTGGGCTGCTCTTTGGCCCAAAATAAGGTACAATCATCTCAGATGAACTACCGTCTTATTCACATTGCCCCAACAATTCCGGCCCCGAGGCCGTAGTTTTTATATTTCTAGCTTTTTATTTTGATTAACGGAGACAATTCTGATGAGACTGACAAAACTTTTTACGAAAACACGCAAACAGGCGCCAGCTGATGAAACAGCCAAAAACGCGCAACTATTGATCCAGGCTGGATTTATTCACAAGGAAATGGCCGGAGCCTATGCATTCTTGCCACTCGGTAAGCGTGTGCTCGACAACGTCGTGCAGATTATTCGTGAAGAGATGAATGCGCTTGGTGGCCAAGAGATTAGCATGACTGCATTGCAGCCAAAAGACCTTTGGGAGAAGACCGACCGTTGGGACGATAAGAAAGTCGACAACTGGTTCAAGATTGAGGTTAACGGTGGTGGTGAAGCTGGGCTGGCAATTACGCACGAGGAACCAATTACCAACATGCTCACGCCATTTATTAGTTCGTACAAAGATTTACCAATGAGCGTGTATCAGTTTCAGACTAAATTTCGTAACGAGATGCGTGCCAAGAGCGGTCTGATGCGTGGACGTGAGTTCTTGATGAAAGACTTGTACTCATTTAATACCGACAAAGCTGCACACGATGCATTTTACGAGCAGGCCACAGAAGCCTACAAGAAAGTCTTTACTCGGCTTGGCATCGGAGATAGTACCTATGTCACGTTTGCGAGTGGCGGCATCTTCGCACCCTTTAGTCACGAATTCCAAACATTGAGCGATGTGGGTGAAGATACAATCTACGTGCACGAAGGTAAGGGCATTGCTATCAACCAAGAAGTTTATACCGATGAAGTCTTGGCAGAACTGGGTGTGGCCAAGGACGAGCTGATCGAAAAAACTGCTGTCGAAGTCGGCAACATTTTTACACTCGGTACAAAGTTCTCTGAGCCACTGGGTCTTGTCTATACCGACGAAGCAGGTAACCCTCAACCAGTGTTTATGGGTTCATACGGCATTGGTCCAAGCCGTTTGGTTGGATTGTTGGCTGAGCATTTTTCCGACGAGAAGGGGCTTGTGTGGCCCGAGAACGTTGCGCCATTCAAGGTCTATCTAGCCCCACTTGGTAATGACGAAGCAGTTACCAAGGCCGCAGATGAACTATATGAGCAATTGACATCACAAAACGTTACGGTACTATATGATGACCGTGATGCACGGCCAGGGGAGAAATTCGCTGATGCTGATCTCATGGGTATTCCGTATCGTGTCGTGGTGAGTGCCAAGACAATCGCAGCTGGCGCGCACGAGCTCAAACGGCGCACCGAGGCAGAAGCAAGTGCAGTTAGCACTGAAGAACTGCTCAAAGTGCTTATCTAAGTTTCGTTAACCGTAACAAATTGTTATAATCTGATTAATCCGAAAATACCGTGCCAACAGGCACACCAAAGGAGAACCATATGAAGAAATTATTCCATCTGACCAAAGAAGGGGTTACTACCCTAGAGGCTGAGCTAAAGGCTCTCATTGCTGATCGTTTGCCAGTTGCTGACAAGATCAAGACTGCTCGTGAGTTTGGTGATCTTTCCGAGAACGCTGAATACCAAACTGCACGTCAGGAGCAGGAAAAGCTTGAGTCACGCATATCGGAAGTCGAACACATCCTTCAGAACGTTGAAGTTATTGCCAAGCCTAAAGGTGATGGTAAGGTTCAGCTTGGCTCTACGGTAACCCTCAAGGGCGCAGCTGGCTCAAAGCAGTTCCAGGTTGTTGGTACGGTTGAAGCCGACCCGCTGAATGGCAAAATCTCTGATGAGTCACCAATCGGTCAGGCACTCCTTGGCAAAAAGCTTGGCGACGAAGTCGAGATCAAGACACCTGCTGAAACAGCTGTCTACAAAATCGCTGAAATTTCTTAGTACTTCTACACAGGTTTCTAAATAGACCCTATCAGAGGGTCTATTTTTATTTGGTAAGATTCACGACACTGGCTAACAGAGAGAAATTACCGTATAATGGCCTTGAATTATGCAGTGGCTAAATACAATTGTCGACGAGCTTATCACCCGCCATCCGGAGGGTGAGATTATCGTTTCTTCTGGAGTTTCGCCCTCAGGTACGTACCACTTAGGTACGCTGCGTGAAGTACTGACTGCCGAGGTAGTACTTCGTGAAGTCAGGCGCCGTGGGCGTACTGCACGTCATTACCACGTAGTAGATGACCTCGACATCTTTCGTAAGGTACCTGTAGACGTTTCAGCGAACTTTGAACAGTATCTCGGCAAGCCACTCTGTGACGTCCCGGCACCTGATGGGTCTGACCGTTCGTATGCCGACTACTTCTTGGCTGACTTAACAACCGCAGCCGAAGGTCTCCACCTCGAAATGGAGGTTGTTAGGGCTCACGAGAAATACCGCAGTGGTTACTTTGTACCAGTAATCGAGAAAGCCCTCTCAAACATTGATGTCATACGTAAGATACTCGAAGATATATCGGGCCGTGAGTTGAATGATCAGTGGTCACCAGTACAAGTCGTTGAGAATGGTTACCTCAAGAATCGTCGATTTATCAGCATTGATACATCATCTCAGCAGATTACCTACGAGAATGGTACTGGTGAGCCTGCAGACGTGAGCTATGCCCACGGAGAAGTGAAGCTCAACTGGCGTATCGATTGGCCAGCGCGTTGGTCGCTACTAGACGTCCATGCCGAGCCATTTGGTCGTGATCATGCAACAAAAGGTGGCTCCTATGACACTGGCGTAGAAATCGTGAAGCAAGTATATGGTGGTACCGCACCGATTCCGATTCCTTATAACTTCATCAACAAAACGGGTGATACAAAAAAGATGAGTAAAAGCGCTGGCGACACCGTCACCGCGGCTGATCTGCTCAAAGTGCTACCTGCCGAAGTGGTGTGGTTCTTTATCCTTCGGTATAGTCCCGACAAATTACTCACTTTTGATGAAGGCCCAACACTTATGCGTTTATTTGATGAGTTTAGTGAGCTGTTATCAAAGCCGGACAAGACACCCGGTGAGCAGCAGCTACTCGACATATGTTTGCAGGGTGTGACACAGCAGACAGTCAGTCAAATTCCATTTACACACCTCGTTGCCAGCTACCAATCAGCGCTCAAAGACGCAGACAAGACAATCGAAATTATTGGCCGCACCGAACACGGCGATGGTGCGCGGGCTGAGGCGGATATTATCCGGGCTGAACTGAAGTTTATTGATGAATGGCTCGAGAGTCGTGCCCCAGAAGATGTTAAGTTTTCATTGCAGAATACATTCGATGTGACTGGCTTTGAGGACCGTGAAAAGCAACTTTTCACAGAGTTGGCTGCCAAGGTTGCTGCTGCCCCAGCCGATGCTGACGGCGCGTGGTTTCACAATGCAATCTATGAATGCCGCGAGACGACCGGTCTTGGTCCAAAGGATATGTTTCAGGCACTCTACCGACTTATTATTGGCCAGACATCTGGCCCACGAGCAGGCTGGTTCCTGAGTATCTTACCGCGTGACTGGCTACTAGCCCGACTTCGGCTCGAACAATAAGTATTACCCCTGTTGGACGACTAATTGACCAGGAGAGTATACTGGTATTATTAGCGAATAATAAATATGGATATGCAACCCTTTCGCAAAGAAATATCTGAGTATTATGAGTTTAACTTGGCCGATTTCCTTGAAGAGGTTGATCAGCAGCAATTAGCTATTATCGCCGAGCATACTGAACAAGCGCCAGCAGAGAGAGATACGGCGACACGTGAGCTTATCCAGCGTTCTAATACTATGCTCGAAGCACAGGGTCTCATGGGTGCTGACGCGATATTTGGCGAGGGTGGAAATATTCCAAGTAGACAAGACAATGGGACTATTCATCGACACGATGTCGATACACCGATTATAGGTTTTTACCAAGGCTTAGGTATATCGACTGAAACATTTGTTGATCCTAAGGGCGACATTGTCTTTGATCTATCTTTGCCGACGATTGTGCACAGGATATTTAACACGAGAGCCTCATATGGAATTGATGAAGCAACTGGTGAGCAGCACTGTGCGACGCTCCCAATCACCGCTACTACACCCGAGATTTTTGCGCAAAATATAGCCGCGAGTCTACCAAACCAGCGATGGCTCAAGGGCTTGGCTAATCGTCTTGAAGCCGACCCAACTGGGTATGATTTTAAGGAAATACAGCGAACATTTCGGTCAATTGCTGACGCTAAATATTCAAAAGTACCTGCGCAGCTCAATATGGACTGGTTCATAGATCACATGAATGCAACGCTGGGTATCATGGGCAAGGACATAGAAGTTGGTGCGCAAAGCGCAGGTGTACATCCTGAGGATAGTCAGCAAATTCATTACATGCTTGCTGGCAATGATGAGGTTAGCTATACCCGTGGCAAATGCCTCGGGTTTGGTATTATCGTATCGTTTCAGAAAGGTATGCAAGAGGGGGTGCCGATGATAATGCTGATCGAGGATCAGCCAGATATCGCACTAGTTATGGAAATCATACTCGATGGTGGTCCTGCGATTGTTAAATATCCACTGCAAGATATTGATGCTGTTCGTGCGCCGCAGGTCACACGAAGTGACAATGTGTAGAATCTACGCTTAAATAGTGGCATGCAACAAACAGTTACTATCGCCGTGATCGCCGGCACTACTCGTGAAAGTCGTGAATCTATCAAAGCTGCACAGTATATTGCGGCGCTCGGTCAAAAACTTGAAGACGTAGAAATTATATTCGTTGATCCGAAAGAATTTACGTTTCCTGGAGATGGACTGGATGACAAAGATCCGCATTACAGCGAAATTACTGCGAGGGCTGACGCGTTTTTTATCATAACGCCAGAGTATAACCACGGATATCCTGGTAGTCTGAAGCGAATGCTTGATAGCGAGTATGCCAACTATCATCGAAAGCCAGTGGCACTTGCAGGTGTGAGTAATGGAAGTTGGGGAGGGGTCCGTGTATGTGAGGCCCTGCTGCCAGTTTGTCATCGTCTTGGCCTCGTCAATATCCGCTCAGAAGTCTACTTTCCAAAAATTCAGAATGTATTTGGTGATGATGAGCAGATTAACCCTGAGTATGCCGCTCAATATGAGCAAAGCGTCGGGCGAGCATTCGAAGAACTCGTGTGGTTTGCGCGTTTACTCAAACCTGCTCGTAATTAGGCAGCGATTGCTTGCTGCATATAGAATCTCGTACAGCCTGCACCGATAGTCAGCATCTGATAATAACCGCCATCTTCTTCACGCAGTTCAGGCGCCTCAATGACATTATCGAGCAGTTGCACAAGCCCGAGGTCAGCATACGTACTTGAGAAATATGCCTCAGGTATACCCTCGAGCATGGCGATCATGTTGGCTTGTTCAAATGCAGTCTCGTTGATGGTTTGCAGATAGCCAGTTTCGCGGTAGGCCAGTAATGCAAGTGATGCGCCTATTTTGAGTACACGTTCGGGCCAGAAGCCCTCAGCTGATATTTTATTGAAATCATAGCCGAGCCGGTCAAGGTATTCGCCTAAAAGCTCTTCGGAGTATTGCAGGTCTAACAGGGCAGTGTTGGCAATTGGTGTGATACCTTCTTCGAGGACGAGCGATAACACAACGGACTGGGCTTCTTCACTAATTTGTGGTGGTGTTTGTTGTGGTATCCAGAGCTCGGCCACGGTGGTGTCTCCTACGGTGATATGTATCTGTTTTACACCTGAGGTGTTCAAAAAGCAAGGTATACTAGGAGGATTATTATCTTACTGAGAATGAGGCATACATGAAGGCTATTTGGAATGACACTGTTATTGCTGAGGCACCACGCGAAGAACTAATTTACATTGAAGGTAATTGGTACTTTCCACCAGCTCGCGTTAATCAAGCATATTTGACCAAAAGCCCAACACCGTATACCTGTCCGTGGAAGGGTGTTTGCCAGTATTTCAACGTTGGTACTGAAGGTAATCTGAGTGAAGATAATGCCTGGAGTTACCCAGAACCATATGAATCTGCAATTCCAAAAGTAAAAAAAGATTTCAGTAATTACGTGGCCTTTTGGCGCGATGTGAAGGTAGAGGAATAGTGGCTAAAGCTGTATTTGCAGCTGGTTGTTTTTGGGGTGTGCAGTTTTATTTTGACCAGATCCCGGGTGTCATAAGTAGTGTGGCTGGCTATACGGGTGGCCATACCGAGAACCCGTCATACGAAGATGTTTGTGCACACACCACTGGGCACGCTGAAGCGGTAGGGATTGAATTTGATCCAGAAAAGGTGACGTACGAAACATTGGTTCATCAGTTCTTTCGTATGCATGATCCGACGCAGCTTAACCGCCAGGGCCCGGATATTGGAGACAACTATCGTTCCGCCATCTTCTATGCTGATGATGAGCAGCAGAAAATTGCCGAGCGTGTTCGTGACGAATTGGCTACAAACTTTAAACAACCAATCGTCACCGAGATTAGTCCCGCAAAAGTGTTTTATGAAGCAGAGGACTATCACCAGAAATACACCGAGAAGACTGGTAGGGGTATGTGTCATATTCCGTACCAGCCAATCTAACGGAATTGCTTGAATTACACAGTGAAGTTCTCATGGTATACTCGTTTCATGGCTACAACTACCAAATCCAAGAGTTCTGCAAAACCAAAAACTACCAAACGTCCAGCGAAAGCCGCTGCCGCTAAAGCACCTACTAAAGTCACTAAGAAAACTGTCTCTAAAAAAGTAACAACTAAAACAACCAAAGCGGCTGTAAAACCAGCTGTCAAAACAACTAAAGTTACAAACACTGCACGCACACTCACAAACGCCACACTTCGTCGTTGGCATCTTTTGTCAGCTGCAGTATTTGTTATTCTCGCCGTCGTAACGATTCTCGTTGCCAAGGTGAGCACCTATGACTTCACGTTGAGCCACGCTACACGTGATGATCTCGCAAGTGGTTCTGAAACAGTATTTGCCTCAGCAGCACATGTGATGACTACAATTGACTTACGCTGGATCCTTGTTGTGATCCTCGGTGTTTCAGCTGTTATTTCGCTACTACGAGCTACTCGTCTCAAGGCAAAAGAACAGAAGGCAGTCAGCACACACGTATCACCAGTTCGCTGGATTGACTTTGGTGTGACATTTGGTGCACTTGTTGCCACCACGCTTCTGATTTCTGGTATTCACGATGCCGGCTTCCTTAAGCTCGTTGGCTTCACCGTTATTGTTGGTTACTTCTTTAGCTGGCTTGCTGAAAGCGAAGCAGCGACCACAAATATACGTACCAAACTGTTTTACGCTGCAAGCATTGTTGCTGCCGTCGTACCATGGTTGATCTATGCATGTGCCGCTATCGGCACCGAAGTATACGGTGAAGTTCGCTACAGCTGGTTTGCATATGCAGCCGCCGCAACAGCATTCATCGGTGTAGTGTTGGTCGCAAACAACCAGAAGCGCGCACTGCGTGGTGCAATTGCATACATCAAAGCAGAGCGTAATTACGTTGTTCTGAACCTTCTTACCAAAGCTGTCTTTGCAGCCGTCCTGATCCTCGGCCTCCGCTAAGAATGCAAGTCGAAGTTACGATAGACAAACTGGTCCATGGTGGCCAGGGAATTGGTACCCTTGAAGATGGTCGCAAGGTGTTCGTTTGGAATGCCTTGCCTGGTGAGAAAGTGCTCGTTGAGCTGACTAAACAAAAGAATAAGCTTGCGCAAGGTGTCGCGGCTGAAATTATTGAGCCATCACCAGAACGTGAAACGCCACGTGACGAAGCCTATCTGAGCACTAGTCCGTGGCAGATCATGTCTTTTGATGCCGAGAACCGACACAAGCAAGCAATTCTGACAGAAACACTCGCGCGCGAACACGTTTCGTACACTCGCGATATTCCGATGATCGCTGGCGACCAGCAGTGGGAATATCGTAACAAGATGGAATACAGCTTCTGGGCTGATGATTTTGGACTCCACCTAGCATTATTCAACAGAGGTACACACGGCAAACGAATTGTACCGGGTAGTAGCATTGCAATGCCTACCGTTGACGAAACTGCCAACAAAGTACTGGCTGTTCTGAGTAAAAACGGTGTTCGTGGCTCGCAGCTCAAAACGGTCGTAGTCCGTGCCAACCAGGCCGGCGAGACTGTTGTTGCACTCTTTGTAAAAGATGAAAAGTTCCCCGAACTTCCGGAACTTGCCGACATCTGCAAGGGTGTAGTCGTTTACTATTCCACGCCCAAGAGTCCTGCAAGCGTGATCACCAAGCGACTCCATCGCTGGGGCTACCAAACACTTGCCGATACTATTGGTGACACAGTAATCGAGTATGATGTGAATTCATTTTTCCAGGTTAATTTGGATATTTTTGGCAAGGCGCTCGCAAGTATCAAGAAGGCAGTTGACGGTAAGCCCTACGTTGATATGTACAGCGGTGTCGGTACAATCGGTCTTGGTATTGGTGGGGCTGCAGTGCTCGTGGATTCAGATAAGCATAATTGTAAGATGGCACAGCTCAACGCAAAAGACAGTGCGGTTGAAGTTGTTGAGGCGACGGCAGAAACAGCACTGCAGTACATTGATGACACGCATGTCCTGGTTGTTGACCCACCACGTGCTGGCTTGCACTCAAAAGTAGTTGAGCACATTATCGAAGCCAAACCACCGAAGGTTGTCTATCTGAGCTGTAACCCAATCACCCAGGCACGTGATCTGGCACTTCTCCAAAATGAGTATGAAATAGTATTGATCGAAGGGTATAACTTCTTTCCTCGTACGCCACATATTGAGAGTTTGGCTGTACTTGTCCGCAAATAATTGCGGTTGATCAACTTGAATGGTTAAATACCAAGCATAAGCTGATAAGGGAACACCTATGGAACTGCAAGAATTCATAACCAAAGCTCGTGCCAAACATCTAACCAATGATGCAATCAGGGAAAAACTATTACTCGCAGGCTGGGAGGCATCGGCCATTTCCGCTGCACTTGATGACGATGATTTGGTAGCGCCAAAACCACCAGCACAGTCGCAAACTACAGATACAAAACCACATGCCGAACCAGTGGCCGTTGTCGAAAATCTCAGTGTTCGAGGTTTTGAATATCGGATTTTGTTTGTGTTGATATTCATCACCGTTGCCTCAATCATTGGCATCGCAAACGTGCTTTTGAGCCAGTATCAGAGCGCCGAACTGGCGTTTCCATTAACGCTTCTTTTGGTCGGTGGTCCGCTCGGTGCATTCTTGTTTTTGAGATTACGTAAGGCTGAGCAAGCCGAACCGCAACTGCGACGTGATCCGTCTCGCCGCAAGATGATACAAGCAATTGAACTAGTCGCGTTTTTGGCCGTATTGATCCACACCATCACGCTACTCTATCTGTTAATTAGTGGCCACTACACTTCAGCGGGGCACTCATATTATTCCGACTACAGTAGCTACAGTGACGGCTATAACCAGCCATCATTTTTCAACGACTTTCTACGATGGATCATAACAATGGTCGTTGCCGGTGGCACGTTTGCATATTACTGGATCGATGAGCACCGCTCAGCGTCATCAATTACCAACTAAGTATGAGAATTCATCGTTTTTACGTACCAGAAATAGAACTGAAACATGATTTTTGGCTGCACGATACACGGCTGATCCATCAGTGGCTACGAGTGCTACGTTTTCAAGTTGGACAGCAAGTCGTGCTGTTCGACGGTATCAGAAGTGAGCGCCTGTATACGGTTGCGGTGCTGACCGACAAAGAAGCACACCTAAAGCACGTGACTGATTACGTTCGAAAGACGCCAAGTAAAGAGGTGTATCTTATATGGTCATTACTCAAAAAAGATAAGAATGATTGGGTACTACAAAAAGCGACAGAACTCGGTGTTAGCCATTTTGTGCCTATTATTGCTGATCGCTCAGAGAAAACAGGTTTTAATGTCGAACGCGCCGAAAAGATATTGATTGAAGCTGCCGAGCAGTGTGGTCGAAGCGATATACCAACTGTTCGCGAACCCATGCAACTGCATACAGTACTTGAGGAATTTCAGGGAATGCCACTGTTTATTTGTGAGCAGGGCACAGAGGAGCCACAGATTTCGCTCGATAAATTGGGGCTTATTATTGGCCCTGAAGGTGGTTGGAGCGACGCTGAAAAGCAGTTGTTCAAAGATCGTGACATTGCACATATTGCACTGGGTGATTTCACGCTTCGGGCTGAAACCGCTGCGGTTGTTGCCGCTGCACATTTGGTTTCAATAAAATAGTTTGTTGACGCATCATCATCAGATATACTTAAGCACAATAAGTAACGGATAGGTGGGGACATGCCAGTCTCAAAATCAAAAATGCCGCGGGCTAAGACTGCCGCTGTCCATAAACCAGTAGCTGATCATATCGATGCGCCACTCCTTGAGTCGTTAGTCAAGACAGTTACTATCAAGCCGTATCATCACAAGCCGTTCCGTATTCGTCACATTGGTTGGTTGTTTTTGGCGTTACTTGCACTCTTTGGTCTGACACTACAAACCGGACTGATGATTGGACGCAGCCACGCACCAAATAACTTCATTACGCCACAAGTTGCTGAGCCATCCAAAACGTCTTTGACAGCTGTTCGCTCAGCCTATGGTTTTAGCCTAGGGTTTGATGGCAATCAATTCACAGCAACTGCTTCGGCCGTAGAGCAGAACGGTAATAGTCATGTGGTGCCCACTGATCAGCTTCGTGAAAACAAGAACATCAATACTATTACGCTCCGACCATTGCTCGGCCAAGTGCCAGCAAGCCAGGTTGCGACACGCCTTACACTACAAGTTGCAGCAGACAAGAAGATTAGTGTGCTCAAGCAGCAGGCAGACAATGAAGGTTTGTCTAACGTAGTAATTGCGGCCAAACAATTCCCAATAGTATCGAGTGCCGATTTTGATGTTCTGACGAGTTCTTCAACGGCCGAGACCTTGAACGGCGTATTTGTACAGAAGACGATTTATCAGTACATGCCGAAGTTCGGTGGTGGCTCTACCTATACAGTAGCCTATGCTGGTGTTATCAATGACCAGGCATTTGTACTACGACTCGATGGCCTTGTTGGCAGCTCTGTTATACCTGATATCTATCAGCCAGTGTTCGACACTCTTGCACTCAGCGCAGCTCAAAAAGTTGAAGGAGTCAGCACGCTCTTTAGCCAAAAAGCATCAGCCGATTCTGCGAGTCAACTTGATAGTAAGTATGCCTCTGATCTTGTTTCACCAGCGGTGGTAAAGATTTACCACCTTATCTGTGGCACGCTTGTTGTCGGGGGCCAATCACTCGGTAAGAATACCTGTGATGGTTCCACTGGTAGTGGCTTTTTGGCATCACGTGATGGCTATATTGCGACAAACGGGCACGTGGTCGTATTTACGGCCAAGGATGCTTTTGCGGAAAGTCTTATTGGTGATCCAGCCTTCTTTGCCTCGTTTCTAAAAAGTATTGGTCTTACCAACGCACAAATATCCGTAGTCGCTGCTCGCCCAGATTTGCAAGCGTCGATTTTGGCAAAGATATACGATTTGTCTGACGATAAAATCAAGTTTGATAATCTACAAGAAACGACACTCGTTTCGCTTGGCTCGGAGCCGCTCAAGATTAATTCAGTGGCAGATATCCGTACCTTTATAAACAAGAAAGACACAGATAGTATCAAGCGTGCCACAGTGGTTGCAACGAATTACTCACCAAAAGATCTGTATGTACTTATGTCAGGAAACGATAAGGGCTTCAGTTCAAGTGACGTGGCGTTACTGAAAATCAATGTTATGAACGCACCAGTTGTCGGTATTAGTACCAGCAGCGTGACTCAGAATCAAAAGATCAGCCTCGTTGGATTCCCCGGAGATGCCGAGAACGAGCTCGTGTCCCAGGATAAGTTATCGGTATCAGTAACCAATGGCAGCGTCAGTTCCATTCGTGAAGCTGCCGGTGGCGTCGGTAAACTCTATCAGTCGGACGCCGATGCGTCGCATGGTAATAGTGGTGGTCCGGCACTTGGTGAGGATGATTTGGCAATTGGACTATTGACGTACCGAGTCCAGGACCCAGGTCAGGGAAATGCCGCAAAGAGCTACATTCGAGACATTGCTGATTTTACGAAGCTCGTTGACAGTAAACATGTCACGCTTAATACCGATAGTATTACCCAGGACGCCTGGAAGAAGGGCCTTACGCTTGTTTCAACCAATCACTACTCGGCCGCAATTAAGCAGTTCGACAAGGTCAAGAGCGCCTATCCTTCACATCGACTTGTAGATAGTTATATTGCATCCTCAAAGCAGGCAATTGCCGCGGGCAAAGATGTAAAAAGTTTCCCAATCGTACTACTCCTCGGTGGTATCGTACTGAGTCTGGCTGGCGTTGGGATTGCCGTCTTTATGATTGTGCGTCATCACGGCAAGCACCAACTCTACAAAGCTGGTACGCAAGTTGGTGCCTCAGGTGTACCTAGTATGCTTTCTGGTCAACCCATACAAACAGTACCAGCTCCACCTACGCCAGTTGCTCCGTCTTCATTGGTACCACAAATCACACCACTTACAGTGCCGATACCCCCATCAACGCAGCCAGTTGCACCCCAACCTCCAGCTGGTCCAATGGTTGTACAGCCTGCGGCTCAGGCCCCAGTCGATCCGCCTAAGCTGGTACAATAGACCTTACGAATGGCAAATAACTACTACCGGCAACGATCACTTCCATACCAGCCTGGCCAAGCTGCTCCGTTCAAGGTCTCGCGCAGCAAGATCGAACTATTTACGCAGTGTCAGCGGTGTTTCTGGCTGGATGTTCGACTCAAGATCACCCGCCCAAGCGGTCCGCCGTTCAATATCAATAAGACTATCGACGAACTCTTCAAAAAAGAATTTGATATTCACCGAGCAGCCGGTACGCAACACCCGTTGCAGGTGAAATTCAAAATAGCTGCAAAGCCATACCCACATGAAGATCTCGACACCTGGCGTGAAAACTTTGTCGGCATATTTACGGTTCACGAACCAACAAACTTGCACGTATTTGGTGCCGTTGATGATGTGTGGGTCAATGATGCTGGTGAATTGATCGTTGTTGATTACAAAGCCACATCCAAGGACAAACCAGTCAAAAGCCTCGGCCCTGTCGGTGGCTGGCAAGATAGCTATCGCCGCCAGATGGAAGTTTATCAATGGCTACTCCGCGCCAATGGGCACTCAGTTAGTAACACTGGATACTTTGTCTACGCTACTGGTGATCCGAGTAAAGATGGCTTTAATGACCGCGTTGATTTTGAGACAAATGTCTTTGCCCACGAAGGCAGCGATGCTTGGGTCGCCAAGACTCTCGTACAGATGAAAACCTGCATGGATAGCGACACAATGCCACCAATCGGCACAGCTGCTATGGGCGGTCCGTGTGAGTATTGTAGCTACGCTCGTTCACGTACCGAGCTGACGCTCAAAGCCCTCCAAGCTCGTAAATAGTACAGAGTTCAAGAAACACTTCTGAAAAATCCACCAATTCGCCTATAATACTCAGCATGATAGATATTCAGTTTATTCGGGACAATCCAGAACTTGTTGCTGAAAAGAGCAAACAAAAAGGCTATGACGTTGATATTACGCAACTACTTGGCTTTGATGGCGAACGCCGTGAGTTACAAGGGCAGGTAGAAGAACTCCGTCGCCAACGTAATGAGATTGCTGCCAGTATGAAAGGTCAGCGTCCTTCGGACGAACAAGTTACCAAGGGCCGCGAGGTCAAAGACCAGCTTGTTGACCTCGAGCATAAACTAAATGCAATTGACCAGGAGTTCTTTGTACTACTGAACCGCGTTCCAAACCTCACGGCTGATGACGTGCCGGTTGGTGGCGAAGAAGACAGCGTTGAGATCAAGCAGTGGGGCGGCCAGCCAACAGGCGCCAAGGATCACTTGGATTTTGCATTGGCACGTGATTGGATAGACTTCGAACGTGGCACCAAAGTGGCTGGTACGAAGTTCTACTTCCTCAAGGGCGATTTAGCGCTACTCGAAAACGCTATCACGCAGTACGCACTCGATTTTGTACTCAAAAAAGGTTTCACCTTTATGACCGTACCCCACATGGTTAATGGTCGTACTGCCACCGGTACAGGCTTTGCGCCACGCACCAGTGACCAAGGTGATGAGTACTTTATTGATGGAGAGGACCTGTCGTTAATTGCAACGGCAGAAATGCCACTGACTGGTTATCATGCCGATGAAATTATTGATGAAGCCAAATTACCATTGCTCTACGCTGGCCTCAGCCCTTGCTACCGTAAAGAAGCGGGCACCTATGGCAAGCACGCTCGTGGCTTGTTCCGTGTACACCAGTTCAATAAGCTCGAAATGTACGCCTTTGTCACGCCAGAGCAGAGCGCTGAGATGCACGAACGCATCCTGGCAATCGAGGAAGAGCTTTGGCAGTCACTCAATATCCCATACCACGTTATCAATATCGCATCTGGCGATCTCGGTGCGCCAGCTGCCAAGAAATACGATGTCGAATACTGGTCTAGTGTCGACGGCAAGTATCGTGAGTTGACGAGTTGCTCAAACTGTACAGACTTTCAGGCTCGCAACCTCAATATTCGTGTGCGCCGCCAGGATGGTACTGTCGAAACGCTTCACACATTGAACGGTACAGCAGTCTCGTTGGCCCGTTCATTAATAGCGATTATCGAACATCACCAGACAGAAGATGGGCGTATACTAGTACCAGAGGCTCTTAGGCCTTATCTGGGTAACAGGGAAACCATTTAGCCCACGCACCTTGCAGTGTTACTTTTCAAAAAGTAAAAGGAAGGACGAGCTATGATCCAAAAACTTGAAATTAACGGTGTTCACACCGTGCTGACCGAGGATCTCAAAAAATACATTACCGCCAAAATTGGCAAACTCGACCGTTATATGTCCAAGCACGCTCGCGAGAGCATTCATGCAGAAGTATTCGTTAAGGAAGGCAAAATTAAAGCCAAAAATGTCTATCACTGTGAAGTGGTATTACACTTGCCAGCCGAAAATATTCGGGTTGCTGAGGAAACTATCAATATGTTTGCAGCAGTCGATATTGTTGAGGCAAAACTGCGTAATCAACTCCGAAAATACAAAGAGATGCACGGCAGTCTCAAGCTTCATCGTCGTATGATCGCACGTTTTCGTCGTGACCCAATGACTGCGCTATAGTCGTCCAACAGCTGCGAACAGTAAAGCGTTGGTAAAATTACTTTATTCATTCACCCCAGATAGAGTACAATAGATCACATTACTGTAGCTATACTATTTTACCGCTAGGCAGAGAGAGGGAGTGACGAGTGAACAAAGCAATGAAACGGGTTCTGGGTGACCCGCAAATTAAAACGGTCAAGAGATTGCGAAAGCGTGTTCGAGACGTTAACGCACTCGAGGCAACGTACAAGAAGATGTCTGACAAGAAACTGCAAGAACAGACTGCAGTTTTGCGTAAGCGTCTCCAAAAAGAGTCACTCGACAAAATCCTTCCTGACGCATTTGCGGTTGTTCGTGAAGCTGCCAATCGTGTACTCGGTCAGCGTCACTTCGATGTGCAGCTGATTGGTGGCATGGTCCTCCATGAAGGCAACGTTGCTGAAATGAAGACTGGTGAAGGTAAAACCTTGACCTCAACCGCGCCAATTTACCTCAATGGTCTGACCGGTAAGGGTGTTCACGTCGTCACCGTGAACGAATACCTGTCACAACGTGATGCAGGTTGGATGGGTCAGGTATATGATTTCCTCGGTCTTAGTACCGGTGTGATTATTGCTGACCAATCATTTATTTTTGATGCTTCATTCCAGAACAAAGATCATGATGATCCACGCATGCGCCACCTCCGTCCTGCAACACGCCAGGAAGCCTACAAAGCCGACATTACCTACGGCACAAACAACGAATTTGGCTTTGACTACCTCCGCGACAATATGGTCCGCGAGACCGAACAGCTTCGCCAGCGCGAACTGAACTTTGCCATCGTTGACGAAGTTGACTCAATTTTGATCGACGAAGCTCGTACGCCACTGATTATTTCGGCCCCTTCAGTTACCAGTGGTAACGCCTACGCACAGTTCAGTAAAGTCGTTCGTCAGCTCAAAGAAGAGCATTACGAAAAAGACGAGAAGCGCAAAGCTGTCTTCCTAACGGATGAAGGTATCGCCAAGATTGAGAAGATCCTTGGTATCGAGAACCTTTACGCAGCTGATAATATCCGTACAATTTATCACCTCGAACAAGCACTCCGCGCACAAACTTTGTTCAAGCGTGACAAAGATTATGTTGTTACGAACGAGGGTGAAGTCGTGATTGTTGATGAACACACCGGTCGTTTGCTTGCTGGTCGTCGCTATAACGAAGGTTTACACCAGGCCATTGAGGCCAAAGAAAGCGTCGAAGTTCAAGAAGAATCTATGACACTGGCAACCATCTCATTCCAGAACTACTTCCGCCTCTACGACAAGCTATCAGGTATGACTGGTACGGGTGAAACTGAAGCTGAAGAATTTCACCAGATTTATAAGCTCGATGTTGTACAGGTTCCGTCAAACCGCAAATTGGTTCGTGATGACAAGCAAGATCGTATTTTCCGCACCGAGGACGGCAAGTTCAAGGCCATTATTCGTGAAGTGCAGATGCTTCACCAAAAAGGTCAACCAGTATTAATTGGTAGTGCATCAATTGAGAAGAACGAACGCTTGGCACGTTTCCTGACTAAGTCTGGTGTGCCACACCAACTTCTGAATGCCAAAAACAACGAACGTGAAGCAACTATTATTGCCAAGGCTGGTGAAAAGGGTGCCGTAACACTTGCTACTAACATTGCCGGTCGTGGTACAGACATTGTACTTGGTGCGGGTGTCAAAGAACTTGGCGGACTCTATGTACTCGGTTCTGAGCGTCACGAATCACGTCGTATCGATAACCAGCTCCGTGGTCGTGCTGGCCGTCAGGGTGACCCTGGTGCCACACAGTTCTACGTCAGTACCGAAGATGATCTGATGCGTGTCTTTGGTGGCGATCGTATTGGTTCTGTTATGGACCGTCTTGGCGTGGATGACGAAACACCGATCGAGAACCGTATCATCAGTAAGAGTCTCGAGGGTGCACAGAAAAAAGTTGAAGGCTATAACTTTGACGCTCGCAAAAATGTCGTCCAGTATGACGACGTCATGAACCGCCACCGTAAGGCGATCTACACGATGCGCCGTGAGATATTGTTACAAGCAGATATCAAAAAGCGCATTAATGCATTTATTGAAGAAGAATCAATCACACTCGCCAACTCACCGTTGCTACTGACCGATGGCCTCGAAGCTGCATTGACTGAAGTCTTCCCATTTGATGAAGCAGTCCTCGACCGTTTGTTCAATACCGAAGCCGGCAAATTCGGCAAGGTACTGTTGTCTGAAGCACATGAGCTCTATGAATCACGCGAAGCAGCCTTTGGTGAGGAAATCATGCGCAAAGTTGAACGCGACATCTACCTACAGATTCTCGACAACCTTTGGATGCAGCACCTCGAAAACATGGAACACCTCCGTGAGGGTATTCACTGGATGAGTGTTGGTCAGCGTGACCCACTTGTTGAGTATCGTCGTCAGTCACAGCACGTCTTTGAGCTGATGCTCGATGAACTACGTCGAGAAGTTGTTCGTTCACTCTTCCACGCCACACCAGTTGATCTTGATCAGCCAATCGAAACAGAACTGACCAAAGCAGCTCGAAACTCAGTCGATAACGCCGATCGTATCATCGAGGGTGACGAATTCCACGAAGTTGATTTTGTACCACAAGCTGCAGCCAATGCCACTAAAGCCAAGGCTGTAACTGTTCGCAAGAAGGCACGCAAAACAGAACGCAAACGTCGCGCTGCTGGCAAACGCCGTAAATAATCTAAGAAGGGCCAAAAGCGTATGAAACATGTTGTGTCGGAAATTGTTTTGAAAAATGGGTCAAAAGGCCTCTTCATTCATGTCCCTGACGCAAGTGTTATGACGTTTGAACTCAACTTTCGTGCTGGCGAGTATCTTGTTGAGCGTGACAAGTGGGAAGCACCACATCTCATGGAGCATGTGCTGCTGGGTGCTAACGAGCTCATTCCAAAAGCTCGTTTATTCCAGGCAGAATTCGAAAAAAATGGTGCCTACAGCAACGCTAGTACTGGCAGCTACGACATTACCTATGAAGCAGAGTGTGCTGATTTTGAGTGGGACCGCGTAGCTGACCTGCTGCTCACTGCTATTACACGTCCACTATTTCTCGAAGAAGAATTCATTGCCGAATTTGGCAACGTGCGTGAAGAATTAACCGCACGCAGCAACAATCACTTTCGACACTTAAGCCTAGCACTTCGCGAAGCATATGGTTTCAAAATTGTAACTGACCAAGAGCGCCTGAAGCTCATGGATAATGTCCAGCTCAAGGATATATTTGCGCATTATCATCGCACGCACACTACCAAGAATTTACGCTTCGTCATTGCGGGTAATTTACCAAAAGATCGTCAGCAATTGCTTATAAGCTTACTCGAAAATGTTGAACTCCAGAAGGGTAGCGGCCGTCTCGAATTACCACACGAACAGCCCAAATCACTGACAGAGCCACTCTATATTCATAACGACAGCGTCGACAATTTGTACTTTTACCTCGATACATTTATGCAGCGCAAAATGACTGATCCGGAATCTGACGCGCTGGGACTCATCAACACAATGCTTACCGAGACGCTGTACTCACGTATCCTAGGAACTGCCCGTGAACACGGATTAGTTTACAGCATGAGCTCTGGCTATGGTCAGACGATTCAGTCGAGCAATTGGTGGTTTGGTGCACAAGTTATGCCAAAAAACGCCAACAAATTGTTCGATATTGTGGTGCGCGAACTTGAGGCCGTTTTTGAAGCTGATATATTGACCGCTGATATCGTCTCAGCTAAGCAGTACGCACTTGGTCGTTACCAGCGAAGTGGCCAAACAGTTGGTGGCGTGGCTGCGGGCTACAGTGGCCGTTACTTCTTTGATGAAGGGATTGAGGACTACTATAAAGTCCCTGAGCGCCTCGAAGCCGTAACGCTTGACTCTATTGTGGCGATTACGCGAAACCTCTTTAGCGAGCAGACCTGGGGCATTGGCTGTCTTGGTAGCTCTGGCGACGCGTTCGTACATGATCTTCGCCAAAAAGTTGCGCCACTGTGGGAATCTGCCGACGTTACGACGCCGCAGCCAATCATTACGTAGGCCCTTGAGTAGTCTATACTTATACTCATGGAAGATTTGACCTCACGATTAGCTGCATTATCAGCAGGTATCCAAACGGCAATTGGTCGTCTCAACATCGTTGCGCTCGGTCAAGAACTAACAGCCCTGCAGGCGCAAGCGGCTACACCAACTTTTTGGGATAATCCATCTGCCGCTCAGGAAACAATGAAGCAAATCAGTCGCCTGGAACGTCGCGTGCAACCATGGCAACAATTACAAACAACGGTTGGCGATTTGCAGGAGCTGGCTATGCTCAATGACGCCTCGTTGCAGGCGGACATCACGGCGCAGTTTACTGCGGCCGAACAAACTTATGATGCACTCAAAGAGCACCTGAAATTTGGTGGAACCTATGACGATTTTGACGCTATTCTCAGTATCCACGCCGGGGCAGGTGGTACAGACGCCCAGGACTGGGCCGCTATGTTACTCCGTATGTATGTTCGTTGGGCCGAGTCCGAAGGTTTTGATGTCCAGATGATCGAAGAATCTAGTGGTGACGAAGCTGGCATCAAGAGCGTGACATTCGAAATAGCCGGAGATTTTGCCTACGGTCGGCTCAAGGGTGAGCATGGTGTGCACCGTCTAGTACGTTTGAGTCCGTTCAACGCCGATAGTCTCCGCCAAACAAGCTTTGCCAAAGTTGAATTGATGCCAAAAATCGACCAGCCAGAACGCCTCGAGATTGACGAAAAAGATCTGAAAATTGATGTCTACCGCAGTGGAGGCAAAGGCGGCCAATCAGTTAACACGACTGACTCGGCGGTACGTATTACACACCTTCCGACAAATCTTGTGGTGGCTATTCAGAACGAGCGTTCGCAGCTACAGAACAAAGAAACTGCCATGACAATTCTACGTGGTCGACTCGCACAATTGCAGATCGAACAGCACGCCGAAAGCCTCCGTGAGCTCAAAGGGCCGAACGAGCAAGCTGCGTGGGGTAATCAGATCCGCAGTTACGTGCTGCACCCATACAAGCAGGTAAAAGACCTCCGAACTCGTCACGAAAGCTCAGACCCAGATGCCGTTCTCGATGGTAAGCTCAATGAATTCATCGATGCTTACCTGGAATACACCTTAGGCGCTGACGCGACATAAGCAATTTGCTATACTGTAGCTAATGATCTTATTAGATAGGGTAACAAAAGTTTACGGGCGTAGTAACTCGGCGCTCGATCGCATCTCTTTGCACGTTGAGGCAAGAGAATTCGTAATTATTATTGGTAAGTCTGGCGCAGGCAAATCTACACTGCTCAAACTTCTGACCAAAGAAGAAAAACCAACCTCAGGCAAAATCATCGTCGGTGGCCTGGACTATGACAAACTCAAAGACAAAGACATTCCACTTGTTCGTCGCAAGATCGGTGTTGTGTTCCAGGACTTCAAACTCCTCAACAATAAGAATGTCTTCGAAAACGTCGCCTTTGCACTTGAAATCGTTGGTTATGGTAACCGTGAGATTCAGCACGCCGTACCAAAGGTACTCGAAATCGTCGGACTTTCTGGCAAAGAAAAGCGCATGATGAACGAATTATCCGGTGGTGAACGTCAGCGTGTGGCAATCGCTCGCGCCATTGTTCGGCAGCCAAAGATTCTCATTGCCGACGAGCCGACTGGTAACCTTGACCCCAAGCACGCCTGGGACGTTATCAAGGTCCTTGAGAAGATTAATCGTTATGGTACCACTGTCATCTTGACGACTCACAACACCGAGATCGTTAACAAACTCAAGCGCCGCGTGATTGTGATTCGTGACGGTAAAATCGCGAGTGACCGCGCCAATGCCGATTACAACAACGACGGGGTAATCAAATCATGAACAACCACTGGCTGATCACCCAGATACGAATTCTTAAATCTGGTGCCCGAAACTTTGCCCGAAACGCCACACTCGCCATCGCCGCCATCGCAGTGATGGTTATTACGCTGTCGATTATTTTATTTTCAGTGGTTACCAACGCTACGTTTGCCAATACCATTCAGCAGATTACCGACAAAATTGATATCTCCGTGTATCTTAAGGATGGCGTTACGCCTGCACAGCGTGACAAATTGATGAGTGACCTCCGTGCGTTGCCAAACACCAAAGACGTTGCTTATATCAACAAAGATCAGGCACTTGATGTCTATAAGGAGCAGAACAAGAACAACCCAGATCTGCTACTGGCTATTTCGCAGACCGATAACCCACTACCGGCTACCATCAATATTAAGCCACGGGATCCAAACAAGATTGATGACATCAAGACGTATCTCGAAAAGTCTGATATCAAGGCTCTCCAGTCCGATCAGACTTCATATTCTGGTGACCGCAAAGAAGCCATCGACAAGATTTCTGGTGCCACCTCATTCTTCCAAAAGGCTGGTATCGCCGGAGTGGCTGTCTTTGCACTCGTTTCAATGCTGATCATCTTCAATACTATTCGTATGGCCATCTTTAACCGTCGTGAAGAACTCACCATTATGCGATTACTGGGTGCCAGTAACTGGTATATTCGCGGCCCATTCGTGGTCGAGACGGTGATCTACGGTATTATATCGGCGATTATCTCGGTATTCCTCCTGAATTCACTATTCGCTATCTCTGCAGCTGCATTTAATGCCAACAGCCTAGGACTATTGGATATCAAATTTGCTGATGATTATTTCAAGGGCCACTTCCTGATCATCTTGCTGTCCCAACTCGCTATTGGTATACTTATCGGAGCTGCATCTTCCATCATTGCCACGCAGCGATATCTGAAATTTAGAACTTCCAAGTAACAACTCCGTTTGGCCGCACAGATCAACTATAAATAAGAGAGGGCACCGTCTTTACTATGTAGATATAGCATTATTTTATTGCGTCACATTTAACGTAGGATGTGTTCTCATGCGCACGCTTTACAACATTATCTACATACTTGCAATGAGCAAGGGTCAGTGCTATGATTAACAAGGTTATGCTAAAACAAAAAATCAAAAAAATAGGCAAATTAACTACCAAACAGACACTTGTTCTGGTTGTGTTAGCTTTATTTGGTTTTTCTGCGTTTGTTACGCCACTTGTGCGAGCAGACAACTATGATGCACAGATCAAACAGCTCCAGGAGCAAAATGCCGCCAACCAGTCGCAAGCCAAGGTTCTTCAGTCGCAAGCTGAGACATATCAGCAAGCGGTTGATCAGCTACAAGGCCAAATAAATACCCTACAAGGCCAAATTGATGCCAACACGGCCAAGAGCAATGATCTCCAAACAAAGATTACTGCTGCAGAGACTGAGCTTGCGAAACAACGTAAGATTATTGGTGAGAGTATTCGGAGTATGTATCTTGAGGGTCAAATCAGTACACTCGAAATGCTTGCGTCCAGTAAGAACCTGAGTGACTTTGTTGATAAGCAGCAATATCGTAACTCTGTTCAAAACAAGATCAAAGACACGATGGATAAGATCACAGCTCTAAAAGCACAAATGCGATCACAGAAAGAGCAGATCCAGCAGCTATTAAATGAAGAGAACTCTATGCAAGGCCAGCTTTCGGCCGATCGCTCAAAACAAGCAGAGCTACTCGCTTATACCGAGGGACAGAAAGCAAGCTACGAAGCTCAGATCAAAGCAACAAATCAACAGATATCAAGCCTTCGTGCACAGCAGTTAGCGTTTTATAACAGCATCTCAGGAGGTGGTAAACGAACATCGGGTGCCTATGGAAGTTTTCAGTATCGAAACTTAAGTCAGCAACAGTATTGTGGCGGTGGCTATCGTTTCTGTGCTTGGGGACATGATGATTGGGTTAGCACCGAGGCAGGCGATACATGGGGTCTTCATTTGGCTCGTGAGTGTGTGCACTATGCTGCTGACCGTGCTGCTCGTGGCAGAGACTTGAGTGCGTACTTCGGGAGTGGTCGAGGCAATGCCGGTAATTGGCCTAGTAGCTTGAGATACGCACCGGGAGTATATACAGACAATACACCTGAAGTTGGCTCAGTTGCTATTGCAGACATCCCTCCAGTTGGTCATGCCATGTACGTCGAATATATTACTGATGATGGATGGGTCGGTGTATCGCAGATGAACTGGGATGTACAAGGTCACTACAGCACAATGGAAATCAAAGCATCTGGTGCGGTGTATGTGCACTTTCACTAGAGCAACATGAAACCAAAAAGAGCTCCACTTGAAGGAGCTCTTTTTATTTAACGACCACGTCGTTGTATAAGCTTGTACAGGCTAAATGCTCGGTACAGAAGAGGTGACATCACAATATCTGCCGGCTTGGAGTGGCTGACAAGTGCGCCACCAAAACGTTTCTTGAAGTCGGTTACACCGGACAGATGTGTGCTTTTGATATCGTCGCTGATACCACCAAAATTGTATGAAGTAGCACCAAAATCATCTTTGGCTTTTTGCATACAGTTCCATTGCAGGAAGTATGATGGAGCGATCTTGCGATATTCATTGGCTGAGCAGCCAAAGACGTAGTGAGCCTGGCCTTCATACACGACGACTAATGCGGCCGCCGCAGGCTTGCCACCGATGTTAGCGAAGGCCAAAAATGCACAGTTTTCTTGTTCAAGCGCTGCAAAGACAGCTTGATAGTAGGCTTTTGGAAACAGCCCAAAACCGTTGCGTTCGGAGGTGATTTCCATCAGTGAGTAGAAACTTTCGAGCTGTGAACTGTTGACCTCCTCGAACTGGATAGTGGTGTCATTACGCTCAGCGAGGCGAATATGATAACGAGCTTTTTTGTGGAGCTCTAGCTCAAGCTGCGAAACTTCTGGGCGTACATCGAGCACCCATTCATTGCGTGGTTGGAGGCTTGAGGTGGCCGCCGCCTGATTGCTTGGCGTCACAAGCCCCTTGGCTGGCATGTCGTCGGCATCGAGCCGCACAAATAATAATTTTGGATCATTGGTGATGGTCTTGAAGAAATGCTTGATAGCGGTGACAGCGGCGCTTGACCAGGCGGTCAATACAGGCCCGTAGGGCGTATACAGGTAGTGATAGCCACCAGGCAGTGGGTATTCAATTGCCATGCCGGCACCAATCGTAGTATCACCGGCGCTCACCTGGTAATAGATAACTTTTTTACCCGATAACTGCTGCCAATGTCCATAAAACGGTGCATTGAGGAAATGAAGCGGGCGAGCCAACTGAGGTTTTAGGGCCCCCAGTGCTTGGCCGTACTGTGCAAGGTTAATTTCGGAGACGGTGTAGGTGTCTGACATCTTCACTAAATTATATAGGAGCAGCAGGGTTTCTCCCACTTTGAATCGTAACTGGGCTGAAACTGAGGAGGATAATCAGCCGCTTTTGAGAGTCGTTGCTATATAATGAAACGGTCTAGAAAATTCCGTGGAGGGTAATTACGTGAGCATGCAAAAAGACGAATCCCAGCGCCCGCTGATCTCGCAACGAAAAACACCAAGTTTTGCTAAACTTTTGAGCTTCGGGCTCGTCGCCGTCATTATTTTTGGCCTTGGCGTCAACGTCGGTAACGGCAAACTAAATATTGGCCCCAATAGGTTATACCGCAAGAGTGTTTCCAAAGATCTGCCGGCTAATCTTGATTACTCATCTGTTGAGAGGGTCTATGATCAGCTTCGTACGCAGTACGATGGCAAGCTTGATCAAGCCAAAGTGCTCGATAGCCTCAAGGAAGGCCTGGCGCAGGCAACCGGTGATCCATTTACCGAATATTTCAACGCTACTGCCGCAAAAGACTTCAACGATGAACTCAGTGGCACATTCACAGGTATCGGCGCCGAACTTGGCAAGACAGACACTGGTAGTATCGTGGTTATCTCACCAATTGCTGACTTCCCAGCTGCCAAGGCTGGCCTGCGAGCCAAAGACGTCATCACCAAAGTTGATGGCAAATCTACTGCCGGCCAGACCATTAGTGACGCCGTCGACAAAATCAGGGGCAAAGAGGGCACTAAAGTTACGCTGACAGTGCTCCGTGACAATACGCAGGAACTGACATTTGAAATTACTCGTGCGCAGATCAAAATCGCCAGCGTAAACAGTAAGATACTCGATGGTAATATTGGCTACATACAGATCACTCGATTTGGTGATGACACTGCTGGCCTCGCAACAAAAGCCGCCGATAGCTTCAAACAAGCTGGCGTAAAGGGTGTCATTCTTGACCTCCGCCAAGACCCAGGTGGCTTGCTCGATGCTGCGGTGAGTGTCTCTAGTCTCTGGTTGCCATCTGGCAAAACTGTTCTTTCAGAAAAACGTGACGGTGTAACAGTACACAACTACCCATCAACGGGTGTTGCAACACTACAGGGTATAAAGACAGTGGTATTGATTGACGAAGGTAGTGCCAGTGCATCAGAGATTACTGCCGGCGCACTCAAGGATAACGGTGCAGCGACGCTTATCGGTGTGAAAAGCTACGGCAAGGGCAGTGTGCAGCAGCTCGCCAGTCTTGGTGACGGCGCAATGCTCAAAGTCACCATTGCGCACTGGTTTACACCGTCAGGCAAGGGCATCGACAAGATTGGCATTCAGCCAGACCAAAAAGTTGATCGCACGGCAGCCGACGTCAAAGCCAACAAAGATCCTCAGCAAGACGCCGCTCTCCAGTTTTTGAACAAATAAACTTCTTTGAAACAGGCCTGGCTCATGGTAGAGTTATTGACATATAAGAGGGTAAAAGTAGGTGGCTGAGCGACCAACTAAGTTTGTATTTGTGACAGGTGGTGTGCTTTCCGGACTCGGCAAGGGCATTACCGCCGCCTCCATCGGTAACATTCTTAAGGCCCGCGAATTATCAGTCAACATCCAGAAGTGCGACCCGTACCTCAACTCTGACGCAGGCACTCTCAATCCAGCTGAGCATGGTGAATGTTTTGTCACACGTGACGGGGCAGAGACTGACCTCGACCTTGGTCACTACGAACGCTTCCTTGACCAGGAGCTAACACAGTCTAGTAGCTTGATGAGTGGCCGCGTGCTTCGCAAAGTTATTGACGGTGAGCGCAGTGGCAAATACCTTGGTAAAACCGTGCAGTTCATCCCGCACGTTACCCAAGCAATTCAAGAAGAAATCCTTGCAGCCAGCAAGGGCTACGACGTTCATATTGTCGAAATTGGCGGCACGGTTGGTGACTATGAGGGTTTGAGCTTCATCGAAGCTATACGTGAGCTCTCACAACAGATTGGCCGGGATAACTGCATGTTTGTGCACGTTGTGTACTTGCCATACCTGGGTGCGAGCAATGAATTTAAATCCAAGCCTGCTCAAAATGCTGTCCGCGAGCTTCGCGGTCTTGGTATTGTGCCTGATGTCCTCGCAGTGCGCAGTGAAGAGCCGGCACCAAAAAGTATCATTAGTAAGCTTAGTTTGTACTCTGGTGTTGCCCCGGAAGCAATCGCATTACTACCAAATGCGAAGTCAATCTACCAAGTACCGCTTACACTTGAAGACAGTGAACTGGCTGATGTTATTAGTAAGCGACTTGATCTCAAAATGGCCAAGCCGCACATGCGTGAATGGCGGCAGATGGTCGAAAAAGCCTTGGCTCGTCCAGAAAAGACCGTCACCATCGGTGTCGTTGCCAAATATATGGACAACCTCGATACCTACATGTCAGTCTTTGAAGCACTGAAGGCCGCCGCCTGGTGGCAGGATGTGTCACTTGACCTTAAGTGGATCAATGCCGAAAAGCTTGATAAAGATGATGCCGATACCGCAAAAGCCCTCAAGGGTTGTGCAGGTATTTTAGTGCCCGGTGGTTTCGGGCAACGCGCACTGGAGGGCAAAATTCGGGCCGCCCAGTACGCACTCACCAACAAGATTCCATACCTCGGCCTGTGTCTCGGTTTACAGATGGCCGTCATCGCTGCCGCTCGCAATGCAGGCGTAACTGATGCAACTTCCGAAGAGCTCAACCCAGACAGCAAAACCAAAGTTATTAGCACCATGGCCGACCAACACGGCAAGCAAAACACTGGCGGCACGATGCGCCTTGGTGACTACACCTGTGACCTACAAAAGGGTAGTTTAGCTGCCAAAGTCTACGGCTCGCTGGAGATTGTTGAACGACACCGACACCGCTATGAATGTAACAATGATTACCGTGACCAATACGAATCATGGGGTATCATCGCTTCCGGTCTGAGCCCAGATGGTAAGCTTGTAGAAATGATCGAAGCCACCGCATCTAGTGGGCACCCATTCTTCTTGACCACACAGGCACACCCAGAGTTCAAGTCTCGTCCAAACCATCCGCACCCGATGTTCACGGGCTTCATTACTGCCTCATTGCAGCAGTAGTTACGAGACCGCCGCACTACTGCAACAAATTGGTTGGGTGAGTTTGCAATAGACGCAGTACTATTGCATATATTGTCAAAATTCAGTAGCATGAGCAGTATGGAACCGACACAAACACCACCCCCAGCAGCAACACAAAAGAAAATTCTTCTTGTCGAGGATGACGATGCACTCGCCAGCATGTACCAGATGCGTCTTGAGGCCGAAGGTTTCCAGACCAAGCGTGCGCCAAACGGTGAAGATGCGCTCGCACTTGCGGTACAATATCGTCCTGACCTCATCGTGCTCGATGTGATGATGCCAAAGGTAAGTGGGTTTGATGTCCTGGATATTCTCCGCAATACACCAGACACTGCCAACATCAAAGTCATCATGCTGACTGCACTCAGCCAAGATGCTGACAAAGAGCGCGCTGAAAGCCTCGGTGTCGATGACTACCTCGTCAAATCACAGGTTGTGATTGCTGACGTTGTTGATCGTATCAAGCATCATCTCGGCGTTTAGTAGACTTATTTACTCGGGACTTATCATCCCCTTCACGGGGGAGTTTTTCTATAAGTAGAAAAATGTCATAATACTTATATCGTGAATGAAAATAAAAACATTTTGTCTCCCGAGCGTCAGATTATGCTGATTGGACCACGCTTGTCACCGCTGTCAGAGCGTATGGGCCATGATCGCTTTGATGGGGAAGTGCTTGTGAGCCGCCAGCATACTATGCATATATCTGGTGGTACGCATGAAATTTCAGAACAGGAACTCCTCGATAATTATTTTGATTTTCTGGCGGATGTAAGGCAGACCGCCGAACAAGACTCATCCAAAAATGGTGAGGTGATGCATGAAATGGCCGAGCGTTTTGCTCGTGACTCGACATACCTCTCAGTGGCAGATGCCAGGGCTGCCGTTCGCGGACTTGGCACGAGTCAGGCAGACTACTTACTCGCCAATCAAGATAGACAGTTATTTTTGTTTGTACCCAAACGTTCGGCGCACAAAAGCCAGGGGAAATTTGCAGACGATATGGAATCTTACATTGGCGCTGTTGCTCCCGATGTGGCAGAGAGAGTCCATATAGTTGGTAAAAATAATACGACGGATATACAAATGCTTGGTGCCGCCGACCCATCACTATCCAAGATCGTTTTGCTTGATGATTGGTCGGTGACGGGCAATCAAATAGCCAATGAAGTTGGGTATCTACAACAATATCTCGAAATCGCGTCATTAGGCAGACTCCGTAGCAACCTTGAGGTCAACTTGCTTCTTATCCGTGCTGATCAAATTCATGACGGATTCCGCAACCTTAACGATGTTGAGGCTACGTATAACATTCATAAACACATTCCAATGCGAGCCTTTTTTACGAGTAAAGCCATCAAACAGCACGCTGGTCCAATGCCGACAGGCGCTCATTCTGCCGTTGATTATGGCTTTCAATCGCAGATTGCGCAGATGCGCGACTATCTGGCAACCGAAACCGCAGATCATGAACTACTTTTGCCGTATATCGCTACCGTGCGGTCACACTATGCCGAAGAGTACTAATTACGACCGATGATTGACAAATTAGCATCAAAGTGCTAATGTATTACTAGTTACGTAAAAAAACAAAACGATGCAACCAGAACAAAACAACTTCGACCCACAACAACAGCTATTCAAAATTACCGCAGAGCAAGAAGCTCAGCTCGGCCGTGTTGAGATGGGTCCTGAATCAGAGGCGATGCTGCAATCTTTTGGCGCGATCGCTGTGGAAGGTAATGTTGCGCTCGTCGTCACTACAGCTGAAGATGGTACCGAGACCCCAAGCCACTACGTTGATATTGGCAGTGACCTAGGCACACGACTCAATCCTGATAAAAGCGAGCGAGCCAAACAACTGCCGAGTCTTGAGGAGGGCCACGCTCTCGTTAACCAAAAAGCTGAAAGTGAATCTGAGCCCGAGCAAGAGGCCGCATCGACCGAACAAGAAACCGTAGCTGCAATTGAAAAGATTATCGATGAATCAGACCTTGTTGAGGCACTGAACAGCTACAACAGGCTTCATGATGATATGGAGCAGGGCGCTCATGTTGAACGCAGTGCGCTTACTGCAGCATCAGAACAACTCGAGATGCTCCTTCGTAGCCTGAACTATGCCAATAACGAAGGTCCATGGGCCGGGAATAATTTAAGAAACCACCCACAGTTGATTAATCAGGTTCGCCAGGCGGCAGAAGAACTACAGCAAGTTAACAGGCAGATACAAAATGCTGGCAATGATACCGCAGACTCGCGTGAGGCTTTTACTAACAGATTCGTTGAAACAGCAGAAAATGCACAACAGAAGCTAGCGCAGATAGAGAGCGATGACGCTCGGGGTATTAAACGATCACTCTCTGACATTTCAGAGAGCTTACAGGTACAACGTATGCGTAGTCGTAACAGTGGCGATGATAAAAATGCCAAACTTGGTCAGCTCGCTCGCCAAATCGAAGAGATGGCATATGACTCGTATATGACAGTTGATGACGCTTTACATGTCATTCGTAATGGACAATATATTCTTGAAAGCCTCGTAACCGACGGCCACCGATCAAGAGTTGAACAAGAAGAACTACAAAATCAAATTGCATCACTCGCTCGTACCGTACGACCGTAAATAATGCCAACCAACAATCCGATACCTGGTCTCGTTAGATAGTTAACAGACAGTTTGGTGAATGCTGCCATACTTAATCTCGCAATGTAATGTGGGAGATTTTTTATGATTGGAAACGGATCCTTAGAACAACGATACCTTGGTCCGGCGCGAGTCGAGGCTAAGATTGATGATTTGCAATTAAATGGGGGGCGTTATGGGGCTACGGCGCTACGTGATCAGTATGAAGAGCTCTATGGCCCTGAGGGTATTGGTTGAAGGGCAGAATCGAGGGTGCCACATACTCCAGCGGAACATTTAGCCCAGAACATGGGCTTGGTTATTTTTGAGGTCTTGGTGACACCAACCGGTGATATAAATGCCAGTTTCAGACAGCAGCAATAGGGCACCTACATTGACTTTTCATAATATTTATGCTTAAATGTATATATGAATGAACAACACCCAGTCGAACGTCAATACGAAGGCCCAGCCCGTTTAGAACAGGATCGCATTAGCGAAACTGATCTTAACAGCACGCTCGGTATGGGTAGTAACTCTCGACGTGACATGCTCAATGATAGCTATGGTGCAGAGGGTGTTGGCTGGGAGGCTGTACAGCCCGAAGTCAAGACTCGTGCACAATTAGAAGATCGTCGAATTGGTAGGGAACTTTTGAAAATTGTTGTTACGCCTGATGGTGATAATAAACGCGCTAGTCGCTAAACGCATCTCAAAAATAAAAAACCTCGGATAACTCCGAGGTTTTTTATTTGGTACTGCTGTGATTAAACGACAGTAACTTCTGTGCGCTGCACAGTTTTGCCAGTAAAGAGGCGAACGCGACGAGTAATGTAGGTAACGATACCGTCTTTTGCTGCGTGAATCGTGTAGTTACGGCTGACGTAAGTACCAGCACCACCACGCTTGTTGAGGCCTGTTTGGCGAATGATTATCTGACCAGCATTGATTTTTTGACCACCCCAAACCTTGACGCCGAGGCGCTGTCCGGGACTATCGTGGTTGTTTTTACTGGTTCCACCAGCTTTTACGTGTGCCATACTATTTCCTTATCAGTGTTACTAATTCACGGGCGACCACTTGGTTTTCGCGGTGGTATATAAGATCCCGAGCGTCCACGTGGACGAAACTTGTTCGAGTATACCCTAATTCCTCGAGAGAATCAAGGGTTCTCAGGTGTGCGAAACCGTTTTTTGTCTTCCAGGCAGGGATGGCAATCGTCATACGGAAGCCCGGATCGGTCTGCCTAGCGACATTTCGGAGGAATTTACGGTGAATAGTGTCGACGTCTTGCATGACTTCGGCCAAGATTTCTGGCTTTGGTTCGTGGCCAAATGGACGGCCAAGATAGGTCTCGCAGGCGATTGTATCGACAGGGGCTTTCCATTGGTACGAAGTGGCATCACCGACGGCTAATTCGAAGTCGAGTGGACCCATGTTGGCCTTTTCGGTTAACCAATCGAGGTTGATCTGGCTGTAATCGATCATACGAGGTTCGAGATCAGTTCCGTAGGCTTTGTAACCCATAAGGAGGGATTCTTGGAGCAGCACACCGGTACCACAGAATGGGTCGAGGATGCGTTGGCCTTCAGATTGCTTGGCCAGTGGGCCGGTGGCCATGTTGACAATGATCTGAGCCAATTTTGGTGGCAACATGCCGACACGAGCATCACGCATGGGGCGAGCTTGGTCACGGGCAGCATAGCCATCGATGTCTTGGACGGCGATGGTCTGCGCGAGGACGGTCTTCTTGCCCCAACGAATCAGCACGAGTTCGATGCCATTCGGGCCAGTGAGCTGATTGTGGATGACCTGGGCGGCGTTGAGTTCGGGAGCTTTGTTGGGCACGACACGGACGCCACGGTTGGCGGATTTGAGAGCCTTTTTCATGCCAAGTGCACCAGCATTGATCTTGCTGGCGTTGAGATTGAAACCGTATAGACTGAGGCCGAGATGGATTTTGCCAGCCGGAATGTATTTCATGTGACCGGGCAGGGCACCTTCGATGTACTTGGTGATCGCTGGCCACTCGGTACTATTGATATAGGTGAGAAGTTTGCAGGCTTTCATGACGCTGCCGAGGCGTTCAAACGGAAAGTTACTCGAATCAACGTCGAGTAGGGCGGCTTGTGGGCCAATGGCTTGGAGGGCTTTGCTGCCGTAGAGGCTTTCGAGTTCGGCCATGCCGAGTGCGGGCTGACGGCCCAGAATACAAATTATTTGTGACATATGATGCCATTATACAAGCTGAACGGAGTAATGAGTAACGTATTTACGTATTACGAGTACGGCGTAATAAGCGGAGCTATACCGGTGTTGGGGCTGGATTCATAACGAGTCGGTAGGCGGCAACTCGCTTGGGATGATATTCTATACAGAGTAATTTATTTGGTACTTATGCGACACCGACTCCGATCCTACTTCAAAAAGAACTGGCGAGCCATTCTGAATGCGCTAATGTTTGCTGCGCTGGCGCTGTTGATATTTCTGATAAAAGATCAGATTCTCGAGACAATTCGAAACATTAAGCACGTTCATTACTGGGTATTACTATTCATCATTCCATTGCAGCTGGTGAATTACGATTCGTATGCTCGTATGTACCGGACAACACTCAGGCAGCTTGGCAGTATCGTGCGGTACCGAGATATGTATCGAGTGGCCCTGGAGCTCAACTTCGTAAATCATGTACTCCCAAGTGGTGGAGTATCGGGATTTTCATATTTTAGCGTTCGACTGCGTGACTTTAACGTCCGGCCAAGCACGGCAACAATTGTGCAACTGCTTCGATTCTTCCTCGGCTTCTTGTCGTTCCAAATACTTCTCGGTTTTGGTTTGGTGGCGCTGGCGGTTGGTGGCAAGGCCAGTAATATCGTCATCTTGGTGGCAACATCGCTCACCACGCTGACATTTGTCGGTACGTTCTTGGTGGCCTATATCATTGGTGATAATGGGCGCATTAATGGGACCTCTGCTTTCCTAGTACGACAGATAAACTATCTCATTGGGCTGGTTCGTCGTGGAAATCCCGAGACAATCAATCTCAATAAGCTCAAGAATGGCATGGATGAAGTCCACAAGAATTACCTCGTCATCAAAGATAATTTGGGTATCCTCAAACGCGGACTGCTGTATGGACTGATCGTTAACATCACTGAAGTACTGACTATTTATGTTGTGTATATCGCTTTTGGTGAATATGTGAACATCGGGGCGGTGATCATCGCCTATGCAATCGCCAACTTTGCCGGACTGGTATCGGTTCTTCCTGGTGGCGTTGGTGTATACGAAGGTTTGATGACTGGTACGTTGGCCGCCGCGGGTGTGCCGCCAGCGTTGAGCATCCCTGTGACTGTTATGTACCGTGTACTGTCTGTGTCTGTACAAATACTTCCTGGCTGGATTTTGTATCACTTGCACTTGTCGTCGAGTGACGACAGCAAAAGCCAGGTTTAGTATGGAATCGAACGAACTTATTCTGAGCGTCAGCGATTTTGTTGGCTTTTTGAACCAGACTCTCGAGTATGCCTATCCGACGGTGACCATTGTCGGCGAGGTCGCAAACTTTCGTGTTAGCAAAAATAGGTGGGTGTATTTTGACCTCAAAGATGAGTTCTCGAGCGTCAAATTCTTTGGTACGGTCTATCAGATGTCTGGACCGCTCGAAGATGGGCTGATGCTCAAAGTTACCGGTATGCCACGACTCCACCAACTGTATGGATTTAGCGTCAATGTGACGTCGGTACAGCCGGTTGGAGAAGGTTCGCTCAAACGTGCGTCTGATCTGCTCGCGGCAAAGCTGGTCAAGGAAGGGTTGTTTGATGAATCACGCAAACGACTATTGCCATACCCGCCAAAACGTATTGGACTGATCACCTCCGGAGAATCGGCTGCATACGCTGATTTTGTAAAAATACTAAATGCTAGGTGGGGTGGTGTCGAAATCTTGTTGGCAGATGTGCAAGTGCAGGGTGTGGCGTCGCCAGCGCAGGTTGTTGCAGCCATCGAACACTTCAACACTCATGCTGAGCCAGTCGATGTGTTGGTCGTGACGCGTGGTGGTGGTAGCCCCGATGATCTGGCGGCATTTAGTAGCGAACAGGTGACTCGAGCAGTTGCTGGTAGCCGAATCCCAACATTGGTTGCAATCGGTCACGAGATTGATAGCAGTTTGGCTGAACTGGCGGCTGACCGTCGTGCCAGTACGCCGTCAAATGCGGCTGAAATGCTGGTACCAGACAAGGCATATGAGCTCAAGAAGGTGATTGATGCCAGGGGTTCGTTGCTAGATCTCGTGCAAGACAGGCTCCGAGATAGTAAGCGGCGTGTCCAGGAGCAGCAAGTACTACTTGGTGAGCTTGCGAGCTCCGTCGTTGTGAAAGCCAAAGAACGCTTGGCTTCGCGGATACAATTACTTGAGGTGCTCAATCCGGCAGCAGCACTCAAACGAGGCTATGCGGTGATTCGCTCCGAACAGGGAATCGTACGGTCTGGCACCAACGTATTGGTTGGGCAGCAGCTCGATATTGTCATCGCCGACGCCACAATTGAGACAACTGTTGAGAAGGTTACGTTACAATAGAAGCTATGACTAAAGAAATTGATGCCGCAGCCCTCAGCCAAGAACTTGATGAAATCTTGGCAAAACTACAATCTGACGATATCAATGTCGATGAGGCCCTCAATCTCTATAAGCGAGGTGTTACAGTAACCGAACAGCTCGAAACATATCTGAAGACTGCGGAAAACAAAATTACCAAACTCAAAATCAACCTCGAAACAAAGTAGGCCAGGGCAATGCACAGTTTCTTATTGATTATTGCGTGCCTTGGATTTGTACTGTTTTTGCTTTTTGCATTTGTGGTGGCGTTTGGTGCGCCGTATTTGCCGACGTTGAAGCCGCAAGTTGAGGAGGCACTGAAACTTGTTGATCTCAAGAAAGGTCAGACATTACTGGAGCTTGGTAGTGGTGATGGGCGAGTACTTTTTGCAGCGGCAGACAAGGGTTTAGTGGCAATTGGCTACGAACTCAATCCGTTACTGGTGCTCTATTCACGTATTCGTGCCCGGAAGTATAAAGGCCAGGTAAAGATCTATTGGCGTAACTTCTGGGCTGTTACATTGCCGCCTGCGGACGGTATTTTCGTGTTTTTATTAGATAATTATATGATCAAGTTGGATACAATGATTGTTCAACAAACTAGTAAGCCTGTCAAACTCGTGAGTTTTGCATTCAAAATACCCGAAAAAGAACCTGTTACTGAATCAAAGGGTCTCTATCTCTACCGTTACGCAGGTAAGTAGCTTGCTCTCGTAGTAAAAACCGGTTACCATAAGCGTAATTATGCAACCAAATGCACCGGTCCAACAACCACAAAATATGTACCAGCCTGCCGGGCCAGGTATGTATCCAAGTCCAACACAAGGTCCATTAGCGCCGCCGCCGAATGGCCAGATGCCAAGCTTCAAGCACCATCGTCCTATTGTTCTGATTGTATCCCTTGTGATGATGACCCTTTTGTTCATTGGAGCGCTCATTTTTGGCGTTATGACATTCGGGCAGGGTCAAGATTACAAGAATAACAGCGACAAAAAAGTTGCCGCCGCCGTAGCGGTTGCAAAAACCGCTGAAGCCGAAACACAGAAGAAGGTATACGACGAAAAAGAGAAGAGCCCATTCAAGATGTACGCTGGTCCAGCGAATTATGGCACGCTTAATATTTCGTACCCAAAAACGTGGAGTGCTTACGTCGTTGAGTCTACCAATGGGGGCGGTACGCCAATAGATGGGTATGTACACCCCGGATTTGTACCAGGCATACAGACGGGTGCCCCTTATGCGCTTCGTTTCCAGGTCACATCAAACTCGTATGCAACCGAACTCAAGAAATATGATTCACAAGTTAAGTCAGGCAAGGTGAAAGTTTCGCCGTTTAAGCTTGCTAAGTTGCCAAGTGTGACTGGGGCCCGTGTTGATGGTGAAATCATTGCCGGCAAGCAAGGCTCACTTGTTTTGCTGCCACTCCGTGACAAGACGATCTTGATTTCGACACAATCACCAGAATTTGTGAATGATTTCAATAACATTATCTTGCCAAACTTTACGTTCCAACCATAAGGCAGGCTATCACACTAGCCCTCGCAACCTGCCGTCTTCTTGGCCACTTCGGGCTTGATTCTTTACGATACGCAGTCATCGTACCTCGGTACAATTGCTTTACGTTTCGCGTAATCGCACCCAAATTGGCTCAAGTGCAACGACCTGCAACCAAATGAACATAAGCATAATAATATTGTTGTTTAGGTGAGTATGTTGCCAAGCTAGTTTTGCGTCCCAGTGGGTGCTATACTGGCTATAACGACTAACGAGGGGTTACTTTGGGCGGTATAGAAGCGTTTAATGGTGCAGCACAAGATCGACTGCTGCGGGCTTTGGCTGAACAACTAAAGGTTCCACTTATTCAAATTGCCCGCGCAGCGGAGCTTGGTAAATTAACAGATACCAAAAACGCACTTGGGCATATTGAGTACACAGCAGACATGGGCTTAAGACTCATTGACAGCTACTTGCTTAGTGTCCAACTGCAGGCCCAACCAGTACTTGAGCTTGAGCCGGTATCGGTTAGTGCGGTACTACAAGACACGGTTCACCGACTCAACCAACTTGCCAAGCAATACGACTGCGAACTAGAAGTGCATTTGAGTGGTAAATACGAACCAGTCATGGCAAACCGTGAAAGCCTGGAGGCTGCGTTCGCTACGCTCGGATACGCGTTTATTGAATCCGTACCTCCGGCTGATAGCCGGCATCGAATCGTACTTGCAGCACACCGCAGCGCCAAGGGTGTCGTTGCTGGCGTGTTTAGTGAAGAGCCAACCATGACAGCCGATATGTTTGGACGTGCCCGCGCGCTCTATGGCACGGCACGACAAGCAGCTCCAGGGCTGAGCAGTGGTAGTGGGGCAGGGCTCTTTGTTGCTGACACGCTACTAACCTCAATGTCATCACCACTCCGGATGGCTCGACATCAAAAACTATCAGGTATTGCCGCGACATTCCTGCCGAGCCAACAATTACAGCTGGTGTAGCGAGATGGCACACATACTTATCATCGAACCAGACAAGCAACTTGGTCGAACGTATCAAAAAATGCTTGAACTTGAAGGTCATCACGTGCAGTGGGCGGCACACGCGCAGGACGCTGTACACTACGCAGATGATCAACGTCCAGATGTTGTAGTGCTTGAGTTACAGTTGTCACAACATAACGGTGTGGAGTTTTTGTATGAGTTTCGTTCGTATCCAGAATGGCAAAATGTGCCTGTCGTACTCCTGACATTGGTGCCGCCGGCTGCACTTAGTATTACATCAGCGATTATGGAGCGACTTGGCATCGTGCGTTGTCTCTACAAGCCAGCGACATCGCTCGTACAGCTTCGGCGAGCGGTTAATTCGGCTTTGCAGTCGCCAGTTGCATGAACCAGATCGTAACAACAGGTATCGTATTGTCTCGGACGTCTTTTCAGGAAGCCGACCGAATTTTGACCATTTTGACACCTGATTATGGCAAGGTTCGCGTCATTGCCAAGGGCGTGCGCCGCGCCAAGTCAAAACTGGCTGGCGGTATCGAACTATTCAGTGTTAGCGACCTAACATTGCTGCCAGGCAAAAGCGAGCTGCAAACACTCATCTCAAGTCGTTTAATTACCTATTACAGTGACATCGTCAAAGATATTCAGCGAACGATGCTAGGCTATGAATTTTTGAAGCGTCTCAGTAAGAGCATAGAAGACGCATCGGGTGGGGAGTACTTTGAACTACTACAGAACGCACTCGCCGGCCTGAATACCCTTGACCTACCAATCGAAATCGTTGAGACGTGGTTCAATATCCAACTACTTCAGCTCACGGGGCATACTCCAAATCTGCGAACTGACAGTAACGGCGAGGCATTACAGTCGGGTGTTTCATACATATTTAGTTTTGATGAAATGACATTTTCACCAGATCACAAAGGTGAATCCAGTACCGATTTGATCAAATATCTTCGTATGGCCTGCGTGTCGGCGAGCCCGGGTGTGCTTGGCCAAGTGCAGGCATCTGAGCCACTCCGTGCCACCGCACTTCAGATGACCAAGTCTATGCTAGGCTACACACTCAGAATCTAGCAGGGCATCTGTATTTACTTTTGGTCATTAATCTTGTTTAATATACGTCAAGATGAGTAGAATAATTGCAGCGAATATTGCGCTTGGAGTATCGGTATACTTTGGTGCCCAGACAGCGATGAATACGTATGATGTCTTACACGAAGGCGATCGTACTATCGAGCATAATTCACAGGTTGATGCCTGTGCAGCAAAGTTGGGTGAAATAGCCACGACCGCAAAAGACTTGCCAAAGCAATGTTATGAGCTTTTTGATGCTTTTGAATTTCAGCAAGATGCCAAAAATGATTTTGGGGGTAAGTACGTCATTCCTGCTGCCGAAGATTTCAAGCAGGAAAATACATGGGGTGAAGCTGAGTCAAGTGCCGACGCTGCTCAGCTCAAAAACAATATTTTGATTGCTGGTGGTTTGATGGTTGCTACATTCATGCTTGGTTCGGCGCTTCGCCGAAGGCCACGAGCTCCGCGCGCAAGAGATACATACAGCGCCGCTCAGCTCAGACACGAAATTAAGTATTTTCAGAAATCATCACTTGATGAACTCAATGTTGCGTACGCGGGCCTGATCAAACAAGAGTCTCAAGAGTAGTCTTTTACCCCTGTCTAAGTTATAATTCCAAGCAATATGAGCAAAGAAACATCACTCGAAGATATTGTTAGTCTGTGTAAGCGCCGCGGGTTTATTTACCAAGGTTCCGAAATCTACGGTGGCCTGAGTGGTACCTGGGACTACGGTCCACTCGGCGTAACCCTCAAGCGCAACATTATGGCGCTCTGGTGGAAGATGTTTGTTGATGACCGAGACGATATGTACGGCGTCGACGCAGCGATCCTGATGAACCAAAAAGTCTGGCAGGCAAGTGGCCACGTGGATACGTTTACTGATCCACTGGTTGAATGTAGTCATTGTCATGGTCGTTTCCGTGCTGACAAGATTGATACAAGTAAATGCCCGACGTGTGGCCAAAAAGGTACGTTTGGCGAAGCAAAACAATTCAACATGATGTTTAAGACCAACGTTGGTCCTGTTGCGGACGATAACTCTATTAGCTATCTTCGTCCAGAAACCGCTCAGGGTATTTTTACGAACTTCAAGAATGTTGTTGATAGCTTTTACCCAGACCTACCATTTGGTATTGGTCAGCAGGGTAAGGCGTTTCGTAACGAAATTTCTCCACGTGACTTCATATTCCGTAGTCGTGAGTTTGAGCAGATGGAAGTTGAGTATTTCGTCCACCCAGATAAGTGGGAAGAAGCCTTCGAAGCCTGGCGCAAAGCTGTCTGGGCATGGTGCGAAGCACTTGGTCTGCCAGCAGATTCCGTGCATGAACTTGAAGTGCCAGAAAACGACCGCGCACACTACAGCAAACGAACAATCGACTTTGAATTTGATTTCCCAATTGGCCGTGAAGAGCTGCTTGGCTTGGCCTACCGCACCGACTTTGACCTTGGTAATATCCAGCGCGTATCTGGTAAGAGCCAGGAATACACCATCAAGGGTACAACCGAAAAATTTGTACCGCATGTTATCGAGCCATCATTTGGCCTGGAGCGGGCAATTATGGCCGTACTATCAGCTGCGTACACGGTGGACGAAATTAACGGTGAAAAGCGTATTTACCTGAAGCTTCCAGAAAATCTTGCCCCTGTAAAATACGCTGTATTACCACTGGCAAAGAACAAGCCAGAACTCGTAGCAAAAGCTCGTGAAGTGTATGCTGCGCTCAAGAAAAAACACGGCGCAGTTATGTGGATCGATAGTGGTAACATCGGTAAAAATTATCGAAAAATGGATGAAATTGGTGTGCCATATTGTGTCACTGTGGACTTCGATACCCTTGAAGATGATGCAGTGACTATTCGTCACCGCGACACAACTGAACAAAAACGAGTTGGGATCAAGGAACTTCTTGACGATGTCAAAGCTTAGCCTAACAGAAATTTCGGCCTATGCTTTTGATTTCGATGGTACGTTGGCCGACACTGTGCCAACACACACTGAAGCGCGAAAAGCTGCTTTTGAGCAAATGGCAGAGGAAACCGGCAATAGAGGCTTTGTAACTATTTCGCCAGAAATTCAGAAAGAAGCACATCGTCACGGCTCAAACCCAACAGCTATCATCGGGTGGGCTTTAGAGGCAAGTGGTATTGTGCCTAATGTCGCCGACCCACTCGTAAAGCGCACCGTTGATACAAAGCGTGAAATGTATGAAAAGCTTTGTAAAGATGGACTGGAGCAAATGCCAGGTGCTGTTGAACTGGCACGTTTTTTGCTTCAGCGTTCACCTGGCAGAGTGGCTATTACGACCACTGCCTATCGTGATGCTGAGGTCGTACCATTCTTGAACCGCTATAACTTGCGTAACGAAATTACCGATGAAAAACTTATAACTTATGAGGATGTTGGCGATGACCACTTAAAGCCTGATCCGCGCGCTTACCAGATAACCATTGCGCGATTTGGACTCACAGATTCACCTGAAAAATTAGTGGCATTTGAAGATACCCCTGGCGGTGTAGCGTCGGCAAAAGCAGCAGGTGCGACGGCGATAGCATTACTCACGACTCATAGTGAAGCGGACTTTGCAGGCGTACACATTGGCAGTCAGGCTGATCTTATTGTGCCTAACTTCCAGTCACTGATTGATATGTTCAAATCAGTATGACGACCATTATCTTTGAGCCGCATGGACTGACACAGGACAATGAAGACGGCATCGCTTCGGGTTGGAATGATGCTCCACTGTGCGAAGAGGGTGAATTGCAGGCTCAGGAGCTTGGCAAACGGCGCAAGAATGAACAATTTGATGCGATATTTTGCTCAGATCTTGAGCGCTCATACCGAACGGCAGAGATCGCCTTCGGTAATAAGTTTATTCTGACGCAGGATGCTCGATTACGTGAATGTAACTATGGCGATTGGAATGGTGATGAAACCGAGCGTATTGAAGAGGCCACGTTAAACAGAATTGATACGCCATATCCACATGGTGAAAGCTGGCAGTGGGCCGTTACTCGGGTGATTGAATGCCTTAAAGATATTCAGCAAGAATACGAAGGCCAAAAAGTATTAATTATCGGTCACCGGGCGACACAGTACGGCATAGAAAACTACGCAAATGGTACGCCGATACGCGATATCATGCAGGTTTCATGGCGATACCAAGGCGGCTGGGAATACAAACTGTAGACGCGAGAGTTTGAATTAGAAGAGTAGTTGGAGGATACTATTCTTAAGCATTATGAAAACAAACGGCTTGAAACCAGTTATTGGAATAACACTCAGCCACGACAAAAGTGGACTCGTTCGAGCAGGCGTAGACTACAATCTTATACGCCGAGAATATGGCGAGCAATTGAAAGCAGCTGGTGCTTCACCGATATTCCTCGATAGTACGATTGATCCAGAAATTGCGGCAGAACTGTGTGATGGTATTGTGATTAGCGGTGGTGAAGACATCGATCCATCCTTCTATGGTCAAAAACCCGTGTATGTTCAAATTACCGAGCCTTCTGAGCGAACCTTATGGGAGCGGTCACTTATTCGTGCCTGTGACCAGCGTGACGTGAAAATTTTGGGCATTTGCTATGGCGCCCAACTTTTGAATGTGCACTATGGTGGAACGTTATATCAGGATATTGCCGCGGAAACGAGCAGCAAATTGGACCACGGTACGAGCGGTAGTGCGGCCACACATAATGTCACCTTCAGAGAAGGCTTTCTTGGGTTTAAAGATACAGACGTCGTTGCATCTGCCTCGCGACACCACCAATCGGTCAAGGATATTGCCCCAGGTTTTAGTGTGGCTGCGGTCGCGGATGATGGAGTAGTGGAAGCAATCAGTGGCAACGGGCATTACGGCGTGCAGTGGCACTCCGAATCAGATGGTACCGCAGATAAGATCTACGGATCATTTGTGGATGCCGTCAAGAATCATATTAATGAGATGAGTGATGAATACGATTTCCAGCCGCAACTTCTCCCAAATCTTATATAATTAGCTGTTTTTGGAAGCGTCTATGACACTGAGGAGAGAAACGGCGGCAATCGTCAGGCGATGATCGACTGGCGTTTGGGCCATTGAGGTATCAAGTAGCATCTTTACGATAACCGGGTTTTTCCGGTGAAGAATTGTACCAACAACTACCTGATTGCCAGAAGGATCGCTAACTGTAATGTTGTACGTCTGTGGCACGAATGAAAAGATGAGCCCGATGATGTCACCGAACGGAAGAATTTCCAGCCAGCGACGAGCCAGCGCGAGCTTGCCACTTGTTTCTTGAATGACGCCAAATATATTACCATTGGTGTCCTGAAGATCCCAGTGGTCACGAACGAACGTAGACTTTAGCCCTTTGCGACGAAGTGAAAAGATTGGCTGCGTAGTCGCACTATCAAGTACGTCATATGTGGCACCAAAATCAATGACACTGCGTGCGTGAATAGCCAAGACTTCTTGTTGCTGTGAACGGTCGGTATAGAGACGAATGTCTTCTTTAAGCTTCCAAGCCTTCATTTGGATGATACCAATTTCTTGGGTTGAGGCAGCATCGGTGATGACAATTTCGGCGCCAAAAAACTTCCAAAACTTACGACGGAATTCAATCTGCTTATACTGTGTGTAGTCCATGGTGCTCCTTATTTGAGACCATTGTACAGGTATACCGTCATAACTGATATACGAGAAGGGATGCGTTTATTTAGTTTCTGGTCTTGAGTTTTTCTTGCGCAAGTGAAGCAAGGTCGGTTACGTCTAATTTGCCATCACGATTTGTGTCAAATTCATCTGTTGCGATGTTTTTGACGTCGTTGGCATCAATTTTGCCATCTTTGAGCGCATCCATGATGTCGATGCCGCCAACATTGGATTTCTTACTTTTCTTAGAACTGCTTAACATCCCGAGCAACGAATTGAGTAATCCCATAAAAAAGTCCCCATATTACTATAATTTTCAGTATACGCTCATAAACCAGCAACCCTATAGCCTCACTCGTACTTTTGACAATGTACAAATACGTTTCGTAGGAGTACTATCGACGTAACTATGAGTGAACGTGGCGCAGAACACTACCAACCATCGATTGACAGTGAGATATACAGTATTGAGTCTGCACGTGATCCACACGGTGGTACAGAAGTATTGACAGAATATATTGATGAGGTTGTCTACGGTAGTAGGGAGCGAAGGCCAAGAGGCAACAGGTTTTTGATTGGTCAACAAGGTTTTGAATGTCACTTTGAGTATACGATTTCATCTGATGAGATATATGTTGCGGAATTGCCAGCAGATGCATACAAACTTGCAGTATTCCATGAACGAACCAATGATGTACGCTCGGCAATAGAAGAGCGTTATGAGGTTCGTATTGAAGAGGTCTTCGCGTTGACGCGTAACGGTAGTGCGGTAACGTCGATATACACCATTGAGAAAATTCGTGGAGAAGATAGCTTTCGTACTTGGTATGAACTACTAGGAGTCAAAGATGTTGATGCCGAGATGAGCAAAAATACTACACTTGCTCGCTCATTTGGATCAATTGTCGACGGTCAACTTGATGCTCGTGAAATGTGTGGATACGATATCAACGTACTCTTTGACTTCATGGGACATATCAATCAAGCGCAGGTCGCAGAGTCCAGGGAGATTGCACTCGAAAAAGCCGCTGATATGGCATAAACAGTATCGTGAGTACCGTTAGAGCGTCGCGAGATGCTATGATTGATCGGTAGATTTTTAGCAAAAGGAAACAAAGATGATTACGTATTACACCGATGGTAGCGCAAGCCCAAACCCAGGTCCGGGTGGATTTGCTGTTATTCGCGAGATGAAGCCAGCTGTCCTTGGCAGTGAAAAAGAAACGACCAACATTCGCATGGAGGGTTTGGCTATCATCGCTGCACTCAAAGATGCAGACGGCAAAGCATGTCAGATTTATACTGACAGTGAATTTTGGATTAATGTGATCACCAAATGGTCAATTGCCTGGGAGGCCAAAGGCTGGAAGAAGAGTGGTGGCGAGATCAAAAACCTTGATATCGTCAAAGAAGTCTGCCCACTATATCGTACTTCAAAAGCTGAACTTATTTGGGTTCGTGGACACGTTGGTGATCCTGGTAATGAATTGGCGGATGAGTGGGCTAACAAAGCCCGTCAACAACGCGCTTAGCTTGCGGATAGGACTATACTAGTAGTACAAACCAAAACTCTTTTTACTATCTAATATTAGAAAGGGAACTACTATGTTAAACCAAGGAACAGTGTCGGCAACAATAGCCGTCAAAGATATTGCAGCCGGCAAACAATTCTACGGAGGTACACTCGGGCTCGAACAAATAGATGAAAACCCAAGTGGTGTGATGTACAAAAGTGGCATCGGGCAGTTATTCGTATATCAATCTGTGACTGCTGGCACCAGTCAAGCAACTTCGGCATCATGGCGTGTTTCGGATATCGAGGTAGCCATGGCCGACCTTGCTGCCAAAGGAGTGGTATTTGAGCATTACGACATTCCTAATGCAACCCTGGAAGGTGATATCTACGTTATGGGTCCTATGAAATCGGCCTGGTTCAAAGATCCAGACGGTAACATCCTGAACCTCACCAGCATGTAGCCGTTCATGCGTATTCGTATTTTGGAGTATCATACCGTAGGTAATAGCAGTGGCGATTTTTTTACACCATTATTTCGCGTCTGGGTAGGGTAGAATAACCGGAGCGTTATAACAATATGTCACACGCAGTTTGCCTGCGTGACTTTTAATTCAGGAATAACATACAACATGGAAGATATCACTGCACCGGCAAGTATTCAGGACCAAGACGAAGATTATCAAGAAACGGATATCTTCCTCTGGGTAAATAACCTCGTACAGATCAAAGAAGAGCTGAGTATCGAATTATTCTTGTTCAACAAAAACTACGTGGTGTACCGTGCCAGCCGCAACAAAGACCTTGAGCGTGAACTCCACGAGCTATTGATTGACCCTATTCTTGTCAAAGTACTCGATGGTGCAGATGCTGGGATGGTCGTTCGTGGTTTTGAGGATGCCGCCAAAGAAGACAACGTGCTGCAACGAACACAGGTCAAAAAAGTTGAGAAGCTCAAAGAGACCTTGAACTGGCTAACCTTCCAAGAAAACGAAATAGAACCATTCATTGAGGAGGAGCATGATTTCAAGCGTATCAAAGGTGTCATCGCTCGTATTTCGCACAAGTCACAAGAGAAGCCGTTCTACATTGTGAAGTCTTTGCCGCAAGCCAATATTATGAAGGGTGTTTCTGGTTGGTTGCTTCGAAACGGTCGCTTTGTGCAGTTTGATGCCGAAGGTGCCGTCCGTGTGCCGAGTGACAATCAACTCCTGATTATCGACAAAGACCTCTTTGTGTTTAATGAGTCAAAGCTCGAGCAGTTGTTTGGCTACAATGCCAAAAAGAACAGCATTGCCGAGCAAAAAGTCACTGAAATTGAAGCTAACTTCAAGCTGAGCTTTGCTGATGGCCAGACACTCAACAGTCTCATCAAAGACAAGCGCCCACTCATCAACAAACTTCAGAAAATCGAACCAGCTAGCGTTAAGCAAGAAGATTTACTTGATCATGCTGAAGAAGTTGGCGTGGAAATGATGACTGATAACGACGGGGCGATTATTATTATCGATGCTAAAGATCTGACTAAGTTCGTCAATCTCCTCAATGATGACTACATGGAGTCGCCGATGACCGGCAAACGCTACGAAATTCGCAGCAAAAAACCGCTCAAACTCACTGAAGACGATTCGGCCGAAGTCTAGGCCTCGCTTGCATATTTGCCAATCTTGGTAAAGAATAGACTGCAAGTAACGAGAGCAATGTATGCGCGATTATCGAGTGGTGGGCGATGTAGTTCCATTTGGTGAAGCATATGTCGGCGCCGAAGAGGTGATGCCTATTCGGGAGCTTGCTGAGATAGATTTGTTCTTGTGCGCACGTGTAGCTCGAATTGATGCAGGTGAAACGGTGGACAGGGCAAAATTCACGTTGCTGTATCAGACTCACGATGCAGACTTTGATGGTACGAGCCAACATTTGTCTGTTGCAACTTCGCAGGAGCGCGAGCTCAATATGTGGCATCTTTTGATAAGCATGCGTCGCTATCGTATGAGTGATCGTCACTCAAATAAATTTACACACTATCGATTCGATGGTCTTGGTGAAGATGTATTGCAGGCTAAGAAGCAGGTATATGTGCTACGGGGCCGAAGCGAGATTGTGATCGACCCACTTGAGGGTCCTCAAGAAGTTATATCAAATCGCCGACTAATGTTCGAGAAAGCGCTCCAGCCAGATGACTGTACGCAGCTTCTTGGACTATTATCACGTGGAATCCGACGAGCAAAAGCAGCCTAGGTGTCTGTTTGGCGTAAGTAGTGTAGAGTAGTAAGCAATGGCTGATAAATCTCTCTTTCCAAAAAACTTCTTCTGGGGTGGTAGTACTGCGGCGCACCAAGTAGAAGGTGGCCAAGAAAATGACTGGTCTGCATGGGAACTCGCGAATGCAAAGGAGTTGGCCCAAACCGCTCACCAGCGTTTGAACTGGTTGCCGTCTTGGAACCGTATCAAAGACCAAGCCGAAAATCCAGACAACTACGTCTCTGGTAAAGGTGTTGAACACTACAAACACTACCGGCAAGATTTTGATCTTGCTAAACAATTGAATCTCAACTCACTGCGTTTTGGGATTGAGTGGTCCCGTCTTGAACCAGAAGAGGGCAAGTGGGATGAAGAAGCAATTGTGCATTATCGTCAGTACATCAAAGAACTACGAGCCCGCCACATTGAGCCATTTCTCAATATTTGGCATTGGACCATGCCAACGTGGTTTGCCGATAAGGGAGGCTTCAAGAAGCGCTCAAACCTCGTGTATTTTGACCGCTTTGTTCAGAAGGTGGCCGAAGAGTTCACCGATGATGTCACCTATATCATTACGCTCAACGAGCCAAACGTCTATGCCAGCTTTAGCTTCCTGACAGGTGAGTGGTTGCCACAAGAAAAAAGTATGGTTTCGTTTGTGAAAGTATATTGGAACTTAACGCGGGCACACCGCCGTGCATACCAGATACTCAAAACCCATAAGTCGAGTTTATTCGTTGGTGTTGCTGCGCAGCTGGCAAACATCCAGGCCAAGCACCCACATAGCATTTTTGATAGTACCTCAACTAAATGGATGCGTTATTTCTGGAACTGGTGGTTTTTGCGACGTATTCGTCGACATCAAGATTTTGTCGGTGTTAATTACTATTTTACCGATTACTTTACCGGCATGCTCAAGCGTCAAAATCCAAAAGTGCCACTTAATGATCTTGGTTGGTACATGGAACCAGAGGGTTTGTATCCGTTGTTACTTCGTACCTGGTCTCGTTTCAAGAAGCCAATCTTTGTGACCGAAAACGGTCTGGCTGATGAACGTGATGAACATCGCCGCTGGTGGATCGAAGAAACTATTGTAGCTATGGAAAAAGCCCTAAGCGAAGGCGTTGATCTCCGTGGCTACTTCCACTGGAGTCTGCTCGATAACTTTGAATGGAAATATGGTTGGTGGCCAGCTTTTGGTCTCATCGAAGTCGATCGTGCAAACGGCATGAAGCGAACTGTTCGACCAAGCGCTGAATGGTTCGCTGCCAGATTACTCGAACTACAGCGTGGTGAGTTTTTTGATGAAGCCTACGAAGAGGGCACAACTACCTGATATATACCATTCCTGGTATCAACAGCTCATGTCAGATAACTCATTTTGCCAAGCAGCGGTGATTTGCTAGTATTGCCTGGTATGTCGGAGAATATATTGCATCCAAAAATCGTAGTTATCGGTGGGGGAACTGGTAGTTTCACGCTACTGCGTTCGCTCAAGCGCCGGACGCCAAATGTCACCGCGCTTGTAGCGATGTTCGATAGCGGTGGTAGTAGCGGTCAGCTGCGTGACGAATACGGCGTATTACCGCCCGGTGATGTTCGCCAATGTTTGGTAGCGCTCGCTAATGAGCCAAAAATTCGTGACGTGTTTAATTATCGCTTTGGTGAGGGTGGACTAGAGGGTCATAGTTTTGGAAACTTATTTTTATCTGCAGTCGAAAAGGTCACGGATGACTTTGATGAGGCAATTCGTCTCGCTAGCCATATTCTCAGGATCACCGGGCGTGTCGTGCCAATCACGCTTGAAAAGGCCCAGTTAGTATTAAAAGATGGCAACACAGAGACCGTTGGCGAACACAACATCGACGCTGTACGGCTTGATTCATTCCAGAAACCGGATATTAGTCTACGCCCCCAGGTGGCAATCAATCCCGTAGCTCGCGAGGCAATTGCCGAAGCTGATTTGGTGGTAATCGCTCCAGGAAGTTTGTATGAATCGCTGGTGTCATCACTCGTAGTAACTGGCGTCGCTGAGGCACTGCAATCGACGAAGGCCACTGTTGTACAAGTAGCCAATCTGGTAACGAAGCCTGGTCAAACTGATGGTTGGTCAGTGAGTGATTTTGTATCTGAGATTGAGCGTTTTGCTGGCGAGGGCGTCATCGACTGCGTCCTCTATAACACCAAAAAGCCAACCAAAACGATGCTTGAGCAGTATAGCCATGCCGGTGAGTATCCAGTGGTGTACGATACCACGGTTTTGGCAGCCAAGCCCTATGTTGCCATCGGCCTTGATCTGATACATGTACATAGCGAAGCAGGTGACCCAAATGACAAGTTGGCGCTGGAGCGAAGCTTGATTCGTCATGATGCAGGAGCGGTCAGTGACGAACTCATGGAAATATATAGGGCCACATTATTGACAAAACGCTAATGCTATGCTAGTATTAGCTTATGTCAGAAGCAAACAAACACAATCCAAACATATCAAAACCAAAGCTCACCAGTCGCGGCAAGGCAGCAGCCTTTGCACTCACGGCAGCACTCGGTGCCAGCGCTGGTATCGGTGGGCATATGGAATTTCAGCATATAAGTTCGGATATGAAGCTTCAATCTCAACTTAGTGATGCTAACGCACTTGCGAGCTACAAGCGTGGTGAAATTGATCCGAGCAAAGCAATTGTGATCAAGGTGACGGATGCCGACAACGGTACGCCAGACGGGTACGCGATCAGTATCAAGAACAAGAATAGCGTAACGAGTGACCTGAGTAGCGAAATCAGGCCACAAGCCGATGGACAGGGATACCCAGGTGTTGAGCCGGGTGAGCTGTATGTGGTAAACCGCGATTTGCTCAGTGAGCAGGCAATTGATGAACTCGCTGTGCAAGAGCCAATTTTGCCACCACTACCCGGCGCTCATAAGTAACATTGTATTTTTACCTGGATTGGACCCACCTCCGAGGAGGTGGGTTTTTAAATTTGACAACCAAGGCAGGGGAGTGGGGAATAGCCTTACCTAGCGCCCGACCGCATAGTGGGTGCCTGTATATAGCGCTATAGCCGAAACACCTATAAATCTGTGGATAAAGGGGTAGAGATTACAAATAAAGTACTTGCAGTGGGTGATTGTGGGTTGTAGACTGCTGTTAGTGGGTAATCGTAGGTAAGCCAAAACAAGCTTAACCCCCTACGCAAAAACAAAAAAACCACTAGAAAATTTAAATAGGGTACCAATGGCCACGGTAGACTACTTCGAACGAAAGCTTGATGACAAGCGGAGACTAACCATCCCGCCTGAGCTTCGAGCCCAATTCATAAGTGGAGCAGTCATTACCAGAGGCTTCGGTGAGTACCTGCACCTATACCCAAAATCGGTATGGGATCAGCTGGTCGAACCAAAGCTAGATGGCGACATCCTGGACGAGCGTATCGCTGACTTGAACGTACAATTTCGTATGGGCAAGCTAGAGACGCAGCTTGATG
>CAYYUY010000005.1:0-88892 GCA_964474995.1 uncultured Candidatus Saccharibacteria bacterium
GCGAAGCAGTTATGTTGGCAAAGTAATTTTCTTTGCCCATAAGGTCGAATCCCTCACCCCTTGCTAACGTTGTACACTTTGATTTGTCCCTGTTATTTGTTACAATACCCCAGTTCTAGAACCTTCTCAAGACCTCATTATCTGACCCAAATCATTCACTTTTGGTCAAAATGCACCTGAAGCGCGTCAACGTAACATTGTTATGTTTCCTTGCTTCAATCGAATTTTGCCACAAAACTGAACAATTTCACTCTAGAAAGAGGCCCTGAAAAGATTCTTGTGCCGCGATAGCTCAGTGGTAGAGCGCATCCATGGTAAGGATGAGGTCCTGGGTTCAATCCCCAGTCGCGGCTCCATTTAGATAATTCTCAGCGTACCCACAGAAATGTTGGGTATTTTATATTGTACGGAGCATACTGGAAGTAACGAATATTTATGAAGCAGCCCAAAACCCAACCTATTGAACCTCAAGTTGAAGTCGATACTTTGCGACCGATAGTCTTAATGCCGACCTCATATCAGCCGTTACAGCAAACAAGCACACGGCCAGTTCATCAGAATCTATGGCAACGCCACAAGAAAATCTGGAAAACACTGATCTTAACACCTATCATCATACTTATTCTGTCTGGTGGATGGATTGGTTGGAAGCTGTTTCAAAACTCATCACGTGCTGCTAACGGTAATGCCTTTGGCTTTTTGGTTGCATCAAAGCTCAACGGAGAAGACAAGGGCAGGGTGAACATTCTACTGACCGGTAATTCAGCTGATGATCCTGGTCACTCTGGCTCACAGCTGACAGACTCGATTATGATTATTAGTATTGATGTGAAGAACAATAACGCATATCTACTCAGTATTCCGCGTGATTTTTATGTGCGTATCCCCGGCTACGGCTACAGCAAGATCAATGCTGCATTTGTATATGGTGAACGAGACCATTTTTCGCATGATGGCTACCCTGATGGTGGCATAGGCCTATTAGAAGAAACGCTGGAGCAGACAACCGGCGTACATCTTGATCAATACGCGCTGATTAACTTTGGCGCATTCCGTGATGCAGTCAACGCTGTCGGTGGCATCGATGTAAACATCCAGAGTTCTGATCCAAGAGGTATCTTTGACCCGAACATCAACAACTCAGAAGGTGGCCCAGTCAAGCTTACAAATGGCGTACATCATCTCAATGGCCAGGGGGCGTTGAACTTATCTCGTGCCCGTAATGATCCGCCACCTGATGGACGTATACCGTACGGCCTGCCACGTGGCGACTATGACCGCGCGGCCAACCAACGTCTGATGCTGGTGGCGCTCAAGGACAAGGTCTTCTCGACTGGTACGCTGAGTAATCCATTCACCGTCGGTAAGCTGCTTGATGGCTTCGGTAACAACGTCAAAACAGATATGAAAACCAGTCAACTGCGTCGTCTCTATGATCTGCTCAAAAGCACAGACAGTAATAACATCAAGTCACTGAGTCTGAGTGATCCAGACAATAAGATCACACTCATAAAAGGTGCAACTATAAATGGCTCCTCAACACAGATCCCATCAGCTGGCCTTGGACAGTACGATGACATCCAAGCATATATCTTGCAGGTCAACGCTGCCAGTCAGCCAAAAACAGCCAATTAGGATTGAAATAACTCCTTAAATCTGGTATCCTTAGTGGGATTGAAATTTATAGAGGTTATTTCTAATGGCAAAAAAAGGCGGCAAACGCAAAATCGTAGGACTGGTATCAGAGGAATCTGGTCACCGTCACTACTACACAACCAAAAACGCGCAGACAACTACTGAAAAGCTGTCACTCAAAAAGTACGATCCAGTACTCCGCAAGCACGTTATCTACACAGAGACCAAAAAATCTCTTGGTCGTAACGAAGCGCCAAAACGCTAAGTTGCAAAAACTATCAAAAAGCTCCGGTTATCCCGGAGTTTTTTATTTCTATTGACTGCGCTTCACACCGGCGTCATAGGTAATGTGCTCTGCGTATGAGCAAGCGGGGCCGGTGTGATGCGTAGAGTTAGCCGAGCTTCATTACATCAAGTATGGTGTTTACTAACTCAGCATGGCTCCATACCAGTGGTGCAACCGATACAGGGCTGTCGTCTGAAGGATTTACCTGCTCCGCAAGCACGCCGCTTGGCAATGCGCGGTTCATTGACCATTCTATATAGTGACGCGCCTTGTCGGGCTGCTGTGTACGTGCATAATATTGCGCCAGCCATAACGTCGTGACGTGCCACGGGTTGCCCATAAACTGTGGTGATGATGCAAAGTAGTTGTCGTGTTCATAGCGTGGTGAGCCATCCGATGGCGATTTGTTCAACAGTGTTGTTTCAATCGCTTGGAGTGTTTCGGCCAAAGCAGTTTTTGATTCATACAAACCAAACATCATAACACCATACAAACTCGACACATCAATGGTGTTGTCGAACTCGAGTGAACCATCTTGTTGGAGTAGATAGCCCTTACGGAAGGTATGTCGGACAGGGTCAAAGAACACAGCGGAGTTCTGTAATATCTTTTCGGCAACCGCGCACCACTTCACAGCGTCATCAGGATGGTCAAATTTCTCAGCCATATCACCTGCTACGAGCAAGGATTGGTAGACTACTGCCGCGGTATAGGTGTGTGTCAGGAACTTTTCCTCCCAGAGATCATAGCTAGCGTGTGGCAATCCGGTCTTCTCGTCAATAAATCCGGCCATAAAGTTGGCTGCAGGACGAATCAATGTATCGTAGAGCCCACTGACGAAGTCTTCATCTTTGGAGTGTTCATAATACTCACCCAACATATAGATAACGATGGCCGTCTCATCCTCCTGAATAGGTAATTCGCTGTGATTTCCATGCAACCAAGGGTGCCACGTGCTACCGATAGCACGATCAGGCTGGTACTTGTGTGCCAAATAGCCATCGGGTGTCAAAATATCGCGGCAGAATTCAAAATATTTCTTTGGTTCCTCGGTGTAGCCAAGCCGAATGAGCGGCCACATGGCATAGGCTCCATCGCGTGGCCAGACGTAGCTATAATAATCACGACCAAAGTTATAGATAGACGAATCAGTCGACGCAATGACCCCGCCTCGGCGGTCAGTGTGGACTTTGATCACCATTAACGACTTCTTGAGCGCATCAAGATATTGTCGATCAACACCGTGGAGCACATTTGAACCGGTGGACAGCCAGTCGCTCCAGTAGCGACGAGTGCTAGCCAAATGAGCGCTAAGGGCCTCGTGTTTTATTTTGTCATGGATCTTTTCTGCGACGTACTGGCCGTCTGCGGCAATGATCCAATAGTCAATTTGGTCTTTCTGGCCGGCATCAATATTTAGCGCAAAACGCATTACAGAGTCTACGCCACCATGTTCGACAGCACTGCCCGATAATTCGCCATCTTCGGCATCTTTGAAGGTGCCTTCTTTGCCCTCGATACCATAGTTGCCAATGGCAAACTGATCATATACTTGGCCATCTTTGGTTTGTCCGTAGATCAGCAGGCTACAACGGCCTTTGTAGTCGAGAATGTAATTCTCTTCTGGTACAAAAAGGGCAGTATCGGCGCGCCCCGCACGTGATATTTCAAATACTTGGTGCATAAAGACACGAATTTCACGTTTGGTATCAGCTTGGTTAATCACGGTAATCTGACGGAAAAAGGCATTGATGTCGTTATCGACAAAGTCATTGAACAGCAGTTCAACCTGCAAATCATTACTTTGCATACGAATCACGCTAATAAGGGCGTCTGTCTCGAAGTTAACGCTGATATTCCAGCTACCGTCATCCACCCAAGAAAACTGTCCATTGATCCAGACACCAATCTTGTGGTGAACGCTACGCGCAGTTGTCAGGTTGTCGAGGCCAACATACGGGTAGTAGAAGTCATGGACCAATCCATGCTCGTTCAACCCAACTGTCAGAGAACCATTGCCCAAGACAACAGGGCGACCCATTACAGCGCCACGCCCTTTTCTATGAGGCGGAAGCGGAGATCATGCCAGGCATTCATGAAGTTGGTGTAGGCCTCGTATGGGGTCTTGTACGGGCTAAAGTAAGCGTGAATGTCACCATCATTGAACCATTTGGTACACATGTAGTAGAAATGGTCAGATGTTTGGAGTTTGCGCCAATCTTCAATCAGGTCGAAGTCACCAGTCTGGATAATTGGTGTCTGTAACTCATACAATGCCTGAATAGCTTGCTGCTGCATTGGATTGCCAAGCCACGCACTGAGGTCACGTTCGGTATCTGCCCAAGTAGTCGTCTGCGGTACATCGACTTGATCAACAGGGTCATTGGCATCGATAACTTCACTGACGGTCATAAAGGTGTTGCCCTCAGTCTTGAGCCATTCGTTTGGCAAATGTTCGAGAAAATCAAAGATACCCGACTCGTGCCACTGGTGTTCGCCAAATGTCTCATAGTCCATAAACAGGTTGAAGTTGGTAGCATCACCAGAACCATTGAGCCAGTTGGCAAACTTATCGGCTGTCAGCGGCCATTCAGACCAATTCTGGTCACCAAAACGAAAGGCGATGTCGTCAGACAGCTTGTAGTTCTTCATCAGTAGCCGGATATTGTTAGTATACGTCGGTCGGTAGACGAAGTTTGGGCTACGCCAGCCAAGGATAGGATCCCAACCCTCGGCCAAGATGCCTTTGTATCCAGCCCTATCGGCCCAATATGCCAGGTCATTGTTGTAGCTGAGCTCAGTGTTTCGGAATACTTGTGGTGTCTGCCCAAAGAGTTGTTGAACCTTCTCACGGTGCATTTGTACTTGCATCTCGAACTCGGCCTGCGAGTAGAAGAATGCCAGGCTGTGGTGATAGGTCTCGGCGACGATTTCGACACGGCCAGTAGCTACGAGGTCTTGGAATGATTTTAGTGCTGCAGGAGACCACTTCTCGAGCTGTTCAAGCACCGTACCAGTGATAGACATGCTCAGCCGGAACTCTGGGTGGCGTTCTAGCAGCTCTAGCAATTTACGGTTTGTTGGAATATATGACTTGTCAGCCACTTTGTGCACAATGCGCTCGTTGTTTGTCGGGTCATCGTATCCAGCGTCAAAGTAGTCATGATTAGTAGCAGCGTCAAAAATTGTGTAGTGCCGGATACGGTACGGCTGGTGGACGTGCAGGTAGAGGACGATGGCTTTGCTCATGCGAGGACCGCCTGTGTGTGCCTGGTGTATAGATCAAGCATTTTATCGGCAGCGTGGTTCCAGCTGAGCCGCTGATATTCACGGTATGAATTGGCGTGTAGCTCGTCGCGGAGTACGTCGTTCTGTACAACGGCAGTGATCTGGTTGGCCATCTCATCGATGTCCCAATAATCAACCTTCAGGCAGTTATTGATAATTTCACTAACCCCAGATTGCTTACTAATCAACGTTGGTGTGCCGTAGCCAATTGCTTCGAGTGGTGTCAGTCCAAACGGTTCAGACACAGATGGCATGACGAATAGATCAGCTACAGCGTAGGCGTCACGGTAGTTCTTGCCGCGCTGGAAGTCGGTAAAAACAACGTTTCGACCGATACCGAGCTCGGCAGCCAGGTCAATAAGTTCATAGTATTGATCACCCGATCCGACAATGAGTAGTAAAGTCTTTGGTTCGCGCAGTACTACTTGCTGGAAAGCCCGCAGGAGGTTTGGCAAACCTTTCTGGATTGTCAGGCGTCCAATGCTCGCAACCACACGGTAGCCGTTATTGCGCATCTGTTCGAGGTAGTGGTAGGCATTCTCTCCTGACGAAGGCACCAGCATAGAGTCGCTGATACTGTTGTGCACCACTTCAATTTTGTCGGCAGGGATGTGATATTCACGGATGATTGCCTTTTTGGTCAGTTCGCTTACCGCAATGATCTTATCGGCAAGCAACATAGCAATGGCTTCAATTTCACGAACCATCGGGTTACCGCCATGTTCTTTGCCAGCACGATCAGACTCGATGGAGTGGATATGTACGATGAGTGGTTTGCCAGATAGTTCCTTGGCACGGAGTGCGGCGCGGCATGTTAGCCAGTCATGGGCGTGGATGACATCAAACTCAGCCAGTTCGACGATTCGCTCGACTGCTTGTTCGTAGATGGCACTCTGGCCGAAGAGGTCAACCCACTCAACTTCACCAGTTGTTTTGACGTATTTGAAGCTATCGTAGGCAATTCCAGCCTTCAGAACCTTCTCGACATCTTGCGGGTGAGCAGCGTTGATACGCATAAAATCAATATTGTGCTCGGCAGTGTAGGGTAGGACAAACTCGATGTCAGCGCCTTTTTTTGAGAGAGCCTGACAGAGCTCGTAGCATGCTACTCCCAGACCACCACTGTTATATGGCGGTAGCTCCCACCCCAGCATCAATATTTTCATCAGCCTACTTGTTTTAGTTAGGTGCGTTTATTTACCTATGAATTATAGTTACAGATTAGAGGAAGCACAACCGCTTTATGTTAGATGGGCGCCATGCTTTTCCACAAGGCACTTTGACTGGTAATACGAGCAATAAGTGCTACGCTAAATTCATGGATACAAAATCGTACAAGATAGTTATCGCAGAAGATAACGAAGCTTTGGCAGAAATCTACCAAACGTTACTGACTGCAAATGGGTTTGTGGTCTCTGTTGCGCACGATGGTCAAGCTGGCATTGACCTCATTAAACAGGTCCATCCTGACTTGGTATTACTCGACCTTATGATGCCGGTGCTTTCAGGCGACCAAGTGCTTGAGCAATTACGAGCTGATACACAGTACGACGACGTGAAAGTCGTTATGTTGACCAATATTAGCGAAACCGATGCACCAGCAGGCCTTGATAGGTTTGCTTTCTCCCGCTATATCGTCAAAGCCAACATACAGAGCGCGCAGCTTCCCGGGATTTGTCGCGAAGTCATCGAGGAAACACTCGAAGACAACGTAGAACTCAAATCTCTATAGAATCTGGCCGGTTTAAGCAGCGCAGCCAGTAGTACCAACCATGATGCTCCGGAGTATAATGAATACAGAAACATAATTCTTAGGAGGAGTGTATGCAATCTAAACTCAACCCCTATATAAGCTTTCAGGGTAACACTCGTGAAGCAATGGAATTTTATAAGACTGTTTTTGGTGGCGAACTAACATTGAGCACATTTGGTGAAGCTGGCATGACCGATCATGGTGTCCAGCCAGATGGAATCATGCATGGAATGCTTGTTGCAGATAATGGCATCACGCTCATGGCAGCCGACTCAGCTACGGGGATGCGCGAATTCATTGCTGGCACAAACATGAGCATCTCGCTCAGTGGTGACAACGAAGAAGAGCTGACAGGCTACTACAACAAGCTCGTTGAGGGTGGTAAGGTTGAGCAACCACTCACCAAAGCTCCTTGGGGTGACACCTTTGGTATGTGTATCGATAAATTCGGTACATTCTGGATGGTCAACATCGCTGGCAGTAAAATGTAGAACGCATCACACGAAACATCAATACTTAGGACTGTAGGTTGGCAAGCTATTATCTGGCATGTTGTCGTAGTAAAGCCCGCTAGAATTATTCCAAATTGTTGTGACCAGGTAGAAAGGCCCTAGCATAGAGCCTCCTGCAAGAGTTCGGTACAACCTACGCTCCGTACCGTCATTGTTTGGGTTTATTGGTATATTTGAAACCATAACCTGTTGGTTTTTGGGTGAGACGCTAAATGACACAGGCCCGAGACTAGTTTCTCCATCAGCGAGTGTGGCATACGATACCGCGTAGTAATATATGCCTGTTAATTTACCTGAACCACTTGTCATAGTACTAGGATATGAAGTTGGGGCTGTTAGTGTTTTTTTGGTTGGGGCGGTGGAGCTTGTATCAGGAACATAAACGTATGAGTGTTGCTGGGCCATTGCATTGTATTGGTCAGCTAGTGCTTTTTGTTCTTCTGCTTGCTTTTTGAGTGCATCAACTTCTTGTGTCGAAGAAGTGTCTGAAGACGAACTAGCGGTTGCCATCTGAAGTCTCTCAAGGCTCGCATCTGATGTCACATCAATCAATTGCGGAGCAACGTGATTGCGTGACCTTGAAATAAGTGCTCTAGATCCAAAGCCTACGACAGAGAGTACTACTATCCCAATCGATAGATTGCGCAAAACAGCGTTTCTTCTATAGCCCTTATGTAGCCGTTCAAGATCAAGTAGTGGTTCCATATTGTTACTAATATAACACTTCTTGGTGCATGAGACTCTGGCGGAGGTTCATGGATGAGGATAGAATTTTATACTCTGTTATTGAAAACGTTATTCCAGATTACGACGAAGATTACTTAAGGTGGCGTGATGACAAATAGCGAAATACACAGTATCTCAGTAGCTTGGACTATAATTTGAACAGAGATATATGGTTTATGACAGATAATGGTAAGAACGAAGAGAAGATACATATAATCCTACAGGAGTTTAGGGGTAATATCCGGCTGTACGAAGAACTTTGCACTCTTAATATCAAACCACTCTTAGAAAAACTTCTTGCCGATTCAGGTATTAAGGCACAGGCAGTAACTGCACGAGCTAAAAGTTATAAATCGTATGAGCAAAAAATACGCACTAGATCCGAAGCTGGGCAAAAAACGAAAAAATACAATGAAATAAGAGACCTGGCTGGTTGTAGGGTAATCTTCTACCAGGAAGATGATCTAGGGGCATTTATAAGCGTTGTTAGAGAGCAATTTGGAGTTGTACACGAGAAGCAAGAAGTTAATGAAGATGGCTATAATGCTACTCACTTGACGGTTAAACTTAATGCCGAGCGTTCTAAACTACCCGAATATAAAAAGTTTGCCGATATGCTTTGTGAGATACAGTTTACAACTGTATTAGCACACGCTTGGGCGGAACAAAATCACGATCTGATTTATAAAGACCAAGATCAGCTTAGAAAATTTGATCCTCAAGGCTATGAAGCATTGGACACTGAACTTAAGGCAATTATGAAAGAACACTTAATACCGGCGACTAGACGCTTCGGTATCGTACAGAAAAAAGCGGAAAGGATTAGAGAAGGTCAGAAGATTTTTAACACAGATTATCTAAGCTCTATCCCTAGCATTGAGAATAACAATGAGATGTACGACCAGCTCAAGCTCTTGGAAAGTTACGTGAAAGAACTGAGCGAAGAGAAAACACCTGATGATGTTAATATCATTGATCTCCTAAAAAAAGCGATTGAGCAATCTAAGAAGAATAAAGTCAGACAAGATGTATCGATTTTTGGTAAAACTCCCGGGAAGAACCAACTAGACATTATTGATGTAGTCATAGACATACTTGATGTTCCATTATTAAAATACAACCACTTTAGTGAGGTCTTTGCGATTTTCCAGGAGTTCAGCAAGCACAAAAACAAACACATCAAAGAAAAGGCCTTAAAGAGTATTGTTGACCTTGCTAAATACAACTACCACGTTATTAAGCAGGTTGATTACGCATTCCAACTTGAGCTAATAACTAAGCTTGAAAAACTACCTTTAACAATCTTGATGAACCCGGCGGAAGCAACAATAAAAATGCTTGAGGAGTTACTTGATACATCATTTGAAGGAACTAGCTTTGACCCAAAGACACAAGCTCTAACTTTGCACTCAGGACCACTTATAGCGACTGATGATTTAAAAAATATTCGCAAAACTGCCTTAGGTATTCTCTTTAGAATGTACGAAAAAACTAAGAGCTTTGAGCTTAAAGAACAAGTGATGAGCGCTATTCAGAATGCAACCAGATTGCCTCATACGGGCGATTGTAGTGATGAACTAGTTAAACTGCTCGAAGAAAGCGGCAGGCAGGTAATTAATTTCTTCCACAAGAACGCTCCGGAAGCACCACTGGCTCTACTGCTTGATATGGAAGAAGAACTTATATGGTTGCGTAAAAGATTTAAGCGAGAGAACCTTGGCAATCTTGAGCAAATGATTGATATTCTAAAAGCCAATGATGACTACCAAGTATACCGTGTTCTCGCCGGATATCCGGGAAGATTAACGATTGATCCTTCTGATCTTGAGATAGAAAAGGAGCTACGTGAAGAAAAAGCCGAAGAGTTCATTGATAGCTTTAGCCAAGACACAAAGGAATTGTGGCACAAACGTATACTGAACATTGCTAATAACTACGAACCGGGTGGAAGAAGACTTATTTACTTTGAAGAGTTTTTGGTCAAGCTGGGTACTAAAAAACCAGAGCTTGTTTTAGGTTTTATTAATGAGCACGAAGAAGAACTAGGTGACTATTTAAACTTCTTACTTAAAGGCGTGCTTACTACTGGGTTTAAAGACCAAGCAATAGAACTTATTGACGGCTGGATTGAAGTGGGAAAGCATTTATCTCAAACCGTCTTTGCCGTTTGGGAATTAAGTCTTGACCAAAAAAGGCTTGAAAAAATTCTTGAAAAAGCTTTAGAAAAAAATGAAGGCTTCGCTTTAATTGCATTGCTTAGGCTGGTTTTTAAAAGTTATGCCGAACTTCCTGCTGATGTCGCAAGTAAAATCATCTTTAGCATTACTGGTTCACTTGACAGTAAAAGATACCGCCATTGGCTTGAGTTCGTCTGGTATAACAAAGAAACCCTCAATCAATTCGTTGATAGCTTAAGCGACAGTGATATAGACGTGCTACTTAGAAGCTTCATTAAAGCTGATCGGATTGATTATCACTTCAATGATGTGCTTGAAAGTATCGCAAGGAAGCACCCAAAGAAAGTAATGGAGTTCTTCAAAACCCGTGTTCTTTATAAAAAAAATAAGCGAGCTGCAAATAAAGATTACTTTAGGTACGACGCAATTCCTTACCACTTAGATGATCTTGGTGTTGAACTCAGAAAACACCCCAAAGAAGTATTACCAGAGCTTGTCAGCTGGTTGAGTGATAAGGTTCCGCTATTGCGTTGGGAAACTGCACACTTCTTCTCTAACCTATATCCTACATTTGAAGATCCGCTAAGTACTTATCTAGAAGAAGTTGTAGATACAAAAGATACCAAGAAGATTGAGAATATTGTATTGCCCGTTTTGCGTGAATATAAGGGTCAAGGCTTTACCCACCCGGTATGCAAGAAGATCGTAAAGTATTACGCCGACAAATATGACAGCGATTTATTTATTGCTCTTTCACAAACTGGCGTTGTAAGTGGCGAATACGGCTTCGTAGGGGCTTACCAAGCAAAACAAGCGGAAATAAAACCCTGGCTTGAAGATGAAGACAGCAAGGTAAAAGCCTTTGCCGAACGATATACTGCTTGGCTTGAAAAACGTATACGTTGGGAAAAGAAACGAGCTGATGACGATAAGGCGTCACGAGAGGCCGGACTGTAGTCGCAATGCAGGAGTGCTGGGATGATAGAACTTTTTAACAGAGGTGGTAAATAATAAAAAAGTTCCAAGCAAAAATACTTGAAACTTTAACAGATAGGAAAGTTCTATCATTTGGACTTGGCAGGGGTGGCCGGGTTCGAACCGACGACACCTGGTTTTGGAGACCAGTGCTCTACCAACTGAGCTACACCCCTTCGTCATCTACTCTCGAGAGTGGAGACTCAACAATATTACTGCAATCAGACGTTTTTGTCACCTCTGTAGACTCTTTAAAAATATCCTGCAATCTGTTATACAATGGTGTAATGAGTTCTAAACTTCGGCTGACACGCCCAACACTATTTATGGTTTATGGTTACCCTGGTGCAGGCAAGACCTTTTTTGCGCGCCAATTCTGCGAGGATATCACCGCAGCACACCTGCAAGGTGAGCGGATTCGTTCAGAACTGTTTGAAGACCCCCGCTATGACAGTGAAGAAAATGGGATCGTCACCCACCTCCTCGACTATATGACTGGCGAATTCCTGACCGCTGAAGTCAGCGTGGTGTACGATGTGAACGCCCTTCGCATGTCACAGCGCCGTGAACTGCGAGAAATGGCCCGCAAACACAAAGCAGAAGTTGTCATGTTATGGTTCCAGATTGACGCCGAAAGCGCCTTTGCACGTGCGCACAAGCGTGATCGCCGCCGCGTTGATGACAAATACTCCGAGTCAATCGACCGCACAACTTTCCAAAGCATTGCTGGTGGCATGCAAAACCCGGGCCTCAAAGAAGAATACGTGGTGATTAGCGGCAAACACACCTACCAGACGCAGCGTGCGTCGGTACTAAAGAAGTTGTATGATACAGGCCTCCTGGATACCAGCGCTGCCAAGGGCAACGTCGTGAAGCCTGGTCTAGTGAACTTGATCCCAAATCCTCTTGGTGGTCGCGTGGACGATACGCGTCGCAATATCTTTATTCGTTAGTTCCAAAAGGAAGGCTGATTATGGCCATTAAGCGAGTCGAAATCGATGGTATTGGTACTGTGGCACTGATGAAGCGTCGCGGCGCTCGTAGTGTACGACTAAGCATTGCACATAACGGTGAGGTACGAGTGAGCTTGCCAGCCTGGGCGCCGTACAAACTCGGTATTGATTTCATCAGCTCCAAACTTGAGTGGATCAAGGCACAGCAACCGGCTGTCACTGATCTGCAGACCAAACAACGGGTGGGCAAGGCACATCACCTTGTATTTGTACGTGGCGAGGGCACCACCGTCAGTACACGCATCGTTGGCAATGAAATACGTATCCTTATGCCACCAGGTTCTGACCTGACTGACCAAGCAGTGCAAATAGCTGCCGAGAAGGCCGCTATACGTGCGCTGAAGAAAGAAGCCAAAGGTTTATTGCCCATTCGTCTGAAGCAACTGGCACAGCAGTATGGGTTTAGTTACAAATCAGTGGCTATCAAGCAACTCAAGGGCCGCTGGGGCAGTTGTACCGAGCAAAAGGACATTGTACTCAACTGTTTTCTGATGCAGCTTCCATGGCATCTGATTGACTACGTGCTCATTCACGAGCTGACACATACCGAGATCATGGCTCATGGCCCGCTGTTTTGGGAGGAAGTAGCTCGCTACACGCCAAATCTGAAAGCTGTTCGTCAAGAAATCAAAACCCACAAGCCAGTTCTGAGCTAGATTTATCACGCTTATGGCATAATGTAGGCATGTTACCGACCTCACTCAAACGTGGCGCACCCAAAAGCGCTGATATTGAGCGCGAACGCCTCACTAGCCTTGTAAACAGCATGGCTGACGGTGTATTGGCTATCGACGAAAAGACCAAAGTAGTGCTGTCAAACGGTGCCGCCCTGAACATTCTTGATGTAAATGGCTCGATTGTCGGCAAATCCGTTGGTCGGATCCTCAAACTTATCGACAAAAACAACCAGCCGATTGATATTCGTAGTGTCATCTTAGACACCAAAACGCAGACCACATCTCGTGACTGGCGACTGGAATACCCCGATGGTAGCACCATCAATCTGTATTCAAGTATCGCGCCTGTACGGCTTGGCTACGGCCATGAAGGTGCAGATTCACATGGATACGTGCTGTTACTCCGTGATATCACACACGAGAAGTCACTCGAGGAAGAACGTGACGAATTCATTAGTGTCGTCAGCCACGAACTCCGTACTCCGATTGCCATTGCAGAAGGCAACATTGGCAATGCTGAATTTGTGCTCGAAAAAAATGGCAATACCGACCAGATCAAATCCGCACTCGAACAAGCACATGCACAGGTAAACTTCCTGGCCGGACTCATAAACGACCTTTCTACATTGTCACGTGCAGAGCGCGGCAAGCTGGCACTCGAGATAGAAGACATCAATGCACATGACTTTATGTTAGAACTTGCCAAAAACTACACGCCGGAAGCCGAAGAAAAGGGCCTTGAGCTCAAATCTGACATTGATCCACGGCTCGAACTACTCAAATCTGGCCGCCTCTATGTCCGTGAAGTGTTACAGAACTTCATCACCAATGCTATTAAGTACACCCAGGAAGGTTCTATCACCATCGGTGCTAAGCCTCGCAAGGATGGCGTTGAATTCTTTGTCTCAGACACTGGTATCGGCATCAGCAAGGCCGACCAGGAGAAAGTATTTGATAAGTTCTTCCGCAGCGAAGATTATCGTACCCGTGAACGTAATGGTACTGGTCTTGGGCTCTACGTCACCATGAAGCTGGCACGCATGCTGCATGCAGAAATATCCGTCGAAAGTGAACTCAACAAAGGTTCGACCTTTACGATTTTCATTCCGAATCTTGAATAGTTATTTATTTGTTGGCTGGTGTGGGTAGGCATGCATGACAGGCAAGCTGATGTTGCGACCCTTCCACTGAACGGTGCCAAATTCATAGCCAAGCATTGAGGCGTTACCAGCGATAATCTCGACGATAACAGCAACAGGAAAGCTAAAGAGCGCTGTCCACGTACTACCGGGGTTTGTGGCCTGCAATATGAAGACATGCGTGATAGTCAAGCAAACGGTAGACAAAGCCGCCAGAACGGCTGCAAACACGGCACCAGTTATAAGTCCCCAGATAACTACCGGTACCGCACCCAGTAAAATAACGACATCAAACACGGTCAGTAATAGTGCCATCTCTGGACGGCGATGAATTTGCGGATAGCAGATACGAAGTGCTGTTAACCACTGTTCAGCAGCAGACTTGGCGGTCTGAACATCAAGGTCATTGCTAGCACGCATGAAGCTATAACTATCGTTGAGTTGGGTAAGCTCACGAGCAAAAAACGATTCTGGAATAATCTGCCTACTAACGGCGGCCATGCCACCGAGCTTTTTGAGTACCTTGCTATCAATCAGCCAGGCCGTACTAAGTGCAGGTGGCCGGTTGAATGTCTTGCGTGGGATTGCTAACTCCCACCAATAGCGCATGGACTGCAGGAATGCACTCGCCATTGAAGCATCAAGCCGCCTGGGCAACACGCTGATCATACTTTTGTCGCGCAGTCGAAGACTCGTTACGAGTGCCCGAATAGCATTAGGGCCGAACCTGACATCGACACCACAGAATAATATAAGTTCGCCACTAGCTTCGTCTGCAAGCCGTGCGTAGGCCTGGTTTTTGGCTAGCCAACGCTGATTTGGCTCTGTACCTTTGATATACCGCACACCGTCGTGTGCAAAGCCTTTGGTAACTTCGGATATATTGAGCTGCGAGTTATCATCGAGTACGATGACTTCAAGCTTGGGGTAATTGCTGGCAAGTACTGTTGTCAGGCAAGCCTGGAGGTCAATTGTCTCGTTGCGGGCTGGGATAGCCACGGTAACTGTTGGCAAATCTCGATCTGATAGGTATGACGTGTCATGAACATAGCGTGATTTGCGTAAGTTCCGTACTGCCGAAAAAAGTACCACCAGCGCAGCAAGGAGTTGCAACAACCCTAATGTGAGGGGCTGAAATAAATCGCTAGCCCAGCTGATATACGTCAAACCAACAGCCAACAGCTGAACGACAGTTAGGATGAGGCCTGTTTGGCGGGTTGCTCGGAGTAGATAGGCTTCATTCATTCGGGCTTTTACAATACGTAGATAATTCACGATACGCGATATACCAATCAGAAGGATGAGTGCTGTTAGCCACGAAGGTTCAAATATAAAAGACAGTACTGATAGTCCGGGTACCAGCGAAGTCAGCAGAGAGACTACCGCTACTCGAAAACGCCACAATAGCTTGGTATAAAGCAGCCCTTCAATCACAAATGTGACAAGCAGTAGAAACATGAGCATATTGTCGTTAACTATACCGTATGCCTCGTCCAAATACGATCGGCTTGATGGTGCAGTCCCCGTGGCCACATGTGCTGCACTTGAGACAGTTTGGTTTTGAGTCTGCGGAGCGCAAGGGAGTCGTACCCAAGTACGGCGACAGCGCACCGTAAGGATTCAAGGCCAAAATGGCCAAGAATCAAGCGGGTTGCGAACTCCGCTCGTAAGCAGGCTTGACGGTGCAGACACATGTGGAGTACTATTGACTTGTTCGGAACTACATATATGGTAGTTCTTTTTTAATGCCTAGGAGGCCGAAGGTGGCAGAGAGCAAGGATAAAAAGACAGTCCTGACTGTCAAAAAGAAGGAAACTATCCGCGAGCGCGCTGACAAAGCGACAAACGCGGTACCAAAAAAGCGACGTCTTCGCACTGGCGCCAACGCTGCGGGTAAGCCAATTCGTAAGCTTGGTCGTATAATCGCCAAGATTTTTCGTCCACTTGGCTTTGTACTCAAGCCATTCAAGACTCGACCAGCCCGTTTCATCGGTCGCGTACTAGCATCTGTATTGCTGTTTCGCTTCTTCCGTGACGCCTGGAAAGAGCTTCGCCAAGTTGTCTGGCCAGACCGCCGCACAACTGTTCGTCTGACATTCGCCGTCTTCATGTTCGCACTTATTTTCGGCATTATTATTGCAATAGTAGACTTTGGTCTCGATAAAGTATTCAAAAAGGTCTTCCTGCAATAACAGGAGCCAATGATCACCCGATAATTACAATCTTTAAGGAGTTAGATAAATGAGCACTAGTAAACGATATGATGCTAGCAAGCAGTGGTACGCAATCCACACCTACAGCGGCTATGAAGAAAAGGTTGCAGAATCTATCCGTCAGCGTGCAGATAGCCTCGATATGGCCGACAAGATCTTTCAGGTACTCGTACCAAAAGAAAAAATGATCGAAGTAAAGAATGGCAAGCGCAAAGTTGTCGAAAAGCGCATCTTCCAGGGCTACGTTATGGTTCAGATGAAAATGAGCGAAGATGCTTGGTACATCGTACGTAACACGCCTTCAGTTACCGGCTTTGTTGGTAGCGGTACTGATCCATCTCCAGTGGGCAACGACGAAATGGACAAGATCATGAAGCGCATGGGTCGTGAAGAACCAAAGCACAAGATCGACTTCAACATTGGCGACGTCGTCAACATTACTGATGGTCCATTCAAGGGCTTCGATGGTGCTATCAACGAAATTGACCCACAAAAGGGCAAACTCAAAGTCTTAGTCAACATGTTCGGCCGTGAAACTCCTGTCGAGCTCGACAGCCTTCAGGTCAAACGAGTCTAGTACATACTATGAGTGCCGAATTCAGCTGCAATCCTGGTGAACAACCGGAATTGCAGCTGTTTTTGAATTGGGCAGATAATTTTGCAAAACGTGACCCTGCTCAGGCAAAAGGCTTTATCGATACAATGACTGAAATCCAAGAGCTTGATACTCTCGACATAACAGAGTAAATCTGCTATATTAGACCAGTTACGCACGACTTAACACTACTGAAACGGTAGGAGAATGCTTCAGCAGCTTCAGACTGAAGGTTCGACAATAAGGAGTACTACTTATGGCAAAAGCTGTAAAAGCTAATTTGAAAATGAAAATCAGGGGTGGACAAGCCAGCGCGGCTCCACCAGTTGGTTCAAGCCTTGGTCAACACGGTGTCAACATGATGGATTTCATCAATCCATTCAACGAAGCCACCAAAGACCTTATGGGCCAGGATGTGACTGTTCACATCACTATTTACGATGACCGCAGCATGGACTGGCGTGTCGTTACGATCCCTACTGATATCCGTATCTTGAACGAGCTCGGTATCAAAAAGGGTTCTGGCAAGCCAAACAGCGAAAAGATCGCCAAGAAATTGACCGATGCACAGTTGACTAAGATTGCTGAAGAAAAAGCCAAAGACATGAACACCGACAACATTCCATCAGTCAAAAAGATGGTTGCTGGTACTGCACGCTCAATGGGCGTCGAAATCGAAGGCTAAAAATACTCTATTAACTAGTTTGTGGAAGGGCGTTTGTCCCGTTATTACCACGAAGGAGACTACAATCATGGCAAAGACCAAGACAGAGTTACTTGCCGAAGCCAAGACGCTGAAGCTTGAAGTAACTACCAAGAATACTATTGCAGAAATCACCGCCGCTATCGAAGCTGCTGGTGCTGCACCTGTTGCAGCAGCTGAAGCTGCAGAGCCAAAGGCAACTGCCAAGGCTGGCAAGCACAGCGAAAAAGGCATCAAAGAAGCTGAAGAGAAAGCTGCAAAGCTTGCTGCCCAGAAACACCGCGATGAAGCTGAAGCTGCAGAGGCTGAAAAGCCAAAAACACCTATCAAGCCAGCTCGCACTCGTCTTGAGCGCAAGAGCAAGGGCTATCAGAAGGCTGCTGAGTCTATCGATAAGACCAAGACTTACAACCTTACTGACGCTATCAACTTGGCCATCAAGACAAGTCCTGTGAAGTTTGACGCTAGCCTTGAGCTGCACGTCAACCTTGGCATCGACCCACGTCACGCCGACCAAAACCTCCGCGATACCATCGTTTTGCCAGCTGGTACCGGCAAAACCGTTCGTGTTGCTGTCTTTGCAGACGCTGACGACGCAGCTGCCGCCAAAAAGGCTGGTGCTGACATCGCCGCTGGCGAAGAGTTCCTCCAGCAGCTTGAAAAGGGAATCGTTAACTTCGATATCCTTATCGTAACTCCTGCAATGATGGGTAAGCTCGGCAAATACGCTCGTTTGCTCGGTCCAAAAGGCCTGATGCCAAACCCAAAGAGCGGAACCGTTACCAATGACGTAACCAAGGCAGTTAGCCAGGCAAAAGCTGGTCGTCTTGAGTTCCGTGTTGACTCAACTGGTATTGTCCACGTCGCTGCTGGCAAGCTCAGCTTTGGCACTGACAAGCTCGCACAGAACGTACGTGCTGTCTTTGCAAGCATCAAGAGCAACAAGCCTGCAAGTGTTAAGGGCAACTACGTGAAAGCTATCTACCTTGCAACAACGATGGGTCCATCCATCAAAGTTGACGTGAGCGAAATCTAGATCACGAAAACTCAGTAATGAGCATTAAGCGGCCCGGAAACGGGTCGTTTTTTTGTGCCCACCAAAGTGCTAGTGGTACAATTATTTATATGATATTACTCGGTATGACTGGACCAATCGGCCATGGTAAAACGACGTTTGCTGAAGCCCTTCAGAAAATCGAACCAACGGCAGTTCACCTGGAGTCTAGTTTGATCATTGCAGAGTTAGCCAATGCCTGGCAGGCAACACTCGAAGAACCAATTGATCCGTATGACATCAATGCGCTCAATGATTGGCTTCGTAAGCTGGCACCTCTCATCGAAAATATGCTACAGACACCGTGTAGCTATGACCAGTTGCGGCTCAATCCCGACCGCGTCGATGAGCACCCCATTGAATATCAGAAACTGATTCTTCATGTTGAGAATCTTCGTCGCAACTTCGAGCTGGCTCATATACAGATAGGTATTGAAAACAAAGAATCATATCGACCATTATTGCAGTGGCTTGGCGGCTACCTTGTGGCACATGTCGATAAGGGCATTTGGTATAACGAGATTATTCGTCGCGCCAAACAACACGAGCAAGAGGGCAGCAAACTGTGTATCGTTGGTGGACTCCGATTTCCAAATGACGCGGCAATACTACGTACCGCTGGGGCAATTATCATCAAGATTTATCGTCCAGGGCATTTACAAAGTGACATGCTCGACCCTACCGAGCGCGAACGTGAAAATATAGTCGTTGATTCCACCGTCATGAGCAATGGCACCATTGAAGATGTTGATCGTTTTGCATCTGTCTTCTTGCAAGATATCAAAAACGATAATTTGCAGGTACTCTATCAGACCACACGCTACAGTGTGTAGCTTACTATTTGACCTTCATAGCGCTCGTAAGAGCTGATATGGCACGGCTGAACCCGGGGATGCCCCCACTATAAGCCACGTAGCGATCAGACCAAGATGGGTTATATTTAGCCTTAAAGCGCCGTAACCCACTAAATGAATAAAACCTATCACCGTTGGAATAGACGAACTGGAGGGCATTATCAATGACCGTGCGGTCGTCATCGACGTTTTCGAGGCCAGATAATGGGCATAGCCCCGCATTGAGTCGGCGGATACCTGACTCGTGCAAATTTTTTGCAAAACACATCAACAAGTAATCATTGCTGTTTCCAAGCGCAACTGTCGTACTTCGTAGTAGATCAAAATTGGCCTCATGTTTGTCGTAGCTGGGAATCTGATTGATAAATGCCTGAATTACGCCATGCTCGTCACGGAGTACCATGACAGGACATTGTTGCATATATGCCTGGCTGAAGTAGCCCAACATAAAACCTCGTTCCGCACGCCCAGGCAGCGTCAACCAGGCATCAGAAACTTCCTTGAGCCTCGTAATTACAGGTGCAGCGTGCGGCGGCTGTAGCAGCTCGGTAGTGTAACCATATTTTGTAAACTTATTGTGTATCTGTCGGAAATATTTACTCCGCGAGCCTGTTTCGATAAATGCAGCTAGATCGATGACCGCTTCCTCACCAATCTTTTGCAAACTAAAGCCATGGTCTCGATATAACTTCTTGTACCTGCCAGATATATGTACAAAGGCTACTTGCCAGTCATTAACTTCACAGAGCTCCACAAATCCGTCGAGTAATCTAGAAAAATCATCCCTACGCCCAAATGGGTCAGCAACAACCAATGCCACGCCACGACGAACTTTGTATGCGAGGCCAGCTGACTTGTTATCGGTGAAGTAATAGTGCTTGTCATGTGGCCACAACTTAAAAAACTCCTCGCTATCATTGCCGGTTTGGTCAAGCAGCCCCTGAGCAATGTCATGGTTTGCCTTATCGCCGTTATATCGTATCTGTAAGGGCCGAAAGAGTGATATCGCCACATACGCCAGTGATGCAACACTCACCACGCTGAGCGAGTCCTGAAACAATTTTGCACGGCGCGTGTATGGTATCAGTTGATCTGCGGTTGTCAGACCTAATTGGTCGATTGTTCGATGGGCGGCGTCCTCTACACTAATTTCATGATGAAAGTCATGCATATCAAGCAATAAAAAGCCCGACGTACCGTATGCAAATGTGATAAGCAGCACTAGCACCACCGACCGCAGTGCCACCTTGAAACTCTGAATACCACCACGAACCCTAAATGCCTGTCTACGATATATCAGCGCTATGATCAAAAGCGCCGGAATAAGCACTCGACGAACAAACAGTGTTTGATCAAACGGCTCGTGCTCAGTCAACATATCAATTGTATTAAAGCAGGCTAGTGCGCTGTAAATTGCCAATGTAACCCAGTAGGCGGTTTGCTTTCGTCGGCGTAATCTCGTCGAAAGATATATAAGACTCAGGGCTGCGATAAGTGAAAAACTTAAGGTCAGGTCATTGGTGTGACGTACATGATGTCCAATGAGCCGAATGCCTAGCACATCAATAAATATCACCAACCCGTATAAGAAGACAGTTAACGACAATAACTGCACCATGAAGTTAGGCGCGAGAATTCGCTGCGGAGAGGGTATTTTCATTACCCTTATTGTACGCTAGTTTCATATCTGTTAACCACAACAAATTGCCCTGATATAGTTGTAATATTTGTGCTTATGCTTGCGTCATGGTTTTGACAAACCGTACAATACATACAAATCGTAATAGAGGGAGCGATCGTGGGGGTCTACAGCAACATTCAAATTCGCGAAGCGCTAGAGGAAGGGCATATTGTTTGTGTACCTTTTAATGATAAGCACGTTGCACACGCCAGCCTCGACGTAACGCTTGGCTATTACTACTACCGAACCGGCCAGTCAAAGCGTGGTTATGTCTACAATCCATTTGATGAGCGTGATGTTCGTCGCTACTTTGGCGAAGCACAGCAAGCAGTGATTCACCAAGATTGGGCCAATGCAAACGGTGTCGAACCACTTGCCAATATTCCACTCGATCACCCTGTCATTCCACTTCGTCCTGGTGAGCGCATCCTCGCGCACACACATGAATTCTTTGGCATCAAGCCACCTGGTGCGTATCAGGTCAAGGCACGTAGTAGCTGGGGCCGTAACGGCGTGGCTGTCTGTTTTGACGCTGGTTGGGTTGATCCAGGGTATATCAACCGCCTAACACTTGAAATCTACAACCTCAACGAGCATGAGACGGTACTCATACCTGTTGGAGAGCGTATCGCCCAAGCTGTGTTCCTGACGACAGGTGAAGTCGAAGGCAGCTACGGCAAGGGTCGTGATGGTGGTTTCAGTGGTAAATACCAACAAGGGGACAACCTTGATGAGATTATCAGTAGATGGACACCTGAAATGTTGCTTCCACGGGCTTACAAAGACGCTCGAACCCTCCCGGAGGAGATCAAAGGTTTAAAAGCACGATGAGCGCAAAATCTACGCCTACCAAAGGAGTGTTCCTGGTTATTGAAGGTACTGATGGCTCCGGCAAGGGTACGCAGTTCAAGAAGCTCGTAGAACGGCTGACAACTGAAGGCTACGACGTTGCTACCTTTGACTTTCCGCAGTATGAGCAGCCTTCAAGCTACTTTGTCCGCGAATATCTAAATGGCAACTATGGCACGGCAGAAGAAGTTGGCCCATACACTGGATCACTCTTTTACGCGCTTGATCGCTTCCAGGCTGCCAAAGAAATCCGCGCTGCAATTGATGCTGGAAAAGTTGTCATTGCCAACCGTTTCACTGGCTCTAACATGGCCCATCAAGGCACCAAGTTCAGTAACGCCGAAGAGCGTCGTGGATATTTCATCTGGCTTGATAATCTCGAGTTTCAGATGCTCAATATACCACGCCCAGATCGTTCGATTGTGCTCCGAGTTCCAGCTGCTACTGCACAGAAACTTGTTGATCAAAAAGAAACACGTAGCTATACCGATAAAAAGCGCGACATCCACGAAGCTGACCTGAGTCACCTGGAACGAGCAGTTGAAGTCTATGACGATCTCTGCAATCTGTTTCCGAAAGACTTCACCCGCATTGATTGCGTTCGTGGTGATAACCTCCTCGATATCGATACTATCCACGACTTGCTCTGGAAGACACTCGAAGCCCATCTACCAGCAAAAGGTACTACATCAACCACGACCACTACCAAGCCGGCATTGACCGAAACTGTCGTGCAGCCGTTCGTGAACAAGACTGATTATGGCTACGAGATGACTGCTGAAGGTGATGCATTTTTGCAGGATGCCGTCACTAGTACCACCGACAACGTCTATGCTTTCACCGACAAACTAAGTCCTATTACTATTGCCGCCGCCATGGCCCGTCTCAGCCGCCGAGGTGATGATATGCGCATTACAATCCTCGATGAATTTGCCGGTGCAAAAGGCAAAGATGAAAAACTTCTCCAGCGTGTCATTACTGCCTTTGGTGATGATTCCGTACAACAACTTGTTGGCCAACACGTAGTAATCGAAGGTGCTTCAAATTTGCTGACCAAAAAGCTTGAATGGGGTCGCCTGGCATCATATCTTGAGCAATCAACGCGCTACATTTACTTTGATCAAAAAGACAAAGACGGCAAGTATAAATACTACGTGCCTGAATATTTTGACGCCAAGACCAAGCAAACATATATTACAGGCAACGACCAGATCTTTGACTTGTATTCAGATATGGTTCGCAAGCTGACCAAGCATGTGCGTGATAGCTCTAACACACCAAAAGAAGAACAAGATATGGCATGGCAAGGTGCGACGCGTGCCCAAGCCTGTGACGCCATTCGTGCTGTACTACCTGTATCTACTAAGTCTACGGTAGGTATTTATGCCTCTGGCCAGGCATACGAAAGCCTTATCATGCACCTTCTCAGTGACGAATTGCCCGAAGCCCGCGAAACAGGGCAGAAGCTACTAGAACATGGTCGCAAGATCATTCCAGCCTTTCTGGAACGTGCCGACAAGCCTGATCGTGGTGGTGCACTGGTAGCCTACCGTGCAAACACGGCAAATGCCGTCAAGAAACTAGCTGAAGAATTACTACCTGATAACCACGCCTCTGAGACAGAACCAGTTACATTAGTTAACTTCTGGCCTCGTAACGAGCTCGACCTTGTACCAGATATGCTTTACGAACACAGCAGCCTACCACTCAAAGAGCTCCAATCAGAAACACAGAAATGGTCTATGACACAGAAAGAGCAGGTATTTAACACCTACATGGGCGAACGCCTCAACCGTCGCCATCGACCGGGCAGGGCAGTCGAAAAAGCACATTACAGCTGGGATCTCGTCTGTGATTATGGTATTTTCCGTGATTTGCAACGCCACCGTATGGTTGATGATCTCAACTGGCAGCTTCTGACACCACGCTATGGCTACGAAGTGCCTGAGCTCGTGGATGAAGCCAATCTGACCGATCAGTTCATTGAGTGTTTTGACCTTAGTCTCAAACTCTACAGCACCCTGCAACAAGCCGGATATGCACTCGAAGCCCAATATGCAACACTCCTTGGCCACCGTATGCGCTGGAAAATCACCTACAATGCCCGTGAAGCTTTCCACCTGCACGAACTACGCACCACGCCGCAAGGCCACCCAGGTTACCGTAAACTCGTCAAAGAAATGCACGAAAAGCTTGCCGAGGTGCACCCACTCTTTGGTGAAGCCATGCGCTTCGTCAACAAAGGCGAAGATGAGGCACTGACTCGTTTGGCTGCCGAACGCTACACACAGTACAAGCTACAGCAGCTTGATAACAAATAAATAAAAGGCCCTCTCACAAAGAGAGGACCTTACACATTTGCAGCGCTAGATCTTACAGGCCGGCGTGTCGTCGAATGGTTTTGACACCATGCGATATAGCACCAACAGTAAATTCTTGCGTGTTTACAAACAACTCCTTGAGTCCCTTGATCTGCAGAAGCTGCTCACGGCTAAACAATGGATCTTCTGCTTCGCCTGGATCATTTTGCCATACGTCGTAGTGCACTACTTCTTCATCACCTTCTTTTTCAACAGTACGCTGCGCAAATAACGTACCGATGGTTTTGTCAGGGAATACTTGTTCAAATCGATAACCAATGGTTTTATCCGGCATCTCAACCTTAGTAATCGCATCGTGGCTTGTTTCTAGAAATGACCGGCCGACAACGTCCAGTGCTGCATCACATTTTGACCGCTCAGGACGCAACGTTCTAACTCTCACCGCAAGGACATTTGTTTCTGTCACATCTTGTTGAGGAGAGATAAGAACACTCAGAAATTCAACAGCCTTCTTAGTCTGTTCTGGATCTCTTATGTGGTTCAATCTCTCCTGAATAAATTCGGTTGCATAGTCATCGACTGGCATCGCCTGCTGCATGCTTTCAATGTATTGTTGCAAACTCTGTGCCAATTCGGCATCAAGTGCATCTGCTCGCTTCATCATCATTTCAATTCTCTCAAAATTCTTGTGGTAATTGTTTTCTAAAAAAATGGACCCCTGCGTTCAGGAGTCCGGTTCATGTTTCTATCAATTGTTTTCCGTTAGAACGCGTACTCCACGTGTTGTGCCGCCATGCGAATAAAGCCGTATGGTCGGCAGATGTGCTTAGCAATAATGGTCTGTGTTGTATTCACGGCTATTGATTTTACGCCTTATGGCGGTTATGTCAAGCTTCGTGTATAGATAGATTCAGTTTTAACAAGGGTGGTAATGAGTTTATTAAGGCGTCCGACACTGCCGTAGTTGACGGCCGGACAGCCCGTAAACGGACGCTCGAGGTCGGCCATAGTGCGGTTATCGGTCACTGTTGCAAGGGCTAATCTACCAGAGCGAAGAGCGGTGAGGGTGAATTTGCGAGGATCATAGTGAAGGTGCTCATAATCAATTTGAATTGATGGCTTTACGCCTGTAGTGTCCATGACATTTTTGATAATCATGTCGTTACCATGTTTGCTATGCCTGGCAAGCCGCTGGCTAAATGCCGATGTAGAGGGCAGTAAATTATAGCTCGCTTGTAGCTGCTCATCTGTCGACATGTCGGGTAACGACTCCTTTACAACGAACGGGACGACTTCAAACACCGCTACTGACGTTGCAACACCTTCCTGCAACGCTACTTTAATCATTTCGTGACCGTCATTTAGATATCGACGATCACGCTTGGCAGGCGTCAGTCGAGGCGGATGTTTACCCCACACCAAATCGGCGTGTGTTTCCATAACACCTCCTATTTGCTGACGATATGTTGCATCAGAAGATATGAGCCCAAAATGAGCCTGCGCATAACGGCTTACAATACGCGCCGAGAATTTTTCCCAACCCACAGGAGTGGTAAAATCAAAATCCGATGTACTGATCCGATGAGCTGCCACAGAGTCCTCAAAAGCATCAGTCGCTTGCTCAAACAGCTGTGCCGTCATGTCAAACATCTCCTGGAACCGTGGCCCATGCGCAGGCGCGCCACCATACGCAACATATGATTGCGTTAGTTCAGACGGTTCACACCAGTTTGGTTTTGCGAAGTTTTGCATAAGTTCATACAATATAATATTGCACTATTTTTGTAAAACATCAGTTGACACGTCTGGAGCCCAAGCGTATAACCAAAGCTATGATTTCAAGCGTGATGCAGCAATTCCAGATGATTATTCTACTCAGCCTACAAGGGCTGTGCTTCAACACGGTTGGAGCCTTCCGCTAACGCGGCATAGCACAGTCCAACCCAAATAGGCTCCACCAAACGGAGTCTATTTTAATTACTACACGAAAGTTACCAGAAATGTCACAACACAAACTACCAGCCAAGCAACGCCCTATACGCCGTAGTATGGAGCACCTCCATGCGCTCAGATCGAGTCATGAATATTACCAAGGTGATCTCATTGATGAGGCCGCCGAAGCTGCATTCGCAGTTGATGCAGAGATTGCTTCACAAACGCAGCGCAAGCGAGTTTCTCGTCAACTGCGTAGCGTTATACACCAGAATGTTGCCATGAGCCTTGAAGCTGAACCGGCGGTCGTAGCAGTACCTGATCGTCCGGCAGTATTTGCCGCTCTTGATAGTGCATTTCAGTCACTTGTAAAGGCGGAAGGATAGCGTCATGGCCGAACAATCAGTGACCACCGAGCAAGCATTTGACCTCGCATGGCAGGCAGAGATGCATCACATCGATGCTTATGTTGGCTATCCGGACGTCCAGCAAGACATCCTTGCAACGCGTGCAGCCGAATTACTTGCACCTTCAGTTGAGACCGTACAGCCAGACATACCCAAGACCATCTATTTAGCGACGAGCGAGCCCGTCATCATGCATGCAGCTCGAACGGGCAGAGAAACAGAACGCACAGACAAGATCGGCCAGATAATTGCAAAAAACCCTCAGATTCATCTCGAGGCAATGCTTGAGCAGCTATCTCAGTTACGGCTTGATCAGCGGACTGCGGCAGGGCTCGTAGTATCGATATTGCAAGGACATTTTGACGATGATTCAGAGGAAAGGCAGCTACTCGATAAGTCGTGGGACGAGGCAGTCAAAGTGCTTGATCGCTTTCGGGGTCATGTCACCCTTGTCAAAACAACAAAAATTAGCTAAAATAGAGCCTAAGTTGCCAGAGACAGTAGCGGTCTGAAAGGACTTAAGAATGCTACCAAGGTACAAACAATCTCTTTATCGAGCGTTTGAACGTCTTTGTGTCACAGCAAAGACGTTTTTGTTTGGCAACGACATTAGTACAAACCAAGGTCGAAGGTTTGTCGAAACAAATGGCAGTTTTACTCCGGTAAAACCGCGAAAGGGAAATTCATGGCTTTAACCAAAGACAAGAAGAACGAAGTTGTTGCAGAAGTTGCTGAGTTACTCGCAAATTCTAAGATGACTGTCGTTGCGGCCTACCAAGGTACTCCTGTAAAAGCACTCCAGGCACTCCGTCGTCAGGGTAATGAGAACGGCACGCAGTTGAAGGTCGTCAAGAACCGTCTAGTCATCAAGGCTATTCAGGCAAATGACACCCTCAAGGGCGCCGATACCAGCGCACTGACCGGCATGCTCCTGTTTGCTTTCAACAGCCAAGACGAGGTAGCTCCTGCGCAAGTGCTTGCGAAGTTTGCCAAGACCCAACCAACTCTCGAATTTGTCGGTGCTATTAGCGCTGAAGGCAAGTTCCTGAGCTCTGACGAAGTCAAAGCCCTCGCAACACTCCCAAGCAAGAACGAGCTTATCGCTCAAGTTATTGCAACATTAACCTCACCTGTCAATGACGTCATGAGCGGCTTGTCAGGTAATTTGCACGCTTTGCTCGACGGTGTCGAAGCCAAGGCTGCAAACTAACGAAAGGAACCATAAATCATGGCAACTGATCTAAAGAAATTTGCAGAACAGCTCGTAGGGCTGACTGTACTCGAAGTTAACGAACTTAAGACTATCCTTAAGGATGAATACAACATCGAACCAGCTGCTGCAGCTGTCGCTGTTGCTGGTCCTGCTGCTGAAGCTGGTCCTGCTGCTGACGAGAAGAGCGAATACGACGTTGTTCTCAAAGACGCTGGCGCCCAGAAGGTTGCAGTTATCAAGGCTGTTAAAGACATCACCGGCCTCGGCCTCGGCGAAGCTAAGGCTCTCGTTGATGGTGTTCCAAGCACAATCCTTGAAAAAGCTAAGAAGGAAGACGCTGAAACCGCCAAGAAAACTCTTGACGAAGCTGGCGCTACTGCTGAGCTCGTTTAGTTCATACGAACTGTACGTACAAAAACCGCTCCACTGAGGGCGGTTTTTGTTATCGATACGTATATTAGAATCTAAACTTAACTTGGTGAATTATCCACAGACTCATTCAAATATTTTGACTTCTTATATATGGGCGTGATACCGTAAAGCCATAAAGTGTTCGAGAGACACTGGAAGAAAAGAAATGGCAGACGTACCAGAAAAACAAATCAAACGATTAAAGAGCCTTATACAAGAGGCAGAAACTAGTTTGGCAGCAGCCAAAGAGCTTTTGCTGTCCCTCGTCGGTGAAGACGAGCTTGTTTCTAATATCGCTCACGATGATCAACTCGGCAAAATCATCGAAGGTGTATTTGATGGCCAAAACATGGTTGGCTCAGATGCCAAAACATACCCGGTACCTGCCAACTACGCCAGCAAGTCCAAACTCGTCCAAGGTGACATCCTCAAGCTCACCATCGCTGATGATGGTACATTCCTCTACAAGCAGATCGGTCCAATCCCTCGCAAGCAAGTCGTCGGTGTCCTTATCCAGGAAAATGGTCACTACTACGTCGATGTTGCAACACACAAGTACCGCGTACTCCTCGCCAGCGTTACCTATTTCAAGGCTAAGCCAGGCGACCAAGTCAGTGTCAACCTCCCCGAAGATGACAACCACGCCGAGTGGGCTGCACTTGAAGCTGCTCTCTAGTAGCTCTATTCCTGATAATTATCGTACAATGTTCATATGAAAATCACGAAGCGTGACGTTTTTTCTCCAGCCAACGCCAGTAGTTTGCTTGGTCTGGCACTAACAACCTATGGATCGCTTCATATTAACTCCTTGAGTGGTGTGCTTGTTATTGGGCTCGGACGCTTCATCGACATATTTGATGGCAAGATTGCCCGCGCTACGCACACAAGCCCGTTTGGAGCGCTTGTAGACGCCACCTGCGACAAGTTAGGGCTTGCAGTACTTATCCCAGCTGCATGGTTCGGACACGTTGCTCCGTATTGGCTTCTTGGCTATATCCTTATTCAAAATGTTGCCAACGTAATCCTCAGTCTCTGGAATGCGGCTCGCGGCGGCAAGCCGACAGCCTCACGGTTTGGCAAACACGCACTGTTTATCCAAAACATCAGTCTGGGTAGCTACGCGCTCGGAAATGTCCTCGATAATGAGCTTTTCAAGCTTCTTGGTCTCGTACTTGGTGTTGCTAGTATCATTTGGGCTGTTCGTGCCACTGTGGGTTATGCAAAAGATTTACCTAAAAAAGTTCGTCCGTAGCAGAAATTACAGCCCCGGCGCAGCCATAACTGGTGTATGCTTAATAGGAAATGGGACAGGCACTATACCGAAAGTATCGTTCGAAGTCACTGGCTGAGATCATCGGTCAAGAACATGTGACGACAACGCTCGCAAACGCACTCAAAAAGGGCAGTGTTAGTCATGCGTATCTCCTCACTGGCCCTCGAGGCGTCGGCAAGACCAGTATTGCTCGTATCCTGGCACACGAAGTGAATAAACTTCCATATAACGACGAAGTAACACACCTCGATATTATTGAAATTGATGCCGCCAGCAACAACGGTGTTGAACACGTTCGTGATCTCCGTGAAAAGGCTTACACCACACCGTCGTCTGCCGCCTACAAGGTCTATATCATCGACGAGGTTCACATGTTATCAAAGCCAGCGTTTAATGCGTTGCTCAAGATACTCGAGGAACCACCAGCACATGTCATATTTATTCTGGCAACCACCGAAATCCACAAACTGCCAGAAACAATTATCAGCCGAACACAGCGGTTTACATTCAAATCTGTTGATCAAACCCAAGTCGTCGCGCACCTCAAAGATATTGCAGCTTCAGAAAAGCTCACTATTAGCGACGATGCTCTAGCCTTGATTGCCCAACACGGTGGCGGTTCTTTCCGTGACAGCATTGGCCTGCTTGACCAAGTCAGTAATACTGGCAGCAAGATTGCACTCGAAGATGTCCAGCGCATGCTGGGTATTGCGCCAGAAGCGGCTCTCGCGCAGCTCGTGGACGCCATAACCTCGGGATCAACGCAGGCGATCATTCAAATTGTGTCTCAACTTCGTGGCCAAGGCTATCAAGCGACGCAGTTGGCCAAACAATTGGCTAACGTTTTTCGTACACAACTTATCGAACAAAATGGTTCACTTGACCGCGCAGTACTAACCAGAGCCCTCAAACAACTGCTCGAAATTCCAACCAACTACGATCCAGAGACTACCTTTGAGATTGTCTTGATTGAAATTGCACTCCAGATTGACACCAGCGAACAAATTGTCGTGCCCGGGCAGCCCAAGAAAGCTGTAGCTGCCAAGGTCGCAGAAGTTAAAACACCAGTAATCGAACAGCCTGTCACACGACCAAGCAAACCAAAGCCCGAAGTTGCCACCGCTGAATCAGTGGTTATAGAAGACGTCGCGCCTGCAACTCCTCCGAAGGAACTGCAACCATTCGATGACCAACTTTGGGACCAAATACTGTCTGCCGTAAAACGCCACCACAACACGCTGTATAGCGTCGTTCGCATGGCAGTTCCGACCATGAGTGACGATTCACTGGTCCTTTCATTCAAATTTGCATTCCACCAACGCAAAATCAACGATCCGAAGCCAAAGCAGCTTATTGCCCAAACTATTCAAGACCTAACAGGCAAGAATGTCACTGTTTCTTGTGTTGTAGACACCACTGCAAAGGCCCCAAAACAGCCTGTTCAAGCCGCAGCCAAGCCAGCTGGACAGTCAATTGATACCATAAGCAATATTTTCGGCGGCGCCGAAGTGTTAGAATCCTAAGTAACTATGGCAGGACGGGACAACCACACGGAGGGGGCCAAGCTTCCTCCCCAGAACTTAGACGCTGAGGCCAGTCTTCTCGGTGCAGTTCTGATTGATACTGATGCAATTGTAAAAATTGCTGACAGTGTTAGCCCAAATGACTTCTACGACGAACGTCACAAACATATTTTTGAGGCAGTCCTACACCTATACGAACGCCACAGCCCAATTGATGTGTTAACGCTGTCCGACCAACTCAGGGGCACGGGATTCCTTGATGTTATCGGTGGTCCAGCGTATCTGACCGAACTTACTAACTTTGTACCGACCGCCACGCATGTTGAACAGTACGCTGAAATCGTGGCACAAAAATCAATGCGACGTCGCTTGATCAAGGCGTCTCAGGGTATCGTAGGCCTTGGCTATGATGAAGGTCGCACACTCCAAGAACTTATTGAAGAAGCAGAGACATCACTCTTTGAAGTCAGTCAACAGCACGTCAAACAAGACATCTCAAGCATCGAAACTATTTTGTCTGAAAGTTTTGACCGTCTCGATGAGCTCCACAAGGATAAAGGCAAACTCCGTGGTGTACCGACCGGTTTCCGTGATATGGATAACATCCTTGCTGGACTACAGAAGTCTGACCTATTTATCCTGGCTGCTCGTCCATCAATGGGTAAGACCGCTTTTGCACTAAACTTGGCCCACAACGTGGCCGTGAAGAGCAACGAAGCTGTACTACTGTTTAGTCTCGAAATGAGTAAAGAACAGCTGGTCGACCGCATGTTGTCTATGGAATCAGGCGTTGATGCCTGGGCACTTCGTACTGGTAACCTGACCGACACCGACTTCGAAAAGATCGGACAAGCGATGGGTACACTGTCTGAGGCCCCAATTTTCATTGATGATAGCGCCGGTATCACCGTCAGTGATATGCGTACCAAAGCACGCCGTGAAGCACATATTCGTCCGCTTGGCCTGATCATCGTCGACTACCTGCAGCTCATGAGTGGTGGATCACGCTTTGGTGGTGACGGCAACCGTGTACAAGAAATTTCTGAGATATCTCGTGGACTGAAGGGGATTGCTCGCGAACTCAACGTGCCAGTGATTGCGCTCAGTCAGCTGAGTCGTTCAGTCGAAAGTCGCAGCCCACAGATTCCACAACTGTCTGACCTTCGTGAATCGGGTTCAATTGAGCAAGATGCTGACGTCGTGGCGTTTATTTACCGTGAAGAGTATTACAACCCAGAATCTGAGCGAAAAAACTTGACTGATATCTTTATTAAGAAGCATCGTAACGGACCAACTGGCGCAGTCGAACTTTACTTTGACCGTGACAAACAGCGCTTCAGAAGTCTCGATACGCGCCGTAGCAGTACTCCATTCGACGAATAATTCTCATTAATACTACCCACCGACCTCGGTATACCGTATACTATTATCAATAATGAGACGTTTACTAAAGCGTTCGCTTGAGACAATCGAACAATACTGGGTAGGGACACTAATGCTAGTGGGCACCATTGGTGTGGTATCAATGCCGCTGTGGTTTCGACTTGGCACGTTGACCAATGGTTTATCTATGGCCGAGATGCAACTTCGCTTGCAGGCAACTGCGCATCAGATCAGCTTGCATGGTATTTTGCATGATCCTTTTTTCCTACTCTACAAAATTGGCCTCTATATTCTACAGTTCATCCCACTGCACGGTGGGGGTAGCCTGCGTTCTATCAGTGCACTACTTGGCCTGGTTGGTATCATCGGTTTTTATTGGATCGTACGTATCTGGTATACGCGTCGTTTAGCGGTACTTTCTACCGTGTTGTTTGCTTCAAGTTCGTGGCTGTTACACGTCGCCCGCTACGCCTCGATTGATAGCATGTACATTTTTCTGTTTGTCATTCTCGCAGCCTGGACATGGGTCAAGCGTGGTTCATACAACAGGCTGGCATTTGCATTTGCCCTGTTTGCAACCATACTCGGGCTCTATGTGCCGGGATTTATATGGTTCATCATCCCAGCAATTATCTGGCAGCGTAAAACCATCCGTAAGGCCTACCAAAGAATTCCATTGCCAGTCCTAATACCAGCCGTGCTTATTGGACTCGTGATGCTTGTACCGCTTATTATTGCGTTTGTTGCGCCTTCTATTCATGCATCTGCCAGCGGCAATATTCGTGAATTCTTCGGCCTCCCAAATGTCTTCCCATCGTTACGTCACTTCATTGGTAATTTCCTTAGCATTCCGCTGCAACTATTCGTCATTTCACCAGCTAGCTCACTGCTCAGTGTCGGTCGCTTGCCATTACTCGACATCTTTACCAGTGCCATGGTACTAATCGGTGCTATCCACCTTGGCTTCAACTATCGTCTCGACCGCAGTAAAATTGTGTTTAGCATCCTTATTATTGGTAGTCTGCTGATTGCACTCGGCGGCCCAGTACACATATCACTACTACTACCGTTCTTGTATCTACTCGCCGCCGAAGGGATTGGCTACTTGCTCAAGGAATGGCTCCGAATCTTCCCACGCAACCCATTTGCACGCTCAATGGGTGTTGGCGTTATCGCAGTTGCCATTATAATCTCGTGTGCATTCCAGCTTAGCAGCTACTTTGTAGCCTGGCCACACACCAACCTCGTTAAGTCATCGTTCACCCAGCACCCCTGATGCTGTACAATTAATACCAGTCTACTAAAGGAGTTACATTATGAGCCGTTTTGACCAAGCCAAGATGCTATTACAGGTAAAGAAGCTGCAGAAAGAATTGCAGAAAATGATTATTGAAGTTGAAAAGGGTGACGGCGCAGTACGTGTCGAGATCAGCGGCGACCAAAAGATCAAGAAGATCAACATTGATCCTGATTTTGTGGATCTTGATGATATCGGCATGCTTGAGCGTTGGCTCGAAGATGCTGTAAAAGAAGCCATTCAGGAAAGCCAGAAGATTGCTGCCGAGAAAATGCAGCCAATGATGGGCGCCCTCGGCAACCTCGGACTCTAATCTCGTATGGCTGTACAGATTCTGCCACCTGCTCTCGAGGAGTTGATTACTGCGCTTGGCGCACTGCCAGGTGTTGGGCCACGTACCGCCGAACGGTATGCTTACTATCTGCTAAAAGCCGACAATAACACCGGACACCGTCTCAGTAGCGCCATATCAAACCTACATGACCGCGTCAGCTACTGCCACAAGACATTTGCGCTGATTGAGGCTGGCAAAGAACTGTCTGATCTTTATACTGACCCTTCGCGTGACAAACAGCTCGTCGCAGTCGTGGCCGAGCCATTCGACATACCAGCCCTTGAGAAAACAGGGCAGTTTAAAGGCACATATCATGTCCTTGGTGGCCTTGTATCACCAATCGACGGCATTGGGCCGCAACAACTACATATCGCCGAACTCGTGAAGCGTATTGACGACGATAAAGTCTCTGAAATTATTCTCGCGACCAATGCCAGTGTTGAAGGCGAGTCAACAGCACTCTACATCCAGCAGCAAATTGGCGATCGCAAGGTCAAAATCACTCGTTTGGCTCGCGGTTTGTCTGTTGGTGTTGATCTAGAATATGCCGACCAAATCACGCTTGGGCGAGCACTCGAAGACCGACAGACTATCTAGTCAAACTTCGAGAAACGTTGGACTTGTTGACCGTTCCATTCAACAGTTTCTGTCCAGACTGCAAGTGGCCGAACAAATGACACCTCGGGGTGGAGCAGGGGCGTATAGACCACTGCCAAACCGTTTCCTTCTTCCATGACAACAATGTCACGGATCGTGTATTCGCCGCCCTTGTAGTGGCGCCATTTGCTGCCGGGAACGACTTGTGTCCGCGCCTCGGTAACCATTGCTTCTAATGTTTCGTAACTGAGTTTATCCATATACTTAAGTCTACCAGAGACGTTTCAGAGGTAAACTGCTAAAATAGAGCTAATGAACGACCAAATCAAAAATATTGTCGACAATGCAAAGCGGATTGTTATCCTCCAAGCCGATAATCCGGATGCCGATAGCCTGGGTAGCGCATTGGCGCTTGAGCAGATCCTTAGCAATGCTGGCAAGGACGTTTACTTGTACTGTGCAGTCGACATACCAAACTATCTTCGCTATCTATCCGGCTGGGATCGAATCAACTCCGACATACCATCACAGTTTGATGCGAGTATTATTGTCGATGCCTCAACGCTCTCACTATTTGAGCGTCTGACAGAGTCCGGTAGCCAAGGCTGGGTGGCTAGCAAACCATGTGTCGTGCTTGACCACCACAACACCACTGACAATTCCATTACATTTGCGAATGTAATTCTTAATGAACCAGGCAAAAGCTCAACGGGTGAAGTTATCTATACACTTGCCAAAGCTCTTGATTGGCCACTTGATGATGTAGCCGGCGCATTCCTCATGACGTCTATCCTCGGTGACACCCAAGGCCTGACTAACGACCTGACCAAGCCAGAAACCTACCGCGTGATGGCTGACTTGGCCGAGCTCGGCGTCAATCGCCCCATACTTGAAGAGCAGCGCCGTGAAGCAAGCAAAATGGAACAAGTAATCTATAAATACAAAGCAACGTTGATTGATCGTACTGAGTTTCACCATGATAATCAAATCGCTACAGTCAGTATTCCGCAGGTTGAAATCAACGAATACAGCCCACTGTATAATCCTGGACCACTTATTCAGGGTGACATGCTACAAGTAAAGGGCCTTCGCGTTGGTATCGTCTTTAAGACGTACGATGATGGTCGCGTAACTGGTATGATTCGCTGCAACCCAAATGCGCCAATTGGTGCACTAATTGCCAAGCAATTTGGTGGTGGTGGTCATGACTATGCGAGCGGTTTTAAGATCACGAGTGGAAAACCGTTCAATGAGATCAAGTCCGAGTGTATTGAGTTTGCGACGCAACTCCTCAATAATCTTGATAAGGAATAATCATGAAACTCTATAACACACTGACCAAACAAGTTGATATCATTCAGCCAATCCACGCCCCGCGCGTGACGGTCTACACCTGTGGCCCAACCGTTTACGACTATCCGCACGTCGGTAACTGGTTTACCTTTATTCGTTATGACCTGCTCGTACGTAGCCTCAAAGCCGGCGGCCTGCAGCCAAAATGGGTGATGAATATTACCGATGTCGGTCACCTCGTAAGCGACGCAGATGATGGCGAAGACAAACTCGAAAAAGGCGCCAAACGTGAAGGCAAAACTGCCTGGGATGTAGCCAAACTCTACGGCGATTATTTTGTAGAAGGGCTGACGAGGCTCAATATCAGCGCACCTGACTTTTTGCCAAGAGCCACTGATCATATTGCAGAACAAATCGAGCTCGTCCAGACACTCGAGTCAAAAGGTTTTACCTATGTGATTGATGACGGTGTGTACTACGACACCAGTAAGTTTGAAGGCTACGCAGCATTTGCGCGCCTTGATCTTGATGATCAACAAGCAGGCGCTCGAGTAGAACACAACCCACAGAAGCGAAATGCCAGTGACTTCGCACTCTGGAAGATCAGCCCACCCGACACTAAGCGTGATATGGAATGGGATAGCCCGTGGGGTAAAGGCTTTCCAGGCTGGCACCTTGAATGTTCAGCTATGAGCATGAAATATCTTGGCAATACCATGGACATTCATTCTGGGGGCATTGACCACATTCCAGTACACCACACTAACGAGATCGCACAGTCAGAAGCAGCAACTGGTGAGCGCTTTGCAAATTATTGGATGCACACCAATCACATATCAGTAAACGGCGACAAAATATCAAAGTCGCTCGGCAATGGTATTACCCTTGAAGACATAGAGGCCAGAGGCTTTAGCTTAGAAGCATTTCGTCTGCACGTACTTGAAAGTCACTACCATAGCCAAAGTAAATTCAGTTGGGAAAGCCTTCAGGCTGCACAGAATCGCTTAAGCGCGTATCAAGCAATGGCAGACCATTCTTATCAAACACACCCAGAGGGCGGCGTTACAGAGGCAGTCGTACAGGATTTGCAGACAAGAGTTCTTGGATTACTGCAAGATGACCTCAATACACCCGAGGCCCTTGCCGAACTGAGTCAATTTGAGTCACTAGTCGATAATAGTGGCGTCAATGCGACCGCCAACAATGCATTTGCAACACTTCTACAATTCCTTGATGACGTTCTTGGATTGCAGCTTAGCAGCAGACAAAACATAACCAGTGAGCTACGAACGCTCCTGGACAGCCGTCAAACTGCTCGTGACAGCAAAGACTGGGCAAGTTCTGACAAACTACGCGAAGAGCTATTGTCACAAGGCCTAGAAATCAAAGACACACCTCGTGGCCAAGTTTGGCATCAAGTTTAACTGATCGTACTTTAGCTAATTTCTTGTTTGACTTCTGATGGGGTCAAAATGTTTCGCGATTCAAGATAATCAAGTACCAAGATGCGGGCACAACCGGCTACAGGAATAGCAACCAGTCCGCCAAAGAGTCCGCCAAAACTGATACCAACTAGTACTGACGAAAACACAAGTAGCGGTGACATATTGGTAGAGTTCGACTGAATACGTGGCTGTACAACATAGTTTTCGATCTGCTGGTAGAGAATGTAGTAGGCAAGTACGATCAACGCCGTGACTGGTGACTGGAATAGTGCAACGGTACTGACAATTACTGCGCCAATGGTGTGGCCAACCATTGGAATAAGTCCACAAATGAAGATGATAACCATGAGTGCAATCGGATAGCTGACGCCGAGGATGAATAGCACTGGCACAATGAGTACAGCAGCCAGCGCCGCCAACAGTACCTGACCGTTGACGTAGCCTTTTATAACTTTATACATTTCCTGTGCTAACCAATCAGCATGTTCACGTTGTTTTGGACGAATGAAACGGCGCATGAACGACACCCAATGTGGACCTTCTGTCAGCATCATAAATGTCAGTACCAGTACGGTTAACGTTGCAAAGATACTGCTACCAATGTGGCTGACCGTGCTAAATGCAGTACTGCCAATATTGCTCACCCGTGAAGAAAGCTGACTAGATAATTTATCAACTTGGCCCTGTAACTTATGCTCTCGAACAAAGTGGCCGAGTGAGCTATCATCACTTCGAATATCTTGCACTAGTTTTGGTGCATGTTCCAAAAAGTCTGATGTTTGTGTCACAAGAGGTGGCACAATACTCGCAAAGAATCCAAAGAGTAGGGCAATCACAATAAAGAATGAAGCGGCAGTTCCCAGCGTACGGTTACCACGACGTTTGCCTGGAAGTCGCTGTGATACCCAATGAACCGGTGCATTGAGTGCTAGTGCCAGAAATACAGCAGTGAATATCAGAAGCAGCGCGTGTGCGGCCTTATCAAGTGCAGCGAGAAACAGTAATGAAACGATAACGAGCCCGACAACACGGACAACCGTTCGATTAGAAACCGTTAGCTCAATCTCGTCTGGGGTGTTTTTTCGTTTAAATATCATACGGTTATTATTGCACGTTCCGTCGTGCACGCAACCCCTGTTCGTAGACGGTCAACCACTGCGCACCAACCACATTGACGTCGTAGGCCATTACGGCTGCTTGTTGCTTGGCGTGGACATCCTTACGATAATCAGGAAATTCAATCATGGTTTGTAGCTTTTCAGCAAAGTGCTGGATGTCATGTGGATCAACAATGATCTCGGGCCACTCACCGATAACACTGCGGTAACCGAGGTTATCACCGCCCATCACTACCCCGGAGCCAGCGGCCATTGCCTCAATCAGCACGATACCAAAGCTTTCACCACCGAGTGAAGGAAATACCGCGATGTCTGCTGCCTCCAGGAAGGCAGGCTTATCAGCTTCTGAAATAAATCCGCTAAACTCAACAATATTTTTGAGTTGGTGTGACTGCACAAATGCCTTGAGTTCGGCATCAAGGGCACCTTTGCCGGCAAGTCGAACGATGAGACTCTCGCGGATATTTTCCGGCAACATCGCGAGTGCCTTGAGAAGCTCTAGTGAACCTTTTCGGGGAACCAACCTGCCAAGAAATGCAATTACGAGCTTACCGGAACGTTGAGTTGGCTTCGTACGAAAGGCCGCTACATCAACCACATTTGGCAGTACCTTGGCATGTACATGAAAGCTACTCTCCGCAAATGCACGCGCCGCATCAGACACCGCATAGATCGCATCAAATCGTTTCAATGTACTACGAAGCCATACACCAAGCGCATGTGTTGCAGCGCGTTCTAGCCGAGAAAAAGGCAAAATATGAAACGTACCGACGACTGCCGTCGTAGTCGGCGTAACCTGGATAACGCGTGCAGCCATGAAGGGACTGTAGGGCATTTGGACATGCACCACATCAAGTTCAAGCGAGTTCAACAGCTCACGCAAGCGTCGTTTTGAAGTTGGCAAGGGAATAGTCAGCTTATTGCCATTAAACTTCACCGGCAAATTGCGTGCCACACTATGCACATTTGGAATGTCAGTTCGGGTTGTTTGTCCCACGATGTAATGTACCTCGTGTCCTTGAGACGAAAGCCAGCCACCAAGAGTCAACGCGTACTGTTGCACACCATCAGGTTTGTCGAGCGTATCGTCAAGTACAAACCCAATTTTCATAAGAACCTACTCTGATTTGCTTGATGGCTAAAATTCCAAGATCTGTCACTTTCAGTCGATTTTTTGTTGTCTCGTACCTCATGGGTACGCTCAACAGCCAAGAAAATTGACTGAAAATCATAACATCTTTTGGAATTCGCTTTCATCATACAGATCAGCCTAGGCTCTCTTGTGTTCCTTGCAGGCTTTTTTGTAGAGCTTTTCGTATTGGTCAACGATCCGCGGGTAATCAAATTGCTTGATGTAATCGAGTGACCAGTCGTTCCACGTATCACGCATACCTTTGTCGCTCAAAAAAAGTAGTAAGCGCCTCGAGAAATCGACACTGTCCTTTGGCGTCACGAGCCCAAGTGCACCACGCTCGCGCAGCACACTGGCATAGCCAGGATTGGCACCAGCTACGACTGGGCGACCGCAAGCCATTGCCTCGAGTAATACGATGCCAAAACTTTCACCGTAGACCGCAGGTGAACAAAAAACATCAGCCGACTGCATCAAGTGAATCTTATCGGCGTCTTCAATGTAGCCAAGGAATTCAACATTCTGTAACCCAAGCTCATCGGCATATTCAGTCAATTTTTTGCGGTCTGGGCCGTCACCAGCAATCAATAACTGCGCATTTGGCATTTCTGCCTGCACCAACGCAAACGCACGAAGCAAATACTTCACACCCTTGCGCTTTTCGAGGCGGCCAATATAGAAGATGGTTGGGGCACTCAGTTTAGCGCGCGGTTTGACAGAGTATTTGGTCAGATCAATCCCGTTTGGAATGATTGTAATTTCTGCGTCGCTGAGCTGCCGTAAGTAGTCAGTCGCTGGTTCGGAGACCGCGGTAAATACATCGATATACTTGAGAATTGACTTGGTATACGGCGTAATGACACGTTCAAGCGTCTTGCTCACACGTGTATCAGGCATCTTGGAGTGAAACGTAGCAACATTGATAGTGTTACTGCGAGTCAGAATCTGGCGACTAATAATTGGGATCCATGGCTCGTGAAAGTGTAGTAAGTCAAACTTTTGCTCTTCCAATACTTGTTCAACACGCTCACCACTGGCCGTTGCTGATACCTGTGCCGTCGTTGCAAATGGAGACTTGAAGTCAGCAGAACCACCAAGAAAGATCATGTTGTCAGGTGTTGGGCCGTCATAACCACGTGGCTGTGGTGTGATAATTACTGCTGTATGGCCGCGTTTTTGCAGCTCAGCTTGGGTGGCCAGGATACATTCCTGCACACCACCGCTTTTGAAAATATTGTACGGAGATACGAGACCAATTTTCATACTTGTCTCTAGTATACCATCTAGAACTTCGCGAGCTGCTTGCGAATCTTCTTTGGAATAAGTGGTGCGGCCGTTTTGACGTCTGCAATAACGCTCGGTGCATGACGATCAAGCTTAGATTCGGCAGCAGTGAAGTCCGTAAATATCACACGCATGTGCTGTTCGACATTATGCTTGTCAAAGTACTGGTCAATTTTGGTGTACACATGCCAGACGGGCAGGGCAACTTGCTTATGACAGTTATTTACCGTTAGCATTTCGTATGTGGTGGCCATGTGCGTCCGTGGGTCATTGGCATGCCATAGGTGTACTTCGGCGTCCATCAGTAGCTTGTGTTCTTTGGCTTCTACGCCAGCAAATTTCTTCTTGGCATTGTGTGTTTTGGCATAAATTGCGCGCAAGATAGCCGGATGCAAGGCAACATTTTGGAAAAAGATCGATGGCAATTTATAGGATAGAGACTTCGAGGCAAGCTTGTAGGCAGTATGTCGGCGTTTACTAAAGCTAAAGTCATCGTAGTGCGAAAAACCGACAACACTCACGAACATATCAACCTTCTTGGCGAGTTCTGGGTAACGTTGCAGCATGCGAGTGGCAACGATGAAGCCAAATGACAGGCCGACAATGCTCACACGGCGTCGGCTATAGTGCATTTTTACGAAGGCAGCGAGGTAATCAGCCAAGTTATCAAGTGTTGGTTTTTCGCCAATTTTATAGAAGCTATCCATGCCGCCAAAACCAGGTAGATCAGGCGCCGTAACAGCTCCGTATTGGTTGAGATCTTGGATTAGTCCCCACCAACGCTCCAAACTTGAATGGTGACCATACACAAACAATATTTCACGTCGTTTGCCAGTAGGCGCAGGCATACGAAGCATACGACCGTGCAGGCCGTTCATATAGAGCGGGATGATGTAATCACCGGGATTACGGACTTCGGTATTAGACATAACGTTATATGAACTCTACGGTTTTTTTGCCTCGAGAGCAACCCCTTGAGTGTCAGGTTACTCGTAAAGTACGGCTTTACCGACCCAGACATATTCCCACGGTTCTGGCTCAGGCCCTTGCTCGGACGCGCCAGCAGGGTAGCTCGGTATCCAACCAAACTGCTTGGCATGCAAGTAATTGTTGGCATTTAACCATTTAAAGCAGCTACTAGTTCCGAAGTTACCCGTGCCGTCTTCACACCAGAAATCAACAGTATAGCCTGTGTGGTGACGCGAATAGCCTGGGACCGCTGTAACGTCCAAATTGGCTTCCACGGCGGCATCAGCCTCGCCAGCAGCAACCATATCAACTGTCACACCACGTGCCAGCAAACGTTGCATAAACAAATCTCTTTGCCACTCGGGTGAACGATATGCAGATAGTAACGCCAACGGCACATTGTCTTTGGTGGCAGCGGCTTTTATGCCTTCCCAGCCCTTAAATGCCAGGGGCTGTAACAAATCGTCGGTTTCACCTTGTAATAGTGGTTCATTCGTCTTCACGAGTGCAGTGACCGGGATGCGTGTTTGCTGAAAACCACGAGCTTCTACGATCTTTCGGATTCGCTCATCTGCGATAAGATTGCCCGTTATCTCAGGAGGCTCTATAAATGCCTCAGTATTTGGGTATGACTGCATGACGTTACGGTACAAATCTCTAAATTGGTTGCCAGTGAATTGTTTCGGTGTATTGAGTTTAGCGACCGGCAGCTGTATTGGGCCATCTTTAACATGATTAACACCACCACCGTCGAAACGTCGAAACACATGCTTATCAGCAGCCACGTTGAGTCCAAAAATGATGACAAAAACTGCCACGATCCCGCTTGCGACCACAAACAAACGTCGATAGGATCGACGCTTTCGTTTTACTTGGATGTGGCGTGGTTCGATAACCCTCATAAATCATTACCAGTATACATAAAAATCCGGCCGGGCGCTCGTATTTAAGATGTAAAATGAGTAGTATTAGGTACTGATTACTTTAGGCGCATACTCAAGCCGAGCCCGCCAAACACCTCGCAGGTAAATACTGGCACGGTTACGGTGCTCAATATTTCGTCGTAGCGGTAACCAAGCCCATTGAACTCTCGTAGCTTAGCCAGATCATTGATCCTATTCGTGATAAGCCAGCTCGCAAACGCCCCTCTGGCAATTTTGGTATGTACCGTTACAAAGGTTAGTTTACCGGTTTTCTGGCTTCTCGTTAGAAATGATGGCGTCGTGATGTGTGTTGTATCGACATACGGTGTGATAGTTTTGCTATATTCTACGGCTGCGAGATTAATGATTGGCACCCCTTGTGGCAGTGTGGCGGCAATTACATTTCCCCAATACTTGTACGCCGTTCGGTATGGCTCATCTGGCAATTTGTAGCCCATTTCAAACCTATAAGGAGCGATGCCATCAAGCGGACGCAGTATGCCATACAGCCCAGACAAAATTCTGAGTGTACGATTGGCGTACTCTCGATCCTCAACTGACCATAACTGCACTTGTAGACCGCTGTAGATATCACCAAGGAAACTATCAACGGCTGGCCGCTGCAGATTCCATTGCGAAGACCATTCATCTATCTGCTTCTTGGTCTTAATGGCCAACGGCTCAGATATGGCCATTACTTTCATAATCTGGTCAGTTGTAAGTGTTTTGAGATAATTGTGTAGCTCAACAGCACACTCGAGTAGTTCAGGCTGATCGAAGTGATCACTTGTCGATGCTATTGGCCGCATCGTCTTTGAAGAATGAATCAGAATTATCATGAAAATCTTAAATCAATGTTTGCCAGTAGTACCAAAAGTGGTGGAGGATAGCCACAATAATTGCCAGATACCAGACGACGAGCACATCGCCGTGATGTACCTGCAAAAATATCCCTAGCTTCTTGAAACGAGCCGGAAGTTGTATATGACCCTCTCGGAAGTTATACAGCGTCGTGTACCAAAATATCGGGATGGTGACAGACCAGACAACCATACAGTACGGACAAAGCGCCTGGATGCTATACACACTCTGAAAGAATAACCACGTGATGAAGCTGACGCCGAACAACGCACCGATGTTCAAGCCAATCCAGAACCAACGCTTGAATTTCGCGCCTGCCAGCATCGCCATCCCAATTGTTATAACAATTGGGAAACCTGCCAACCCAATAATTGGGTTCGGAAAGCCAAACACCGAGCCCTGCCATGAACTCATGACGTTACCACAGCTAATGATTGGATTGATGCTACATGACGGCTTATACGCAGGATTAGTTAGTAGATGAATTTTTTCGTACATGATTATAAATGCACAGATAAAGCCAACGATACCGCCAATTACCAGGATGTAAGGAAGTGCCTTTTGTAATGTTCGCTGTTTCTTGGCCATTCACAGTATCATAGCAAAAAACCCGGTCAATACGGCCGAGTTTTACAAAATACAGGGTTGTGTGAGTGCGGGTGGGAGATAGTAAAGATATATGTCGTGACGCCAAGGCGACACGTCACATCTTCAAGATCTCACCGTACCCGCACTCTGTTGCTCATCCGCGTCTGCGCGCCCAAATGATATGGACACCGATTATGACAGCAATACTGATAGATGACATGACGAGTGCGATGTGAATTTTGCCAGGAGACATCGGACTAAGAGATTCCCCTGACTTACGAATCGACATGACCAAGAAACTGATCGCAGTGACACCCAGAGAACTCAGTGTAGCCAATCCAATAACGCCTACGCGCTCTTTGGTTGTCCTGATTTCCCAATTCGTGGGCTCTTGTTTATCGCGATGTAGTTTGTCTTGCTGTAGATCTCCCGCTTGGTTTGATCGAACAAACAATTCATTTCCTCTCAGAAGGGGCATTACGGACGTTCCGCAACCCGTTCTAGTATGACGAATAACTATAATTCTGAAGTGTTATTCTTCACATTTACTGGGGTGGCAAGTTGCCCTTGTCGCCTGGGCAGGTAATGGAATCTATTTGGAGCGCACCATTCAATACTACGGTTGTAACAATTGTCGATTTTGTGCCGTCTGGATATTCTGCAACTGCACTGACGGTCGCCACAGGACCAGTTGAAACCAGTAAAGCGGTAACCTTGATGGGCATAACTGTTGAACAGATAATTGGGTCAAATCCGTGTTGATAGTATTGGTCGTAGAACACAAGATTCTTACTGCCATAACCATCTATCATTCTCGGTCTAAATTCTGGTTTGGTGTTTGGATTTATATACTGCCGATAGAAGTTACTGACTTGCTGTGTAGCCACGTCACCATCTACGTACGGGATAACGTGATGCGGTGGTGGCATAGCGGGTTCTGAACTTGGCACTATATGATATAGCGCCTGATTGGCCAAGAATCCTACGAGGACTGCTCCTAACACGATTAGTAACGGAAGGTATTTGTACTTTGCTTTCTGAACTTTTTTAGCCATATATCAAGCATAAGAGACATGGACTTTTACACCAAATAAAAAAGACGTAACCGCTGATCTTTTCTTGCTTTGGCGAGGGCGGAGGGATTCGACCTTATGGGCAAAGAAAATTACTTTGCCAACATAACTGCTTCGCAGCAAGGGCGGCCAAAGCCCACTGGGCTTTGTCGTTCAAATCCACCTCCCGAAATCAAGCAAAAAGCCGGTCTTTCGACCGACTCTTAGCTTGGCTAGGGCGGAGGGATTCGAACCCCCGAATGCCAGTACCAAAAACTGGTGCCTTACCACTTGGCGACGCCCTAATATGTAGATGTTAATTGCATTTTATTGTCTTGCGTGACATTTGGTACCGAGCCGGTACCTCTTAACTATTTGTTGTCACAAGCGACAACTGGCTGGTGCCTTACCACCCAAGCGACGCCCTAATAACTTAGAATCAAGTTAACAGATAGATTTTACAGAAAAAGTGCTCATATTAAAAGGGGGCTTGGCAGCGGTACATATTAATTGATGCTCCGTCATCGTCAATGTACTGATCCAAGACAAGGCCGGTGCAGTGGTCAGTTCTTGAGAGCAGGATACTCATCTTGACCATTTTACGTGCCATCAGATGCGCTACTTTCGCTTCACTCTCAGGAGATGTGGCAAGATTCATTTCAATTATAGTCTCAAGATCACGTACATCATCGAGGGTTGGTGCAATATATGGACAGTCCACGCAATGAAGTGGTATTCCTAAATCATTTCTGGCAATCATTTACATATTATACAACTTTTATATGTATTTGTCATGATTTAGGTTACTGAAAATGCTCATGCTCGCTCCTATTTCCGACTAAGCGTACAATAGGCCCATTACAGAGGAGAAAAGTAATGCAGATACACGATAATCTGAGAGAATTATCAGACGTCGTCAGCGAGTTAAGCGCTGACATAACATTCAACGGAAAACGTACCGAGCGGGGCGAAGAGTTAGCCGAACATATCAGCCAGCTCGCTCGACTATCCTTGATGGCATATAACGACCTGCCAGTAATCGATACTGAAGCAGATGTTTTACCGCCTGATTGGGTTGAATCAATCCCTAGCTAGCCCTCAAACTGCTATACTCCAATCTGATGCAAGATACATTTGGCTTTGAGATTAGGCACGAGCTTGGCAAGGGCACGCTTGCTCGTAGTGGCGTGATGAAAACACCGCACGGCGACATTCAGACACCGGCATTCATCGTGGTTGGTACCAAGGCAACTGTAAAAGCTATGACGCCAGAGCAGGTAAGTGACGTACACGCTCAGGCTGTACTTGCTAATGCCTATCATCTATATCTGCGCCCTGGTCACCAACTCATAGACAAGGCCGGCGGGTTGGGAAAGTTTATGAATTGGGCTGGACCAACATTTACCGATTCTGGTGGCTTCCAAGTACTATCACTCGGCAGTGGCTACAAAAAAGTTATCGACATGACCGGGAGCCAGCAAAATACTCCTACAGGGGAGCGCCGCGCCTTCATCGACGATGACGGCGTAAATTTCGTGTCTCATATCGACGGTTCAAAACATCGATTTACTCCAGAATTGTCGATGCAGATCCAACATGGTATCGGTGCGGATGTAATGTTTGCGTTTGATGAACTCACTTCACTTGTTGATCCATACTCATACCAGCAAGAAGCACTAGCTCGTACACATGTATGGGCAGATAGATGCCTGGTTGAGCTTGACAGGCTTCGCGCAGCGCAGCCTGAACGCAAATACCAGGCACTCTTTGGTGTCATCCAGGGTGCACAGTATGAAGATCTCCGCCGTGCGACATGTAAACGACTCGGCGCACAGCCATTCGATGGCTACGGCATTGGTGGTGCAATCGAAAAAGATAAACTCGGCGACATTGTCCGTTGGTGTAACGAAGAATTGCCAAACGGTAAGCCAAAACACCTCCTCGGCATCAGTGAGCCAAACGATATCTTTGAGGCTATAGAAAACGGCATCGATACCTTTGACTGTGTATCGCCAACTCGCGTGGGGCGTAATGGCGCATTTTATACATACTCGGGCCGCAAGAATATCCAGCGTGCCGGCTTTCGTGAAGACTTCAGCCCACTACTTGCTAGCTGCGAATGCTATACCTGCCAAAACTACACCAAAGCATATATTCACCATTTATTTCGATCAAAAGAAATCCTTGGCTTCACGCTGGTCTCGCTTCACAACGAACATTTCATTATTACGCTCGTCGACGACATCCGTGACAGTATTAATAATGACACCTTTTTTGACCTCAAAGCCTCATGGCTTGAACGATATTATGCAAACAAGGAAAACGAAGGAACATAGCAATGTCCCTACATGATCACGCCATTTTTCAAGTAACTATCAAAACACTACTGCATCGTGATGGTGAGATTCTTGCACTCACAACGCAAGATGGCTATGTTGACTTTCCTGGCGGCCGTATAGATAAGTCAGAAGTGGGTTTGGCGACCACAGAGGTCTTGCATCGTGAGCTCAGCGAAGAACTGGGTAAGACTTTGGAATTTAGTATTCAAGATATCGCTTTTATTTCCAAGAGACAGTATAACAGAGGCGATGTGGCCATAAATGTACTCGCAATCTACTACAATACTGAGTACATACGTGGTGACGTAGTACTATCAGATGAACATGCCAAGTACCGCTGGATAAAGCCGACTGAACTCTTACGAGAGTCAGAAAAGTTCATGTCGCAGGATGAGTTTGTACAGTTTGGCCAGTACATATCGCGATCAATCACAAAGTCATAAGCATGGTATAGTTGTAGGTAATGAAGAAGACATCCCTCATCATTGCGGCCTTCGTGTTAGTTACAGGTCTCGTAGTGTTCGGGACATATGCTGTTGCAGACAAGTTCTTGGCTCGTAAGACAATTGACACTGAATGCGTGCTGTCAGGCAAAAAACATACTGCCACCATCCAAAACGGCGTCATATCACCTGCAAACACCATAGCGAAACGCTGCGACAGTCTAACGATTATCAACAAAGATACTAAGCCCCGAGAAATTGCATTTGGCCAGCATGATCGTCACGTAGTGTACGACGGTGTGACCGAGCGAATACTCAAGCAAAATGAGAGCTTCACAGTAACACTCAAAAAAACAGGCACGTTCTTGTTTCATGATCACTTACAGGACGAAACAGCCGGCACTATGACTATTCACCCCTAACGTATTGAGTCAGCCTATTGCTGAGTTACTGTAAAATCGCCGGCCGTCTCTTCTTGCAAATGATCGTGGAATTTATAGGTTCCCACTTCAGAAAGCGTTATTGTCTCGTTGTGTCCGCCACGAATGATATATTCAGTCTGACCAGCGTAGGCCGTGTGGTGGGGGTGTTCTCCAAAAGCCACTTCCTTGATATCGCTATCCTTATTACTGAACGTCAGCGTATCACACCGCTGTGCGTCGGTATGTAGTGGGGAAACCTTGTTGTCTTTGATGGTCACCAAGTGATTGGCGTGCTGACCTTCACAAGCACCGGTCTGCTGACCACCTATCTGAGAAATATTCTCATCATTCACGAGTGACTTCACCTGATCAGACGGCATTTTATTGTAATGCAGGTTATTGATAATGATGACTGAGCCACCAACGACGACCAAAATGAGACCAACGGTTGCTACAAAGAAATACAAATTCCACCTTGGTTTTGGCCCACGTCCCAAGTGCAAAAAGAATGTAATCTGAATGACCATCTGCGTGACTGCAAAGCCTAATATCATTGCCAGTAACAACGAGCTAGATGCAGTATGGTGGACAATCATATAGTAGGGTATCAGCGTAAATACTAACGATAATATGAACCCGATAACGTACGATGCCATTGTCCCGTGCTCGTGCTGCGGCTTGTGATGGTTGTCAGGTGCTATATGGCTCATACGAAGGCCCTCAAGTAGACAACTGTGAAGATAAAGATCCATACAATATCAAGGAAGTGCCAGAACAAGCTTAGTAGTGCTAGCTTACGTACGAGCGGCGCATTAAGGCCTCGTTTCATGACGAAGATCATCGTGATTGCCATCCATAAGAGTCCAGAAGTGATGTGTAGTCCATGCGTTCCAACAAGCACAAAGAATGAAGACAAGAACGCGCTGGTTTGCATGGTGTGACCTTCATGTATGAACGCGGCAAATTCTTTCAGCTCAAAGCTAAGGAAGGCGAGCCCGAGTATAAACGTCACACCAAACCATAGGAGTGTTTGGGTCTTCTGACGCTGTCTGGCGGCTATCATACCAAGCCCACACGTAAAGCTACTAGTGAGGAGAATGAGTGTCTCTGTCAGTGCCAACGGTAAGCTGAACAGTTGACGATCCGCTTCACCGCCTGCGGTGTTGCCGTGTAGTACTGCATATACTGCGAACAAGACCGAAAATATCAAAAGGTCAGTCATCAGATACACCCAGAACCCAAACATAGTTCTGTCGTCGGCTTCAGCCTGATGGTCAGTTTTGTGAGTCATTTCGTGTGCTGTCATTTCTGTCCTGCTGTCTTTTTTCGTATCAACCCTAGACCGAAGGCGAGTACAACCTTTATAAGCTCGGTCAGGCTCATATCTTCACCAGTACCAGCGACGTGATCACGATCCAGTTCCTTGGTTTTCTTGATCCGCGCCTCTTCGAGTTTTTGTACTTCTGCAGCCGTAATCGTGTACTCAGTCTCATCGTTGAATGTACGGGCGACAAATACGGCGAGGATACCAATCAGTGACACAACAACCATCCAGGTAATTTCCCACACAAAACCAAACCCAACAAAGAAAGCAAAAATCGCAATATATATACCCGTGGCAGTGTTCTTGGGAATATGAATATCTTCATATTCAGGTTTTTTAAGTCCTTGTTGCTTCATCTCTAAAAACGCATCACGGGTAGTGACCGTCGGGATAACGGTATAGTTATAGAACGGTGGAGGCGAGGCGGTTGACCATTCCAATGATCGTCCATCCCAGGGGTCACCTGTCGTATCACGAAGTCGGTTCTTCTGAATGAAGGTAGCTAGTATTTGTGCGAGCTGCAAGGCTACACCAATCATAATAACAATGCCACCGAGCAGCATAATTATGAATAGTGGCTGCCACCCAGTTGACGCTTCATAGTGATCCATTCGCCTAGTTGCGCCCATAATTCCAAGCACAAACATCGGAATAAATGACATACAGAAGCCAACCATCCAGCACCAAAATGCTTGGCGGCCAATCCGCTCGTTGAGCTTAAGCCCTGTGAATTTCGGGAACCAGTAGGCGATTCCACAGAAGATACCAAACAGTACGCCACCGATGACAGTAGAATGGAAATGCGCAACCAAGAACAAGCTATTGTGCAACTGGAAATCGGCTGGTGGTACTGCCAATATAACGCCGGTACTGCCCCCGATTGAAAATATAGATATGAATCCAAGGAACCATAGCATCGGTGTCTCAAACCGTATCCGGCCCTTATGCATGGTGGCTATCCAGGTGAACACCAACACGGACGTTGGTATAGCAATAATCAATGTCATAACGCCAAAGAAGGCGTTGACATCTGCGCTTGCACCCATAGTAAAGAAGTGGTGTAGCCACACAGACAGCGCAAACGTAGAAACACCGATCATGCCTAGTACGTTTGATGTGTAACTCGCGATGGGTTTGCGACTAAACGTTGTAACGACCTCAGAGAACACACCAAAAGCTGGGAGGATCAACACATACACCTCAGGATGTCCCCACATCCAGATAAGGTTGGAGTACATCATAGGGTCCCCACCACCGAGGGTGGTAAAGAAGTGTGTACCAAAGTAACGATCAAAAAACATCAGGAAAAGCGTTGCGGTCAAGAGTGGGAATATCGTTACGGCCATGAACATACTACACAGTGAACCCCAGGTAAACAACGGCATCTTCCAGAGCGTCATGCCTTTTGCGCGCATCTTTAAAATAGTCATAATGAAGTTAATGGCACCAAGTGTCGTACCAACCCCGGCAATCTGCAGACTCCATATCCAATAGTCCACTCCAACTCCCGGACTAAACTGTTTCCCTGACAGTGGCGCAATCGCCAACCAGCCTGTAGCCGCATACTCTCCACCAAAGAGGAAGAACATATTTACCATCACCACACCACCGACATACAGCCAAAATCCCAAGGTATTCAGAAACGGTGATGCCAAGTCACGTGCGCCAATCTGTAGGGGCACGATGTAGTTAATCAGGCCAAATATAAATGCCATAGCCACAAAGAACACCATAATGTTGCCGTGAGCTGTAAAGATCTGCTGAAAGTGATCTGACGAGAGATATCCATGTGAGCTACCAGAAGAGAAAGCTTGCTGGAGCCAGATCATAATTGCGTCGAGGCCCCCACGTAGCAGCATCAGCCCACCGACGATAAAGTACATGATACCGATTTTCTTTGGGTCAACTGACGTTAGCCACTCTTTCCAGAGCCACTTCCATCGTTTTGTCTTGGTAAGATACAGAACAACCAGCAAGGCTGCTACAAAAAATGCACCCGAGCCACCAATAGTAAACCACTCGTGTGGCAGGGCATGTTTATCTAGTTTTCCGAGTAAAAATTCTTTCATTCTTGATGTCCATGGCCTTCCATTGAGTCCATGTATTTCATAACCACTTTATCATACAAGCCGTCATCAAATGACGAATAGAAAGCGACTGGATTGTTCTGGCTTGGCTTTACGAGATTTGCGTATGTGGCGGCATCAAGCACGTCATGGGACTGCCGCACTCCCTGGGCCCATGAATTAAAATCTTCTGTCGTACTAACGCGAGCGGTGAATTTCATTCCCGTAAAACCGGCGCCATTTAGTTCGGCTGAGCTACCACGATAGTCACCAGGTGTTTCGGCCATCAGATTCAGTCGGTTTACATGCCCGGTCATCGAATACAGCTGACCAGCAAGATTCGGAATCCAAAACGAACTCATTGGTGTTTCGTCAGCAGTGAGCTCAAATACGACTGGTGTGTCTGTAGGAATTTGGACAAAGTTTACTGTCGCAATCTTCTGCTCAGGGTACAGGAAAACCCACTTCCAGCGCATAGACACAACTTGGATCGTAATCGGCGTTTTGCCACCAGCAATCGCTCTTTGTGGTTCTAGCTTGTGAGTAGCTGGCCACATCACCAGTCCAATTATCACCATAGTTGTAGTTGGAAGGAGCCACGTGATGGCAGTAACTCGTTTGCTGCTATGCGCACTAGGATCGTGAACTGCTTTTGTGTTCGATTCTCTGTATTTCCAAGCCGTAAAGAAAAGCAAAAATAGCGTAGGAACAACAACCGCTACTAATGTAAGTACAGTAAATACAATTAGGCTCCGTTGCTCGTGAGCAATTAACCCCCTTGAGTCGAATAATGCAATATTTTTATCATGTATCAGATACGTGATGAGCCATGCAAATTCAGCCAATAACAGGGGTATGTACCACGCGAGCCAACCGTGACCATGTCTTTTCTTCTTTATTTCTGACATTTATCTGTCTCCATTAGGGCATAAGCGTAATCTTAATCATAACTATACCATAGCCCACAATTGCTCGGGAATCTCAGTGCCCGTAGTAGATTCAGCATGCGGTCCAGGTCTACCCATTACTGGTGGTATACTCATAGGAACGACTAACGTTTACTGATCGAATTCGTCATGTTCGACACCCTAATAAAGAATGGATAATGGAGTCTACTTGTGTCCGGAAATCTAAAAGCTTACTACATTCTCACAAAGCCGGGCATCGTGCGCGGTAACGCACTAACCGCAATCGCCGGCTATCTATTTGCCACCAAGTTCCACATGCATTTTCCTACCTTTATCGCAATGCTAACTGGGCTAAGCATGATAATTGCATGTGGCTGTGTCTACAATAACTACCTTGACCGTGATATTGACAGCAAAATGGCCCGCACTAAGAAACGAGGGCTAGTAACCGGCCATATCTCCGTCCGAAATGCCTTAGTGTTCGGCACTGCTTTGGGTGTGCTGGGCAGCATCATACTCGTCAAATATACCAATGAGCTGACTGCCTACGTTGCGTTGTTCGGGCTGTGGGCATACGTTGTTCTTTATGGCTACGGGAAGCGGATGAGTGTACATGGGACGCTTATTGGTAGTATTTCGGGCGCCATACCTCCCGTTGTGGGCTACGTTGCAGCCACCAATCGTATCGACACGGCAGCAGTCTTGTTGTTCATCATTTTGGTGTCTTGGCAGATGCCACACTTCTATGCGATCGCTATGTATAGGGCTAAGGATTACGCGGCTGCCAAGATACCAGTACTCCCTGTCTCAAAAGGCATGCTGGCTGCCAAGCGACAAACGCTTGCGTATATTATCAGCTTCATCATTGCGTCACTCCTACTGACAATTTATGGCTACACAGGCTATATCTACGCCGTTATTATGACGCTGCTTGGCATACTGTGGTTCCATCGAGGTATCAAGTTGTTCAATACTGTGGACGATGAAAAATGGGGCAAAAAAATGTTCTTGTTTTCGTTGGTTATCATTAGTGCCGCGAGCCTCATGATTCCACTCGGCACCGTTCTTCCGTAAGCACTCCGCAAAACAAAATACCCGTCCTGACTCCCGGACGGGTATTTACTTGGGTCATACTTTTTTGAAGCTACAGTCCCAAGATTTGCTTAAACTTTCCCTGGTCAAACCCGCTAATTTTCGTGATAGTTCCGTCGCTGGCAGTAATTACTGTAAATGGTACACCAATCATGCCATCATTGATACCCATAAACTCGTCCATAACCGCAGGGTCAACATCGGTTATCTTCTTGGTATATTCGACGCCAACTTTATCGAGCCAATTTGTCAAGGTATGACAAGCTGCACAGATTGAGGTTGAGTAGATTGTGATTTGCATGAGCTATTCTTTCTTCTTACATATTTTTAACTACCGAATGTGAACACATTGAGCTCGGTACCATCGGGCACGATGAGATTCAATGTCTTGCCGCTGGTGAAGGCAGGGAAAGAAACGAGTCTGTAGAGTTGCGACTCGCCAAATGTCACGGTACTGTTTTTGACATCACTGCCGGCATTGCCGGTCGTGGATATGAGCTGATTATCAAGCAGGGCTTTAATATCACGTGATGGGCTCGAGCCACCGACCAAGTACACATCTTTGGCTGCAACTTTGATACTCAACGTGCTATTACCACGCGCAATGATCTTGTCAGACTGAACTTCCCAGGTGCCGCCAAGTGTCCACTGATTGACTGCAAGATTAGTACTCGGTGTAAATGTAGACACAGCCGCAGCGCCGAGAGCGGGACTGCCGACATAGTTACTGGCTCGCTGTCTTCCAAGATACGTCTCTGGTGTTTGGCTCGCGGTAATTGGTGCCGCTGAACTCTTAGCCGCCATGGCAGTCTTGTCTAGGTTTTTGCCATTTTCTATGAGTAGCTGACGAATCGCTTGTTCTGATTCTTGGTATTTTCCTTCGCCCTCATGTACACGGCGGACTTTGCCATTGGCATCGATCAGGTAACTTGCGGGCCATGAACGGTTGTCATAGGCGTTCCATGTATCAAAGTCGTTATCGAGCGCAACCGGGTAGGTAATATGCTGATCGTTGACGGCTTTTTTGACATTGGCTGGTATTTTCTCAAATGCGAACTCTGGCGCATGCACGCCGATCACGACAAAACCTTGATCTTTGTAGGTGTTATACCACTGCTCCAGGTACGGATTGTTACGAATACAGTTGATGCAACTGTATGTCCAGAAATCAATAAGCACGACTTTGCCTTTGAGCTGCTTCATAGTTTGTGGGTTACTGTTGATCCACTGATTTAGTCCAGTAAACTCCGGGGCATCATACGATGTCACATTGTACAGCTTGGAATTATCAATCTTATTTTTACTACCAGGTAGTAGTTTAGAGCTAAGCGAATCAAAGTTCAGCGGCGTGTGTGTCGATACATACGTCTGGAACTTTTTGTCATAGCCCGTAAAGATCATGACACCAACGATAATAAACAGTATGGCCACCACTCGCTGAAAGAGGCCTTTTGGATCGCTGGCAAACTTAATTCGTCCAACAAACTGCTGTCCATAAAAACCAATTGCGAGCAGCACAATACTGAGGCCGAGAATATAGGAAATGATATAGGCCATGGCCTGTGCAAAGTTCGCAGGCAAGACCGTAGCAAGGATATATGCGTAGACGGGGCTGCAGCTCGAAAATACGGGTCCAAGGACAGCACCAGTAATAATTGGGCCGACAATGCTTTGTTTGTTCTGAAAGCTCTTGCCAAGTGCTGTCTGTGTTCGGTGTTCAATGCCCAGCTTGGCAATGATTTTGGCATAGAGCATTGGAAATAGCGTGACGATTCCAAGAATAATAATTATGACGCCTGAGAAGTATGTAATTGAACGAGGCGGGATATTAATCAGCAGTGTTGTGGCTTTGAGCAGAAGCGTAAACAAAAGCAGGGAAACGCCAAGCGAGGCGGCAATAAGGAAGGGACGCTTCTTGTCCTTGGTGTCACCAGTTACCGATCCACCAATAATAATCGGGAGGAGTGGCAATACGCAAGGTGCGAGTACGGTGAGAATGCCAGCTATAAAAGCGCTGAAGAGTAAGAACATGATGCGTATACCTCGTTAGAATTTGAATTATCGTAGCGCGGCGCCGATTTTGTCGGCGCCGCGTAGGTTGATCCGAAGATCTACTGCATCAAGACAGCAGTAATAACGTGAGTTACACCGTTGCTCGAGATGACATCAGGAGTTTGGATGGTAACTTTGTTACCCTTTGCATCCTGAATTTCTAACTGGTTATCAACCATGACAGGGGTAAGAATACCGCCCTGTACGGTTGTCAGTGTCTGACCCTTTTCGGCCATAACCTTGAGTGCTGCAGTGGTGTAGGTACCAGGCACAACGTGGTAGGTTAGGATACCAACAAGTGTGGCCTTGTTTTCTGGCTTCAGTAACGTGTCAACGGTACCTGCAGGCAAAGCTGCAAATGCATCGTTGTTTGGTGCAAAGACAGTGAATGGACCTTCACTCTTTAGTGTGTCAACAAGTCCAGCTGCCTTAACAGCTGCCACGACAGTTGTTACGTTTTTAGCGTTGATAGCGTTGTCAACAATGTCCTTTGTACGAACCATCTTGGCGCCACCAACGGTTACACCGTCAGATCCAGCGTCAGTTGCAACCATCTTGCTGTCAGAGCTCTTTGCAGAGTCGTCTTTCATGTTGTTGCCAATTGCATAGCCACCAGCGCCACCGACGATAACAGCAATAATGCCGATAACGAGTGCACTGGCTGTGCCTGCTTGATTAAGTTTGCTCATATAGCCTCCCATTTGGGTTAGTAATAGTATTTGGCTTACTTTACTAAGTAAACTAACTATGATAGTATGCCTATGTTAAAGTTGAGTCAAGGAAATTCTACATAATCACCAAAGATATGGATCTACGTAACATTACAACCTATCAAGCAGGTGCCGTGCAGGCATCAATGCATCGATTACTACAGAAGCAGTGCGATGACATTCTTAAGCCATTTGGCATCACCAAGATGCAGTGGCTTATTATTGGTACGGTTCTAGATGCAGGAAAAAAGGGTATCCGTATCAGTGATCTTGCAGATAAACTAGCGACCACAATCGCATACTTGACTACCAGCATTAACTTACTTGAATCACGCGGTATGCTGGTTCGAAAAGATAATGCCAGTGACAGCCGATCCAAACTGATCACCGTCAAACCGTCTTTTGTATCTACGTGCGAGAAGATAGAAGAGACTCTACGTGACGGCCTCCGCAAAACAATTTATGCAAATATTGATCCGGCAGAATTCCGTATTTATATGAAAGTTATGTATCAGCTCAACCAAAAGTAACTGCGAGACCTCAATATAAAAAACAGCCCAGTTGCGGGCTGTTTTTTATATATAAAGAGTGGATGCGCTTACTTTTCGCAGGCGATACCATCTCCGTCGCGATCGAGCTTGCTCTGGTATGACTTGTCTGAACGCTTGATGTTGAAGACACCGGCATCGAAGGCTTCGGTACAGTTGTCAAATGTGCGACCATTCGTGGCGTTACTCGTTGTTTGGTTAGCAACCTTTTGCTTGGCTTCATCGCTTGGGATTGCTTCTGGCTTAGTAGTAGCAGAACTTTTTTCACCATCAGCAATCGTTTGAATCGGTGAGTACTTGCCATTGGCATCAAGTTGCGGCTTGTTGGTAGCCACAAACCCGAAACCAGCGGCCCACACGAAGAACAGGGCAATCAGTGCCTTGGCATAGGGGCTCTTTTTGAAACCTTCTGGGTCATGAATATACCAAATGATGATTGCGACAGCTGGAATAATCGGCAGTAGCACAATCCACAGAATCCAGCCGACAAGGATGCGACGGCTTACCGTCCAGTTCTGGTAGCTGTTTTTGGTGAGCGGGAAGCGTGCAAGAATCCACGTTGCACTGCGCAAAAAGAACCCTGGGTGAGCATTCTCGGCACGTTGTGCTGCAATCTTGTCGTCTTCGGTCTTTGTTTTCTTGGTCTCTACGGTCTGGTCTGCCATGTCATATTCCTCCAAATTTATGCCTGTATTATATTCCTACTACCGAAGTATTTAAACACAACTTCTGGCACAAAATAATTATGAAGTAAGTGTACTTGTCATAATTCCTTTTAGTTGCTAAACTATTAAGTAACTATGAGTAACACACGTCTTACTGCGCTACGCGCTGTCCTCGATAGCCTCGGTGGTTTCAAAAACCAGCTTTTCATTGGCTACGAATCAATCCGAAACGAGTTTGGGCTGACGCCACCACACGTCAAGATACTGATTGAGACCAATGCAAATAGCGAAGGTATAAGCCTCCGTGAAATTGCTGATAAGTTTCACGTCACACCGGGTGCTGTCACACAGTTTGTTGATAAGTTAGTCGAGCATCATCTGATTACCAGATACGAAGATCCAACTGATCGACGCATTACACGAATCAGGGTAGCCGACGGTGCATCTCCGCAGGTAACAGCCATCATTGCGGCACACCGCAGAGTACTCGAAACAATGTTTGATAGTTTGTCCGATAGTGAACTCAATGAGCTTAGTCGATTATTACAAAAAACCAGTACAAAAGAGGAAGAACAGTAACCATGGTAGAGAAATTAAAGAAAAAACTTGCTGGATCAAAAGGCGTACAGGTAGAACACGGTCGCCAGCTCGAACATGCAGAAATTATGGTAATCATGGCAGCGCTGATGTTGGCCATGCTCCTTGCTGCACTTGATCAGACGATTGTCTCAACCGCACTCCCCAAAATTGCCAGTGACTTGCACGGTCTCGACAAGCTATCATGGGTCGCGACCGCATACCTCATCACCAGTGCCGTGGTGACACCTATATATGGAAAACTTGGTGACTTATTTGGTCGCAAAAAGATCTTCCAAACAGCAATTGTCATCTTTTTGGCTGGCTCAGTACTGTGTGGCATGGCACAGAACATGGACCAACTCGTAATCTTTCGTGCTATTCAGGGCATCGGTGGCGGTGGTCTTATAGCCTTGATTCTCGCGATCATCGGTGAAATCGTACCACCACGTCAGCGTGGTAAATACCAGGGGTATTTTGGAGCAGTCTTTGGTATCTCAAGCGTGGCGGGTCCGCTGCTTGGTGGCTTATTCACGGAGCACTTGTCATGGCGCTGGGTATTCTATATCAACCTGCCACTTGGATTTCTCGCTATGGCAGCAATCGCGACCAGACTACACCTGCCTGCTGTACGCCGCGAGCACAAGATTGATTATGCCGGAGCAACCCTTCTGACCATTTCAGTAATCAGTCTTATCTTTGGAACTGTATGGGGCGGCGTGACCTATCCATGGGCTTCATGGCAAGTAATCGGTATATTCGCAAACAGTATTTTGTTTGCGGCACTCTTTGCGCTGCAAGAACGACGTGCAATTGAGCCAATTATTCCTCCGAAATTGTTCAAAATTCAGACATTCAACGTATCCGTGGCCTTGTCATTCCTGGCAGGTGTCGCAATGTTTGCCAGTATTCTCTATATCCCGCTGTACCAGCAACTGGTGCGCGGTAATACACCGACGGAATCGGGTCTGCTGATGCTACCGCTTGTGTTTGGTATGTTTACCATGTCATTGGTTTCAGGTCGGCTCATCACCAAAACAGGCAAGTATCGAGTCTTTCCAATTCTTGGAACAAGCTTATTGATAGCTGGCCTGTTCCTGTTCAGCCACCTAAGCCTCACGACAAGTCACTGGTTACTGTCGCTATGGATGGTGATCATTGGCGCGGGACTCGGTAGCTTTATGCAGATCCCAACGCTGGCAGTACAGAACGCTACACCACGAAGTGATCTCGGTACCGCTACTTCAGCGGTCACATTCTTCCGTAGTATTGGCGGTGCGCTTGGTGGTGCCGTGTTTGGTACAATCCTCAACATACGCTTCAGCCACCACCTACATGCACTTGTGCCAAACGCCACGGCCGCTGCCGATCAGGGCCTCAAGGGTGGCCTATCTCAGATACAGTCACTTGCGCCTTCGATGCAGCACAATGTACTCTTGGCATTTGTACAATCATTCCAGGATATGTTCTTACTCGCTATACCATTTGCAGCGCTTGCGCTCATAACTGCGCTATTACTACGTGAGACTCCACTTCGAACTGGTGACTTAGAAGTTGTTGCTGTCGAAGGGTAAGCATAACTATAATAAACATCTGTAAGAATAGTTACAGTCCAACCTCAGTATGTAGTAGTACTATGAAGGTGCGTCAAAAGTAATGAGAAAGGCCAATTTATTATGAAAAAAGCCAACGTACTCAAAAACCCAACACGCATTACAGATCTGAGTTTTGACGATCTGTACGAAGAGATCTCAAGTGACTGGGAGCTCAAAGCCGAACGCCTTCAAGCGCGAAGATGGCACGAGCTCAAACACAAACTGACTGCATGAAGACAATAATCAACATATAAAAACCACCCTGGAAACGGGGTGGTTTTTCATTGGCGGTACACCAGGGGCCATATATTCGGTACAATAGAGGCAATGAATACGTATGAGGGTGAATACAAGAAGCTCAATACCGAGCAACGTCTAGCTGTCGATACCATCGATGGGCCGCTACTAGTCATTGCCGGCCCTGGCACTGGCAAGACACAACTGCTCAGTGCCCGTGTAGCTCATATACTCCAAGTAACAGACACGCTGCCACAGAACATACTTTGTCTGACATTTACCGAAGTCGGGGCAGAGAATATGCGCGAGCGTCTAACGCGCTTTATCGGGCAAGCTGCCTACGATGTGCAGATTGGTACCTATCATGCCTTTGGTGGCGATCTCATTCAGCGTTACCCAGAATACTTTATGGAATCCCGGCTTCAAAGCCCAATAGATCAACTCGGCCAGCACCAGATCCTACAGGCACTCGTCGACAAGATGAGTTACCGCAACCCACTCAAGCAGGCGCAGCACCACCTCGGCGACTTGGTTAGCACTATTAGTGAAGTGAAGCGTGCACTCCTAACACCGGATGAATTACGAGCCATTGCCAAAGAAAACATGACGTTCATAAGTACTGCCAACAAGCAGCTACTCGAATTATTTGATGGGTTTGTTGGTACGAGCAGTTTCAAAAAGGCACACCCATACTTTGTCACGCTCTTACCAGCACTCGAGAAGCTTATTCCTACCAAAGCCACTAATCAACGTTTTGGGTCATTAGCCAGGGCAGCAGTTGGAGAACTCGAAGCCGCCCTCGAACTCGCTGAAGATATCAACAAAACTGGCCCGCTCACTACCTGGAAGAACGCCTGGCTCAGCAAAAATAGCGATAATCAGTTCGTCATCGGTGGCGGACCCGAGAACGAACGTATGCTGGCAATTGCCGATGTCACCGAAAAGTACCAAGAGGCACTAGAAGCCCGTGGCCTCTATGATTTTGATGATATGATCCTCCGTAGCATTGTGGCTATGGAGGCCAACGATGATTTCAAATACACACTCCAAGAACGGTACCAATATCTGTTGCTGGACGAGTTCCAAGACACCAATGCCGCACAGTTACGACTGATCACACTCCTGACAGACAATCCTGTGCACGAAGGTCGCCCAAATGTCATGGCCGTCGGTGACGATGACCAGGCAATCTATGCGTTCCAAGGTGCACAGTACTCAAACATGCTTGATTTTTACCAGTTGTACCGCGACGTTGCGGTGGTAAATCTCACCCAAAACTACCGTTCACATGCAGCAATACTCGAAACCGCCCACAACCTTGCGGGGCAGATCGATGCACGTTTACATACCAGCTTTGAAGGCATGACAAAGGACCTCGTAGCTGCAAATAGTTCATTGCCGAAAGAGGCTACTATTCATCGCACAGAGTTCCTGAGCGACGTGGCGCAGTATGGCTGGGTCGCCAAGTCAATTAAACAACTCGTTGCCAGCGGTGCTAACCCAAGTGAAATTGCGGTACTGGCGCCACGCCACAAGTATCTCGAGCCACTCGTCGGCTATCTGAATGAAGCCGAGCTGCCAGTACGGTATGAAAAGCGTGAAAACATTCTCGAAACATCTATTATTCAGCAGCTGGTCACTATGTGCCGATTACTGCGAGCACTCAACCGAGGACACACCACTGCTGCCAATGCGCTCTGGCCACAGGTACTGAGCTTTGCATTTTGGCAAATACCAATTAGCACTATCTGGCAGCTTTCCTGGGAAGCGAATGACAAGCGCACACAATGGAGCGCCCTAGCACTCGAGAACCAGGCTACCCGACCAGCTACGCTCCTGATGCTCACACTCGCTGCCCGCGCACCTATTGAGACTTGTGAGGCACTACTTGATCTATTGATTGGCACTGAGTCTGTGGCCACAAACGAGTTAGATCTGCCGGTCGTCAGGTCACCGCTACGTGAATATTACACGAACCCAACACTGCAACAGGAAAACCCCGAGCTATTCTATGACACGCTGTCACATCTGACCGTACTGCGCCAAAAGCTCCGTGATCATCAGTATGCAGTCGATGAAATATTGCACCTCGATGACTTGATTGAGCTTGTAGAACTGTACGAAAGTGCAGGGGAACGCATGCTTAATACCAGTCCGTATAGTCAGGCAGCCCAAGCGGTGCAGCTAATGACAGTCTTCAAGTCCAAGGGGCTCGAGTTTGAACATGTATTTATCATTTGTTGCCAAGACGATGTTTGGGGAAGTACCTCACGCGGTAGCGCCAATCGCTTAACACTACCTGCCAATCTTCGACCAATCCGTAAAAGCGGCACCACTGACGACGAGCGACTTCGTATTTTGTTCGTGGCGATGACTCGTGCCAAATTTGGCCTCTACCTGACCAGCTACCGTTACAATTTTGCGGGGAAGCTGACAAAATATCTCAAATATCTCAACGAACAAGAACAAACGGATGGCAGCCGAAAAGCCCTTGTGCTACCTGAGCCGAGTCAACTCATCAAGCTTGATGACAGCGAACGTCCCTCTATTGAGCTACTAACTATTGGCTGGCAAGACCGCCACACCGGTGGCTTACCTGATACGCAGTTACAACAGTTGCTTGAACAACGTATCGCCAACTATCAGCTCAGCCCAACACACCTTAACAGTTTTACAGACGTTATTTATGGTGGGCCCGAGAAGTTCTTTATGAACACTATCCTTCGGTTCCCGCAGGCCCCAACAATTAACGGACAATTCGGTAATGCCATCCATGAAACCCTCGAGTGGGTACAGCGACAAGTCAATGAGACCAGTACGTTACCATCGACTGCAGACGCGATTGATTACTTTGCCGTAGTCATGAAAAAGGCGAGCATGACGGCCGATCAGATCAAGCTCGAAATAGAACGCGGACAACATGCGCTGACGGCGTATCTTGCACAGCATGGTGCCAAATTCGTTACAGGGAACATCCCGGAGCACAACTTCAAAAATGAAGGCGTATTTGTCGGCCAAGCATTCCTGGGCGGCAAGATTGACCTGCTCGAAATCGACAAACAGAACCGCACCATCACCGTCGTTGACTACAAAACGGGTTCGAGCTACAGCCGATGGAAGCCCGACGCCAAGCTGCACAAATACCGACAACAACTCTATGCCTACAAGCTACTCATCGAGGGATCCAATCGATTTGAAGGCTACACCGTCACAGGTGGAAGGCTCGAATTCATCGAACCTGATTCAGATGGCAAAATACATTCTATCGACCTCATATTTGATACTGCTGAACTACAGCTCGTTACCAGGTTACTCCAGGCAATGTGGCAACGCGTCAAAGCCCTCGATCTCCCTGATATTTCAGGATATTCAAAAGACCTGAAGGGTATTCAGGCCTTTGAATCTGATTTGATTGATCAGTCGAAGAACTAGCGCTTCTTTTTTGCGGTTCGCCTCTTGCCAGTTTCTGGAGCAAATAGATAGACGTAGACAGCCATACCAAGTGTTGCGCCAACGATTGGACCAGCTACGTATGAGAAGTTAAATGAGTTGAAACCGAGTGCAACGGCTGGGTTCAAAATACCAGCACTACCGAGGCTGGCAACAATGATACCCATCGTCAGTGATGCGCCGATGGCAACGGCTTTCTGGCCACCTTCAAACCCACGCTCGAGGGCGGCAATAATACCGAGGCCAAAGATTGCGGTACCAATCGCTTCGGCGACAATAACACGCCAGTCAACATTGGTCAGTACTGGTACTTGTGAATTGGTATGCTGGAACCATTCAGTGAGTCGCAGCGCTGCGAATGCACCGAGTAATTGCGCAGCAACGTAGCCGAGGGCTTCAATAGTCTTTGTTCGACGCTGCGTCCAGAGTGCAATCGTAACCGACGGGTTAAGGTGTGCACCTGATACAGCACCAAGGGTTAATACCGATATACCGACTACCAAACCAGCGACGACCGCTGGAAAGAATGCGAAGTCTGTCCGTGCCACAATGGCAAGCACTGAAGCTGTAAGTACAAATGTTCCAAAAAACTCAGCTGCTAAAGCAGCCGCTTTACGTTTGTCTGACATGTTTCCCCCTCATACTGATGAGCATTAATTATGATCCCAGCATATGCCGTGGATACATAAATTGCAATGGAAACTATGCTGCGGTGATATAAACAGGCAAGTCACCAGCGGTCAGCACAGCAGCTACGCCAAGTGTGTATACAAGTTCACCCAAAAAAGCTTGCTGCTTTTCAGCGAGATTATCATATTCACGATGAGCGAGCTCTTGCATACGCCATACATCGACACCAAATACCTGTACTTGTTCTTCGCTCAAACTACGGACAAGTTCTTGGTTAACCGTCATATCAGCAACAGTGTTGAGCACGATGTACATCTCATTGTGACCACTATTAAGTTCCTTGACGATCTTGCCGTTATCGATAATCTCTTCGGCGACGTCTTTACCTTTGTAGTCTTGGCCAGCAATCTGAGTCGCATAGGATTCAAAGTTCGAAAATACGGTGTCCAGACCAGTCATATCAAGACCAAGGCTGGCTATTGTTGCCTGAATTTCATCCTTGTATTCCACGGCTGCCTGGATTGATTCAGGAGCCTTATCGATTGCGCCGCAACCACAGTCTTTATTTTCGGTGTGATAACCGGTGTGAGCACCAAAATCAATTTGTTTATTCTTCAATGTTTCAATTGACTCGTGAAAGACAGACTGTAGTGAATCACCGGCAGCTTCGCCGAGGCCAATTTTCATTGCAGCAGTCATTGCAGCTGCACCGCCAAATACTTTTGCACGATCAAGAGACTTTTCGCGGATAATAATGCCCTCTGTTGTCTTCTGTATAATCTGACCAACACCCCGCCCATCGCCACAACCATCATCATCGATTCGATTGCCCTGTTTGTCGCGAGAGACAGCTATCAATATAGCCGACGATTCAATTGCCGCCTCAACAGCAGTGAGTATTTCGCTACCAACTTCTTCTTTTCAAGCCTCATATGAGATCCCGCCGCTACCGTGACCCAGGCCATTTTCAAGCACTTTTGTTACTTCGAAGTCGGGTTTTTGAATTTCAACAGTCATATTAATATCAGTCATCGTTATATGTTCTTGTTCTACCATGTCGTTATGAGGCAAGAGTGCCCGCGCTTTATATTACATTTTATAAAATTACAAAGTGGAATAATACTCCTGCTTAGTTGCGATTGCAAGCGGATTTAACCGTGGTACACTACATGTAGCGGAGGACTATCATCATGGCAGCACAACCCGAACGAGAATCCCTTACACACCACATTGTTTCTTTGCCGCTTGTTGAAACAACCAGCGAAAATACTATCCTCGACGAAAAGGCCGCTTTGGCCGTTTTTTTTGACCTTGAACAGAATAAATCGACCGTTCCATTCCGTACGCTCAAACAAGTTGACCTGATTCAAGGTGAAGTTGCCCCCAAACTAGATAGAATCGCGGGCGAGGCAACATATGTCATTTCTGGACATGAATTACGAGGTTTACTTGCGCGAGCAGCTATTGCCGGCGCAGCCCAGGCAGTGTTTGATATCGGCAAGACAATGGGCGAAATCGACATTGTCCAAAAAATGTATGAAACCACGTCCGATACTGACACCGACATATAGCCCTGGAAATAGTAAAAGGAACTGCTCACTTGAGAGCAGTTCCTTTTATTTTACATAGCATCTCTAGCGGTGTTTGTGGCGGCGCAAAGTTGCAACCTTAAGGCGAACAGACGAACGATCAATCATTGCCTGGGCTTTATCGAGCTCAACTTGGTTCTTGGCGTCAGCTTTTTGCTGCTTGGCGAGCTCAAGGGCCTTTTCGGCTTCAGCTTCAACAATCTCGTCAGCATTATCGGCTTCGTCTACCAAGATACGCAGACGCGTTGGGTCGATCTCGGCCACACCACCATTGGCGGCAAAGTATTCACGAGCCTCATTGAGGTCAGTCTTTTTGCGGCGAACAGCAATGATACCAGGAACAGCCAGGGTCACAAGTGACTCATGGCCTGGGTAGACTGCAATGTCGCCAGAAGCCGTTGGCAAGATGACTTCGTAAACGTCGTCATCGAGCTTGAGCCCCTGGAGTGTAATAAGCTGCAGCTTCATGGAAGTGTTACGCCTTAACCTGCGAAATATCGCCCTTCATGTAGAAGGCTGATTCTGGCTTGTCATCGTGCTTACCATCGAGGATTTCACGGAAGCCCTTGATCGTATCTTTGAGGCTCACATATTGACCAGGTGAGCCTGTGAAGCCTTCGGCGACAAAGAACGGCTGTGACAAGAAGCGCTGGATGCGACGGGCGCGGCCAACCGTTTGTTTGTCTTCGTCTGAAAGCTCTTCCATACCAAGAATCGCGATGATATCTTGGAGGTCTTTGTAACGCTGAAGTACTTGCTGCACTTCACGGGCTACGGCGTAGTGTTCTTCGCCAACGATTTCAGGGTCAAGAATAGTTGAGCTTGAGTCGAGTGGGTCAACGGCAGGGTAGATACCGATTTCGGTCAGTGCACGGTTGAGTGAAATAGTTGAGTCAAGGTGAGAGAACGTCGTAGCAGGTGCTGGGTCAGTAAGGTCGTCAGCTGGCACATAGACAGCCTGGACAGAGGTGACAGAACCCTTCTTTGTCGAAGTAATACGCTCTTGGAGGGCACCCATTTCTTGCTGGAGGTTTGGTTGGTAACCAACAGCTGATGGCAGGCGGCCGAGCAGTGCAGACACCTCAGAACCAGCTTGGGTAAAGCGGAAGATGTTGTCGATGAACAGCAGTACGTCCTTACCTTCGTCACGGAAGGCTTCTGCCATCGTAACGCCAGTCAGGGCAACACGAAGACGAGCACCTGGTGGTTCGTTCATCTGACCGAAGACCAGTGAAGTCTTGTCCAAAACGCCAGATTCAGCCATTTCGTGGTAGAGGTCGTTACCTTCACGGGTACGCTCACCAACACCGGCGAATACAGAGTTACCTGAGTGGAACTTAGCAATGTTGTTGATAAGTTCGGTGATAAGCACAGTCTTACCCACACCAGCACCGCCAAAGAGTCCAACTTTACCACCCTTGGAGATTGGGGCGATGAGGTCAATCACCTTGATACCCGTTTCCAGGATTTCAGTTTTGCCAGATTGTTCGGCCAATGTTGGAGGCTGGCGGTGAATTGGAGCAGTTTTGACACCTTTTGGCGCAGGCTTACCATCAATTGGCTCACCAACAACGTTAAACATACGACCTTGAGTCTCTTTGCCGATTGGTACACTAATTGGCGCACCGGTTGCCACAACTTCCGCACCACGGCTCAGGCCGTCAGTGCTGCTCAGTGCAACAGCACGAACGGTTGTCTCGCTGAGGTGCTGTGCGACCTCGAGTACAAGATTGAAACCATTGTGATCGATGTGCAGGGCGTCATAAATTGCCGGCAATGTGCCTTTTTCGAATTCTACGTCAACAACCACACCCACCACTTGGGTGACTGCGCCGTTTTGTGTCTTAGTTGCTGTTGCCATTATCGTTCTCCTTCGTTCATGGGTGATTGGTACTGTTTACGTAATTCAATATGGGTATTCATCATTTCATGGCCTCCGAGCCGCCAGAAATTTCGGCTAATTCTTGGGTAATTGCTGCCTGGCGGACCTTGTTCATCTCGAGCGTCAAATCATCGATCAAATCACCGGCATTGTCGGTTGCGTTCTTCATGGCGATCATACGCATACTCTGTTCTGAAGCCGCAGCGTCTAGCAAGCCTTGGAGTAGCTGTACTTCGATCAAACGGATTGTCATGATCTCCAAAACGTCTTCGGCTGAGGGCTCAAAAGCCGCTTGCTGAATCTCGTGGCTAACCACTTCTTCGTCGAACCCAGCCGGTAGTAATTGTTGCTGACGAGCAATCTGGATAATGCTGTTCTTGTATTTGGTGTATACCAGATCAACGCTGTCGACTTCTTCATCGGTAAAGAGCTTCAAAGCAGTCGTGACGATTGGGCGCAGCTCATTATCGGTCGGGTATTCAGGGAAGTTTTGGTACGAACCAATCACTTCAATACCCTTGAGTCGAGCAGCAAACTGCGCACCCTTGCGACCGATAGTAATCGTCTTGGTCACAATACCGGCTGCCTTGTCTTGCTGGACAAGCTGCGTGTAGTGCTTGAGCACATTGGCGTTGTAAGCACCGGCAAGACCACGGTCACTGGTCACCAGGATAACGAGGCGTGATTTGACTGCACGCTTATCAAACAAGTGGTGATTGTTTGTATCAGGCATGGTGCGTAGCTGCGTCAACAGCTCGCGGGCAGCCTGACTAAATAGCTGCACGGCAAGTGTTGCTTCCTGAGCCTTGCGCATCTTGCTACCAGCCACCAATTGCATCGCCTTGGTAATCTGGCGAGTGCTCTTGACCGACTTGACGCGGCTTTTAAGTTGACGAGTTGAAGCCATGGTTAGATCTAGAAGCCCTTCGCGACTTTCTTAGCGGTCTTTTCGATGAGTTCTACGGTCTTTTCGGTAGGCTTGTCACCCTTGTTGAGTTCGTCGACTTCTTTCTTGGCAACATCGGCGAGTTCAGTCAGTAGAGCAGCCTGAACGTCCTTCATCTTGTCGACAGGCACGATATCAAAGATGCCGGCGTTGGCAGCAATGAGCGTTGCAGTCTGTTCCCAGACACTGAGTGGCTGGTACTGGTGCTGTTTGAGAAGTTCAGTCAAGCGCTGACCACGGTTGATAGATTGCTTGGTCTCTTCATCGAGGTCAGAACCAAACTGCGCAAACGCTGCAAGCTCACGGAACTGCGCGAGGTTCAAACGAAGTGAACCACTGACGCTTTTGACAGCCTTAGTCTGAGCAGAGCCACCGACACGAGAAACTGACAAACCAACAGAGATAGCCGGGCGGATACCTTGGTAGAACAAGTCAGTTTCGAGGAAGATCTGACCATCAGTAATCGAAATAACGTTGGTTGGGATGTAGGCAGAAATGTCACCAGCCTGGGTTTCGATGATTGGCAGCGCAGTCAATGAACCAGCGCCGAGGTCGTCAGACAACTTGGCAGCACGCTCGAGTAAACGTGAGTGCAAGTAGAAGACATCACCTGGGTAAGCTTCGCGGCCCGGTGGGCGGCGAAGAAGGAGTGACATCTGACGATACGCCGCAGCGTGCTTGGTCAGGTCGTCGTGAATGATCAAGGCATGACCTTTATTGTCACGGAAGTATTCACCCATAGCAGTACCGGTGTATGGAGCCAGGAAGAGCAGTGAAGCAGGATCGGCCGGACTGGTTGCAACCACGATAGTCTGATCCATGACTCCTTCTTCTTTGAGACGTTCGACAAGTCGTGCAACCTTAGAAGATTTTTGACCAATCGCAACGTAGACGTTGATAACACCGGTCTTCTGGCGACCTTGGTTGATCATAGTGTCGATGGTAATGGCAGTTTTACCGGTCTGACGGTCACCAATGATGAGTTCACGCTGACCACGACCGATTGGCACCATGGTATCGATAGCCATCAGGCCGGTCATGAGTGGTTCATGGACGCTTTTTCGGCTAATAACACCTGGGGCAGGACGTTCGACAAGGCCAGTAGCCTTAGACTTGATTTCGCCCTTACCATCGAGTGGGCGACCGAGTGGGTCGACAACACGACCAAGCAGTTCAGGACCAACTGGTACTTCGAGCACTTTACCAGTTAGTTTGACCTTGGCGCCGGCTGATACGAGGCTGTCTTCGCCAAGTAGCACGGCACCGATTTCGTCTTCCATAAGGTTGAGGGCAAATGCCTCAACGGTACTGCCATCAGTACCTTCAATAGTTACGACTTGGTTGAAGCCACAAGCTTCGAGTCCGTAGATCCAAGCTACACCATCACCGATGCGGGTGACGATACCAGCTTGTTCTAGGCCCTCGCTGCTACGGAGGTCAGCAATTGCTGCCTGTAGCTCGCGCGAGAGTTCTTTGACGTTTAGTTCTGCCATAACGTAATAATTCCTTCTATGCTTTCAATGCGGTTAGCTTACTGCGTACCGATGCGTTTAGTTCGGCATTCGGTGTTTTGATAATGACGCCACCGAGCAGGCTGGGGTCAATGCTCGTACTCACCTCAACCGCGGTAGCTTTTTCTGACTGTTTGACAAACTGTGCAATAGCCTTGATAAGACCATCTGACAACTCACGGGCACTGGTCACATGCGCAAGCACAAGGCCATGATCGTTGGCCAAGTAGGCCTCGATATCACGGACAAGTAGCTCGGCCTGATTGACACGCTTGCGCTCTACGAGATAAGCAGCCACCTGCGTCAAGAGTGCAGACTGATCTGCACCCGCAAGCAGCTGCTCAGCCACGTAGCTGGCAAGTTTGCGCCGTGAGACAACCTGCATTATTTCGAAGCCTCCGCGAGAGCGTTCTCGATGAGTTTTTCGTCAGCAGCACCAGTCATTTTCTGACCAATGATTGCTTCGGTTGCTTCGGCAATAAGTGCCTTGGTTTCTTTCTTGAGCTCGGTGCGAGCTTTTAGGATTTCCTGGTCAAGCTGTGCTTTGGCTTCAGATACAATGTGCTCAGCCTTTTTGCGGGCCTTGAGCTCTGCATCTTCAACCATGGCAACTGATTCTTTGTGTGCGGTTGCAACGATGTCAGATGATTCTTTGCGAGCTTGCGCCAGCAATGCTTCGATCTTTTCTTCGGTGCCCTGCAACTCATCCGCAGCTTGTTTAGCCTGTTCAAGGCTATCAAGCACCGTCTGGCGACGCGTCTCGAGCGTATCGATCAGTTTGCCGTAGACGTATTTGCGGAGCAAGACCAGTACCAATACAAATGTAATCAGCTGGAACAGGAATGCCTTGCCATTGATACCAAGGACGCCAAGACCACCAGCTGATTCAGCCGCCGCTTCTGCGCTTCCAAATTGTAATAATACGTTGATCACTCTGTGTTATTTCCTTGGACTATGAAGTGGTGAAAACAATTAGTAGTACGAAGGCCAAAACAGCGTCAACAAGACCAGCCATGATGAAGGCTGTCGAAAGCACCTTACCTTGTGCTTCTGGGTTACGACCAACTGAACGAACAGCTGAAGCACCAATCATACCAACACCGATTGCTGGACCGATTGCGCCAAATGCGATTGTTAAACCTTTGATGAGTTCTGGTGTTACTTCCATGTTATTTCTCCTATTACTTTCAACTTAACTTAATTTAAACAGCTATCTGGTCGCCTCTGCAACCTTTGGGGCTACATGAGGTATCTCTTCATCGTGTTCGGCATGCTCGTCGCGCGTGGCATTTGCCATGTACACCATACTAAGCATCATGAACAGATAAGCCTGAATAACACCGAAGAAGATCTCCATCAGATAGATCGGGAAGGTAGCCGCCCAACCGAAGTTGCCGGATAGTTCGCCAACGACGTGAATCAGCACGTCACCAGCATAAATAACGCCAAAAAGACGCATGGACAGGGTAATGATACGGATAAATTCGCCCATCAGCTCAATCAAGCCGATAAAGGCATTCATCGGGTTCCACCACGGATCGACAACCGAGAAGTAGTGTTTGATGTGCTTCTTGATACCAAGGTCGCGAATAGCCACAAACTGTACCGTACCAATAGTCAGAATAGCCATGGCCACTGTACCGTTCAGATCGGTTGTAAATGGTCGCAGCAGCGATACGGCTTCACCAGCGTGGTGAATATTGATCGTACCAACACCAGGGATGAGTTCGAGTAAATTATTGAACAAAATAAAGGTGAATAATGTCAGTAGTAGTGGCATGTGCATCAGCGCCTTTTTACGGCTACCGAAGTTATCTTCGCCGAGCTTGATAACTGTCTCTACCAAGCTCTCAACTGCAAAGGCAAATTTATTACTTGGTTTGACAGTCGTACGCCTTGCGGCATGAGCAAACAGCCCGAGCACAAGAACCGCAATCAACAAGCCAAAAAACATAGAGTTAGTGATGCTCAAACCGCCAATATCAAAGATTGGCTCAGCAGCGAGCGGGAGGCCCGTTCCAACGGCGAACAGACTAAACACGATGAACTCCCTCAAGAGGCACATCGTCGCAAAACGCACAGGCGGTGTACAGATTGAATGTATAGATCATTACTTGGACGTATTGTAACAGGTATCGATCCCTGGGGAAAGGCTTTATCTCTCGTGTTTTGATGAGCCAATACCAAGAGCGCTCTTGAGGCGAGATATCGTTGTCTGGGGCTTACTACCAGAGCAGGTTGCAGGGTCATTTGTAGCATCGTGTTCGGCCGCGGTCCGTGGAATTGCATCGTAGTGCTTCTGTTGAATGGCGTTTGATTCGTTACCGTAACTGATAAGCAGGACGTCTTTGTCCTTGATTACGCGGTTGGCAACATCAAATACTGGCGAACCATTCAAAATAAACGTCAATTGTTTGCCGTTTGTGCCACTGACATACACACCTTGACCAGTTTTTAGTACGTTATCACCAAGTGTATAGCCGACGTTATCAAACAATGCACCCCAGGTCACAGCCGCATCATGAACATGTACCGTATAGGGATCTTCGTCGTGCATATGTACGCGACCTCTTGGGTTGTCGAGATCGGCACCGCACGTCTGGACTTCTTCATAGTTGGTTGGTGACTTGAACGTATCTCGTGTCCCGTCTACATAGAGGGCGAAGTTGGCGTGGTAATGCACCGGATGCTCAACATCACGAAAGAAATGCAGGGCTCCAAGGACCACCACTCCAACTACGAAACCGAGCGCAAGTATGGCCCAGGATAGTTTTGGCAAAGAGAATGTTTTCTGGCGTTTATCTAGTTTTGTCGTTGATTCAATATCTTCACTCATTTCATAATTCTAGCAGACTCGTCATCACCAATTTCGTACTACGCCGCTAACTAGCAAACATGGCTGGACAACCAACCAAAGAGATACTATACTTTGTATATGGTTACAATTTACTCAGCAACATGGTGTGGTTTCTGCCACGCAGCAAAAAATTATCTCGACAAACTCGGCATCTCATATGATGACCGCGATATCGATGCAAATCCTGATTATGCTCGTGAAGCAGTCGAAAAATCTGGTCAAATGGGCATCCCGGTCATCGACATCGATGGCACTATCATTCTTGGGTTCGATCGTCCACGTATCGATGCAGCACTCGCAGCAAAAAAATAGCTTTTATTTCTCTGGTCCGTATCTGTTATACTGTACCTAGATAAAGTAGGGAGGTGCTATGACAAATACAACACCGTTTGAAAAACCCGAATTTAAAATACTTGACCGCGAAACGGCCATTTCAAATATGATTCTTCAAGAAGATATCTTTGAACGGCCAGAGGCTTACCGCACCGCACTGACTATCGGCAGTGTCCTGATGAATACCGAAGCCAAAATAGAAGACAATGTTGTGGACGGCGATGTCCTCAAAAAGCTCCAAAATTTCTTTGGCTACCGGCACGACCGCGATATCGACTTTGATGATGCATCCGAAACAGCCCTCGCAAGTGATGAAGCGCACCGCAAACTGATATCTATGAGCCGCATCAACACAAATCAGCGCAACCAATCAACCAAACGCGGTACCAATACCGGATTTGAGGTCAACGTCGAAGCCGAAGCTATCCGTGACACTATCCGCCAGAATCGCCTTGCATTCTTTGTTGGCCGTGTTATCACCTACAAGTCACAGCAAAAGTCCAAAGATGCTGATCCACAGGAGGATCACTTGCGCCACGTCAGCTAATCGCGCATAGTTATTTGCTAGATGCCATTCGAAGATTATAAAACCAAAGATTCCGTCGTCATCGTCTATACCGGCGACAGCAAAGGCAAGACCAGTGCTAGCATTGGTCTGATGGCTCGTGCCCTTGGCAACCGTTGGACGGTGGCCTACATTCAGTTCATCAAGTACTGGGGCGTTGGGGAGCACGTGTTTATCCGCGACATCATGCCAATCTATGAAGACTCACTCTATTTTTACAAAGGCGGCAAAGGCTTCTACAACGCTGGTGACATGTCCGAGCAGCATGTATCCGAGGAACAGCATAAGCAAGCAGCCCAGGAAACATACGAAACTGCCCTCAAATGCGCCACCAGCGGCGACTACGATCTGGTCATCTGTGACGAGATCAACAACGCCGTCCACGATGGCCTCCTCACCGAAACACAACTCAAAGAACTGCTAACCAAGCGAAATCCAAAAACCAGCCTGTGCTTCACTGGCCGCAATTTTCCAAAATCACTCCTTGAGCACGTCGATATCGCCACTGATATGACCAAGATCAAGCACCATTTCGACGACAAATTTCTGGCAAACAAAGGTATCGACTACTAAACCGCCTATACTAAGCGTATATGGCACGGCGACGAACAAAACACATCCCTTGGCTTGCATTGGCAATTACGGTTTTTATAGCACTGGGCCAACATTATCACTGGTTTGATACCGCCAAACAAACAGCAGTCAGCACCCAGCCTGGCTTGTACCACGTGACACAGTTTATCGACGGCGACACCATCGCTATCGACATGAATGGCAAAGAAGAAAAAGTCCGTTTCATCGGTGTCGATACGCCCGAAACACACGACCCAAGAAAAGCTGTCCAATGTTTTGGCACCGTAGCTGCGGCTTACACCAAGAGTTTGATTGGTAACAACAACGTCCGGCTCGAAGCCGACCCCCTCGATACCAACCGCGACCGTTATGATCGCTTGCTCAGGTATGTATACCTACCTGACGGACGCCTCGTAAATGCCGAACTAGTCAGACAAGGCTACGCCTTTGCATACCTTGGGTTTCCATTCAGTAAAAGCAATGAGTTCCGAGCGTATCAGACCAACGCCCGCACCAATAACCTTGGCCTCTGGGGTAGCTGTACGCCGACCACCAACACAAATGGCGGTTTCACCAGCAACGATGCGCCTTAGATACTAGCTACAGTGATTTTGGGCGGAGCAGGTTAATGACGTACAGAATCGGTGTCAGCGCATTCAGCAGCACCGCGCCGGCGTAACCAAATACCCAACCCCGCAAGTGGTGCACCTTGAGTGTTTTGGGCCATAGCTTCAGATTGCCCCAGCGTTCACCTGGGTTTTCAAAGACGCGCCGCATCTTGATGCCCACGCGCACTCTCGGGTGATAGGTGACCTGAAAGCCTTGGCGATGCACATGAATCGCTAGATCAAGATCTTCATGGATATCGGTTCGTTCGCAGACTCTATCTTTGATTGCTACCCATAATGACTTGGGCAGTGCCATATTCGAACCATGTAGGATATAGTGGCCCATTATCAGTCGGTTCATACGGAAGGCAATTTGATCAAGTACCCAGCTCGATAACAGGGGTAGTGGAACGTTATAAAAATACCCACCACCTGTGAATGCGTGGTCTTGGTGGGTAGGATCATCATAAAATTCGAGTATACTACCCACCCAATCTAGTGGCAGTATCGTATCTGCGTCAATACGGCCGATAATGTCACTGGTAGCAGCATCAAATCCGGCATTTCTTGCATAGAATATGCCTTGCCGTTTTTCAGATATTACCCGAACAAACTTGTACTCACGTGCAATCAAAGCAGTTTTGTCGCTTGAATTATTATCGACAACGATTACTTCATTCGGTTGCACTGACTGGGCTGCAATTGCGTCCAGGCAGGCACGGAGGTGGTCTTCTTCGTTATAAGCTGGTATAACTATGGATAATGTTAGTGCTTTATTCATGTAAATCTACCTAAAATCATATCATGACAAACAAACGGGGTGGGCCCGCCAAAACCAAACAAAAATCAGTAGCTGCTGTGGCAAAACAGGGGCGGTTTTCACGTGTTCATCTCAAACTCAACCGCAAATTCTGGAAGCGCTTGGCACTTAGTTTCGTAGCACTACTCATATTTCTGACTGGTGGCATGTACGGCATTGCACAGTGGTATATTCACAAAAACGCCGGCCGGCCAATTATTATGGGTGCCTCATTTATCCCTGACTACGCTACGAGCCTCGGTGTCGATCCTCAGCAAACCATGCAGGCTATGATTGATGATCTCGGGATCAAGCATTTCCGTCTGGTTAGCTACTGGGATTCCGGCGAAAAGGTACCCGGAACCTACGACTTTTCAACACTCGACTGGGAGTTCCAGAAGGCTGAAGACGCAGGTGCAAAAGTGTCGCTCTCTATTGGTCTTCGCCAACCCCGCTGGCCAGAGTGTCACATGCCTACTTGGGCCGCAAAACTGCCAAAATCACAGTGGCAGCCAGCGCTCGAGAAATACATCGCTGCGGTGGTCAATCGCTACAAAAACAGCCCGGCACTCGACAGTTACCAGCTCGAAAATGAATATTTCCTTACTGTCTTTGGCATTTGCCCAGACTTTAGTCGTGACCGACTTGTCGAAGAGTACAACTTGGTCAAAAAACTGGACCCACACCACACATTGATCGTCAGTATGAGCAATAACGCCATTGGTACGCCAATCGGTGAGCCAACACCAGACGAATGGTCTATATCTGTTTACAAACGCGTCTGGGACAAGACGTTGACGCATCGCTACGTCGAATACCCATTCCCAGCTTGGTACTATGCCTTCCGCGCTGGCTGGGTAGAGCTGACCCGTGGTCATGATTCCATTATTCACGAACTACAGGCAGAGGCCTGGTTACCTGATGGCTACAGTATGAGTGATCCAAAAGACATTCCAGAGCAAAACAAATCACTGGATGCCAAGCGGCTACATGATCGCTTCGAATATGGCCGTGCAACGGGGATGAAATCTATCGACCTCTGGGGTGCAGAGTGGTGGTACTCACGAAAAGTAGTTGGCAACGACCCGTCTCTCTGGATCGCGGCCCAGCAAGAGTACGCCAAAACTGCTGCTCAAAACGCCAAGCTTACAAAGTAGTACCCCCTGCGCTATATACGAAAGCCTAACTGGGGTACAATAGGGGCACTGTGAAAAAGAAGCCACAAACAACCAAACTCATCAGCAATCGCCGTGCGTCATTCGACTACGAACTCGGCGATGGCTTAGTTGTGGGCCTGGAGCTGACTGGCAGGGAAGTAAAAGCACTACGTATGGGCCACGGACAGCTCCGTGGATCGTATGTAACGGTCAAAGACAATGAGCTATGGCTCCTGAATGCCGCCATCATCGGTACCAATGGTATTCCTATTTCAGAAACCGAACAGATCCGAACCCGTAAAATCCTCGCCAAGCGCCGCGAAATCGACTCTTTGATTGCGCTTAAACAACAGGGACGATCAATTGTACCACTGCAGATCCTTACTCAAGGGCGCTTTATCAAATTACGTATTGCAGCTGGTAAGGGCAAAAAGCATTACGACAAGCGTCAGGTGCTCAAAAAACGTGATGAAGAGCGAAGTATGCACGCCGCGCTCAAGCGGCATTAGTCAGATATTCCGAACACCTCGGCATCAGGTGTTTACACTGCGGCCATAAGCAGGTAGAATACTCTCTGTTATTCCGGCTTAGCTCAGTGGTAGAGCGTCTCGCTGTTAACGAGAATGTCGCTGGTTCGAGCCCAGCAGCCGGAGCCATATAAAGAGTCCATCGCAAGATGGGCTTTTTATATGGCTTTGGTGGTTAGACCCGACCAGCGACCAAGGCTGCTTCAGCAGGATTGAAAGGTCGTTGGTTCGGTCGTCAAACCCGCGCGCAGGTGCTTGCACCGAGCACGAGTGCAGATGTGCGTTCCCAGCAGCCAAAATTTAAAACACAAGTATTTTATTTACTTAATGCTAAAATCGGTACATGGACCATATAGACTTCGCTCGTAATCTGGTAAAAGGTAAGATCGCCGAGACAGTATTTGCGCAAATGTTACGCGAAACTCAGAACTTCACCGTACTGGAATTTGGTTATGAAAAGGTGATCCCCGAACTCGTCATGCACGGATATGACCAAAACGAAGGCATTATGGAAACGCTTCGATCCGCGCCTGATTTTGCTGTTATCAACGAGAAAACTAAGCGCGTACACCTCATAGAGGTCAAATACATGCGCTCGATGAATAAAACGTATATGCTCGGTCATGCTCGAAGGATGTCCAAATCCTGGAATCCTTCGTATCTATTCGTGGCAACACTCGATGGCTTCTACTTTGGCGACATAGATGAAGTAATCGAAGCGGGTGGGGCAATCCCCTTACTAAAACATGCACAAATACCCGATGAGATTCAAGTCAAATATCTACAAATTTTAAGGGACTTCGAAGGAACTAACTAATCAAAGCTTGTGTGGCCCGCGAATCTATAGCGCCTCTCGAAAGCGCAGGGTACAACCTGTGTTGGTCTAGACAATCTAGAGGGGTTGTCCTTTTTTATATTCAGCCCCCATTTAAAAAAAGGGGGCTCGGATGTCAGACCAAATTAAACAATCTCGACTAAACAGAACTTCGTACTTACTAAATTCGTTGTTTTTTGTTCCTGTTATCTCATTTGGCAGAGCGCTCGGAAACGCCAATACTGATTCAGAATTCACAAGTGGTATGATCACCGTTGCGCAGCTTTTTACACTTATCCTATTAATTCCATACATAGGCTTCACGATAAAACGCCTACATGACGCTAATCGAAGCGGGTGGTTCAGCTTTGCACTTATCCCTCCATTCACTATTTTCTTGTGGGTCTATCTTCTAATCGCGGGCGATAAAGATACTAACAAATGGGGCAAACCGTCTTCGGAGCTAGTGATTTTTGGATTGCGCGTGAGAGGCTGGAGAATCGCTATAATTACATTGATTGCTATCTTCCTAGCATATCTGGTTGTCCTGTTCGCGACGTTCCTATTTGATAGCGGAACCTACTAAACAATCATTGGCAACATGATTATGAAGCCAATTATGAGTGTCGATGAGGCCAGAAAAATACTCGGCAAAACGGCCGTGGACATGAGTGACGAGGAGCTTGAGAAGCTAATTGATGACCTTGATGCGCTTGCTCATGCATATATTGAATCCTATAAGAGAGGTGAGATAGAAATACCGAACCAAAAACAAAAGAGTTAACTACCTGAACTTATAGGGTTATAATGATGCAAAAGAGAGGTACTCAGTTTTAAGTCAGGGTAGCGTTAGTATGCATGATGAATTCAGCCTAGAGAAACTCCGTAGCGTCATTGAAGACTCCCATCTAAATTTTTTGGTGGGCGCAGGCTCGTCTGCAGAGCTATTTGACGTATTAGGAGATATTGAAAACGCTCTTGCGCTACTTGCCGAAAAAGAGCCAACTGATGACATAAAAATAGCCAGAGCTTCAATATATGCTAAGTTCTTTGATGGTGTAATTGAAAAAAATAAACAACTGCTTGATAATCCAGAAAGTGCTGAGCCCCTGCTAGCAACTTACAGATCATTTCTAAAATCAATCAATCGAATCCTGTTAAGGCGAAGGAGCTCGCTACTTAACAAGCAGGTCAATATATTTACTACTAACGTGGATCTTGCATTTGAAGTCGCCCTAGACCAGCTAGCACTTGACCTTAATGATGGATTTGCCGGTAAGTTTCTTCCTCGATTTGACACCGGTAACTTTGGCTCATTGAGACAACGACGAAGCTTGCAGTATGAGAACCTTTCAGAAGTACCTACTTTTAACTTACTAAAACTACACGGATCGGTTGGGTGGGTACCGGAGGCAGCAAGTAAGGCAGACGGACAACTCGGCGACATCCACTTTGACTCTTCACTAAAGCAGATAGATATAACTAAAGCGGCCAAAGAAGAGGCCGAACAAGGTCTGGTCAGCATAGCAGCAGACGAGAAAATCGTACTTGTGGACGGTAAGATACAGACCGTCATCAAGACAGAAGATGATGAGACCACAGTAGTTAACGAAGATGTAATTCAGGCTGTCAGTGCCGTAGACAAGAAAATTAGCGTTCAGGGTTTCATGAACGAATACGAGAAATTAGCCGTGGTTAACCCTACAAAAGAAAAGTTTCAGACGACTGTATTAAATGAGAACTACTACGACCTCTTCCGAATCTTTTCCAATGAACTCGAGAAGGAGAATAGCGTTCTCTTTGTTATAGGATTCTCCTTCAGGGATGAGCATATCAGAAAGCTCGTTATCCGTGCCGCTCGCGCAAACCCAACGCTACAAATCTATGTTTTTTGCTATAAATCTTCCACAGTAGACGATATGAAATCTCTCATTAAAGAAGCGGCAATAAAAAATGGGAATGTAGTATTTATTGCCCCTGATCCTGTGGACGAAGGCGAAAAGGAAATAAGCCTTACGCTCGAAACAATTACTAAGAAGTACTTTGAGCCAATTGTTCCTGAGCCAAGAAAAACACCTGATCACTCAGTCGAAGTAGTGGTTAACATGAAAGAAGATGCGAATGACGTCCCTAAATCAGAGCTATGAGCCTGAAGATGTCATTGCCGACTCCGTTTTTCGCGTAGGTAAAGTCATATCCGTAAAAGGCAGACAGATCGAAATCCTTGTCGATAAGTCGAAGAATAGTTCTCATCTTCTGTTTCGCGGCGACTTGTTGAAAAACGTCTCGGTTAGTGGTTACCTAAAAATCACTAAGGGGTTTAGCGAAATAATCGCGAAAGTTGATGGCGAAAGTGTTATCGAGGATACATCTCCTTCAAACTACAAAAAGAAAACTGACAAGCAAAAACGTATCCTAATAGTAAGTCTGATCGGTTTCTTTGATCCAAACGGCAACTTCAAAAGAGGCGTGAGAGAGCTTCCGCTGATTGATAATGAGTGCTTCATACTCAATCCCGCTGAATTCAATTGTATCCACCATTTTGTAGACGATGATGACTCACCTATAAGGATTGGCCGTCTTGCGATGGAAAGAGGGCAGCCTGTTGATATCGGAATCGATTCTTTGATGGCAAGTCATATAGGAATATTTGGCAATACAGGTAGTGGCAAATCATACACGCTAGCCAAGATATACTACCAATTGTTTAAAGAATTTAAAGAGAACAAGGGCTTTACTGATGATGCGCATTTCGTACTAATAGACTTTAACGGTGAGTACGTAAACAAAGAGCCTGACGGTACGGACATGACTTCTACGAGCGTGATTGTTGAAGATGAATATAAAGATACTTTGCGCTTATCAACCGGCGTAGGTGGTGGCGACAGGCTAGCATTAAGCCCAGATGCAGTAAATGATCCTAGTTTCTGGACTGTACTATTAGATGCAACCGAAAAAACACAAGCTCCTTTTATCCAACGAACACTTGAAAGCGATTACTGGAATTCAAAGCTTGGTGATGCTGATGACTTGAAGACTATCATTGGAGATCTTGTATATTCCGCCACAAAAAGTACTGACTCCTCATTTGATAAACATGTAGTGATCAGCTTTCTGAATGAAATTTCTATATGCCTGGGCGACGAATCACCTCAAGAACTACGGAATTTAATAAACGACTACAATGCTAATTTGTCCTTCCATAGTGTTGCCAAGACCTTCTATTACGCAAAATCATCCGGTGGTCGAATATGGTCAAACAATGAATCAGACGAACAAGAGTGGAAAGAGCTGACAAGTGGTCGCGTCATGGCTATTCAGTTATCGTTCTTGGAGCTCAAAGATATCGACCTTGTCCGCTTCAAAGTTGTCATGCAGTATTACTCGGATATCATCAGGGGCTTTGCCAATAGAGAGCATATAGGCCCGCTAATAAAGCGCTTAGAAACCCGAATACCTGATGTTAAAAAACTGATTAAGGTGGATGATGAAAGTCTACTTAAAAAGCCATTGACGGTAGTTTCACTTAGAGAAGTAAATCTAAGTATGCGAAAAGTCCTCCCGATGATGCTATGTAAATACCTTTACGAGCACAAGAAGAAGAATGACCCTGCTAATGAGACTTACTTAAATATAATTATTGATGAAGCACACAACATACTGTCTTCTGACTCAGTTAGAGAAAGTGAGGCGTGGAGAGATTACAGGCTTGAAACCTTTGAGGAGATAATAAAAGAAGGCCGCAAATTTGGAGTCTTCCTAACAATTGCTAGCCAAAGGCCGCATGACATATCTGAAACTATAATCTCTCAATTGCACAACTATTTCCTACACCGACTAATCAATAACTTGGATATTCACGCTGTTGAGAAGGCCGTAGCATACCTTGATAAAGTATCCTTCGACTCGCTACCTATCCAGCCAACGGGTACTTGTGTACTCTCAGGTATCTCTGCGCAGATTCCAGTTGTAATGGATGTCGACAGATTACCTATCGAATACGAACCAAACAGTAAAACAATGAAGCTTTCAAGCAAGTGGAATAAGAAAAGCTAGGTGCCGCAGGCGATAAAACATGCACGCACGGACAAGTAGCCTACAGAAATACATTGACGCATTTGGAGAAGAGGCAGTTAAGGCTGCTATTAAAAGTTGTGGCAGGAAGTCAAAGAAATCAAAACTTATTGGTATCACGAACCCAATTATGAGGTTCATCGTAAACACTAGCTATGAAGCGCAAAGCCATCTTTATTCTAAACAAAAATCAAAGGCTTCACTTGAAGACTATGGCTATTTCAAATTAACGGCCTCTATCTTGGATAAAATTAGAGAAGAAATTACGAAGAATCCTGACTATAAAACTGAAGTTCAACGAGACATATTAGGGCAACATGACGGCCCGATGGTTTCCGCCTTCAATGAAATTCTGGTTGCAGCATATTATAAAAGCCTCGGCTTTAAAACTACACTTAACTCATCGAAGCAGAAGGGCTTAGCCGACATTGACCTTATAGGATTACCCTTCGCAACCGATGCAAAAACTTTTCCAAATAGCAGACTTCGTATTGAGGCAATCGTCAATGAATCTGCCGGGGAACTGATAAGAATTGCCCAAGAATTCAATAACCAAGGTCTGCTGATTTCTTTATTTAAGTTTGATAATCGCGAAGTTCACGATTCTTTTAAGAAGATGGCCGAGGCCTTTGAAGCCGATCCTGATCTCGGTGACTTTGACGATGAAACTTTGAGCGCAAACGTATGGGACAACAACTACAAAGCAGCGGATTTCCACTACACATTTCAGCCAAACAATGTAAATATTTATTTCCAGGCAAGTTGGGATATGGGGCCTGCAATCATTGAGCTCAAGGACTCTCTCTTAAAAGCAGACACACAATCCAAAGCACTGGGAAAGCAATCCATTCCCTGGGTCTATATACCCCGTGACGCAAGCAGATATGGCATTGAAGCTACTGCTTTACGCTTCGAAGGAAAAATACACGGCTTTGTAATGGATAAAGAGAACATCTTTGCCGTACCCGTCTACGGATTAGAATTTGAAGGCAACAAACTAAAAACCACTTTTGACATCTTTGAGACTGGACAGAATTCATTAAAGATCAATTCTGTGACTTTCAATGCTTTCATCAAAGAGATGTTTAATAGGGTGGAAGTGTATGTATAGAGACTACGACCATACACCAGCCTCACTACTGAGCAGAAGCGATGAATGGTATGCCCTGGCATCGGTTGGGATGAAAGAACCACGGCCAAGGTTCACGTCTGCAAAGTATGTTGCGTTTTGTTTCTCTCTTGAGTTCTTATTGAAAGCATTAATCTGTATCGATAAGAAATATGCCACTAAGGCTGAGATGAAGAGATTTAGCCATCAACTAGGGACGACAAAGAATAAAGCACTCGAAATAGTTAATGATCAGCAAACTAAGGACTTAATTACAGAGTTTTTTGACAAGTATCCTGAGTTCAACGACCGTGATGTCATCGAAACCCGGTACGGTAAGGTCGGCAAAATGGGGTACTACGATGCAAACTCAATGATTGACGATTTATACGTTCAGCTTTTGAAAAGTGCAGACAGGGCAATACACAATGAATGGGTTTGGCGGGGTTAAATCTAGGAACGTACTAGAAAAATTTTGTGCGAGCACTAAGTACAGAGAAGAGAAGAACAAAAGGGAAGGTAGGGTACGTCGCAAAAGTTCTTTTACAACATACAGGGTACAACAGGGTCATCGTACAATAATCATCATTGTACAACGCCCTAATCTGTTGCCAGGGCTACGGGGGGGAGTATGCTTGCAAGCATAGAGAGACAGTGAATGCTGGAGGGATCTACCTCTGTTGGCTGTTCAAAATAGTTGCGAAGTACGTCAACTAGCGAGAGCCAAATTGAGAGTCCATCGCAAGATGGGCTTTTTATATGTAGTTAATCTTGTTGACTTAAAGTACTTTAAGTTTCTAGACTAGGGTTATAAGTGCTCCAACTATAAAACACCCTCGCAAGTGTGGGTGTTTTATAGTTGGAGCACTTTATGGTGTTAATCTCTGAAAAATGATGTTTCATCTTGTAACTTATGCCATCGTCTGTTCCGCAGTTCTTTTGCTCGCTTCTCCCAGTCCCGGCTGATTTCGGCGTAGAAATTATCAAAATCTGCTGGGTTCAGTTCATTGAAGTTTGAATTTCTAAAAAATTGTATGTAGTTTTTCACAATATACTCCTTTGTGATGAATTGCCTTAAACTTACCAAATATATGTGTCCCATCGTTTGGGGGTATGTATATCAGAAATAATGTAGGAACTACGTGAATGGGAACCTTTTACTTGAACTAAGTCATCCTTGTGTTTATGTAGCAGTGCCTTACCCAAAGGTGACTCAACTGAAATCCTATTAGTAAATGGGTCTACTTCTTCAGGTGCAACGAGCAACATGCTGCGATCACCCTCGCTGTCCATAATATGAACAACGCTGCCTAGTTCTGCTGTTGTATGATCCATGCGACCTCCTTATTTACATTTACTATTCTGCACCGACATTAATCAGCTCAATATGATCATCCGCAATGCTTGTCTGTGATTTCGATCAAATGTTCATGAAGTGGAATACAATGTAGGTACTATGGATGCGCATACTGCAACACAAATTGAGAATTTTTTCTCCAACTACAAGATACGAAAATACCCCAAAGGGCAGATACTCATCTTGAATGGAGATGGCACTGATGTTATCTACAATATTGTCGAGGGCAGGGTGAAGCAGTACGACGTGACGTATAGAGGTGATGAGGTTATTCTCAATACATTTAAACCACCAGCTTTTTTCCCAATGTCGCTCGCAATCAATAAGGCTGAGAATCCTTATATTTATGAAGCAGAAACCGATATAGAGGTACGCCAAGCACCTTCAGATGACGTCATTGAATTCCTTAAATCAAACCCTGAAGTGTTGTTCGATCTTCTAAGCAGAGTTTACATGGGAGTTGATGGCCTCATTGGACGGATGGCGCAACTGATGGCGGGTAGTGCAAAAGGACGCCTGATGTTTGAGATCCATATTGAGTGTCGTCGTTTTGGTAACGTTGACAAAGACGGTAGTTGTACGTTCACTATTAATGAGCGCAGCCTCGGCGCCAGAGCAGGATTGTCACGCGAGACAGTAAGTCGTGAAATGGGCAAACTGATTGATGAAAAGCTTGTAAGTTTCGTTGGTGGCAAACTAACGATAACCAATCTTGAAGTGTTTGAGGGGAAACTTGCTAAAGTTATTTAGTTTTTGAAATCTATGGATTCAAAAATGTCGTAGCCACCGGGGTCAGGGCGAGCAAAGACTGCCATATTTATATGCTCTGGCTTAATCCGATAGCTTATATAATAGCCAGCATAAAGTTTTGATATTGGGGGAAGGCCAGAGAGACTTGTGGTGAATGCAGTCTTGAGCATAGCGCGGAAAATATCCTGCGCTTCTGTTGGGTCACTAATTTCCTCTGCAGTACCAACTATCTGTGCGGTGGTCTGAGAGACAGGTTCAAATGTCACAAAAGATACATGCTTATTGTGCTGTATGTTCTCGCTTTTTCGCGTGTCACGCTTAGTAGTGAAGTACACGTTAAACTCTTTATCAATCGAGAAATACACGACTGCACCATAGGGTCGATCATGCTTACCCACGGTACTCAGAACACCTGTTTTTTGAGATTGTAGGAAATCATAAATGTGTTCGACGCTTTCGGCAGACACGGGTTCTTTCATTGCTGTTGTCACTAAATCATTCATTGTCTTTTCTCCTTAGTTCGTACTCATTCTGCACCACCGAGAAGCATATTGCCTGTGAGCTTAATCACAGCTATGCCTTGATTACCACCAAAGCCAAATATGTATAAGAATAGTTCAATGGAAGCATGGAGGATATCAATATGAGTACACATATCTCACATCACTCAAGGGTCATGGATGATTTACGGCATGTCGGTATATCACGGATTGGGCTAAGCCGCATGAACGCGCGCTACCTACCTACAATTATTCGCGCCTCAGAACATATTATGGGCGCTGCTGATGGCTACTGTGATTCAAGCTACGTAATGCTTATAGCCACCGATCAACGCGTTATCTATTTGAGTAAAAAACCATTTTTTATCCATCAGGACGATATAAGTTACGACGTTATTAGTGGAGTGAGTTTTAGCCACGCAGGCTTGGGCTCTACCGTGACACTGCATACACGCATTAGGGATTACACTATACATACGCTCAACAGGGGTGCAGTTGCAACATTTATACATTTTATTGAACAACGTTGCCTAGCGCAAGAAGAGAGGAGACATTTCAATGATTAAAACTATTCGCCACGGTTTCTACAAGCTTATAGAAACCAAGAACAACATTAAAATTCTATATCTTGATAATGACACATACGCGTGGCCCGAAGCTACAAGGTATGGTGACATGCTGGTAGTTTCACATCGAATCCACAAGACAGATAGTGTCCTTGGTATGGGCCACTACTATCTATATGCAGTAGAAGACGAACCAGCCATATCAGATAACATGCACCTGGAGCTTGAAGTGGGAAAAAGTGTTTGGCAAGGATACCTGCTACTGACAGGCTTACCCGACACCCATAAACTGCGTGGTCGCATTATACCCACCAACGAAATCATTACTGGTAACCCTCGTTTTAGACAAAGAAGTGATTTACGCAAAAACCTAGCCAAAAGCAAGGAACTGAGATGAAGCGAAGTTTTACTACTAAGGAAGCACAAGATATTGGACAGAGTATTGGTCTCAACTTTGAGAAAGTCGATGTTGAGCAGTTTTGCATGGGACTTGCGGTTGAACTTGAGCATGGCCTCAATGATCCAGAAACTGACGTGACTCATGGTGATTTACAGCTGACAGGCAAAATAGCATGGGCACATTTAAAAGAATTACCGGACTATTACACGCGCTTAGCTGAGATGGAACATGACAACACAAGCAGAAGAACGTAGGTTTGTAGTACATCGGCCAGCGCGAGCCAAATATACCTGAAAGTTAGGTGCGTATATTTTGCTATACTAAGACTATGCAAAAAATAGCCACGCGAGTATTTATATACGCATCGATAGCTTTTGGTATTGTGGGGATTCTAATCGTCCTGACAGCTTCGGGCCCAGACAAGAAAGATTCTGTCCTCAGTGAAGCACTCATACGACTTCTATTTGGAACTGTCTTCATCATACTGCCTTCGTTCGCTTTAAGCATTGCGGGCAAGTACTTGAACGGCAAATCTTAGTTAAAATCTTAAAATATGCCCAAAAATAAAAAAACAACTGTTCCAAAAATCGTACGAACAATTGGGGCAATTTGGGGTGTGACTGGTGTCATGTTACTGCTCGGCTCTGCCGTATATAGGCTCTTGCCATTTATCATTGAACTGTTTCGGGACCATATCGAGATGTGGCAAGTAGCCATTTTGATTGCTTGGTGTGCAATTATGGTGTATTCCGAAGGCTACAAGGCATTTGGGAAGCAATTCTCCCCACGCGTGGTGGCACGTGCTCAATATCTTTCACGCACAGCGACGTGGCCAAGGATTATTTTGGCACCACTGTTTTGTGTCGGGTATTTTGGTGCATCTAGAAAACGAATTATTGCTTCAACCGCGCTGACAACAGGTGTTGTTGGGCTGATTCTTGTAGTGCATACCATTGCGCAACCTTGGCGCGGAATTATTGATAGTGGTGTCGTACTGGGACTCGCTTGTGGGATTTTGTATTTGTTAACGTATAGCTACCAAGCTCTTCGTCAAAAGAAATACGTAGCCAACCCAGCAACATAGACTCACCCTGACAGGGCCGGTATCGTGAAGTTCATCCACTAGAGTACGCCGCGATTTATTTAATGGCGTTGAGAATTGAGCCGACTATATGATTGCTGCTATTGAGGCTATATATGACTTTCCGGCCTTCTTTGGATTTCACGAGTAAGTCCCCCTGGTGAAGGATCTTTAAATGCTGTGAAGCCAGTGGCAAAGATATATGTAGGATAGTCGCGACTTCACCCACAGAGAGTGACTGACTCTTGGCAATGGCCCGAAACATTTTGCAACGATTTGGTTCGCTAAGCACGGCAAATACCTCGGCGAGTCCTTGATCTTCGGTGCCGAGGTATTGTCGTACTTTTTGTAG
>CAYYUY010000006.1:0-58443 GCA_964474995.1 uncultured Candidatus Saccharibacteria bacterium
GACGTTGGACTTTATCGGTTAGATCAGCAGGTCGCTTGTCAGCGTATAGACAAACCTACAATAGATGCAAAAACACCTATTAGTAACGCTAAAGAAGCTGTAGCAAACTTGTTTGCTCTCAGTAACCTACGCGTTGCACCAGCTCTAGTTTAATTACTTTAGCCGTGTAGAGCATGACTTCAGATAGCGCTCTTCACGCCACTTTATCTGAATGCTTGAATGTTGCTGTCCACAGCATTTACTAAGACTTAGGACTGGAAATTGCGGCTTTTTGGCCGTTTACCGGTCGTGATTTCGAGACAATCTAAATGGCATAAACCTGTAGGATAGACTGATCAGATAAACTAGCGGACGTGGGGGCAGTACCCACCAGCTCCACCAAAACAAGACCCCATCTTCGGATGGGTTTTTGTTTTGGTTAACTTTGTGCGGGTACTGCCCGTGAGGGCGAAAATGCCCAGTGGGCATTTGAGTTTTCTATGCTTGTCCTGCGAGCATTTTGCTAGAGCAAAATGTTGCCGAGCAGTTAATAAGAGTTCGTACCCACCAGCTCCACCAAAGTAAGAACCCGAACATGTGTCGGGTTTTTTCTTTGGTATAAATTCGTTGTAAATTAGAATAAGCGGCGCTACACTGAGACCAAACTTAGAGGGGGAGGCTACCACGTGGATTTAACTGACAAGCAAACGCCGGGCGCACCGGAAATGCCCGAGTTAGACGTATTACCCGAAGATATGAAGCACGAAGACGTAGTTACTGATGCCCAGGAACCGTCGGAAATAGTAGACACGCCAACTCCTCAAGTAGTGAGTACCCCAATCGTGACTGAGGTCAATCACACAGTGTTGGTTAAGACAAAAGAAGTCACAAAGAAGCCTCGGCGGAAACTATCCAAGCGCGGTTGGCTGATTCTATTAGCTGTCATCTTAACCGTAGCTGCCGGCGCTGGCGTATGGTTTTGGAAGCATAACCAAAAACCCCAAGTGACTGATTCAAAAGCTCCCGTAACAACCACAAAAAAAACTGAAACGAAGCAAGATAACGGACCAGTAATCTCGGCCGAAGATAAGGCATTACTCGAGAAGATGATCCACCCAACAACCGGTGAGACATGGTACGCGTCACCGATTACACTGGCTGATCAGAAGTTTATGGCTCCTTTGACGCAAGATGCAATTAATAATGGCGTTACGCAGCCAATTTATAAAGAAGTTGGCAAGCGAGCTGGCAACAAAATTGTGTTGGTGCAAGCTGCAGCCGATGGGCCCGGGGGCGATAGCTACTATCTGTTTGAAGTTGCACCAAACAATACAACACGTCTTATCTCGCACCCTGATGGCATAGCCAAATACGATGATACATATGGTCCTACTGCTGATATGTTCACCAAGGGAATTATCATCGACACCTCGACGCACTATGATTCGCTGACCATACCTGGTGCGATCGATTTGGGTAACGGATATGCCGTGAAGAGCACGGGAAACGGCTCGATCGCTGACTCATTCTATAGTTCACAAGGTAGTACGAGCGTGAAGCAGATCGGTGACTCAGCAATCGTCAAGATAGCTCGCAGCGACACGGCTACCGGTCTGACGTCATATGGCTATATGATGCAGTTCCCTTTCAAAACAACCGTACTGCTCAAATATGAGCCACTCGAAACAACACTCAAGGATTACAAATGGCAGAACGGTGTTAGCACAAGTGACACAATTGCTGCAATCGCGCGTGGGTGTGGTGGTCTGTCGGCAGCCGTAACCGTGGCAAACAATGCAAAAGATGCAGACTTCGTATTTGCTGGTACCTCTTCATCTGGCCAAAAGGTGTATGACGCTAAAGACGCCAACTACATCCTCGTCAATAAGGCTTACGATGAATTCCATACGTTTTATAATGGTTCAACAGATGCAGCTGGCAAACAGAAGCTTGCAATGACAAAAGCAGACTTTATCAAACAGCACGGTGTTGTCTTTTACAAAGATAAGTCCGGTGCATGGTTGGTTTATGCTCGTCAGGATTTTGCAGCAGTTGGTGGCTGTGCCAAGCCAGTGGTATATCTGTATCCAACACAAGCAGAGCAGGTGAATGTCCGTGTTGGCGCTGATGTGAAGGTTTCTATCCCACTGTACAACACCACAACTGGTTGGAGTGTATGGGCGCAACCAAATGGTCAATTGACCGCCAACGGTACTGCATACGACTCACTATTCTGGGAGGGTCCAGGACAGGGCGCATACCCAAGTATCACGAGTGGTAGTGTTGTAGCTCGCAGTGCAGCGGTGGATACAATTCGTCAGCAATTGGCGCAGCAGGGTTTAAATACCAAGGAGTCCAACGACTTCATGGCTTACTGGGAAAACAAGGTCCCCAACAAGCCATATATCCGTCTGACGTGGTTCAGCACCGCGCAGCTTAATGAACTGGCACCACTCAAGATTACACCAGCACCTGATACGTTGATTCGCGTCTTCCTGGACATGGATGGACTTGATAAGCCGATCTCATTGCCAGCGCAGCATCTGTCTACAATACCGCGAAATGGCTTCACGGTCGTGGAGTGGGGCGGACTCTCGCTCACCAAACTCTACTAGACTTCCGCTATAATGGGCAGGATGAATGGGCGGCCACTTGTATTTATAGATATTGAAACCACCGGCATGGGTCCGCAGAATTCGCGGGTGCTCGAAATTGGCGCCTTACGGGTCGAAGATGGACAAGTGGTCAAAACCTACAAACAACTGATCAATCCCGAAGAACCAGTGCCATCGTTTATCACCGGATTAACCGGTATTAATGGTAGTGATGTGCATGGTGCACCAACGTTTGGTGAAGTTGCCCATGAGTTGTCTGAGCTGTTCAATGGGGCGATCTTTGTTGCGCATAATGTGTCGTTTGACTATGGGTTTATCAAGGCAGAGTTTGCCAGACTGGGCCAATTATTTGCACAAGATCGTATCTGTACCGTTCGATTGTCACGCAAGCTGTATCCGGCGCAGCGCAGCCATCGACTGGACGAAGTCATTCGTATTCACGGCTATGATGTAGAGAGCCGCCACCGTGCCTACGATGATGCCGAGATTTTGTACAAGTTCTACCAAGATCACCTGCTCAAGCTGGGCGATGGGCTGCATACCACCATGGGCCAGCTACTACAGCCAGCAGCATAGAATCTATTGACTCATAACAGATATCATGCTAGTATATGGGTATTGTTTTACATGAATCCTAGGGTACACGGTCTATTACTTTGGTTTCATACGACAATCACAAGTAATAACCCGGTAATCTACCCGGCTCATGCTCTCTTGGTCCCAGACCGCCCGCTTTTGACGATAGTCGTCTGAAGTTTGTCGATGTAATTATTTACACCGCCTTGCTTCACATGGATGTTGCTCAGAAACAGACAATTATGACTACGAGACATGAATAGGTAGACCCCAACAAAAGGATTTATTTATATGCCTTATCAAGGTACTCGACGATCATTTGGTCGTCCATCATACGGCGGCGGCACTCGCAGCGGCTCAAGCTTCGGCGGCGGTCAACGTCGTTCAGGTGGTAACAAGCGTGGTCCAAAAAAGGACTACATTCACCCATCTCGTTTCGTGCAAGCTGCACGTCCGGTAGAACGTGAAGAATACGTTGCCACAAACCAGTTTGCCGACTTTGCAGTCGCAGACGTTATTAAAGCTAACTTGCGTGCTAAGGGTTACGTCACACCTTCACCGATTCAGGATCAAACTATCCCGCTAATCCTCGAAGGCCGTGACATCATCGGTATTGCAAATACTGGTACTGGTAAAACAGCTGCCTTTGCAGTGCCTGCAATTCACAAGCTAATGACCCAAAAGGGTAGCCGTGTCTTGGTCATTGCACCAACACGTGAGCTTGCACAGCAAATCGAAGACGAATGTCGTCAAATCGGTAAGGGAACTGGCCTTCTTGGTGCGCTTCTTATCGGTGGTTCAGCAATGGGTCCACAGCTTCGTGACCTCCGTGATAACCCAGAGATCGTTATCGGTACTCCTGGTCGTATCAAGGACCACATCGAACGTGGCACATTGAAGCTTGGTCAGTTCAACACAGTTGTACTCGACGAGGTTGACCGTATGCTCGACATGGGCTTTATCAACGATGTGAGCCTTATCCTTAGTAAGCTTGCAACGCAGCGCCAGTCACTGTACTTCTCTGCAACTATGGAACCAAAAGTGAAGAGTCTTATCGACAGCTTTGCCAATGATCCAGTGAGTATTTCAGTTAAGCAGGGTGAAACCAGCGAAAACGTTGAACAAGACATTGTCCCTTACCAGTCTCACAACGAGAAGATTGATCGTTTGCACGACATTCTCCTCAGCGACAAAACTGAAAAAGTTATCGTATTTGATGACACGCAGCGAAGTGTTGAACGCTTGAGCGTTGAGCTTATTGCTCGCGGTTTCAAAGCTGATGCAATTCACGGTGGCAAGAGCCAAGGCCAACGCCAACGTGCTCTCAGTCGATTCAAGAAAAGTGATGTTACCATCCTGGTTGCAACTGATGTTGCTGCTCGTGGTATCGACGTCAAGGACATCACGCACGTGATCAACTACAGTACACCACAGTCTTACGAAGACTACGTGCACCGTATCGGTCGTGCTGGTCGTGCTGGTCGTACCGGCTTTGCTTTGACCTTCGTCGAAGCCTAAATATACCTGTATGGCTGAAAGTTCTTGGTAACTTTCAGCCAAAAATCAGGCGTTATGCGCTAGAATAGATAGCAGCGTTTCATTAACTAATGAATTAAGGACTATATCTTTTGCATTTGTTTATTCACTTTGGCTACCTAGACCCTAGTACTGGCAGCTTGCTTGTACAATCAATGGTTGGCGTTATCGCTGGCATTGGTATCTTTGGTCGCCGTTTGATCGCTAATATCGGTCATCGCATCACGTCACTATTTGGTAAGAAAGACTAATTCTCGTATATGAGCCTTGAGTCACAGAGTGGATCATTTCGCGACCCAGCCGGGTTTGTGTTTGAGCATGATGGTACGTTGTATCGTCAAATCAACCAATCTGGCAAAGTTGACTATGATCTACTCATGAACTCAGGTCTTTATGAAGCCCTTCAAAAAGAAGGACTTATGGTAGCTCACGAAGAAGTTACCCTCAAAGCAGCCAAGGGTGCGTACAAGGTTATTCGTCCTGAGCGCGTGCCGTTTGTATCGTATCCGTACGAGTGGACTTTTGTGCAGCTGCAACAAGCTGCGTTATTAACACTTCAGGTACTCAACCTTGGTATTAAGCACGGCATGATTCTCAAGGATTCGAGCGCCTACAACATTCAGTTTGTTGGCAACAAGCCAGTATTTATCGATACATTGTCATTTACGGCATATGAAACAGGCAAGCCATGGGAAGGTTACAAACAGTTCTGCGAGCACTTCATTGCGCCGCTGGCTCTGGCACATTACACTTCACAAGATATTCTCAAGACACTTCGGGTCTATATCGATGGTCTGCCACTACAAACAGTTTGTAGCTTGCTGCCGCGTCGTGCTAAGTTCCGTCCTGGCCTGCTCGCTCACTTGTATATTCACGGCAGTGCGCAAAAGAAGCACAAACAAGGTGGTGAAGCAGTTGGCGCCAAAACCAAGGAGCGCAAAGTTTCTGCGCTGGCTATGGAAGGTTTGCAGTCAAGCCTCAAAAGCACCGTTACCAAACTTCGCCCGCCAAGGATTGATAGCGAATGGGGCGAATATTACACGTTTACCAACTACTCTGACGACTCATTTACGCATAAGCGAAAAACAGTCGCTGCATTATTGGCACAAGTCACACCGAAGCCTGAAATGGTTTGGGACATTGGTGCAAATAATGGTGAGTTTAGCGAGCTGGCTGCCGAAGCCGGTGCATATACAGTGGCATTTGATATCGATGCCAATGCAGTAGCTTACAACTATGCCGCCAAACGTAAGCCTGAGATCGAAGGCCGCATGTTGCCACTCGTTCAGGATCTTACAAACCCAAGTACTGCACTTGGTTGGGCGCACACCGAGCGCATGTCACTAACTGGTCGTGGCCCAGCAGATGTCGTCATGGCGCTGGCCTTGATCCATCACCTGGCAATTGGTAATAATCTGCCACTTGATAAAGTTGCTTCATTTTTGCGACAAATTGGCAAAAATATCATTATTGAATTTGTACCAAAAGAGGACTCCAAGGTGCAGCACCTGCTTGCTTCACGTGAAGACATCTTTGATCAGTATGATTATGAGCATTTCGAGCAGGCAATGGGTGAACATTTTACGCAAATTGCCAAAAAACCAGTCAAAGGCTCGCATCGTAGCATATACTTATACCAAGCTAAGTAGTAGGCACCATGAAGCGACTCATCAAACAAACACTGAAAACCAAGAAAAAAACACTACTCCGTAATATTGCCATTCGACTCTATGGTTCAAGTTTGCTTGAGACGATGATGTTGGCCACATTCGTTTTGTCGCGCTACTACCAGAACATCGATTTCAGTTATCCATCAGATATAGTGCTGCCAACGCTGTTATTTGCAATACTTTCAGCAGTTATATATTACCCATTTCGGCTGTTGCTTGGCCGGGCAACACCAGCCCACATCAGCAGCTTACTGCTCGGTTATTTGCTATACAGTTTCGGTCAACAATCATTACTTGCGCCACTCGCAAAAATGCTTTTGCCAAAGAGTTTTGAAACTAGTTTTTCAACCGCATTACTTCGCACGATATTCCTTGCAATCATGTGTGGAGTAATTGGCTATGCGATCAAGCTAGCATTGAAACGAAAAGAACTCCGGCAGCTCCCGCTTGGCAAGATCATGGCCTTTGCTGTTAGTTTTTTGTTTGTAACACAGGTCGCAAAGGTCGGGCTCAAGATTGTGCAGATCTGGCCAGAACTGACTTATCACTACAACTATGTCCAACCGAAACAAGATAAGAGCAAAGCCACGACCAAGCCAAATATTTACTACGTGGTATTTGACCGTTATGGAAACAGTGAGCAGCTTGCCACACACTTTGACATCGACAACGCACCGCTCAATAGCTTTCTTGAGAGTGAGGGCTTTGTGAACCGTCCCGGAGCGTATGCCAACTATCCATTCACGATGTCCTCAATCACTTCGACGCTTGATATGAATTATCATACTGATCTTGGGGCTAAGTTTGGCAAGGATGGCTATCAAACAGCATTTCCGTATCGAGCCATATTCAATAATCCAGGAGTCGCGCAAACACTCAGACAAGATGGCTACACGTACAACCAGCTCAGCTCATGGTGGGACTTTACGCGTGTTGGTATTCAGGCAGACACGAGCCCCACGCAGTCATTTAGGCTTCGTACATTTGGTATGACTATTTTTGTGAGTGATCTCAATAGAGACATCATTAACAAGAGTATTTTTTCACCACTGCTCAAAAAAGGCGTAACGGTTGGTAATACCGCACTCGTCAAATACGACCGCGACAACAACCCACACCAAAACCTTGACCTACAGATGGATACGCTCAAGACAATTGCGTCTAATAAGACTGATGGCCCACAATTTACCTTCACGCACATACTCGTGCCGCATCCACCATATGTTTTTGGTCCAGACGGCAGTGACACGACCTATGATCATGAATCAAATGACAATAATGTAGACGAAACGGTTAAGTACAAAAATTCTGTCACCTATATCAACACTCGTATGCAGGAAATGGTGAAAGACATTCGAACGAATGATCCGTCTGCGGTCGTTGTCATTCAGTCTGATGAAGGACCATATCCAAAAGAGTTTAGGGGCAGTATCACGCCACAGCACTACTATGATCCCGCTACGCTACCAATCACTGATATGCAGCAAAAGTTTGGTGTTCTCGCCAGTTATTACATGCCAGGTGTATCAAAGGAAGTAGTGGCAGCCAACATCACTGCGTCGGTCAACCCACTACGATTTGTATTGTCGAATTATCTTGGCTACGATCTGCCGATGCTGCCAAACTGCCAATTTAGCACTGGCAATAAGTTCCAAGTTTATAACTATCAATTAGTTACTGAAAAGTTGACCGGCAAGCCAGCACCAGCCGAATGTAAACAGTATCAATAAGCTTGTGTGATACCGTATAGCTATGGCCGAAGATTCACTACTACTTACTATCCAAAACGCTACTAAATCACTTGGTGCCAAGCTACTGCCAAAGCGCAGTGAAGTACTGTCTGTTGATGATGTACGTGCTGCTCGTGAATACATCGCAGGTTACTGGGAAAACCTTGAACGATTTCACCCAAAGGATGACGAAAGTCTACTTGGCTTGCCAAAGCCATATCTCGTTCCAGCATTTGAGGTCGGGCACGACTTTGACTTCAATGAAATGTACTACTGGGACAGTTACTTTATGGTACAGGGTCTACTCGACGAAGCGCACAAAGAACTTGTCATGGGAATCCTTGAAAACTTATTGAGTCTTCAAAAGCGGTTCGGTGCTATTCCCAACGCTTCGCGAACTTACCTAACGGGCCGCTCGCAGCCACCGTTCCTGACGAGCTTTATTTTTGATGTCTACGATGCATACGATTTGCCCGAAAAGTGGCTGCAGGAATCTATAGCTATTGCCAAACAAGAGTACCAGACTGTTTGGTTGGGTACGACCAAGCCAAACGCCCGGCTGGTCCACCAAGGTTTATCACGCTACTACGACGTGAATTATTTGCACGATCTTGCCGAAGCAGAAAGTGGCTGGGACATGACAACTCGTTTTGGCCGTAAGGCACTCAATTATTTGCCAATCGATCTCAATGCATTGCTGTACAAGTACGAAGCTGATTTTGCACGTGCTGCCCGAATTGCTGGTGATGCGCGTGAGGCCGCCAAATGGGAAGTAGATGCTCGTCACCGCAAAGAAACCATAGACAAGCTGATGTGGAGTAATTTACGCGGATTGTATTACGATTACAATTTTGCCAAAGATAAACGCGGCGGTGTTGCATCGTTAGCTGCCTTTTACCCAATGTGGGCTGGGATGGTCGACGAGAAACAAGCCAAACAAATGGTCAAGGCGCTCGGTCGCTTTGAGGCGCGCGGAGGACTGACAACCACGGACACAGCACCGCTTAACCGCATGGTTCCGGGTGCTATGCCAACGCAGTGGGCCTACCCCAACGGCTGGGCGCCATTACAATATTTGGTCATCCGCGGGCTTGAACGCTATGGCTATCATGCTGATGCCAGTCGCTTGGCTCGTAAATGGCTCAAGACAAACCTCGACTGGTTCAATCGTAATGGTGTCTTCCTCGAAAAATATAATGTCGTACAGCCGGATAAGCCGCCAATGAAAGGCGTCTATCCTTCGCAGACTGGCTTTGGTTGGACTAATGCGGTGTTTGAACGACTTTGCCAAGAATACATCGACAAAAAATGAGTGACGAAGTGGTACTGCCGTGTGCAGATAAGATGGTTTTTGATTCTAAGGAAGAAGCAGAAGCCATTAGCGTGACGCTCGAATGGCAACACGGCAGCACACTACGGGCATATCTTTGTCGGCACTGTGGCCTATGGCATTTATCGAGTCGCTAGTGGCTGTGAAGATATGTCTTGCAGGGTACCCCGCATAGAGCGAGAAAATTCATCATTTCCCTGGAACTGAGCAGGGTCATAGGTTATCTGGAAGAGACTCGTGACGGTTGTTTGGGCGACGCTGTAACCATGCAGTGCAATGAGCGTTCCGCCAACGATAAAAGTGCTTAACATGCACGCCCTTAGTATTTGTTGCACCCAGTCCATTCCTTAATTTTGTATAGCGTATCATGGGACTGCGTTCCAAATACAGCATAAGCATTTTAAATATTTCACAGATGTGACTGGTGTGACCCAGGGGTCTGAGGTAGACTACTAGATATATGAATTACTTTGTCACAACTTCTATTCCCTATGTTAATGGTGAGCCGCATATTGGCCACGCGTTAGAATTTGTCATGGCTGATGTCTTGGCACGTGCTGCTCGCTCTAAGGGCACACCAGTTATTTTTTCGACTGGGTCCGATGAGCACGGTGGCAAGATTGCCGAAAAAGCCGAGGAGCTTGGCATTGATCCAAAGGCTTACACCGACAAAATGAGCGACAATTTCCGCGTCCTTGCCAAGACGCTGAACATCAGCAATGACCGCTTCATCCGCACGACTGACGCAGGTCACGAGCAGCGTGCGCAGCTGATTTGGCAGGCACTCAAAGACGACATCTACAAGGGTAAATACACCGGCTGGTACTGTACTGGCGACGAAGCGTTTTTCCCAGAAGCAACCGTCAAAGAAAACAACGGTATCTGTCCAAACCACAATCGTCCATATGACAAAATCGAAGAAGAGAATTACTTCTTCAAGCTGAGTAAGTACGCAGATCAGATTTTGGAAGCAATCGAAACCAACACATTCCAGATTATTCCTGCTACACGCCGCAACGAAATCTTGTCAGTTATCAAAAGTGGACTCGATGACATCAGCATCTCCCGTCCAAAAGAAAAGATTGGCTGGGGTATCCCCGTTCCTGGCGATGACGAACAGGTCATGTATGTTTGGTTTGAGGCGCTGATGAACTACATCACCGTTCTTGGCTACCCAGAACACGATGACTTCAAGAAATATTGGCCCGCAAATGTCCAGGTGATTGGCAAAGATATTTTGCGCTTCCACGCTGCTATCTGGCCGGGCATGTTGCTTGCGCTCGGACTACCGTTGCCGCAGAAGCTCTACGTCCATGGCTTCATCAACGCCGAAGGCGGACTCAAAATGGGTAAAAGTCTTGGCAACGTGGTTGATCCAAATGAGATCATCAAAGAATATGGTACCGATGTATTTCGCTACTACATCCTGCGACATATTCCGTCATACACCGATGGTGAGTTCAGCTGGACGTTGCTCCACAACGCCTACAATAATGAATTGGCAAACGAGCTCGGTAACGCTGTGCAGCGCACGGCTGCCATGATTACGCAGTACCAAAATGGCCTGATTGGCGATATTCCACCGGCCGAGCACGATGTTGCGCAGTATTGGCAGGCAATCGAAGACTGTAAGTTTGACCGGGCACTCGATGAGGTCTGGGAACAAGTTCGTGGTCTCAATCAGTATATCGATGAAGAAAAGCCATGGATGGTCCACAAAACCGGTGATGCCGATCACCTCCGTGAAGTACTCGCCTATCAGGCAAGTTGCTTGCTCGAAATCGCTGACTTGTTGCTACCATTCATGCCTGAAACAGCACTCAAAATTCGCCACGTATTTGAAGACGGCATTGTTCGTTCGATTGAGGGGACGCTATTCCCTCGTAAAGATGCTGCCGCAGCGCCAGTAAAGGCTTAGCCTTCATGCAGTTTGTAGACACCCATTGTCATATTCAGTCTGTTGGTCAGTCGGCTGGCGAGCGCGCCACGCGTGAACTCTGGGCCAAGGCAGGTGATAGTTCACTCGACGAAGTCATCAAGCGTGCTCATGATGCAAGCGTTCAGCAGATGGTCTGTGTTGGCTGTGACCTTGCCGACAGTCAGCTGGCCGTCGAAGTCGTGCAGCAGTATGAAGGAATGTATGCCAGTATTGGTATCCATCCACACGAAGCCCAACACTACGTTGAAGATGCTGAGGCATTGGCAACATTTGCCGCACTAGCCACACAGCCAAAGGTCGTCGCAGTTGGCGAATGTGGCCTCGATTATTTCTACGAACACTCCCCACGAGTCGCACAGATTAAGATCCTGGAATTCCAACTAGAACTAGCTCGTAGCAACAATTTGCCAGCTATTTTCCATACACGACAGGCATTTGATGACTTTTGGCCCGTTTTTGATAACTTTAGTGGTGTTCGAGGCGTGTTGCATAGTTTCACTGACAGCCTGGCAAATATGCACAAAGCAGTTGAAAAGGGCTTGTTTATAGGGGTGAACGGCATTGCAACGTTTGCAAAAGGTGATTGGCAGCAGGCCATGTACCGGGCAATTCCACTAGAAAATCTGGTCCTGGAAACTGACGCCCCTTTCTTGACACCGATGCCCCATCGTGGTAAGGTATGTGAACCAAAGCATGTAATTAACACTGCGGAGTTTTTGAGTCGGCTGCGAGGGGAATCACTCGATACCTTGGCCCAAGAGACCACCAAGAACGCTCGCAGTTTGTTTGGTTTTTAAGCTGTTATGAACAACTCACACAATAACCCTGAATTTGAGCGCCAGCACGCCCCAGAAGAGATGGTGATGCGCAAGCACACCGTCTACGAAGCAGCTGCAGTTGCACGTGTCGTGATTGGCAATGCATTGCAGCCAGTTGAAGCTGTGGCCCCTGTTCAAGCTCCCCTCGAAAATCCGTTTTTTGCAGAACAGCCAGCCAATACGATTGATGCAATACAACAACAAGTAGAGCGAGCGTATGATTTTCCAGAAGCTGCTTAGCGGTCTGACCGAACAGAAACGTGCAGAACGCAAAGCCGAACTGTATCGCAACCTCATCCGTCACGAAGCTCGTATTGGTGGCCAGCTATTTGGTCCCGTACCCAAGGGTACCCGTCGTGAGTTCTTTTGCCTCGACAAGCACACCTGGGTTTGGCACGAAGAATGGACCGATGAAAAAGGTACGCCACAAGTGCGTACTACCCGTTACGATGTACGTCCCAGCGGTGTATTAAAGGCCCAGCATGGTCACTACCAGGCTGTCAGCCCAGCCGAATCACTTCGACTCCTCGAAGCTATCAACCAGTACGAACAGCGCGTCAACAACGAACTCTACGCAGCCGTTGCCTAGAATCACGGTACAATGAAATCCATGGACGAGCTTATCTATCTCGATCACGCTGCAACCACACCGCTCGACGAGCGGGTGTTTGCTACCATGCAACCGTACCTGACTACACAATTCTATAACCCTTCAGCCACTTATTTGGCAGCCAAGTCAGTCAAACGAGATATTGAGTCTGCTCGCGCACGAGTAGCCCACTGGTTTGGCGCTCGTCCAAGCGAAGTTGTCTTTACGGCTGGTGGTACCGAAGCTAATAACTTGGCAATTCATGGTGTTATGGGGCAATACCCAGACGCCAATATGGTGGTCAGTAGTATTGAACACGATGCGGTACTGCACCCAGCTGCTCAATATAGTGTCAAACTTGCGCCTGTCATGCCTGACGGGCTTATTGACGTTAAAGCGCTAATTGGGCTCATCGATGACAAAACAGCTCTGGTGAGCGTTATGTACGTCAACAACGAAATTGGCACCATTCAGCCACTCAAACAGATTGCAGCCGCACTTGAACTCATTCGCAAACAACGACATGCTGACGGCAACATGCACCCGTTACTGTTCCATACCGATGCCTGTCAGGCATCACTGTATCTTGATTTGCATGCCTCACGGCTCGGCGTCGACCTTATGACCATCAACGCCAGTAAAATGTATGGACCAAAGCAGGTTGGTGCACTGTATGTTCGCGCCGGCATTGTGCTATCACCACAAATAGAAGGTGGCGGGCAAGAACGCGGCCTTCGCAGCGGTACCGAGAATGTAGCTGGCATCATTGGTCTCGCGGCAGCACTCGACCGCGCACAGACCGATCGTCACACCGAGGGCAAGCGATTGCAGCAGCTTCAGCAGCTCGCCTACAAACTTATAGCTGAGCAGCTACCAGCAGCAATATTGAACGGCTCGCTCAAGCACCGTTCACCAAACAATATTCACCTGACAGTTCCTGGCGCAGATAACGAGCGGTTGATGATGGCCCTCGATGAGCAGGGAGTTCTGGTGGCCGTGGGGTCTGCCTGTAGCGCAAGCAGCGAAGAGCCTTCACATGTACTGCAAGCAATTGGTCTGACTGACGCCGATGCCCGCGCGAGCTTGCGACTCACCATGGGCCGATCGACCACCGAAGCAGCGATTCGTCGTACTATTTCTGGGCTAGCCAGCCTCGTTTAGCCATAGCTACCCCTGTTACAACTGAGATAATTTCGTAGCTCGCATTTGTTGCAACTACCACTGGTGGTAGGTATACTGATAATGGTTAAAATTATCATGATTAACACAAAAATTAGACATTACATGAGATTGCCGCGTTTGCTGGCGTTATCAGCGCTGGCGCTACTCATTGTGGTGAGTCTCCGTCATCCTCTCAGCGCACAGACTGTGACGCAGGGTTACAACACTGACCAGACAATCCAGCGTGGACTGATTGTCAACCTTAAGAAAAACGACGGTACAAAGGTCGAGCTGAGTACCACAAACTCAATCGATCATATTTTGGGTGTAGCCGTTGATGCTAATGATGCGCCGGTTACGTTGTCGAGCGATGCCGCCAAGGTATTTGTGGCCACGACTGGCCATTTTGATGTGATCGTCAGCACCCAAGGGGGCGCTATCAATACAGGTGATTATATTACGGTGTCTGGGCTTGATGGCATTGGCATGAAAGCCGGCACCAAAGAACCAATAGTTGTTGGTCGAGCACTAGCATCATTTGACGGGAAGGCAGGTGCTATCAGTACCACCAGTGTCAAAGATAGCACTGGAGCCCAACACCCGGTGAGTATTGGTCGCATTCAAGTTGATTTGAGTGTTGCCCGTAATCCTCATCTCAAAGCTCCAGAAGCCAATATCCCTGAGTTCTTGCAAAAAGCAGCCACCGCAATTGCTGGAAAACCGGTAAATGCGGTTCGTATTTACCTTGGTTTGACGATTTTTCTCATCAGCACGATTGTGGCGACGAGCTTGCTGTATGGTGGTGTTCGCAGTGGTATTATCTCTATCGGTCGTAACCCGCTGAGCAAGAAATCGATCATCAGAGGCATGATGCAGGTAGTGGTCGTTGGATTAACTATTTTCATAAGCGGTATTTTTGCGGTATATTTACTATTAAAGATTTAGCAAACGAAGAGGTGGGCACCACGTGAGCTTAGAGGTATTAATCGGCGTACTAGCAGCAATCGGTCTTATGACCGGTCTGTTCATCTGGGCTGTCATCCGTAAAAGCGCTGAACCTTCGACGCCAAAAACTCCAAAAGTACCTAAAGTGCAGGCCGTATCGACTCACGATAAAGGCAATACGACAGGTAGCGCCGTCGATGATGCCAATACCAAGCTTGCCAACGATAATGTCGAACATATTTTCAACGATGAATTCCGCGAAGAACTCCGTAACCGTGGGCGCCTTCACTTCGAGAAAATCATCGGTGAAAATGCCATGTTCCTACAGCAGGACTTGCGACTCACGACTTCTCAACTTAATGAATACATGAAGACTGAGATCACCAACAAGCTCGAAGAAGAATTCGCTAAATACGAAGAATCAATCACTGATGCCAAACAAATGGCACTCGATTCAATCAACAAAACCCAAGAAGCTATCGAACAGCAACGTCAACTGATGAGTCAACAGATTCAAACAGAGCTGGCGACCGAAAAATCACGTCTCGTGAAGCGCTTCGAAGACAATATGGCTGATATCGTCAACCACTACGTGTTGGCAGCTATTGGCGACCAGATTGACCTTAATGACCAGCTCGAATACATTCTGAGTGACCTGGAGTCTAACAAGGCGGCCATAATTAGGGACATTACCGATGGATCATAAGACTGATAGCTATTTGCAGCTACCAATTATGGTAATCGGTCGCATTGATGTCGGCCGATTGCTGCGTGAAATAGAAGCTCTCAATAACTTCATGGCTGCGGCAGCAATTCGCGAGCCAGGTACTTCTATCAAGCCACCAAAAACCAGTAGGCTCTTTGATGAAATCATCGAGATCAACAGTCTCAATGTTTTACTCGAAACTGACCGCGCTCGACTACTGGACTTCTTGCAGACCGTCTACAAAGAAGCTCCACTCATGCATATTAGTTTTGGTGCCGACCCTTCGCCGTTGTTTATGCAGCGTCTGATGACATGGATGCGTCAAAATATTCATACCTTAGTACTCGTGCAAATCGGCCTCCAGCCAAACATTGGCGCTGGCTGCGTGATTCGCACCAACAACAAGTACTTTGATTTGAGTCTTCGTACCAGGTTCCTCGAAAGCCGAGACAAGCTAGCAGTCGCACTACGGGGCGAATCCAAGCCTGACGTACCTGAAACGTCTGTCACTGCAGTACCAACAGCCGGAGCGGCCGCGTGAAAAGTGGCAACCAACACTTCGACAAACTCATTGCGAGTGGCAACCCAATTGGTGAAGTCATCGCTGTCGATAAGTTCCTTGTCCAGGTTCATGGCATGCAACCATGTGCTATCCATGCACTCGTAATGTTTGAAGACGGCAGTAAGGGCTTTGTCCACCAAGTCGCAACTGATCATGTGGTGATTTTGCACCTTGGCTCCGACACGCTCAGTGTTGGTATGGTTGCTGTGCTCCAGCACCAGGAACTTGTCTGTAAAGTCGGCAAAGACTTCATTGGCCGCGTGGTGACCGTCACCGGTGAACCACTTGATGGCAAAGGTCCGATTGCTGCTGATGCCGTATGGCCCGTTTTCAATCAAGCACCACCGCTCTATGAGCGTAAACTGCTCAGTGATCAGCTTGAGAGTGGCGTAACCGCCATTGACTCACTGTTTCCAATCGTCCGTGGCCAGCGTATGGCGCTACTGGGTGATGGTAAGTCTGGTAAAAGTACATTGGTTACCCAGATGGTTATCAACCAGAAAAATACCGACCAAGTTGTTGTCTATTGTTTGATTGCCAAGCGTCGTACCGATGTTGACCAGTTGCTCACTCGCCTCCAAGAAAATGGTGGTATGGAAAAGGCAATTGTAGTGGTGAGTACCATGTTCGAGTCGCTCATTATGAGCTATATCGCGCCGTATGTTGCGTGTGCGATGGCCGAATATCTTTGGCAAAAACTCAATCAAGACACGATCATTATCTACGATGACCTTACCAGTCACGCACATGCCTACCGTGAAGTTGCCCTGATGTCTGGTGTGAGCCCAGGACGTGACTCATACCCAGGTGATATGTTCTATGCCCACTCGAGCCTACTTGAACGCGCCGGACGTCTCGACAGCACCGGTGCACACCTGACGAGTATCCCTGTAGTTAACGCTGCCGGTGGCGATATCACGGCTTATCTCCCAACGAACATTATGTCTATTACTGATGGTCAGTGGATCTTGGATATGGATATTTTCCGTAATGGTATCCGCCCAGCCCTAAACATTGGTCTATCGGTGACTCGTGCCGGTGGTATCGGTCACAACAAGCGCCAAAAGGCCTTGGCGGCCGAAACACTAAAGTTACTGGCCGATTTCCGTACTGCAGAAGAGTTTTCACACTTTGGTTCCGAACTTGCAGCTGAGGCAAAACGCGCACTCGAGACAGGCCATCGTTTGTTTGAGCTTATGACCCAAAGCCCCGGCGATACATATTCGCTGGTAGCTCAGCAGCTAATGATGGATATCGTACTGCACATCGAGGCGGGTGCTAGCCTAGATATTAGCGCTATGAAGCTCAACATTGTCGAGATTGCCGCCACCGTCAAAGAAGAGGCAGACTATCAACAAGCTCATGATGCGCTCAAGGCCAAAGCAGTGACCGGTATACCAGCACCTGCGCCACCGAAGCCCGCAGAACCAGCCGCTGATGCTGCCCAAACGGATGACAAAGACAAGAAAGACGACAAAAAAGAAGGCAAGAAATGAAGCGTCCGAGTGAAATAGAGCGCGAAGAAATTGCCATGGGTACACTTGTTGAACTCACGAGCGTGTTCGAAGGCATTGCCAGTATGCGCATTGCCCAGATCAAGAACCAGGTGTTGCAGGCCACGGAATTCTTCAACCAACTTTGGCATATCTATTCACAGCTACACGTGAGCGCAGTCTTTGGTTATGGTCGTCACAAAGATGATGCTGAAGTAAATCCCAAAGAGCTGTATATCGTGATTACAGCCGAAGGTGGATTCAGTGGTGATATTGACCAAAAACTTATCCAGCTGATGCTCGAAAGTTATCACCCAGAAAAACACGACATTGTAGTCATCGGCCATCACGGTGCTATTCAGCTCAGTCAGCGCGGCGTCAAATACGAGAAGTATTTCAAGCTACCGACCAAAGACCAGAACATCAACGTCACGCCGATTATTCGCGAAGTGCAGAATTATCGTAGTACCACCGTATTCTATCAGGAATACGTCTCACTCATGGCACAAGAAGTGAAAAGTATTGAGCTGTCGAGTGCGGTAGCGAGCAAGGGTAGCCAAGCAGTTGTTGGCGATGATGTCATAACCGAAGCCAACTACATCTTTGAGCCGAGTACATACGACGTCGTTGACCACCTTGAGCGCTCTATGCTCCATATTGCTATGAGCCAGTTGATCCTCAACTCCAAGCTTGCACAGTATGCGTCTCGTTTCCGAGCTATGTCAGCTTCACATACACGTTCTGACGAGGCCAAGCAGGAGCTTCATATGGACTATAACCGCGCTCGTCGTGGTATCAAAGATGAACGTCTAAAGGAGATTATTAACGGCATGAAGAAAAGCCAAGCAGGAGCCGCCAAGTGAGTCCCGGCGTAGTCATTACTATCAAAGACCTCGTTGTCCGTGTCCAGTTTGACGACACCATGCCACGTGTCGGCGAAATCATCCTGGTAGACAATGCCAAAAAGACAAAGCTATTTGTTGATCACCTCGAACCAAATGGTGTAGCTATGTGTTTGAATATCTTGACTGATCGTAGTATCCAAAAAGGTATGGTTGTACAGCGTACCCAAAAGGGCATCGAAATTCCTGTCGGTGCCAACACGATTGGTCGTATCTTGAGTGCCGTCGGCGACCCGCTTGATGGCTCGCCAGCTATCAACGGCGAGGGCCAGGTCTACAAAGACATCATGAAACTACCAGAGCGTTCTACTAACTTTACCGTTACGAAGCCCGAAATCCTGGAAACAGGTATCAAAGTCATCGACTTCTTTACGCCGTTCGTCAAAGGTCGCAAGATTGGTATTATCGGTGGTGCCGGTGTCGGTAAGACGGTGCTCACAATGGAACTCATCAACAACATTGCTCGTTCGGGCAGTGGCCTCTCGTTCTTTGCTGGTGTTGGTGAGCGTATTCGTGAAGGTCACGAACTGTGGGATACGTTGCGTGAAAACGACCTACTCAAAAACACCTGTATGTTCTTCGCACAGATGAATGAAAACCCAGTGCTTCGTTCGTTGATTGCCGTGTCGGCCGTTGCCGGCGCCGAATACTTCCGTGACGAAGAAAACAAAGACATCCTGTTCTTTGCTGACAACATTTATCGTTTCATCCAGGCCCGCAACGAACTGGCCACCATTCTTGATCAAGTACCAAACGAAGGTGGTTATGAACCGACCATTTTCTCTGACATCAAGGTCTTGCAAGACCGTCTGAGCTCCAATGAAAACGGTTCAATTACCTCTGTGCAGACCATCTATGTGCCAGCTGACGACCTTTCTGACCCTGCCGTGCAGTTGATCCAGCACGAGCTAGACAGTGTCATCGTGCTCTCTCGTAAAGTTGCAGAGCAGGGAATTCGCCCAGCTGTTGACCTTAGCAAAACAACTTCAAGCCTACTGACGCCAGACATTGTCGGTGATCGTCACTACATATTGAGTGTGCAGGTGCAGGCACTCCTGCAGAAATATGAATCACTCAAGAGTATCATCGCGATCATTGGTGAAAACGAACTTTCACCATCTGATCGAGCCGATTATGCCAAAGCCAAGAAACTCATCGCCAACTTTACACAGAACATGAATGTGATGACCAAGCACACCGGTGTTGAGGGTGACTTCTTTACACGTGAGCAAACACTGCAATCAATCGAAGAAATTATTGCATAGCCATGGCAAATGAGAGCGGCGAGCCAGTACTAGAAAAGACCGATTCCAGGATCGAAGATGGCATAAATATGCACGTCAAAGTCTATGCGCCGTTCAAGACGTACTTTGATGGTATGGCGCTCAGCATCTCGGCTATCAACGATACGGGCGCGTTTGACATCTTGCCAAAGCACCACAACTTTATGACACTGATTTCTCCGTGCGACATTATTGTTCGTACCGGCGGAGACAAAGAAGAAAAGATCAAGATCAACCGTGGCATTATGCATGTAAAGGCAGACGAGGTCATCGTCTTTCTAGACGTCTAACGATTCGCAACAGCTTTAGCCTGCTCACGAGCGGAGCTCGCAACCCGCTAAAGCCTCTTGGCCATTTTGAATCTTTGTCTTTACGGTACGCGGTCGACGTATTTAGATACGTCTCCCTTACGTTCCGCAGTCAAAAATCCAAACTGACTCAAGCGCGAAACGTTAGATTATAGGATGTATATTAGTCGATTGCGACGTAGTCAAAGCTGAAGCTTTGGCCGGCAGGTGCTGGGTTGGTACTGCAAATACTGAAGTTACTACTACTGCGGTTGATGTAGTAGTTCAGACCACCCGCTGCGGAGCCAACAGGACTTAGGGCGATATGTGGAGTGCCATTGAAACGATTAGTGAAGTTGACGGTTACAAAACAGCCAGCACCAGGGGACCCACCAATATTGATGGTCACCGTACCAGCAGTGTCAGTACCGCTTACCGAGCTTGTACCACCGTTACCCAGGGCACCACCGTCTGATTTGCCTGGGGTGCCACCACCCGCGTCAATATGACGAATTAGTTGTAAGTCTCCGGCCAAGATAAGGCTTTGAACGTTGAGTACTGGCGCAGAAAGTGGGCCGCCGAAGGTCGCACCACCAGTACTATTGATACCTTTGACGTTTACTTGACCTTGTATGGTCATATTGCCAGCCACTGAGAGGCTATTGGCGGTAATCTGATCGAATGTGCTCGTACCTGATACAGAAATACCCGGTAGGCTCAGCGCGCCACCGACTTTGATTGCGCCAGCTACATCCAAGCTGTCACGGATGAGGACTTTACCAGAGAATATCGCATTTGATTCAATTGTAAGTGTTTGTTTGGGGTCACCAACTTTGGCATCACTACCCTGCAGCTGTGCAAGCGCTTCTTTGGTTAATGGTTGGGTTGTAATGGTGGTAGGTGCGTCAGCTTTTTTACCTTTTTGGAATGATATAAACACCACGCCAAGCGCCAGCACGAATATGAATATGAATAGCAAAAAATAAATATTGAGATGGGTTATCAGACCACGTACGCGCTGGCCGATACTCTGACTCTTTTTGGTCTCGAGCTTTTCTACTGGTTCTGTTACAGAGCCAGTAGACTCAAGGCTACTTGGATCATAGTCGTTTGACCCGGTAGGGGTCTCAGTTGTCTCAGGACTAGTAGGTTGTTCTTCTTTTGATTTATCGTCGTCCATACAAGGCGCTTTTGCTTAGAATAATTACCTTTTATGATACACGACCTCTTGGAAAAAACATAAACAGATTGCAACATTGGTGCAAATCGGGCACAATTGATATCAAATGAGGCTCGTGAAACAAACAAGGGTAGTTATGTCGCTAGTAGCTGTTTTGGTACTGTGTTTGCCGTTGCGCGCGCTGGCTGACCAATCTTCCTCGACAAATTACAAAGTTGATCAGACATTCTTTGGCTCAGGTGGTGATACTGAGAATTCATCAGCAAACTACAAAGCCAAGACAACCGTTGGTGAGCTTGGTGTTGGTAACTTCTCAAGTGCCAACTATCAAGCATTTGCCGGGTTTAATACTACGGATGAGCCATACCTTGAATTTGTAGTAACTGGTAGCAATATTGATCTCGGTTATCTGAGTACTTCACAAGTCGCAACCGCCAACGGTCAGTTCTTTGTTCGAGCATGGCAATCAGGTGGTTATGTCATCCGTACGGAGGCAAATCCACCGACAAATACTGGCCCGAGTGGGCATCAATTAACACCTATGACAGGTGGTGGATCGGTCCCAGGTACCGAACAATTCGGAATGAATCTTGTTAAAAATACTAACTTTTGTGGTGTGGGTTGTAATCTGGGTGCGGATGAGCAGCAGAATAATCAATTCTCGAGCGGATCGGTAGCAAGCGGATACAATACCCCTGGAGTATTTAAATATAACAAGGGTGATATTATTGCTGAAGCAAACCAGAGCTCGAGCGTAACAGTCTATACATTATCGTATCTATTTAATATTAGTGGCATCACGCAGTCTGGTGAGTATAAATTTAGTCATGTGTTAGTGGCTACGGCTACATTCTAGGTAATTTTGGTTCAATTTTTTGCAAAAATAACGGTTATCTGTGCAGATGTTGTGGAAAAGTAGAGCATAAGCCAAATCAACCCCTGTTGTTGGCAATTTGCTAATTCGGTTATGGTTTGCTACTGTCAGGGTGTCTTCATAAAACAACAAGGCATAAGTAAGTAAAAACAATCAGGAGGCCTCACATGTTCCACCTTCGTCAAACGAAGCGGCTTGTCTATCCATTGACCGCCGTTTCCTTAATCGTAGCGACCGTTCTGCCGGTACTGCAGTCTTCGACTGCCAATGCCGCGCAAGTACAATCGCGTAGCATTCAGATTAGTGAATCAGCGGCCAGCGCTACGAGCGTGAAATATCACGTCTCATTCAAGACGGCCACCACAGGTTCAGTTGGCGGTTACGTCCTCGAATTCTGTGATAACAGTCCAATTATCGGCGACACGACGTGTGGCGCGATTGCTGGGTTTAATATTGGCGCTCCAACAGTGACAAACCAGTCGGTCGGCGGGGCTGGTATAGAAGATCTTTCGACCTTCACAACGGCCTCAGCGCTAACAACGCATACACTTGCGTTGTCTGCAGGTTCCGCTGTCGCAATGACAAGTGGTAACGTCGCCTCATTTGACCTAACGTCAGTTACGAACCCATCTACGGTGAACCACACCTACTATGCTCGTGTATACACTTACGGTAGCGCTGGTGGTGCAACTGGCTACTTGCTAGCGAACCCAAGTGCAGGTGCAGCAGTTGTAGATTCAGGTGGTTTTGCACTCAGTACTGCTCAGCAAGTTACCGTTACTGCCAAGGTCCAGGAACAATTAAGTTTCTGTGTCTACACTGGTGCTAACTGTGCTGCGGGTGGTAGTACTGTGAACCTCGGTGACACAAACGGCGTTCTAGCTCAGTACAACACGTCATATCAAGACGCTTCAACCAAGTTTGATATAGCAACGAACGCTCAAACAGGTGCGATTGTGAACCTCAAAATGGACACTCTCAAATCTGGCGCAAATTCAATTGCTGCTCAGGGTGTAGCCTGTACGGCTGACTCTATTGCAACGAATGTTGCACAGTTCGGAGTCCGTGTTAGTAATGTGGGTGCTGCACCATTGGTTGCTACGTCACCGTACGACTGTGCTGCGACCAATCACACGCTCGATACCAACAACACAACTGGTACCACCTCTCCATACGGCCAAACAGTTGCCAATACGACCTCACAGCCATTGGCTACCACAACTGGTACTGTCGAATTCTCAGCCAAGGCTGCTTTGACAACCCCAGCTGGTATTTACACAACGACCGCGAACTTCATCGCGACAGGTACGTTCTAGTAAATAAACGTTAAACGTTTTAGCGTAGAAAGAACCGCCCACAAGGTGGTTCTTTCTATTTAGCTTAAGCGCATTATTATTCCTGTGGATAACTATTTGCTACATAATCATAAGCGTGGTAAGATTCCGGCATTAGGTCACTAATATAAAAACGTAAACAAAAATAAAAATCAGGAGAATATTAAGATGAAAAAGCTCAAGCAGCTTGCAAGACGCAGCGCGAGTATAACCAACGCGTTGGTTTTGATCGTAGCTACGCTGTTGCCAATCCTTGCATTGCAGGGTACAGCAACAGCAGCGCAAGTGACGACGCGTTCCATACAGATGAGTAATTCATCAGGTGGCGCCACGGGTGTGACATACCATGTTTCATTTAAGATGGCATCGGTAGCATCACAAAACATACAAGGTATTGTGGTTGATTTCTGTGATAACAGTCCAATTATTGGCGACACCACTTGTTCTGCACTTCCAGGTTCGTTTAGTACCGGGACAACTGTTGCTAACCAATCAAGCCTCGCTGGTGCTGATATATCAACCTTCACCACCGTTACAGCCCTTAGTCATGGAATCTCTTTGACGGCAGCAGCACCAGTTAGTATGACATCGTCAGCTAATGCCGTATCGTTTGATATTACAGCTGCGACAAACCCATCGACCAACAACCACACCTTCTACGCTCGTATTTACACATACGCAACAGCTGCGGCTGCAAACGGCTACACCGTAGCTAACCCAAGTGTTGTAGGCGCATATGTTGATGCAGGCGGTGTTGCACTCAGTACAGCACAGCAAATTACCGTTACTGCAAAGGTCCAGGAACAGTTAACCTTCTGTGTCTACACTGGTGCTAACTGTGCCGCGGGTGGTAGTACAGTAGCTCTTGGTGACGCAAACGGTGTTCTTGCAAACTACGCAAGTGCCTATCAAGACGCTTCAACCAAGTTTGATATAGCAACGAACGCTCAAACAGGTGCAGTGGTAAATCTCAAGATGGACACTTTGAAATCTGGTGGTAACTCAATTGCCCAACAGGGTGTAGCTTGTGCTGCAGACTCCACAACGACCAGCGTTGCACAATTCGGTTTACGTGTCAGTAACGTTGGCGCTGCTCCACTCGAGACGATCACTGGCGCTTACGACTGTGGCTCTGGTAATCACATGCTTGATACCAACAACACAACTGGTACCACCTCTCCATACGGCCAAACGATCGCTGACACGACCTCACAGCCATTGGCTACCACAACTGGTACTGTCGAATTCTCAGCCAAGGCTGCTTTGACAACCCCAGCTGGTATTTACACAACGACCGCGAACTTCATCGCGACAGGTACGTTCTAAGCGTATACAATATGAAGTATGCAAATTTTGGGAAAGACTGACCGCTCTCTAAAACTTGTAAGCATACTTACAGCAATGGCACTCCTATTCTCGGGAGTGCCATTTGCGCGTCTTGCATCTGCAGCCCAGCTGATTAATAGGTATGATAAGTTATCTAGTTCTGAGGCTTCTGCTGTCGCAACGCATGAAGTTGGCTTTACTTTCGGTAATCTTGCTGTTCCTGTTGGTTCGATAAGTTTAGAATTTTGCGGCAACGATCCCTTGCCAAATACACCTTGCACACCGCCGAGTGGTTTTGATGCAACAGGTGTTAGTCTGGATGATCAGGCAGGAGAAATTGGGTTTAGTGTTGACCCAAGCTCAAGTGTAAACAAGATAATTTTGACAAGGCCAGCTGCGTTGCCGACAAGTACCCCATCAACGTATACCCTAGGGAATATTATCAATCCAGATACCATCGGAACATTTTATATACGATTACAAACGTTTACGAGTACTGATGGCACAGGTGTTGATATTGAGGCGGCAGGACTTGCTCTTTCGACAAGTGCGAAATTCACTGTCAGCACTGAGGTCCCACCGTATCTTACATTTTGTTCAAGTGTCACTATATCTGGAGATGACTGCACGTCCGCTACAAGCTTTCTTATAGATATGGGTGAATTTGTGGCCACGAAATCAAGTAGTGCAACTTCTGAGTTTGTGGTCCAAACAAATGCACAGTCAGGCTATAGCGTTACACTCTCGGGCAGCACGCTAACATCTGGTAATAACACCATAACTGCATTAGCAGTACCTACCACGCCACAGAAGGGGACACCCCAGTTTGGTATGAACTTACGAGCTAATTCCAACCCATCCATCGGTGCTGATCCATCAGGACTCGGGCTTGGTATCGTGGGTGCATCTTATGGGGTGCCGAATAAGTTCACGTTCAGGAATGGCGATATTATTGCTTCAGCAGGGGCGCCTGACTATGAAAAGTACACAGTGACCTACATTGCCAATGTTAACTCAACCCAAGCTCCAGGCTTTTACGCAACCACTATCTCCTTCATATGTTTGGCAAACTTTTAAACGCCATGCTACCATAAGCGCATACAAAATTTGTTTAATAAACAAGAGGAACGGGAAGAATGAAAAAACACATCAGACAGTTGATGGTTGGCTTGGTGAGTGCCACCTTTATGGCAGTCGCGCTTGTAGTTTCACCTGCAAAGGCAGCAACACAAAATCAGAGTGCTAATGGTTTTCGAATCTCGCCAATTCGCAGTGAGCTAACTATTGAAAAAGGTAAAAGAACTACACTGACTATCAGTGTAGAAAACCCAACTAACGCGGCGACTACGGTGCGTGCTGACGTGCTTGATTTTGTTGCTGGTTCAGATGAGTCAGGGCAACCTCGATTGATCCTTGATAACAAAACACCAGCACCAAAGAACGACTTCAAAAAGCTTGTTGGCTCTGTGCCTGACTTAGAACTCAAGGCTAACGAACGAAAATCAGTAAATATTACCATTGCAGTACCTTCAGACGCCTCGTCTGGCGGCTACTATGGTGCTATTCGTTTCGTACCCGCAAGCGCCAGTGACCAATCTACTGTTGGTGTGGTTGCTAGTGTCGGTTCACTTGTTCTAGTAACCGTACCAGGTAACTTAAATGAACAGCTTAACCTTGTTCAGCTTAGTGCAGGCCAAAACGATAAAACAAAAAGCTTTATCACTAAAGGCAAAGTTGATGTTGTTACAAGACTTAAAAACACGGGGGACATTCATGTTAAGCCTTTTGGCCGTGTAGATGTAAAGAACATGTTTGGTAAAACAGTTGCTACGTTTGAACTCAACAATACCGAGCCACGAGCCAATGTTCTGCCTGATACCACTCGCAAATTTACGAATAATTTGTCAAACAAAAAATGGTTTGGTCGTTACACAATTGAAGCCAACATTGGTTATCAGCAGGGTAGTGGAAATATTTTGAGCGCTAAGTCTACTTTCTGGTATGTACCTACTTGGGCATTAATAATCTTAGGTGTACTACTCGTCATCATCGGTTTGGGTATCTACCTACTCTTCCGCAAATATGGCAAAAAAGGCCATCGTTCACGGAAATAGATAGGTTCTGAAGAACTAAACAACTAAACAAGGGCTACTGAGGTAGCCCTTGTTTTTTATCCCTGTTACGTTATGATTGATGTAAGTAAAGCATAACAAGTTAAAGCAAAATAAATATGCGACTCAAGCGACTACTAGGCACACATAAATACATATCCGGACTGGTCTCTATACTTGTGCTAGTGATAAGTTTTGTCGGTGTACAGGCAGCATTTGCTGCAGCCCCGCCACCCGAAAACCCACAAAGCGGGTCAACTGGCGTGCAGGGCAAGATCTCGAGCCCGCCACCATCAGTTGCAGCCACAATCTCTTTGCCTCGTGATGGTCAGAGCTTTAGTACGCTCCCCGTCACTGTGACTGGTCTGTGTCCAAAGGATACACTTGTAAAGATCTTCAAAAACAATGTGTTTTCTGGATCAGTACAGTGTACAAATGGTAGTTTTAGTATTCAAATTGATCTGTTTGATGGTAGGAACGAACTTATTGCACGCGTCTACGATGCGCTTGATCAGGCAGGGCCAGATTCTAGCACGGTGACCGTAAACTTTGATGACAATAAAGCCGGTACTGCATCACGCGTCAGTCTTACCAGTAATTACGCCAAGCGCGGCGCCAATCCTGGGTCAATCCTAACATGGCCGATCGTCTTATCAGGTGGTATTGGTCCGTATGCATTGAGTATCGACTGGGGCGACGGCAAGTCACCTGATCTTAAAAGCCAAGCCTTTCCAGGTGCATTGGATATCACCCATACTTATGACAGCCCAGGTGTATACAACATCGTGATTAAAGCCACCGATAGTAATGGTGGGGTGGCATATCTGCAGCTTGTTGGCATTGCGAATGGTCCGTTGAGCCAAGATAGCACCAATGGTACTAATAAAAACGGTGGCAGCAACAGTGATTCATCGACTACCAAGACAAAGGTGTTATGGCAGCCGGCAGCAATTCTCCTTCCGTTGATTGGTGCAGGATTCTGGTTGGGTGGTCGGCATCAGATGCATACTTTACGCAAGAAGATTGAGCGTGGCGATCGACCTTTCTAAGGCACCCATTACTTTGCCTGCTTATTAGGCCACTATCTGTTAAAATAGACAAGTTATGAATCAAGTTGTATACGTCGGACTCAGTGGTGGAGTTGATAGCTCTGTGACCGCAGCCCTCCTAAAGGAGCAGGGCTATACCGTGGTGGGCGTTTACATGAAGAACTGGACCCAAGATCTACCAGGGTTTACCTGCCCGTGGATGGAAGATTACCAAGACGCCAAGCGCGTGGCTGTGCAGCTGGGCATCGAGTTCAAGATGTATGATTTCGAAACCGAATATCGTCAGCAAGTGGTTGACTACATGATCGATGAATACCAGGCTGGGCGCACGCCAAACCCAGACATCATGTGTAACCAAGAAGTGAAATTCAAATTATTCCTCAATACCGCACTCGCCGATGGTGCCGACATGATCGCAACTGGCCACTATTCACGTATCAAAGATGGTCAATTGCTAACCGCAAAGAATGTGGCAAAAGATCAATCATACTTCCTTTACAGAGTTACTGAAGAAGCATTGACCAAGAGTCTCATGCCCCTCGGAGATTTCACTGACAAAGCCGAAGTCCGGGCGCTTGCCAAGAAGTTTGGTCTGGTCACAGCCGATAAAAAAGACAGTCAAGGAATTTGTTTTGTTGGAAAAGTCGGCATCAAGGAATTCCTGGAGCAATTTGTCGAAACAAAACCAGGCGCAATTCTCACACAAGATGGCCAGGTAATTGGTGAGCACGAAGGCGCTATATTCTATACGATTGGCCAGCGTCATGGCCTGAATGTTGGCGGTGGCTTGCCGTACTACGTGATTGGCAAAGATATGACCAAGAATGAAGTCTACGTGACCACCAAGCTCGATGATGAAAAACTATGGCTCGATACTATCAATCTGACGGATGCACACTGGATTAATGGTGCCCCGGACGTAGACAAGAAATACCAAGTACGCACCAGATACCGAGCCGACTTAGTTGATTGCACATTGAGCGAGGCTGACGGCGTATGGCACATTGCGCTTGATGATCAGGTTAGAGCCATTACGCCCGGCCAGTCAGCCGTCATTTACGAAGCAGACCGCGTAGTTGGCGGCGGCATCGTTATTTAGTTACACTCGTCAATCAGAGTTACCTCTGTTAAAATAAACCAATATATGACAGCTCAAGAAATCCGAAACAAGTACATTCAGTTTTTTGCTGATCGCGGCCATGCGGTGATTCCACGTGCTCCGATTGCACTCAAAGACGACCCAACAACCTTATTCACGGGCTCTGGTATGCAACCAATGATTCCGTTCTTGCTGGGCGAGACGCATCCTAAAGGCAACCGAATCGTAAATAGCCAGACGTGTCTCCGTGCACAAGATATTGAAGACATCGGTGACAACCGCCATACGACGTTTTTCGAAATGCTCGGTAACTGGAGTATGGGCGATTACTTCAAAAAGCAACAAGTGGAGTGGATGTTTGAATTTTTGGACACAGTCGTAGAGCTTGATATGAGCAAACTATATGTCACGTGTTTTATTGGTGCGCCCGAATATGACATCCCAAAAGACACCGAGGCTGCCGCTGTTTGGAAAGATTTGTTTACCGCTAAGGGTCTGTCGACTGGCGAAGCCGATATGGGCTCAGAAGCCAATGGTTACGCCCGTGGCATGAAAGACGGCGAACGTATTTTCTACTATGACGGCAGCAAAAACTGGTGGAGTCGTAATGGCGGCCCCGAAACAACGCCAGTTGGTGATCCATGTGGTCCTGATAGTGAAATGTTCTATGACTTTGAAACGCCACATGATACAAGCTTTGGTGAACACTGTCATCCGAACTGTGACTGTGGTCGCTTCATGGAAATCGGCAACAACGTCTTCATGGCCTACAAGAAAGTCAGTGAAGGCAAGTTCGAAGCCCTCGAAAAGCCAAACATTGACCATGGTTCTGGACTTGAACGCATTGCTGCTGCCAAGATCAATAACCCCGACGTCTTCAAGATCAGCCTGATGTGGCCAATTATTGAACAGTTACAGACTATCTCTGGCAAAAAGTACGAAAGCCACACCGAAAGTATGCGTGTGATCGCTGATCACCTTCGTGCGGCAACTTTCTTGGCTGTCGACGGCGTAATCCCAAACAACAAAGAGCAGGGCTACGTCATGCGACGACTTTTGCGCCGTGCAATTCGGTACGCCTTTGACCTCGGGGTTGAGCAGAACTTTTTGGAGCAAGTAGTGCCAGTGATCGCTGATTTGTACGCAGATGATTACCCAGAAGTCGTGAAAAGTCGTGAAAAGATCATCGAAATCTTGGTCAAAGAAGAGAAAGCCTTCCGCCAGACTATCCGAAAGGGAATCAAGGAACTCGAGAAGCTTAAATCAGAAACTCTGAGTGGTGAAACATTATTCAAACTTTACGATACATTTGGCTTTCCAGTAGAGCTGAGCATCGAGGAGGCCTACAAACAAGACATTCCAGTTCCAGCTGATTGGCGTGAAAAGTTTGATCAGCATATGGCTGAGCAACGGGCTCGCAGCCAAACTGCCGCCAAAGGTACCTTCAAGGGTGGCCTCGGTGGTCAGACGCTCCAACACAAGAAATACCACACTGCCACGCACTTGATGTATCAGGCACTCCGTACGGTGCTCGGTGATCACGTTGTCCAGCACGGTAGCAATATTACCGAGGAACGACTGCGTTTTGACTTCAGCCACCCAGAAAAAGTAACACCTGAGCAACTCAAGCAAGTCGAAGACATCGTCAATGAGCAAATTAGCAAAGATCTCAAAGTTAGCTACGCTGAATACCCAACACAAGTAGCCCGAGAAGACATGGGTGCACTCGGCGCCTTCGGTGATCGTTATGGCGATACCGTCAAAGTCTACAAAATGATTGCGGACGGCACCGATAAGCCATTTAGTTTCGAAATATGTGGTGGCCCACACGTTGACCACACCCTAGAACTGTTTGATGACAACAAGCGCTTCAAGATTCTCAAGGAAGAGTCCTCAAGCGCAGGCATTCGACGTATAAAAGCCGTTTTGCAGTAAAACTCCACCCCTGTAGCCACACCTTACAAAAAATATCCTTCAAAATTGTAAGAAATTCCGCTTGAAATAATCTGACATTGGCTTTAAGATTACGCTAATTAAAGATATAAGTGTTTAAAACACACATACGAAAAAAGGAACTGAAATGACGTACTCGATATTCGAGGGCGAACGACCCGTATTGGTAATTAACCCTGACTGCCCAGATGCTGAGACTAAGAAGCGTGCCGTGTTTGCGGGAAGGCTTTTGACAACAGAAATGGACACACCGGCCTCATTTGAGCCACATAACTTTGAGCCAGTTGAGATTCCACTTGCTGCTGGGACAACTCCGGATGCTGTTGCGCATATTATGAATCTCGCAGGAGTTGAGCGTCTCTAACGCTTTTTCATCGGTGGTGAGCCAAGGTAGCTGTGCTAAAATAAAGCGTATATGCTTGATAAATTAAAAGGCCTCACGACGCTTAAGGGTAAGCGTGACACCGACCAATATATTGTCGGTCTTGATATTGGTACCGAAAACGTCAAAGCACTGGTTGCTCGTATTGCCGGTGATGAACTCGAGATCGTTGGCGTTGGCCGTGCGCACCAGTCACTCAGCGACATGCAGGCTGGTGCTATCTCTGATATATCCGGTGTCGTCAAGAACTGTGATGCTGCCCTAGCGCAGGCCGAAACACAAGCTGGCGTCAGTGTCAGAACCGCAATCATCGGTATTGCCGGTGAGCTAGTTAAGGGCACGACTACCACCGTTCGTTGTTCTCGTAAAAACCCAAGCAAGCCACTTGATCTGGCTGAAGTCGAAAAGATCATTGGACTCGTACAGGCCAGGGCAGAAGACCGCGCACGCAAACAGCTAGCATGGGAAATGGGCGGCAAAGAAGTTCAGATACGACTAGTCAACAGTGCACTTGTTGGTATTGAGATTGATGGTTATGCAGTTACGAACCCCGTCGGGTTCCAAGGCAAAGAAGTTCTGGTACAGCTCTATACCGCCTTCGCACCCATGATTCACATCGGAGCACTTGAACGAACAGCGCAGGAGCTCGATCTTGATCTACTGGCTGTTGCAGCCGAACCATTTGCAGTTTCAAGGTCAGTCATCGGAAACGATAGCAATAATAATCTTAGTGCAATCTTGATGGACGTCGGTGGTGGTACAACAGACATCGCCGTTATTCATGAAGGTGGCGTTCAAGGTACTAAAATGTTCGGTATTGGTGGTCGCGCCTATACCAAGTCAATCGAAAAAGAACTTGGCATCGACTTTGACCGAGCCGAAGAGGTCAAGCTAGCCCTCGGCACCAACCGAATTCCTGCGAACAAAACCGCAACCGTTGAACGTGCCCTTGGAAAAACACTTGATGTGTGGGCCAGCGGTGTTGAGCTAGCGCTTGCTGAGTTTACACAGCTCGATCACCTCCCAAGTAATGTGTTGCTTTGTGGTGGTGGTTCTAGCCTCGATCTACTGACCGAGCGTCTTGAACGGTCTGATTGGTATCGTAAATTACCATTTACACGTCGCCCAACGGTCCATCACATTAAGCCCGGCCAGGTTGCCGGTATTACTGACAAAACCGGTGATGTATCCGACCACACCTTTATTACAGCTATGGGGTTACTACGTGTGGGTCTGGACACGATTCAGCAGCAAGATGCTGGCCGTTCATCAGGCTCCCTTAAGGAACGAATAGATAGGATGCTAAAGATATGAGTTCCACTACCGGCCAAGCCAAAGACGTTATTTATATTGATGTCGACGAAGATATCACTGGCATTATCGGCAAATTACAAGACAGTTCAGGCAAGATTGTTGCATTGGTACTGCCCAAGCGTGCAGCCGTTCTGCAAAGTATTGTCAACTTGAAGCTTCTCAAGCGGACTGCAGACGAAACCAAAAAGAACTTGGTGCTTATTACATCTGAGTCAGCGCTATTGCCACTTGCGGGTGCTGTTGGTGTGCATGTTGCCAAGACCTTGCAGTCAAAGCCATCAATTCCTGCTGCACCAAAATCATTTGAAGATACGGTAGAAGTCGATGAATCAGATGCAATCGGTAATGATGACAATGAAGTCGATGTATCGAAACCGGTTGGTGAGCTCGCTGGGCTGCCACCTAAAGATGATGACGAAACGATCGATATTGATAATGATGACGAAGATTTGCCCGCTACCACCGTCCCCACAAAAGCCAAAAAACCAAAACTAAATAACAAGCTCAAGGTGCCGAACTTTGATGCATTTCGTACACGTTTAATCATTGGGGTTGCTGCACTGGTGCTCTTGATTGTTGGTTGGTTCGTTGCATTCCGTGTACTACCAACCGCACATATAGTTATCAAGACTGACAACTCAACCGTTACGAGTGATATGACGATTACTGCTTCACCAAAGGCCAAAACGCTCAGCGAGGCTGATCAAACGGTGCCTGCCGAAGCTAAGCAGCTCAAGAAGTCTGACAGCCAAAACGTCCCAACTACTGGTCAGAAAGATGTTGGCACAAAGGCAACGGGTAACGTAACGTTGACACTGGCTGATTGTGCGCAGCCACAAGTAACAGTTCCAGCCGGAACAGCCGTTAGTTCTGGCGGGCTCAACCTAATTACACAAGTTGATGTGACACTGCAGAGTGTTCGCATCGGTACGACCTGTCGCAATAGCGACTTCCCGCAGGTTTCGACGGGCAAAGTGAAAGTTGAGGCTCAGAACGCAGGAGATCAATATAACTTAAGTGCTCGGAACTACACCGTTACCGGCTTTAGTAATGTTTCTGCCGCTGGTACTGCCATGGCTGGTGGTACCAGTAAAGTTATTAAGATTGTGAGCCAAGCAGATATAGACGGTGCTAAACAGAAGATGCTCGAAGCCGACAATGCCGCCGTCAACCAAGAAATCAGTGACCAGCTGAAAGCGGATGGATATATACCAATTGTTGAAACCATATCAGCTAGTAATACGGTTGTGACTGCGACACCAAATGTCGGCGAAGAATCTGACCAAGTAGCTGTATCGGTCACCACAACTTACGAGATGATCGGAGCCAAGAAAGACGACGTCAAAACACTGCTCGAAGCTGATATTAAGAAGCACATCGATACATCCAAGCAGAACATTCTTGATAACGGACTCGATAAAGCAGTACTCCATGCAACCGAGAACAAGCTGGCCAATGGCAACTATAGATTTACCCTCCAGACGACCGCCGAGGTTGGTGTCCAGCAGGACGCAAACGCAATAAAGAAAGCTATTGCTGGCAAAAAGAAGGGTGAGGTTCAGGCCTATATTTCAGCTCGACCAGGTGTCAAGGACGTACAAGTTAGTTACAGCCCATTCTGGATATACCGTACGACCAAATCGACCAACAAAATAACCATCACATTCCAGCAAGCAAATGGCAACACCAGCAATAAATAACATCCTTAGTCTTGATGTTGGTGAGCGTCGCATCGGTGTGGCTGCTGCCAATACAATTGCGCGTTTGCCGCGTCCGGTGGCCACAGTACTCAATGATGAACATCTTTGGGACAACCTGGCAGCCATTATAAAAAATGAGCAGATTGATCATATTGTTGTAGGCTTACCGCGCAATATGAGTGGTCAACTGACCGCACAGAGCCAATCAATACGGTTGTTTATGGCTGAATTTGGGCAACATTTCGCACTGCCGGTTACTGAGCAAGATGAGACACTAACGTCACGCCAGGCAGAAGCGGAGCTCGAAGCTCGCGGCCGTCAGTTCAACAAAGCCGACATTGACGCGCTTGCTGCTGTCTATATACTTGAAGATTATTTACAGACAAAGGGAAATGCATAATGGGACGATACTCGGTACACAAGAATGGCAGCGCACTACGCAGGGTGGTGCTGACGGGCACGTTAATTGTACTGACTGTCGTAATTGTGGGTGTCGCTTTGGTTCGTCAGCGATATGTAGAGAATATTAAGCCCGTGAGTGATAGCTCCGTGAGCCAGCTCGTGACCGTAGAAACTGGTACCAGCGCCAAACAAATTGCCGCACAGCTCAAAAAGGCGGAGCTAATACGTGATGCAACAGTCTTTGAATGGTACGTTCGCAATCATGATGCACGAGATAAATTACAGGCCGGTTCATATTACATCCGCCCCAGCATGACAGTTCCCGAAATTGTGGGTATTTTGACACAAGGTAAGGTTGCGACTGACCTTTTGACCATTTTGCCAGGCAAGCGCATTGATCAGATTGAAAAAACGTTCATTAATGCCGGCTATTCGAAAGCCGAAGTTGACGCAGCATTCAACCCGGATCTATATAAAGATTCACCAGCTCTTTCTGATAAGCCAGCAGGTGCGAGTCTCGAAGGTTATTTGGCACCAGAATCATATCAGATGAACAAGAATACCAAGCCCGAAGAAATTGTTCGCGATGCGCTCGAACAAACCCAAAAAAATCTGACGCCGGCCATCCGTGCTGCCTTTGTAAAGCGCGGCCTGACCGTACATCAAGGTGTCATATTGGCTTCAGTTGTTGAACGCGAAGTCAGCAAGGAATCAGATAAGCCAACAGTAGCTCAGGTATTTCTGAAGCGTTATGCCGAAGGCATGCAGTTGGGTTCTGATGTTACCGCTTTCTACGGGGCCATCATAAACGGCCAGGAGCCGACGGTAGGCTACGACACGCCTTACAACACTCGTATTCACACCGGACTGCCTGCAGGACCTATCAGTAATGTCACCGCATCATCACTCAAGGCAGTCGCATTTCCAAGCAATACCGACTATGTCTACTTTGTAGCTGGTGACGACGGTACAACCTATTTCGCCCATACGTTGGCTGAACACGACGCCAATGTGAAAGCCTATTGTCACAAGCTCTGCGGTAATTAGTTAAAACAGAGGTGACAACAGGGGTAGATAGGCGCCTAAAGCTTGTCTTTGACCGCCAAAATATGCTACAATTGCGTCCGCAACCTGTTAGGACGTCTATAGAGGTATCGACGTACTGCAAGTTGCCATTTTACTGATATGCACTCTATAACTATCAAGATTGGTCGACTTTCTTGAAAATACAAAGTAAGAACCAGTAAATTGCTCGTGTGATCCCGGAAGGGTTTCACCAGGAGATAATCATTCGTACAACCTCGCATGTGCTACCACAACGTGTCGGCACAAAATCCAAGAGTAAATTCACCCGACGATATTTTCGTCGCCTTTTCAAAAAATCTCAAAAGCGTATTATCCGATACGGTATTTTGACGGCTAACCTTGTACTACTCGTAGGCGTAGTACTATTTGTCGTGCAAAACCCAAATGCCAGTACCGCAGCTAGCCAGAATTCCCTATCAGATAATCAAGTTGCAGCTGATCCACTCGACCAGCTATCTTCTGCAGAGATTGCCGTACACGTTGCCCAAATAACCAATATGGACGTTGAAGAGACGAGGGCTATCGTCAACGAAGCCGACAGTGCCAATGCGCTGCTATCTATGGCCGCTAGTAACGGTAATATCATCAGCAAGCCACAGGTTGTGAATACAGCTCTCAAATCTAATAAAGATATCCAGAAGTATACTGTTGCCGAAGGTGACACGCTCGCAAGCATCGCTGCTAAGTTTAGCGTTACCTCGGACAGCGTAAAGTGGTCGAACGGTATTACTGGTAGTGCCGTGACGCCTGGTAAGCAGCTACTAATATCACCTATCAGTAACGGAATCGTGTATATCGTTAAGTCAGGTGACACTGCAGATACACTGGCGCAGAAATTCCACTCTAATAAAGATCAAATTGTTGCATATAACGACGCTGAGCTTGCTGGCCTTAAGGTTGGCGAAGCAATTGTGATTCCTGACGGTACTATTGTAACGGCAGCAGTTGCTCGTGCTTCGTCATTCTCATACTCCGGTGGATGGAGTTCAGGCTTTGTACCAACCTATGGCGGCAATACCTACGCACGCGGCTACTGTACCTGGTATGTTGCCAGTGTGATCCAAGTACCAAACAACTGGGGCAACGCCAACACATGGGCGTATGGTGCGGCACGCAGTGGTTGGACAGTGAGCAAGACACCTATCCCTGGCGCGATTGCACAAACATCTGCAGGTTATGCAGGTCACGTGGGTGTCGTGAAGCAAGTTTCTGCCGATGGCAGCATGATTATATTCTCTGACATGAACGGTATCGCCGGCTTTGGCCGTGTCGGTACGAGTGGCTGGGTGCCAGCTTCACAATTTCAGAACTATCTCTACCGCTAACTTCAGATTTTCCGATACAGTGCAGTACTCGGTAGATCAATACGAGCATTGATCTACCTCTGTTCTTCTGTCATAGCTTCGCTTAAGACGTTTTTCTCGGAATGTTGAAGCGAGCTTCACATTCCTCCGTAAAACTGTTATAATATAAACAATGTTTGTCGATAAAGTAACAGTGAGCGTGAAAGCCGGTGACGGCGGAAACGGCTATGTCAGCTTTCGAACCGAAAAATTCATTGATCATGGCGGCCCAGATGGTGGTGATGGTGGTGATGGTGGTTCGATTGTGTTTGTGGCAAGCCGAAATCAGAACACGCTTGCAGCGTTTCGCTACCAAAAAGAGCTGACCGCTGAGCCAGGAAAAGCCGGCTTTAGTCAAAAGAAGCACGGCCGCAGTGCCCCTGATAAAATCATCAATGTTCCTGTTGGTACCATTGTGTATATGGAGGATGGCAGCCCTCTCGCAGATCTTTCCGAAGATGGTCAGCGGGCAATGATTGCTCGTGGCGGTAAAGGTGGCTTCGGCAATGCTCACTTTGTGTCATCTGTCCGTCAAGTACCTCGCGTCGCCGAAAAAGGTGAAGAGGGTGTGGCCTTTGAAGCAACTCTCGAACTTAAAATGATTGCTGACGTTGGCCTGGTTGGTCTTCCAAATGCTGGTAAATCGACGCTCCTTGCAAGTATCAGCAATGCTCGTCCAGAAATTGCCAACTATCCGTTCACGACACTCAAACCAAATCTTGGAATGGTCAATATCGATAAAGAATCGGCACTATTATTCGCGGATATCCCAGGACTTATCGAAGGTGCGAGCCAGGGTAAAGGCCTTGGTGATGAGTTCTTGCGCCATGTTGAACGAACGCTGGTGCTACTGCACCTGATTGATATTTATGGTAATGACGTTGCTGCTGATTACAAAACGATTCACGGCGAACTCCAAGCTTACAAACTAGACCTCACCAAACGCCCCCAAATCATCGTGCTCAACAAAATCGACGGCTTGGACGATGATATCATCGCCGATAAGGTCAAAGACCTCCAAAAAGTGGTCCCTAAGGGCACCCATATCTTTACGATTTCGGCCAACTCCAAGTCTGGCGTCAAAGAGTTACTGTATGCCGTCCGAAAAATTGTCGACGGTGAACGTACGCGTATCGCTGAAGCTGAACCAGATGAAGCACCCATTCCTGTTATTACGCTCAATAAGCCTGATAGCTGGCGCGTTTCGCAGCCCAAGAAGGGCACATGGCTTGTCACTGGTACAAAAATTGAACGCTTTGCTGGCAAGACAGACTTTGAGAATCCACATGGTGTCGCACGTTTACGCGATATTATGCGCAAAATGGGAATCATGCATGAACTCGTTCGTCAGGGTATTGAGCCAAATGACACCATTCATATCGGGTCACGAGGCAGTCTCGAATATTGACATAACACACTACTTATGCTATTATAGTATTCATGAATCCTACAGACACGATTGCCATTCATGAATTACTATCACAGCCTGAGATAGTAGCTGAGCAACTCAATGCTCTCGATGCATTGGCACCAATGTTTGATCAGCTAGTAAAATCTGGCCATACCAATCCTTCGGGTGCGGAGTTGACCATGGAACTCGAAGGTCAGCGTATGTTTGTAAGCCCTTTTTATAGGCAACATGAGCATATCTCAGTGCCTCAATTCTTGAAAGTCGTATCTGAGTCACCCCTCAACAACCCAGGTGAGAAGAGTACATTCTTCCTCGTTGGTAAGTCATTTGATGATAATGGTGAAACGTTGCCAGTGCGACACTGGGAGCTTACTGCAAAGCCTGGTGATAGCATAGCGCTTGATCCTGACAAGCAGGCTCGTGCAGAGCAACACTTTGCGCCATTTGCAGCACAGTGGCACAATCTTGATACACGCAAGCAGCAGGAATACCTTAGTAGTATGGCCAACCGTCATGAAGTGCAGGTACCAAAGCGTACGCAGCTCAAAAGGATAGCAGCTCATCTTATCTCAAGGTCTGATAAACCTCGCTAGGACTAATTGGTTTTGAACAATGATAGACTGGTAGTTACATATGACTACCAGTTTTTTTTATTACGACCTCGAGACGACAGGTATCAACCCACGGGATGCCCGAATTATGCAGTTTGCCGGTCAACGGACTGATATGAACATGAATCCAATTGGTGACCCGGTAAATATTCTCATCAAAATCACTGATGAAGTTGTGCCCGAGCCTGATGCGATTATGATTACCGGTATCACGCCGCAAGCAACAATTGCCGACGGTATTACAGAGGCTGAGTTTTTGAAGTTATTTTATGATGAGATTGCGACACCTGGAACAACCTTTGTTGGTTACAACTCGGTACGATTTGACGATGAGTTTATGCGGTATCTCAATTACCGAAATTTCTATGATGCCTACGAGTGGCAGTACCAAGATGGCAAATCCAGATGGGATCTACTCGATGTTGTGCGGATGACCCGCGCACTTCGTCCAGATGGCATAGAATGGCCAGTTGATGATAAAGGTCAGCCGACCAACCGACTGGAGCTGCTTACGGTTGCGAATGGTATCGAACACACCAGCGCTCATGATGCGCTCAGTGATGTCTATGCGGTCATTGCCATCGCCAAGCTGATTCAGACTAAACAACCCAAACTGTTTAGCTATCTTTTAAAAATGCGTGGCAAAAAAGAAGTTGACCAGCTTGTGGGTGGTGGTGAGCCGTTTCTGTATAGTTCAGGTAAATATGCTAGTGAATTCCAAAAGACGAGCCCAGTTGTGGCTGTCGCCAAACATCCAAAACGACAAGGAAGCCTGGTGTTTGATCTTCGGAATGATCCAGACGAGTTCATGAAGTTAACAGTACCTGAACTTGTTGAGGCATGGCGTCGTCGCCGAGACGAGCCAGGGTTACGGCTGCCAGTCAAAACGCTTCAATACAACAAATGCCCAGCCGTAGCACCGCTTGGTGTGCTTGACGCAGATAGTGCGAAAAGGTTACAGATTGATCTCGAGAATGTCCAAAAGAACCTTACTAAGTTGCGAGTAGCTAATTTTGGACCAAAGCTACTAGAAGCACTTGATGTTCTCGAAAAGACACAAGAACTCAAGTACATCAATGAAGAAAAAGAAGTTGATGCACAATTGTATGATGGATTTTTTGGTGATCAAGATCGTACTAAGATGCGCGTAGTACGTGTGGCGGATGCAAGTGGTCTGGCTGATTTAGATATGACCTTCAAAGATGGACGGCTCAAACAGCTATTGCCGCTGTATAAAGCACGAAACTTCCGTAATTCACTTAGTGCTGAAGAGCGGGCGGCTTGGGAAAAATTCCGTGAAGACAGACTGCTTGGCGGCAAAGATACCAGTCGACTTGCCAAGTTTTTTAATCGACTTGCCGAGCTTGCCAAAGAACCCGATCTATCAGCTGATAAGCGCTTTTTACTTGAGGAATTACAGCTTTACGGTCAAAGCATTATGCCCGTAATTGACGAAGCCTAGAAGTCGGGGCTAATGGTTGGCAGCATAGGCTGTTCAGGGTGTTTGAGACGAATATCAAGCGACCAGAAGAACCAGCTAGCTAGTATCACGCAGACGACAACGGCAAAGCCACCGAATGTGATTTGAATATTAGTGAAGGGGATGTACCCCGCAATGATGATTTGCTCCATAGTAGAAACCTCAATGAATTTGAGCTAATTATACATAAAGTTGCAAATAAAGCAACTAAGTTGTATGAAGCTTACGCTTTACGGGAGAGCTTGGATTTGATGCGCTGGTAACGCTTCCGGTTACCGAGGAACAGCACAAGTCCAGTGATGACGAGCGATATGGCAACGGTCTTGGTGAGACTGCGAGTGGCAAGGACTAAAATAAGTACCGCTGCGGTTATAAACAGGATTCCAATAAGATCAACGAGCCATTTTACATGTGGGCTATCGCCGAATATCTTATCGCCAAGTAATTGGCCTTTGGCGCGGACGCGTTCAAGTAATCGCTCGGCCCATTCGTGATTTGTCGCGAGTAAACTGAGGCCAAGAATAAGTACGGGAATGCCGCCAGGACCCGGGAGCCAACCGATAGGTATGGCAGCTAAAATCAACAAAAATCCGAGTACATCGATGGCAATCCGTTTGAATAATGGTCGTTGTTTCACAGCTGTAGTATACAGTTTCTGTCTATGAGTGCAGAATGTGGGTAACTTATTGCATTCCGCTTATGGGGGGCGTACACTTCGGTTATAGCAGAGGGCTATAAAAGCAAACATTGTGGTGGAGAAACATTGGGGCGATATGCGGTCTATTGTTTTGAATTATAGAGTTACTATAGCTGGCCAAGAATGGCAGGGGGTTTACGGTGCTTACTAAGCCGTACCTCGTACCCAAAGCGCCCCAGAAGTCACCGTCAGTCCACTATGAATGCCACATCGCACGAAGCGTTGAGCCGAATCAGTCAGAATTTGTGCACGCCCTCCAGGTACTAGAACAAAACACTGCCGACTTTGTGCAGTATCAACCCATCGGCCGTCTCGGTGTAAGGCTGGTGATGCTCGAATCGGCACTCAAGCAAATCATCGGCGTCGATAAAAAAGGTATTATTACCGAAGCCGCCCGCCGTGACTTTGAAACCGAACTAAATCAAAATCTCGCTCGCCATCCACATGGCGAGTTTTTGATTGCGGATCCGCGTGAGCCATTTGTACTGCAAGGCAGGGATGATCAAGAGTTGGCAATTCAACTTGCTAAGGATGATTATCGTTTGCACGGTGATAGGGCCGTTGCCGAGGAGTATATTCGCGACACATATCCCGGCATTAGCGCTGGCAGAGAAAACGTGGTGCGGATGGAAGCACGAGTTGCGATTGGCGAAGTGCAGCCTCAATATCTCAGTCCTGATGATCGTGGGTTACTTGCAGAAAACCCATCTGATTTTATGCTCAATACGGTAATGGAACGACAACGCTCAGATGCAGATATGTTTGGGCTTTCGGGTGGTGTTGACCCGGTTGTATTTCCTGACGCAATAATACTTGGAGGTTTACATGTTGTTTGTCAAAAATCATAAAACGAGTAGAGTGGTAGGATTATGAGATCAGGCCGTATACGAGGTGATTTAATCTGCAACAAGGAAGACAGACCGAGCTATAAAAGGCGCGTTGGCAAGGAAGTCTTTGGTATTTATCGCCCACTGACTGATGAAAGCGAATCAGAAATTCGTGAAGTATTACGCGGGGCTCAGAAAGATATTACTGGGTTCTTGGGCCAAACACGAAAAGAGTCAGCGGAAGTTATGATTGCCGATGATATGGGCGTAACATTCGTGCAGCGTACGCACGTACGACGAGCGCTTAATTTGGGGCTTGTGGCCCGTGGATTTGAGCTCGGGCGTCTTGTGGAACGATTTGAACACCAACGAGATACACAGCCAGATTCACTCGAAGTGCCATTTGGTGATTTTGCATGGTTTGGCAACCGCTGGAGCGGTGGGCGGTATGCTGGCCGCAAGCTCGTGGGTCGGCTGGCAGTCTCTGAAGCTACCAGTACACTCATGGATCAATCCGAGCTTGTAGAGGATGTACTCGGTGCCGTGCATGCAGCAGAACTGAATGTAGAACGTCCAGACCATGTAAGCTTTCTTCGCTATGGTAGGAGCGGTGATTTACTCGACCTTGGTGCGGCACATCGAAATGGAGTACTTGATATCGTTGAAGATCACTTTAGGGCTGCGGGCGTGACGACGCTGACGCTCGGAGAATTGGTCGTTGGCAATAGCTATAGTCAGCCATTTGTTCCTGCAAATGGCATCCCACACTAGAAAAATACTCTGTTATCGGGTATACTAGTGCAGCTTTATGAGTGAGAATATTGTCGTACAGGGTGCCCGGGAGCACAACCTAAAAAACATCAATGTGACGCTGCCGCGGAACAAGCTGGTGGTCATCACTGGCCTCAGTGGTTCTGGCAAATCGTCGCTAGCCTTTGACACTATCTATGCCGAAGGTCAGCGTCGCTATGTCGAATCCCTGAGCTCATATGCTCGTCAGTTCCTGGGACTTATGGAGAAGCCTGATGTTGATCAGATCGATGGCCTTTCTCCGGCAATTAGCATCGATCAAAAATCAACCAGCCGTAACCCACGATCAACTGTTGCAACGGTAACCGAGATTTATGACTACCTCCGTCTATTGTTTGCTCGTATCGGCACGCCGCATTGTCCTGTTTGTGGCAAACCAGTGACGCGTCAGACTACTCAGGCGATTGTTGACCAAGTTGCAAGTCATGGAGCAGGCACTCGCTTGATGATTTTGGCACCGATTGTCATCGACAAAAAGGGCGCATTCGAACACGTGCCCGAACAGTACTTGCGTGCTGGGTTTGCTCGTGTACGTGTTGATGGCGTCGTCTATTCACTCGATGAATTCCCCGAGCTCGATAAAAACTACAAACACACTATCGACGTTGTGGTTGACCGTTTGGTTAACGACGAAGCCAGCCTTGGCCGCCTGAGCCAGAGTATTGAACAAGCACTGGAAATTGCTGATGGCAAATTGAAAGTTGTTAACGCTGATGATGAAGCAGAGCACGCCTACAGTTTGCGGTACGCATGTATTGATCACCCTGATGTGGTAATTCCTGAGCTCGAACCACGAACCTTTAGTTTCAACAGCCCACATGGTGCGTGTCCGGTCTGTACGGGCCTCGGTTCGCGGCTTGAGGTTGATCCTGAGTTGGTGATACCTAATGGTCGCCTGACAATTGCTGAGGGGGCTATTCGTCCGTTCAATCGTATCAATGCTGACGCCTGGTATACCAAGAAGATGCAAGCCGTAGCTGAAAAGTACGGCTTTAGCTTGCAGGTCCCAACCGCACAGCTCAAACCAGAAGACCTAAATCGTATTCTGTATGGAACTGGCAACGATGTGTATAGCGTCAATCTTGGCTCTGGCCGTGCATTTGATACCACTTACGAAGGTGTGATTCCGAACCTCGAACGACGTCACAAGGAAACCGAAAGTGACTTCATGCGTCGTGATATTGAGCGTTTCATGCGAGAGCGTCCTTGCAATACTTGTAATGGTCGTCGTTTGAAGCCAGAGGTGCTGGCGATTACGGTCAACGACTTTTCTATCATGGATATTTGTGAACTTTCGATTACTGAGGCTATCGACTATTTCAACAAGCTCGACCTTAACGCCAAAGATACCAAAATTGCCGTGCAGGTTATCAAAGAAGTATCTGCTCGTCTGAAATTCATGGATGATGTTGGTCTGAGCTACCTGAACTTGCTCCGTAGTGCGGTGACATTATCTGGTGGTGAGGCACAGCGTATTCGCTTGGCGACACAAATTGGTTCTGGCTTGCAGGGTGTGTTATATGTGCTGGACGAGCCAAGCATTGGTTTGCATCAGCGCGACAATGAACGTCTGATTGCAACACTCAAGCACCTTCGTGACCTTGGTAACACCGTTCTAGTGGTTGAACACGACGAAGATACGATTCGCACGGCGGACTACCTGGTAGATATTGGTCCAGGTGCTGGTGTACACGGTGGTGAAATTATTGCCGAAGGTACACCTGATGAAGTTGCGTATAATCCAAAGAGTATTACCGGGCAATACCTACTTGGTAAAAAGGAAATCCCGACACCAAAGAAGCGTCGTAAGGGTAATGGCAAATCGCTCGTCATCAAAGGTGCCAAGGAAAACAACCTCAAGAATGTAACCGTAGAAATTCCACTGGGTGAGCTCGTTGTCGTGAGTGGTGTATCTGGCTCTGGCAAATCAAGTCTGATCAACGACATTCTTGCCAAGGAACTATCTGCTCGCCTGATGCGTAGTAGTTCAGTTCCTGGTAGGCATGATGACATCGAGGGTATTGAACATCTCGACAAGGCAGTGATCATTGATCAGTCACCAATTGGCCGTACGCCACGGTCTAACCCGGCAACGTACACAGGACTATTTACGCCAATTCGTGAACTGTTTGCATCAACTCCTGAAGCCAAACTTCGTGGTTATAACCCTGGTCGTTTCAGTTTCAACGTCAAGGGCGGACGCTGTGAAAACTGTGCAGGTGATGGCATTATAAAAATTGAAATGCACTTTTTGCCAGACGTCTACGTACCGTGTGAAGTTTGTCACGGCAAACGCTACAACCGCGAAGCACTCGAGATTCATTTCAAGGGCAAGACGATTAGTGATGTACTCGAAATGACGACTGAAGATGCACTTACTTTCTTTGAAAACATCCCAGGCATTGCCCGTAAACTGCAGACGATGGTTGAAGTCGGTCTGGGCTATATCAAGCTTGGCCAGCCAGCCACAACACTATCTGGTGGTGAGGCACAGCGCATCAAACTTGCCACCGAGCTTTCTCGACGACCAACTGGCCGTACGTTGTATATCCTTGACGAACCAACTACCGGGCTCCACATGGAAGATGTCAACAAATTATTGGGTGTATTGCACGCACTTGTTGATACAGGCAATAGTATGGTCGTGATCGAACACAACCTGGATGTTATCAAGAACGCTGACTGGATTATCGATATGGGACCCGAAGGCGGCGCTAAGGGCGGTTACGTGATTGCCGAGGGTACGCCAGAACACATTGCAAAATCCAAAGAGTCCTCCACTGGTCATTTCCTAAAACGGATGCTATGAACAGTCCAGGCACCAACATCCATTTGGGTGGGGGTATAGATTCACGTGTCAATGTATCAGGCATGGCATATGAGACATATGTTTGGCTTGGGCATAGTGTATTTCATCCTGATTCGTATCGTGAAGTGCTCGAAGTGTTTCATGATGAACCAGCCGATATTGTAAGCGAGTATGAACGGTGGACTGAGAAAATGCGCTATGACCCAGCATATTTCGTGGGTCGGCTTGAGTTTATCTTGTACGCGGCTCGTCAAGAGATTGGTACTGCAAACCGACCGGTTTCAGAATCTGGGGCTGTAAATAGAACACAGCAATACTTGCTAGGGCAGGTCGGAGTATTTGGTATGCGGCTGGCGCAGAAAGCTGAATATATTTCGAAAGATCCAACTATCAAAACGCTTGAGAACCCATTCAAAAATCACGACCTGTTAGAGGCACTGTGGCTTCACCAATCCGATCGACGGCTAAAAGCCGAACTACACAAGCTTGGAACTATGCCAACACTGTTGCCTGGCTACTGGCAGCGCAAGACAACAAATAAATAATATTATCTACGAAACGGCTGTTTGATCTTTTGGATCAGTGCCGCGCGGATTTTTTGATCACTGAGAATGTGGTACAGCGTTGGTCCAAAGCTAAAGACGGTTGCCGCCAAAACAACCGGCAAAATATATTGATCAATGTTATGGACATGCTCACCGAGTTTGTAGCCGAGGAGTGTTATGGCGCTGACCCAAATAGCACCACCAATTATGTTATAGAGCCAGAAGGTCTTGAGCGGCATCTTGGCAACACCGGCCAGAACGGGTGCAATAGTGCGTACGATTGGGACAAATCGTGCAAACATGGTGGCTTTACCACCATGTTTGTTGAAAAATATCTCTGCGCGTTCGACGTATTCATGACGAAAGAACAAGCCATCTTTCTTGAAGAGACGCGGACCAAGATGCTGGCCAATCTTGTAGCCAACGTAGTACCCAAGGATGGCGGCAGTGATCAAACAGACGAGCAGTATAGGCAAAGATAATTTACCCTGAGATGCAAAAAACCCAGCCGCAAAAAGCAGTGTGTCACCAGGAAGGAAGAAACCAACTAATAACCCTGATTCGCTGAAAATAATGGCTGTAATGAGCAGTAAACCACCGGTAGAAATAATCTGTGCTGGATCAAGCATACTCATAGGGTAGCTGGTTTACTGTCATCGGTCCACACCAGTTTGCTATAATAGGTAGGTACAGAGCCAACTTATACCGAAGGGGACGTGAAATGACGAGTCAGGAAATATCTTTGACACTAGAAGAACGAACAGTAATCGGTAAGGGCCTCACCCACTTACGCGGCAGCGGTCGAGTACCAGCCGTTATTCATGATCATGGTAAGGCCTCAATCCATGTATCTGGTGACTTCATTGCAATTAGTAAGGCTTTTGCGAGCGCGGGCAAGCACCACCCAGTTGATTTAACTGTTGGTGGCAAGAAGCATCTCACGCTTATTAAGGATGTTGATTTTGAGCCAAAGAAGCACACGGTTCGACACGTAGTCTTCCAGGCGATCAAGCAAAACGAAAAAGTAACCGCAGAAATTCCTGTTGTGTTAGTGGGTGAAGTTCCAGCTGAGAAGCTCAGCCTGCTTGTGTTGCAGCAGATCGATGTCGTAGAAGTTGAAGCACTGCCACGTGATTTGCCTGATCAGCTTGAAGCCGATGCAACCACACTTGCGCAGGTAGGCGACAAGCTACATGTATCAGACCTCAAGGCGCCAAGTGGTGTGACAATTTTAACTGATGCAGAAGCACAGATTGCATTTGTTGAAATGCCAAAAGACCAAATCGCAGAAGCTGATGCGTCAGCTGCTGACCTAGCTGCTGATGCTGGTACTCCTGAGATTGAAGAATCTACTGATGCTGAAGCTCCAAAGGCTAAGGACGAAGAAGAGTAGACTTTCTCTTACATACATATAAAAAACGGCTCTATCACGAGCCGTTTTTTTATTCTTCCATGAATCCACCGGATTGCTTGGTCCACAGTCTGGCGTAGGCACCATTTTGGCGAATTAATTCGCTGTGGCTGCCTTCTTCGATAATGGATCCATCATGCATAACGATGATGCGGTCCATTTTTTGAATAGTGCTGAGACGGTGGGCGATCACAATTGCCGTGCGACCCTCCATAAGTGTCCATAGCGCGTCCTGGATAAGCTCCTCGCTTTCACTATCAAGTGCGCTGGTAGCTTCGTCGAGCAAAAGAATTGGCGCGTTCTTGATCATTGCTCGTGCAATGGCCACACGTTGGCGCTGTCCGCCAGATAGTTTTACGCCACGCTCACCAACCATTGTTTTGTACTTTTCTGGGAGCTTCTCAATAAATTCTGCTGCGTTCGCCATTTTTGCGATATTTTTGACGATCTTTGCGGTCGCAGTTGGTTCGCCATATCGGATGTTCTCAAGGATGCTACGGTGAAAGAGTAACGGCTCCTGAGGGACATAAGAAATATGCGACCGTAGCTCAGCCTGCGTAATTGCGGTGATATTTTGGCCGTCAATTTGGATACTGCCTGATCGAATATCGTTGAAGCGCATAAGGAGTGTTGTGAGGGTGGTTTTGCCTGAACCGGAATGACCAACCAGGCCAACTTTTTCGCCTGGTTTGATACGAATGTTGAGGCTATTGAACAGTGGCTTCTGTCCATCATGTGCAAAGGTGACGTTATCGAAGACGATGCCACCGCGAACGATTCGCGACTTTTCTGGGCGTTCAGGATCCTTAATCTCTGGTTCAAGATCAAGAATCTCAACCATATCGTATGAGTCACCCATGATGCGGTTGAAGTTACGCCCGACGTTGTTCATTTCCCATAATTGGCGCGTGACGGTAAAGGTATAGGCAATACATAGATAGACAACACCAGCGTTAATTACGTGTTGCTGAACGGCGATGAGCGACATGATAATCGCGAGGCTGTTGAGCGTTGCGATGAGGGTTGAATATCCAGCGCTGAGCCCCAAGAAGCTACGCATAGTATCAAGTGCTCGACCGCGCCAAACAGATAACTTTTCGTTGTAACCTGCAAGCTCATCGTCTTCACGGGCGTAGCTTTTGACGGCCAGCATGTTGGTAACGACGTCTGCCAGGCGACCGGTCAGTGCCGTACTTGCTTGTGATTCCAGTACGTTACGCTTTGACATGCGCTTGGTACCATAGATGACGAATACTAAGAAGATCAAACAGACAACCAGCAACGCAACTGCATATTGCCAGAAGATAAACAGCAAGATGCTGACAGCAGCCACGATGCTGGTAATAATCGGAATTACCTGGAATACCATAGTATCGGTGAAGCGCTCATAGCCCCCAAAGAGCTTTTGGGTCTGTGAGACGATTGAGCCGCCAAAACGGTTGTTATGAAATGACATACTCTGGTCGGTCAGATTTTTGAAAATCTTGCGCAGCAGGTCACGCTGAGCTGCAGTCTCAACTGTCCAGGTGCAAAGTAGTACGATACGCCAGCCAAGCACGTCACCGTAAATCTGGGTAGCAATGTAGGCAATCAGTAACGGAAGTGCGTCTGATATGTCAATTGTCTGGCCGGACTGCAGCAGGCTGAAAAAGTGGGCAATGATGTAGGGTCCAACAAAGGCTCCGGCTATTACCGTGGTAATGGGTAGCAGGAGCATGAGTGTGAAGCGCACCGGGTATGCTGCACTGAATCGCCAAAAAAGGCGCATAGTTTGCATGTTTTTATTCATGACACAGCCCTCCAATGAACTGTGCGTGGGGTTAGATTATTTTTGTTACTTTAGGTTTAGTGCACCTGGGGACGTCCCAGTTTGGTACAAGTACGTGTGAAGAGTTATAGGGAACGAGCGAACGGTGGAAGCTCGGTATATAGCTGCATAATCATGTGTCGCCCTTTCCATTAGTTAAAGTAGTATCGACAACTATACCACCCCTGTAATATACTGTCTAGGTGCAAAAAATAATCCTCTACTACAAATTCGCACCACTCAGCGATCCTGAAGCGATTCGTTTGTGGCAGCGTAATCTCTGTGAACGACTCAATCTCAAAGGTCGTATTCTGATATCCAAACATGGTATCAATGGTACTGTCGGTGGGGATATTGATGCTGTCAAAGCGTATGTCAAGGAGACAAAAGCCTACCCAGCATTTAAGGGAACTGGCTTTAAGTGGTCTGACGGGACGGGTAATGATTTTCCGCGTTTGAGCATCAAAGTCCGTGACGAGATTGTTACTTTTGGCGCGCCTGATGAACTTGAAGTTGATGAAAAAGGTGTGATAGGTGGTGGTAAGCATCTGAAGCCTGCGCAGGTTCACCAGCTCATAAAAGAGCGCGGTGATGATGTCGTGTTTTTTGATGGCCGCAATGCCTATGAGGCAAAAGTGGGTAAGTTCAAGAACGCGATTGTCCCTGACGTGCGAACAACACGTGACTTTGCGGCCGAGCTTGATAGCGGCAAATATGATGATATTAAAAACAAACCAATCGTGACGTATTGTACGGGTGGTGTTCGCTGCGAAGTGCTGAGCTCACTCATGAAAAAACGTGGCTTTGGTGAGGTCTATCAGATAGACGGCGGCATTGTAAAATACGGTGAAACGTATAAGGATGACGGTTTATGGGAAGGTTCTCTGTACGTCTTTGATGATCGTATGGGTATGAAATTTTCTGACAAAGCAGTTGATATCGGTGAATGTATTCACTGTCAGGCAAAGACGAGCAGTTACGAAAATTGCGCCCTCAAGAGCTGTAACGACCTGGTGCTTATTTGTGATAATTGCAAGCAAGACCCAGCGCTTTTGTACCACACGGATGCCTGTCGTATTCAGGCAGTAGCAGTAGCCGCGTAGCTCCTACTGCGCTTTTTGAGCTATCATAGAGTAGTTATGAATGATGTTTTGGCTCAGAAGCTAAAGGAGCTCCCCAAAGAACCAGGCGTGTATTTTCACAAGGATGCTGCCGGGCATATTATCTATGTCGGTAAAGCCGCGGTACTAAATAACCGTGTACGTCAGTATTTCCAGAAGTCACGTACACGGGACCCAAAGACCGATGCGTTGGTGGCTGAGATCGCCGACACGGACTGGATGGTGGTCGAGAGCGAGCTAGAGGCTCTATTCCTTGAGGCGGAAATGATACGTCGTTACATGCCTCGGTATAATATTTTGCTTCGTGACGATAAGTCAATGAGCTATGTGCGGATTGATTATGATGCTGACCACCCGACGGTCACTACAACACGGCGGCCGCTTGATGATGGCGCCCGCTATTTTGGTCCATACCTGAGTACGGCTGGCGTACGAACGGCCCTCAAGTATCTACGGCGTATCTTCCCATACTCTGTGAGCCGTATGCCTAGCCAAAAACGTGCCACGTTGTATTACCATCTCGGCCTTGACCCTGGGCTTGAAGAGGGTAGAACAAGCTTGGAAGATTACCGTGCAAATTTGCGTAAGCTTATCGCCGTCATTGAAGGCAAGCGGACCAGTATTCTCAGAGATTTGGAGCGTGAAATGAAACAATTTGCGAAATTGTCGCAATTTGAAGAAGCAGCTCAACGACGCAATCAAGTAATGGCGCTGCAGAATCTTGGCAAACAAATTATCTTTAGCGATAAAGAGTTTATGGATATCAGTAAAGATCATGCGTTGACTGAACTCGTCGATCTGTTGCAATTAAAAGAATATCCGCGACGTATTGAAGGGTATGACATCTCTCATATGCAAGGTACCGATGTAGTGGCCAGTATGGTGGTGTTTACGAATGGAGTCAGCAACAAGGGCGAATATCGTAAGTTCAAGACCAAGCTCGATCACAACAACGATTTTTATAATATGAATGAAACTATCAAACGACGTTTGTCCGAGCAAAACCTCAAAAAGTGGGGCAAACCAAGTTTGATGCTCATTGACGGCGGCAAGGGCCAGCTGGATGCAGCGCTCAAAGCTCGCGATGAGCTTGGCCAGCAATCAATACCGTTCATTGGACTCGCCAAGCGCGAAGAGCAGGTAGTGGTGGAACTACACCGCTCGGGAGTGATTGTTGATACACAAATACTGCATAAAATGGACGGTTATAGTACCGAGACGGAAGATTTTGTACTACTGAACTTGCCGCACACTACCAACCTCGTGAAGTTATTACAGCGTATTCGCGATGAATCACACCGTTTTGCCGTGAGCTATCATTCAGTCTTGAAGATGAAACGACAGACGGCAAGTATGCTTGATGACGTGCCAACTATTGGCCCGGCGACACGCAAAAAACTGCTCAAGACTTATGGAAGCGTTCGTGGGATTGCAGCCGCCAGTGAAGCCCAGCTTGCTGAGACAGTTGGTGCCAAGAAAGCAGCTTTACTCAAAAAATACGTAGTACTTGATGGTCCGGCCCCACACACTGCCGCGTGAACATATTTTGGGGTGCTATACTAATAGGCTGTAATGAGTAACAACTTGTTTGATGCATCCTTCTTTAAGGGAAATCGTGAACGGCTACGGAGCCTTTTTACTGGTACCGCGCCGATTGTGTTGACTGCCAATGGTCTACTGCAGCGCAATAGCGACTCAACCTTTCCGTTTCGCCAAGATAGCAATTTTTGGTATTTGACTGGTCTCGAAGATCCAGATCTTATTTTGGTGATAGATAAACACAAAGAGTACTTGATTGTTCCTGGTCGCAGTGACAGCCGTGAGGCGTTTGATGGTCAGCTTGATGTCGAAGCGTTTCGGGAATGCTCGGGCATTGAAGATATTCTAGACGAAAAGACTGGCTGGAAGCAGCTCGATTCAAGGCTCAAAAAAGTGCATCACGTGGCGGTGCTCGCAGCGCCAACAGAGTATGTTGAAACTCATGGTATGTACACCAATCCATCACGCCGGCGACTAGCTACGCGGATACAGAAAAGTAACGATAGCCTCGAGTTACTTGATCTCAGGCCGCACCTGACACGGATGCGTAGCATCAAGCAACCGCAAGAGCTGGCCGCAATCAAAACCGCAATTCAAGTCACTGCAACCACGCTCAAGAAATTGCACCGAAAAGGATTTGATAAGTTTGATTATGAGTATGAAGTCGAAGCGGCTATTTCTGCGGGTTTTCGGAAATCCAATGCGCAGCACGCATATGCGCCAATCGTGGCTGCTGGCGCCAACGCATGTACACTACACTACGTTACGAATAATGCAGCTATGACTACAGGTGATTTGGTACTGCTTGATGTTGGCGCTGAAATCTCAAACTATGCTGCTGATATCACGCGTACCTATGCAGCCTCCGAGCCAACAAAACGTCAGCTGCAAGTATGGGAAGCGGTCATTGATGTGCAGAAATATGCCACTGAACTGCTAAAACCTGGTGTGATCATGCACGATTATGAGAAGCAAATAGAACATTATATGGGTGAGAAGCTACGAGAACTCGGGCTTATCAAGGTGATAGAGCACGACGCGGTGAGGACGTATTATCCACATGCAACTTCACACTTCCTCGGCCTTGATGTACATGACATTGGTGATTATGACCGACCGCTTGAGGCTGGTATGGTGCTAACAGTTGAGCCTGGTATCTACATCCCAGAAGAGGGGATTGGTATTCGTATAGAGGATGATATTCTCATCACCGAGCAGGGAGCCGAAGTGCTATCAGCGGGGCTACCAAGGGAGCTATACTAGGTATGATAGTTGTTTTCGACACTCAGATTAATGTAAGGTAAGCTTTAAGTAATGAAATATGGTCCAATTGCACGTTTTTTGATTCGCTGGTTCGTTTGTGGACTTGGCCTCTGGGTTGCCGCCGGCCTACTTGGTGACAGCGTTAGCTACAATAGCCGTATTGGTGTGATTGTTATTGCTGGTTTGATACTGGCAATCGTTAACGGCGTTATCAAGCCAATTGTGATCATATTGTCGCTACCAGCCCTGTTATTTAGCCTTGGCTTGTTCATGATTGTGATCAATGGACTCATGATTGTATTGGCCAGTAAGCTCTATCCAGCACTTCATGTGACCAATTTTGGCGCTGCAATGCTTGCCGGTATGATCATTGGCTTGGTAAACTATCTAGTAACGACCATTTTGGAGGATCGATGAGCATCTATAACTACATTACTATTGGATCAATGTTACTGCTGACACTACTTGTCTTGGTACAAACCCGTGGCGCAAGCCTTGGTGCTGGACTTGGTGGTGGCGGTGAAGTAAACACAGTACGTCGCGGTTCGGACAAGACACTGCACCAAATAACAATTATTGTTGCCTTTGTGTTCGTAGCATCGATTGCAATTGGCATTGTTGCCTAGGTACCGAAAGACTACATGATAAGCAGAACCACTCGCCTTCGGTGGCGGCGAAAGGTCAGACAGCGGAAACGACAGGTCGAAGATCTGGGTATTCAGGCTGAAGAGACACTTGAGCAGCATTTCTTTAAACGGCTCAGCCGGTTAACTGAGGTTCGCCGGTTCGTTTTTGGTTGGATACTGCTGTTTGCGCTACTTATCGGCGGCGTGATTTACCAATTTACCACTATGAGCCAGTACTATCAGACGCTCCGTCCTGTCCCTGGAGGGATCTTTACTGAGGGCGTTGTCGGTGCATTTACCGACGCAAACCCGTTGTATGCCACTGGTCCAGTCGATGGTGCGGTGTCACGGCTCATATTTGCTGGGCTGCTAAAATATGACCAATCAAACAAGTTGGTTGGTGATTTAGCACAAAGCTGGACGCTGGATGACAAGAGCACAACGTATACCGTCACACTCCGTCCTAATCTTGTTTGGCAAGATGGACAGCCACTTACCGCACAAGACGTAGTATTTACTTATGAGACGATTCAAAATCCCGATGCCAAATCCCCGCTATTTGCGAGCTGGCAGGGTATCAAGGTCGTCGCCACGGATGATCGGACGATCACCTTTACGCTACCAAACGTATTAGCGTCGTTCCCGTACTCGCTGACGAATGGCCTGATACCAAAGCATTTGCTAGCCTCTACGCCTGTTTCACAGCTTCGTGCGTCACGATTTAACACAGTCTTCCCAGTGGGTGCAGGTCCGTTCTCGTGGGATCAGATAGAGATCTCGGGTGATACGCCGGAAACCCGAGAGGGCACAATCGCACTCGTACCAAATAGTCACTATCATGACGGTGTCCCGAGGCTGCAGCGCTTTGTCATTCGTTCGTTCCTCGACGAATCTCGTATGATTCAGAGCTTTGACCGACACGAGTTAACAGCTATGAGTGGCCTTGAAGCCTTACCAGATACATTTGCTAAGGATACATCGGTTCACGAACATAGCGTGCCGATAGCTGGTGAAGTGATGGTCTTTTTCAAGACGTCACAAGCTCCACTTGACGATGCAAAAGTTCGCCAAGCGCTCGTGCAATCGGTGAATCAAGCAGCCTTGATCAAGGGGCTTGGGTACCCTGTTGTGGCAGCCAAAGAACCACTTCTGTCGATTCATATTGGTTTTGACAAAACGGCCGCTGAGTTACCATTTGATATCACAGCCGCCAACAAATCACTTGATGATGACGGCTGGGTTAAGGATAAGGATGGTGTGAGGGTCAAGAACGGTAAGATCTTGCAATTTGGCCTTAGCTCTCAGAGCGGCAGTGAGTATGCGTATGTTACCCAGCGTTTACAGGCTGCGTGGGCTGCAATTGGCGTAAAGGTGAGTGTACAACTCCAATCAGATGAAGATCTGCAGGCAACAGTTGCTACGCACTCGTATGATGCATTACTCTATGGAATCTCAATTGGTCCAGACCCAGACGTGTTCGCATACTGGCACAGTTCACAGGCTGATCTCCGTGCTGCTAATCGCGTAAACTTTTCTGAATATAAATCAGCTGTTGCAGACAAGGCACTTGAGGCAGGACGCACTCGTACTGATCCAATGCTTCGAGCAGTCAAGTACAAGCCATTCCTTGATGCATGGCGTGCCGATGCACCCGCACTGGCTCTATATGAACCACGCTACTTATATGTGACACGTGGCATCCTAGCTGGTTTTGATCCACTGACTATTAATACAGTCGACGATCGTTATAACAATGTCCAGAATTGGATGATTCGCCAGGCAAGAGTCTCAAATTAGCCCACTTCCTGTTTTATCTCTAAAGTGATACGATATTTTAGTTCAAATGGTGATACGCGCGAGTGGCGGAATGGTAGACGCGCTGGCTTCAGGTGCCAGTGTCCGCAAGGACGTGGAGGTTCAAGTCCTCTCTCGCGTACCAAATAAAGAAGGTTCCACGGGGCCTTTTTTATTTGGTTTAGCGCTCGGTGCAATTTCATCTGTAGCGCGTGTCATACCAAGCAATTTTTGTGCTATCATATCCCCTAGACCACGCTAATGCTTTTGTAATCAGGAACAGACCACATCGATGAATAAAGTCGCACATTATCTGCAAGAACACCTTATGGGCGAAGTCATGACTGGAATAGACGCTCGTCGCTATTTCTCGACTGATGGTAGCATCTTTAGTATCCCGCCAGCGATGGTGGTATACCCTCGTAATGAAAATGATGTCCGCAAAACTGCTCGGTTTTGTTGGCAGCTCGCTGAACGCGGCCGTGTCATTCCGATAACTGCTCGTGGTGCTGGTACTGATCAGAGTGGTGCCGCAATCGGTACCGGTGTAATAATGGTATTTCCTGCGCACATGAACCGCATCCTTGAGCTTGATGGAAAAACAGGTGATGTGACGATTGAACCAGGCATCAACTATGGCAAGCTGCAACAGGCGCTTTATACGCATAATCGTTTCTTGCCACCGTTCCCGGCTTCTCTTGAGTACAGTACAGTCGGTGGGGCGATAGCCAACAATGCCGCTGGCGAGAAGACGATTAAGTACGGGGCGACCCGCGATTTCGTAAAGAGTCTGCGTATTGTACTCGCCAACGGGGAAATCATTGAAACACATCGCTTGTCTAAGCGTGAACTAAGCAAAAAGCTTGGCCTGGCAACCTTTGAGGGAGAAGTTTATCGGAGTCTCGATACGCTCATAGAAGAGAGCAATGATCTGATAAAATCCGCCAATCTTGATGTTACCAAAAACTCTGCTGGCTATGCACTCGGTGACGTGAAGCGCAAAGATGGCTCGTTTGATCTGACACCACTCCTGGTTGGCTCACAAGGTACACTTGGTATTGTCACAGAGGCAATTCTCGAGACAGAAGCACACAATCCGAACAGTACACTGATTGCGGCATTTGTTGATAGTATCCAACTTGCCGAAGAGGTGGTCCAAGAACTCCGCAAACTACCCGAAGTGCCATCGGCGATTGAGATGGTTGACGATCACTTGCTGAACTTTGTACAAGACCACAATCCTAATCAACTCAAAGGTGTCATAGATAGTCCATTCCCAAAGATAGTATTGCTCATTGAATTTGACACACCATCTGAACGGACACAGAAGCGTCTTGTCAAAAAGACCACCAAAATGCTAGGTAAACTCGAGATTCCGTACCAAATCGAATCTGACCAAGCCAAGAAGGATGAACTTTGGAAGATTCGCCATGCTGCCGCATCGATATTGGCCCATTCTGAAGGTTCTGCAAAACCACTTCCGATCATAGAAGACGGCGTAGTACCAGTTGGCCGATTTAGTGAATATCTCGAAAAAGTGTACGAATTATTCAAGAAATATAATCTTCAAGTTGCAGTGTGGGGACACGCTGGTAACGCCAATTTACACATGCAGCCGTTTCTGGACTTGAGCCAACTTGGTGATCGCCAAAAGGTCTTCCGGTTGATTGACGAATACTACGATATGGTCATTGCCATGGGTGGTACAACGACCGGTGAGCATAATGACGGGCGCATGCGCGGTCCATTTCTCGAGAAATTATATGGCCCTGATATCTATGAGCTCTTCACAAAGGTCAAGCAGATATTTGACCCATACGGCACGCTGAACACTGGTGTGAAAGTCAACGTACAGATTGATGACATCAAGCCATTAGTACGTCAAGAATATAATCTTTCTCACTTCTATCAACATATGCCGCGGAGCTAGTGGTGACTCAGGATTTAAGCTACAACATAGTTGGTTCAGTTGGCGCTTTCTTGATTCTACTTGGATTTTATCGCACTAGCATTGGCAAGTGGAAAAATCGTTCAGTTGTCTATGAACTTGATAATCTCGTTGGTGCGATTCTTCTCGTGGTGTACCAGTTCCATTACCACGCATTTATAAGCGTTGTAGTGAATGTTATATGGGCTGTCGTGGCATTTATAGGCCTGACGTCATTTACGCAGCGCTATAGGTGGGGTGGTTTTGGTAAAAAACCTCGGCGTAAAGCTTGAGTTTTCTCTGTAAAATGCTACTATAGCAGGGTTCCTTAAATATATGCGCGAGTGGTGAAATTGGTATACACGCTACCTTGAGGTGGTAGTGCCGCAAGGTGTGGAGGTTCAAGTCCTCTCTCGCGCACCAAAGTTCCGGGTGATTAGCTCAGTTGGCTAGAGCACCTCGTTTACACCGAGGGGGTCGGGGGTTCGAGC
>CAYYUY010000007.1:0-57640 GCA_964474995.1 uncultured Candidatus Saccharibacteria bacterium
ACATGCCTCCCTGTCACGGAGGAGATCGCCGGTTCGAATCCGGTCGGGCCCGCCAAGAAAAAAGTCTCATCCCTGGATGGGGCTTTTTTCTTGGGCAAGTTCTTGAACTTGCGATTCGAACCGGATACGGCGCAGCCGCGGTTTGATCTTCAAGACAGAACGCAGGAATTTATTCCGAGTACTGGCGCAGAAGTAACCATCCGGTCGGTCTCAACCACAGAATCAAAAAAACCGCCCCATAATAAAGGCGGTTTTTGTAGTGCTACGCATCACTTTTAGAGGTGAATATACGTCTGTGACTTTTTCTGTTCCTTGAGGTCATTTACGTAACTATTAATGTCTTTGTAGGTGAACACAATCTGAGCAGCACGAATCTTATCACCACTGCCTTCGATGTTCTTGACGATCACCAGGCTGCCACCAGCATCAATAACGCCAGAGTATTGCCCTGGTTGGAGCTTGAACAAAGCTTCCGTCACTTTGGCATCAAGGTTACGATCGGCACGATCAACGGCGTAGCCAAGGTCACCACCGTTGGCTTTGGTTGCTGGGTCATCTGAGAGCTGCTTGGCAAGTGCAGCAAAATCCCCGCCCGCCTTCAGCTGTGCAAGCGCAGCGTCTGCGCGGCTATGCGTACCACTATCAAGTGCCGAGACAACTTTCTGGGCGAGTAGCTCCTGGCGGAGACTTCGCTTGAAGTCGTCGACAGACCAACCCCAGTAATCCTTGAGGACATCTTCAAATACTTTATCGTTGCTACCAAGGCGGTTTTGGCTGCGAACAATAGTGACCTCATCGTTTACTTCTTTGTCACTGACAGTAATGTTGTGCTGCTTGGCGAGTTGATTTACATAGGTGTCGTTGACGACTTTATCGAGTGAACGGCGTTTGAAATCTTTGAGCTGTTCTTGGCCACCTTGATCAGCAAAGTTGGTCTTTTGCTGGCTCTCATAGTAGTGCGTAAAGTGGCGGAGTTCGAATAGGTAATTCTCGTATGCTACGTAGTGACCGCCAACTTTGGCAACTGGGAATGGCAACACTTGCGTTACACGGTACATAAATGTTGAGTTATTTTGAAACTTATAGAGTGCAATCGTGGTGTACGCGAAGAAGCCAAGCACGGCAGCAATAAAAAGTGATGACGTGATGATAACGATCTGGTGCTTGGAATGCTGCAGCGGCAAGATGTATTTGCGGGCACTCGAAAGTACCTCTTCACGGTGTGTTGCGATAGAAGTTGTGGTGATACGTGGTGCGATTTCCGCAGCTTGTTCAATCTTTTCCTGCTCTGTTGGACGTTTGGTCTTGGCGAGGATTCGGGTAACTTTGTGCTTCATTATGATTCGATAATTTCTTCCTGTTGGGATGGTAGCCCGATATTAGTAGCCATAATCCCCTTGTCACGCAAGATATGGAGCATCTTTTTCTGGATCTTGGCCGGATGATGCACGTCGTGGATTAATAACTCACCCATATACGTTTGCATCATTATTGTACCAAATCCGAGCAGTGTTTCCTGCAAACCAGCTATCTCATAATTAATCATTTGAATCTGCGGTAAGCCTATATCGACGACACTGCGATGAAAGAGCCCTTTTTGGGTAATCTGAATGAAACGCTGATCGGTGACAATGAATACACTGTAGTGCCAGGCAATCCATGAAGGCAGAAACAATAGTGCCCCTAGTAGGAACCCAGCCGCAAGCCCCCCAAAGAAGACCGGAAATCCAAGTGTCGGCCAAATTGCGGCTGGCAGTACGCCAAGCAACGGACCAATCGAGAACAGCACAATACCAAGACGCATCACAATTGGATGCTTGTGAAATACAAACAGGACTTCTTCGTCATCAAACTGATCAGCAAAGTATTTTTGTGTTGGTTCTGCCATAAGGATTATTTTACAGGAAAAGTGGTTAATTGGGGTAATGTCTCTGTTGCCGGGCAGGCTGGCGCACATCTCCACCTGTCTTCGGAGCAAGCTCCTGCGGGCAGATTTGATGACCGAACCTTAAACGGTTCAGGCTCGCTACGCGAGCTACCAATATAAAAACCGGCTTTCAGGCCGGTTTTTATATTGGTGCCCCGGGCAGGACTCGAACCTGCAACCTTATCCTTAGGACGGATCTGCTCTATCCAGTTGAGCTACCGAGGCATAGTGAGCGATAAAGCTCACTACTTAGGTTGTCTTATTTAGTGCGAGGTTGTGTGAAATGTTCGTGAACACTTTGGTAATCTTGCAGTTCGCTTTCAGCGAACCAGTGTGCGATTTCCTTCTCGGCTTCATCAACCTCTGCAGATGCATGGATAATGTTCGATACACTTTTGCCGGCAGCATCAGCATGACCGTATGACACGTGTGCGTAGTCACCACGGATGGTACCAGGTACCGCACTCTTTGGTTCTGTCGCGCCAACCATCTTGCGAACAGTTTCAACAGCTTCAACTCCCTCGAGAACCATTGCAATCACTGGACCTTCAAGCATAGTGTTGAGCTGGTAATCAAAGATCTTCTCGCCTTTGCGAGTTTTCAGCGTACCAATACCTTCGTAGTGCTCAAAGTAATGTTCCCTATTGGGCTGTAACATCTTGGTTCCAATAATTTTAAAACCGGCTCTTTCAAAGCGTGACAAAATTTCGCCAACAATACCGCGCATCACTGCATCGGGTTTAAAAACAATCAGAGTTCGTTCCACGTATAATCCTTACTTAATTTTTTACTAGTATAACAGAGTGCGGTTAATGTCGTACAATATGCTTATGCAATTTAGTAAAGCCAAGACTGATTTTTTGGAATATCTCGAAATTGAACAAAACCGTTCACAAAAAACGATCAGAAATTACGATCACTACCTGACTCGTATCCTTGACTACGGCGGTGAAATCAACGTAACTGACATTAATGATGAGTTGGTTCGAAAATGGCGCCTGTGGCTGAACCGACTTGGCACAAATACTAGTGATGAGCTACAAAAAAACACCCTCAACTATCACTTAATTGCCTTGCGTAGTTTCCTGAAATTTTGCGCCAAGCGAAACATCCCCGCAATGACCGCCGACAAGATCGAGTTGGCCCGTACAGTACGAAAACAAGTTATCTTCCTCAACCCTGAAGAATTGGAACGATTATTTGCACAAACCAATCTTGCAACTGCCCCAGGGCTCCGCGACCGAGCTATCTTAGAACTACTTTTTTCATCCGGGCTTCGTGTATCAGAACTCGTTGGACTTGATCGTGAACACATAAATCTCAAACGACGTGAATTTATGGTTCGCGGTAAAGGCCAGAAAGACCGACCGATTTTTATCAGCCCCGATGCAGCCGAATGGCTTCAGCGGTATCTGGACAAACGTCAAGATAATGTTCGACCATTATTTGTTCGTTACAGTGGTAGCAAGCAAGTCGATACTACCGGTAATTACCACCGATTAACGGCACGAAGCGTACAGCGAATGGTTGCTAAGTATGCCCTGCTGGCCGGTATCACCAAGCACGTCAGTCCTCATACGCTACGACATTCGTTTGCGACTGATCTACTGATGAACGGCGCTGACCTGCGTAGTGTGCAGGCGTTGCTTGGCCACAGCAATATTTCTACCACTCAGATCTATACACACGTTACAGACCCGCACCTCAAGAGCGTTCATGAACGTTTTCACCACCGTGCTGATACAAATTAAGGAGTTGGCGTGTAGTCGAGGCCGCACACTGAGTTAGGGTCAGGTCCAGTGAAACTATCCTGGATACCACCTTCAGCGGCTGGTAACACAAGCCATAACTTACAGAGTCCATTTGCTGAGACAATTGCGGCATCGGGAGCAGGCAGCGATGAATTTGCTCCCGCAGTCGTGTCTGCAATCGATTTACGAACTTGAATTCTTCTGAGTACATCCTGTGACTTGGCAGTGGAATCGATTGTCATTTGTGCACCAATGAAAGTGGTCGTAAGTACCCCGCTCTGACCAGTAATTGTCAGCTGGGAGTCACCATAGAGACTTATGATGCGTGCTTTGTAGTGTTTGCCACCCAGTGTTGTGTTCACTGTCACGCTACAGCTTGGGTTGGCCGCATTCGTACAGTTGGCTGCCACAATGCCACCCATATTTGCGCCCGTAACATTGCCAAAGTCTACAAGACCAGCTCCTGCAATCCGTGGAAAGAAGTAGGCAGTAAATGTTCTGGCCTGAAGGGTTGCTCTATCAAGATTCCCATCCACCGGCACAAGATCAACTCGTAAAAGTGGCGCACCACAGTTGAATGTTGTAGCGCTTGAAGAAAATTTATTACTAGGGCCACAGTTTGAAGCTGTTTTTCCATTTGGGTTAACAGCCGACCAGGCAAACTTGATAGAGCTAAAATTGTTATCTTTTGAGTTGAGCGATACTATCTTAGCCTTGTTTGATATATCTGAGTAAAACAAATTTTTCTGATCGGTGTTAACTGATATACAAGTAACTTTGGTATTTGTGGCAGTATCAATGTCGAGGCTATCACTTGGATCAAAAAGTTCGGGTGCAGTACAGCCTGTGGTGGTGACTGAAAAGGTCGGATCAAGCGCAAGCTTATCATGAACTTTCTTTTCGGCAATATTGACACCAGATTCGGCGGCATAAAATGCCCGACTACTGAGTTGACGATCAAGTTGCTGCGCCTGTTGCTGGCGAATAATCTTGGCAAAACTGAGCGTAATCAGACTAATAACGAGCATCAGGACAACGGTCACGATAATCGAGACAATCCCTGATTGGTCATTTCGAAGTAATTGGTGATTATTGTGGCGCATTGTTATTGCCCTCCTATTCGTCTTTGGACTGTTGTTGTAAGCTCGGAAACTGCGCAGAATTGTGTGCCTGCTCGTAGATTTCGGCATGTAAGATCATCAGCTGTTTTTTCGGCTGGTAGCAAGCTTCCACCACCGTTACAGGAGTTAGGTGTCGTCTTTGGACTACAAATCAAATCGTCATCACCAGATATGACACGGAGTGTAATAGTGTAAAGACTTGGGTTGTCGTTGTCCTGGACAACGGAAAACTTGGAAACCCGCATGTTGTCACCAAGAAACTCTTTACTACCAGCTACGAGTGTCGGACTTGCAAGGTTTTGTGGAACAGCACCTGGTGAACCACAGCCCGAGGCAACTGTGTGTGAGACCAGCCCATGAATATGAGTTGCATCATTTACCCCCTTAGAGCCAGGTAAGTAGCTGTATATGATCGTGCCGATACAGTAGCCCCTCGTCGCACCGTTCACGAGTGGTGAGCCTGGATCAGTACCTGCAATATTTGCACCCGAAAATTGAATGGTCTGCGCAACTTCGTCAATAGCTGAGCGTGTCACATCAAGCACTTTTGACTCGTTTAAGCCTCTATAATAGGCTCGCCCGATCTGTAGCATTGCAGTTGTGATAAGTAGCAAAATGACTGCAAAGACAGCTGTGGCAATCATCAATTCAATGATTGTGAATCCTCTGTTGTGGAGTTTTACGCGCTTCATTACTGGAACACCTTATATGCGATTTCTACTTTGTCCTGTCCACCACGGGCACCGTCCCAGGTAACTGTCCCTGTAAATATATTTGGAGACGTCTCTACCATTCCAAATCGATACACAACCGTGTCGCTGAGACATTCGTCATGGCTACTACAATCAATACAACTACCATAGGCAGCGTCTGTGGTAGCCGGCAGGCTGTCACTGGTAATGTCTTTGATTGTTCCCTCTTTTACGCAGAAAGCTTTTTTGGGATGTTCGACTGTTGGCCTGGAAAAAACATCGGTAGGCTTAGTTACCGCAACTGTTTTGAGCTGTTCTATCTGGCCTTCAAGTAGTTTTAGAGCTTCTCCGTGTTCTTCGGTTTGGCGAACATTTTGAGTTGTACGGCTGACCACCACAAAAGCACTCGCCATCAATGCACTCACAACTGCGATTGCAATCATAACTTCGACAATTGTGTCGCCAGCACTATTACGTTTATTACGCCTCATGAGCATACCCCACCACTTTTAAATTCAACACTTGTTGTCAGCTTGCCTGAGTCAGTGCTACCAAGACTTAGCCAGGCATATTGGTTAGTGCCGTTACTCTTTAGGCAAATTCGGATACCGCCACTTGGTGAGTTGATAGTATTTGAGGCGGTAAGCGTGTTCATATTGTCGGCAAATGCAGTAGCCGTTTGGCCAAGTGCGGTTGCTTTTGGAGCAATGACATCAATATTCAAGGTTCCTGCCTTCACATCCGCACTGACACTGTTTGACTTAAGCGCACTAAAGAAACCAATACCACCAATCAAACCTGGTGATCCACTGTCGTTATATTCTACTTTTTCAACGGTCACACCACCGCCAAAACTGGCCGTATCGATAGCTGGTGGCCGTGAAGGATATGCCGTACTCGGGGCAACAAGTTGTGGGTTAGCATCGAGAAAACTTTCGGAATCAGCACCACCGGCTGTGTATCGACTCCCAGCCGCTGTGTATATACTGTATTTTTCTTTGTCACCGCCTGGAGCAAACTGGATGACGCGCCCAATGAAGATACATTTCTCATTGGCGCCCTGGGTGTTTGTGCCAGAATTTATTTCGACAAGACCATTACTGTCAGAATCATCACAGTTAAAGGTATTTGTATTTGTGTAGTAGCCCGTAGCTACGTTGTTGGAAATTGTAGTTAGCTTCAGCTCAAAGTCACGAACAGACGTCGTAAATTCTGTCTTGGCCTGTTGGCCACTTATTAATGCCATGGCACTAATAAACAAGACACCTGACACTGCCAGGAAGATTAAGGTCTCCACTATTGTGTAGCCCGCTGTGCGGTTCCTACCCCTGTTCATATGGCATTAGTATACCATAAGCAACTTAGTTAAAGATTAGTTTTACACAACATTATTAGAATCCGCTGGAAGATGCAAAATAGAGGGCTAGTAACCGCCGAAAAGCCGTGTAACAAGAACGTCTAAACGATGTTCATACCAAGTAATGAGCGCGGTGCCAAATAGCATGGTGATCATTGTCCCCAAGATAAGAAAGGGACCAAATGGCAGGACGCTGGTGCGTTTCAGGCGCTTTGCCAGTAGTCCTGGCAAAGCCACGAGCGTCCCAAGAAGTGATGCCACAAAGAGCATCAACATGGCAAGTGTTGGACCACCAAGCAGCAGACCGAGCGCGAAACCAAGTTTTACGTCTCCACCACCGATCCATTTACCGTCTGAGACCTGAAATAATACATAAAATATACCGCCTGCTATCAGGAGTCCGAATAGAGCATTCAATATTGAGTGAACTCCTCCCCCGAACAATATTGCCACACCAAATACTTTGAAAATAGCGAGGCCCGTTAGTGGAAAGACAATCTTATTAGGCAGTAGCATCCAGCGAAGGTCGTACACAATCAGTGCCATAAAGGCCACTAGTGCTACGAGCCAGATGGCCAGTTCGAATATCCCCCTGTTATCGAAGCCCTGAGGCCACCACAGATATGATGCCACGAATAATACTGCGGTTGCCGCCTCTACGAGTGGATATTGCCAGCCAATGGGCTTACGACAATAGCGGCATTTGCCGCCAAGAAACAACCAACTAAAAAGTGGCAAGAGGTCACTAGCAGCGAGCGTGTGTTTGCAATGTGGACACATCGATCGACCCTTTACGATTGATAAATCGTCATCGCTGGCAGCACGCTTCTTTTTTGGTTTGTCTTGTTCATGCAGCCGCCACACAAGCGCGTTTACAAAACTCCCAAAACATAGCCCGAGAATAATAAGTACAGCAATAATCATTACCACTATCCTAGCACATAGAAAAACAGACTCCATTGCTGGAGTCTGTTAACTTAGGATTCTATGAAACCTAGATGTCTTGGCACTGTGCCAAAGGAGCACCACTTGTTTCGACGTAGTAAACTGCTGTTACGTTACGTGAAGTTGCCTGACCACTTGCTGCAAGCGCGTTGCCATTACACTTTGAGTAGGTGTTGATGGTAACTTTGTCGGTTGCTGTTGGTAGTGTTGTTACGACGGCTGCGTTAACGTTGTAGACAACGTCAGATGCACCGGTATAAAAACCAACCTTGTACAGTGATGATATATCAGCCAGCGCAGCAGGAAGCTTACCACTGTTGTTGTTGCTGTACTCTTGAACGGAGCCCAAGATAGCTGACACGTCACTCTTACGCTGCGTGTTGTGCGAGTTACGCTGCAGAGCTGGAACAGCCAAGAACACAATCAACATAATAAGTCCGGCAATAGCCAAGACGATCAAGACTTCAATAATAGTGAAGCCGTCTTCTTTACGGTTTTTTAGTTTATTTAGCATAGTGCAAGTGCCCCTTTACATTCTATAATTTACGCTTATATCTACATATAAGCTGCGATACTCGCTAAATAGAAATGAATTTCTATTTAGCTGTGTTTCTTGCTTATGGTTTGATAGTACGGTGGTATCTGTTCAAATGCAAGCGTTTATCCACAGATACGAACGACTGATTATTTAATGACACTCTGTCCTGCAAGACCGTAAATCGGTAGCAATACAGCAGCGACAATCATAAAGGCCACCAGCCCAAGGATCACCATCAAGACAGGTTCAATAATCGTCGACACAGTTTTGATCTGGTTATCGACTTCTTTTTCGTAGTAATCAGCGGTCTTGGCGAGCATGCTCTCGATCGCACCAGACTGCTCGCCGATGCGAAGCATGTCAGGCACCAACGTCAGGAAGTTTGGATCACCCTGAAGAGCCTCAGAAAGCGCCTTGCCACCTTTAACCTTCTCGCTAGCCTTATGAATAGAGTCACTGATGTAGACGTTGTTAATTGCCTGTGAGGTAATTTCCAGCACTTGCAGCAGTGGCACGCCGCTTGCGACCAATGTTGTGCCAGTGCGTGCAAAACGGGCCATGTACAACTTCATAAAGAGTGGACCAACAGGCCATGCGCGCATTTTGACCTTGTCCACAACTCGCTTACCAGCCAAGGTGCTGGCCCAGCGCGTACCAAAGAAGCCACCGAGCACAAGAAGGATGATCACCACCCACCAGAATCTGGTAATTGCGTGCGATACCGCGAGTAGCACCGTGGTCAGGAGCGGCAGATGCGCACCCGGTAATCCATCGTACAGCACTTCAACTTGTGGCAGTACTTTGACGAGCATAAAGCTAATCACACCCGCCATAACAGCCAGCACAATCAACGGATACACCATAGCGCCGCGAACCTTCGCGACAACTTCTGCGTCCTTTTCTTGTTGAGTAGAAAGTCGTTCAAGCGAGGCATCGAGTGTTCCGGACACTTCGCCAGCACCAATCATACTCACAAAGACTTGGTTGAATACATCTGGGTGCCGAGCCAAGCTAGCCGATAGCGCAGAACCGCCCTCAACGTCACTGATAACCTCATTGATAACAACTTTAAGCTGCTTACTCTGTGTCTGATTGGCAACAGTACGAAGGCTCTGAAGTAGTGGCAAGCCAGCATTAATCAGTGTTGACAGCTGTCTTGAGAATAGGATCTTATCTTTGGTTTTGACCTTCTGAAAAAACTTTGTGATGCCAGCGGCTGGCCCACCCGTACCGGTAAGTGTTATGTCGAGTGGCGTCAGGCCTTGCCCACGAATAAGTTTAGCCGCACTTTGTTCACTGTCAGCCTGTATAACTGATTTAACCTTCTGACCACTGGCAGTATCACGAGCAGTATATTTGTAACTTAACATCTTAGCTCCTCATCAACCTGTCTAATTCATCAAGATCTACAGCGTAGTTACGAGCTTCATCGTACGTGATAGTACCGTTGTGAATGAGGTTGACCAATGTCTTGTCCATTGACTGCATACCAAACTCTGCACCAGTCTGAATGACGGCTTCGAGCTGATGGCTCTTGCCTTCACGGATGATATTGCGTACGGCCGGGGTAGCTACCAAGATTTCTGCAGCCGCCATACGACCACCACCGATTGATGGAATCAAACGCTGTGAACAGATAGCCATCAAGATATTTGATAGCTGCGCGCGAATCTGTGGTTGCTGGTGTGGTGGGAACACGTCAATCATACGGTCAATACTCTGGGCGGCCGAGTTGGTGTGCAGTGTCGCAAAGACTAAGTGACCAGTTTCAGCGATGGTAATAGCTGCTGCGATGGTTTCAAGGTCGCGCATCTCACCGATCAGCACAACATCAGGGTCTTGGCGAAGACTACTGCGAAGCGCAGCTGAGAATGAGTAGGTGTCGTAGTGAACTTCACGTTGCACAATGACTGACTTATTAGACTTGTGCGTAAATTCGATTGGGTCTTCAATAGTCACAATATGAGTCGCCTTCTCGGCGTTAATCTTGTGCACCAATGCCGCAAGCGTGGTGGACTTACCAGAACCAGTTGGCCCGGTTACCAGCACGAGGCCACGAGGGTAATCAGCAAATTTGTTCACAATTTGCGGCAGACCAAGTTGCTCAATCGTCATCATTTCATTTGGGATCAAACGGAGTGCAGCCGCAATGTTGCCGCGTTCGTGAAAAGCGTTTACACGGAAACGACCAAGGTCGCCGAAGGCAAAACTAAAGTCGAACTCTTTGTCTTTCAGTAAAATCTGTTTCTGATCATCATCGAGAATAGCAAATACCAGCGCTTCAACACCTTCGTCAGTCAGCACATCCGCACCGGTGACCGGCAGCAACGCACCATCAACCCTAAGCATTGGCGGCAAGCCCACCTGAATGTGAAGGTCAGAGGCCTTCTTTTTGATGACTTCCTCGAGTAATATCTCGATTCGTGGTTGTCCCTGCATTAAATACTCCCCCCAGTAACTAACTCGAATTGTTGGTCAATCTGCTTCATGTTGTTGGTGCCCATTTGTATTCCCCTATTTGCTGACTGGTAATTACGTGTCCTACGCATTGTCTACTGCCGCCACCCTGTTTACTTCGGCGAGCGTCGTTTCACCGGCGAGCGCTTTCATGTAACCGTCCTGGCGCATGGTAATCATGCCCTGCTCCACTGCTTTGTTTTGAATCTCAGCACTGGTCGAACGCTTGATAATAAGGTCCTGAATATCTTCACTAATCTCGAAGACTTCGTACAGCCCCATTCGACCCTTATAGCCACCTGGAGCGTCCGGACTATCCGTGCCCTTGAACAAAGTATAAGCGTCTTGACCTCTGAGTGGCAAGTCTGGATAGCCTAAATCTTCAGAAACGGCTTTTCGATCAGCTTCCTTCTCTGGCAGTATGCCGCCAATTGTCTGATGAATTGCCTCAGTCTCTGGCCCCGTGGACTTGTAGTTTTCCTTGACACCGTCTTTATCTATGCGACGTACAAGCCGCTGACCAATAACCGTGTGAACGGTACTGGCAATTAAGAATGGCTCAATGCCCATATCAAGCAGACGAGGCAAAATACCGGCAGCCGAGTTGGTGTGCAACGTGCTAAACACCAAGTGACCCGTCAGAGCAGCTTGCACGGCGAGCGTGGCTGTTTCTTTGTCACGAATTTCTCCAACCATCACGACGTCGGGGTCTTGACGCAGAATAGAGCGCAGCCCGGCTGCAAATGTTAGACCGACATCGGCATTTACCTGAATCTGGTTGATCCCATCCATTTTGTATTCAACTGGGTCCTCGAGTGTAACGATGTTAATTGCATCGTTTTTGATCTCATTGATCAGTGCGTACAAAGAGGTTGATTTACCAGAGCCAGTTGGGCCGGAGGTCAAAATCATGCCGTTTGGGCGTTCCAGTCCGCTACGAATCGTACGGAGGGCGCGACCGGCATAGCCCATACTTTCGAGGTTGAGGCTCGTGCCACTCTTGTCGAGCAAACGAATAACTACTTGTTCACCCCAGATGACTGGCGAAATAGCGATACGCAGGTCAATTGCCTTGCCGGCTGCCTTCACTGTAAATTGGCCATCTTGAGGAATGCGGTGCTCGTCAATCTTGAGGTTTGCCAGAATTTTGATGCGCGACACGATAGGTGGCTCGGTCGACTTCGGTAGTTTCATCATTTCACGCATTACGCCGTCAACACGACAACGAATCTTGAGCTCTTTTTCGAGTGGTTCTATATGAATATCGCTAGCTCTATGCGTGGCTGCATATTCTAGGACCGCAGACAGGACCTTACTAATCGGTGAGTCCTGAACGATACTGTTTACTTCCTCTTGTTTGGCATTTGGATCGATGACAAGGTCATCTATGTCCTTTTGGTCAGAGAATGCGGCGGCTACTTCTTTGCCAACTTGTGATTCATATTGGCGAAGTACCGTGCGTATACCCTCTTCGCTGGCCGCATACACCTTGAGCGGTCGGCCAATTTTGTTAGCCAGAAAGTCAACGGCCTGCACGTTGTCAGCATCAAGCATTGCAACAACGAGCCTACGCTGCATTTCACCAAGTGGGACAGCCATGTAACGCTCTGCGACGTCATGTGGCAGTAATGCGAGCACATCGGAGTTGATCTTAGCCGCCGTGAGGTTCACATACGGAACCTTTGTGACGGTGGCAATCGTTTTGGTCAGTACTTCGTTCGTAACAAAGCCCTCGTGAACAAGCGCCGTAAAAAACGGTGTGCTGTCCTTCGAAGATTTTGTCTTGAGTTCGTTGAGCTTCTCAGTACTGAGTAAGCCATCAGCAACAAGCTTATCTTCGACTTGTTTCTGTGTTACGGCCGAGAGGACACTCATATCAGCCTCTTCCCCGCCTAATGTGGCGCTACGTTAGTGTCGTTACCAATACGAATGATTTGTGTAGGGTCAATTGACTCAGCATTAAAGTACTTTTTGTCAGGCGTTGGAAAGTTAGACGTTATTTTCTCGACCACTTCTGCCGTTTGCTGACGATTTTTTGGAGCACCAATAGTAAAGTTCGAGACAAGGAGTGCAAATACCGCGCTCACTGCTGAGATTACGATGATAAGTGCAATGTCTTTCTGTTTCATGATTACTTAACCACTTCTTTCTTTATCTGAAGTGCCTTCTCTGGCTGGTAGTACGTCTTGGCAGTGATATTTACGTTCACTTCGTTACTGGTAGCGTTTAACGTAATCATCTGGATATTCATCGGACGGATTGATCGTTCAAATATTGTAAAAAGGTTCTCGAGTGATTGATTCGTCGCAGCAACAGTTACCTGGAAAGGAATCTCAATAGGCTGTGGTGTAGCACTGAGTGCCACCTGTGACTGGTTAACCTCGTCGTCGGTACCAGTAATTGATTTGATATTGTAGTTTTGGCTCGACAATATTTTGTCTAGGCTTGTGGCGAGCGCCGGGAAGTCATACTTACTTGGTAGTGCATCAAGTACGATTCGGGCATTATCCCCATCACGGTCGGCTTGTCCCTGCGGGTTACCACCAATGACATTATCTGGCGTCTCAACAAAGGCTTTATATGAAGCCACAAGCTGATTGGCCGCCTGCAGGTTTGATGTGAGCGTGTCTTTGGCGATTTGCTTTTTGGCAATCACCTTTGATTGATACGTACGTTGGGAGATAAGTGCTTTTGAAGCGACCAGCGAAAATACTGTTACAAAAGCTGCTATGGAGACTGCAACAACAATACGTACGTTGGCTTTATCAATTTGGATTTGTTTGGTCGATATATTGAGTGGCATATTACTGCTCCGCCTTTGTGTTGCTGAGTGGCTGGAATGTGATCACTGGTTTTTCGGTTTCCGACCTTGTAGTGATAATATCTGGTACCGTTAATGTAACATCTTTGGTTTCATCAAATAGTGGTTTGTCATACTTCAGGGTAATAGTGTAGCTTGAGCCCTTGTCATCACGACCAAAGCTACTAAGAACAACCGCTGAGAATGCTGGCAACTTAGTATCACTACCTGCAATGGTATACTGCGCAAACTTCAATGTATCAACGTATTTGTTTACGGTACTAATTTTGTCGGCCGCACCTGTAATAGTGATCGCTTGCGTGGTGAAATCTACCGTAACGTTAGCAATTGATACGTTAGCTGGGGTTACAGTCTGCAGGAATGTCGGGAGTCTCGAAGCCACATTCTTCTGGTCGTGCAACTGTGTGAGAGATGTTAGTTGGTTTTGAACAGTCAGAATCTTGTCGAGATCCTGTATGCCATGTAATTTCTTGCTATCCGTATTGATGTCAGCGCTCAAATCGTTAAGATGGTTCTTTTGAAAAACAGAGACGCCAAGGAATAACAAGACAACAATAGCCAGTGATGCGCTGCCAACAAGTGTTGATATAAGCAGTACACTACGCTTTAGGCGCTGTGCTTTGATGAATTCAAGCTTTACATCTGGTAGGAGATTAAACTGGATCATTCTGTTCTCTCCGCCAAGCCAGCCGCCACGCCAAAGTGGTTCGATACAGCCAATAATTCATTTTGACGATCACTCGGGAATGCAATATTACGCCATGCGTTACCTATTTCAACATTGAGGCCAAATTTGTTAGCAATGTAGAGCGGGAATTCTGGTAGTGCCGAGGCTCCCCCGGTGACGATAATACGGTCGAGCTTCATGCCGGCATAACGTGTTGAGAAAAATTTAATAGATTTATCGATTTCTGCAACCAAGACATCAACCGTACCAATTATGGCCTGATAGACCTGGCCTTCAAGTTTGTCCTTTGATAGGCCAAATTTAAATACGAATTGTTCGGCCTGCTTATCATCGATGTTGAGGTTCTGCATGGCAGAGCGAACAATTGCTTCGCTACCGGTTGGAATAGAACGAGTCAATCGCGGTGCACCATTCATAGAGATGACGAGGTCTGTGCTTGTATTGCCAATATCAATGACCATCTGTGGCGCCGCGGCATCTGGTGCGAGCATTGCTCGAGCAAGTGCAAGATTGTCAGGCTCAAAAGCTATGACATTCAGACCGATTGACTCGAGCATATCGAGTCGAGATTCAACAAAGTCATTACTAACACTTGTCAGAAGAACTTCGACTTTTGTTTTGTCAGCTGGTGAGTCACCAAGCAGTGCCCAGTCGAGTTTGGAATCCGCTACTGGTGTCGGGATCAACGAATCTGCTTGTAGGTGAATAGTCTTGCCTAGCTCTGCGGAAGAAAGACGATCAAAATCCACAACGGTTGTGAAGACGCGGTTTGATGGGAGGCCGACTGCAACATTCTTGGTTGTTAGCTGCGCCTGGCCAATAAGATCTTTGATGGATTGCACAAGCTTTTGTTGATCGGCCTTTGCCTCACTGAGGGCAATCTTACTATCAATTGGTGCGTAGGCATATTTTGCGAGCGTTTTAACATTGCCTGATCCGTGCAACTGCACCAGACGTACTGCTGTTGTACCTATGTCTAGGCCAAAGAAATCACTTACCCCACTCAAGATGCTCATATTAGTTCGAATTATAGCATAAGAGTTATACCCCTATGCAACTACTTTCCACAGGCTTTACAAAACTGGTGGTAAACTCTTGTACGCATCGTATTGGCTGGCACCAGGATTGCTGCCTGCGGGTGTATGAAGCCAGACTTCTGGCGTAAAGGTAAAGACTTCTGCTGGCTTGGTTGATGAGCCTGGTTCATTAGCAGTTGCAGTGTTCAACGTGCCCGCCGTCCTGAGTAATTTAACCTGGTTCGCGATAAAGGCGCCATTGACCCGCAGCTGCGTACCACAATTAGTCGCAGCCCAAACAGCATCCGGTATGCTCGCGGCAGATGCACAGGTATATATCGCGCCCTTAGCGGCATACACACCGTCCAGTTGACTCACAGTATTGCTTATATAGATATTACCCGTGGCAATGAGCCAGTAACTCGGAACAGTGTCGGCTGTAAAGCCAGACGTTGCAAAGGTCACTGACCCCGTAATGTAAGCGTCACCATTGACATAGACAACCTTATCTTGACCAGCGCTCATATTGATGCCGCCCTCTGTATAGCTAGTCGGGCTTGAGGCCGTTACGCCTGACCAATAATCACTCACACAAGTCACTTGGTCACCAAAGGTACCACCATAGGGGTCGCCGTTGGTATTGGCAAATGTTAGGAGTGTTGGGGTAGTTAGTGAACCAGGGTTAACAGCAGCTGAGATAAAGCCATTGATGGCACCAGCAGCAATAGCGGCAACTTGGGCACCACTGCCAGCATATTGGCCACCACCGCCCTTGTTGAAGGCTCGGATGGTACCTTGTGGGGTGGCGGCACAATCATCGATAGCAGCATAGACATTGGCATCACCGTTGTAGACGCGGAAGTAGGGCTTCTGAGCGACAGTGACGGTACCTGGACAGATAGGAGCAGCCCCTCCGCCCGCAACTGTCATAGGAGCACCATTTTGCCACATCTGCCAGTTGACTGCGTAAGTTCCGGTGGTAGCTTTAGAGGTTGCTGCAGTTGCGACAGTTGTGATCCCGTCGTTGGTCCTGGTTGCTGGGTCAAGGTTTACAGCCGTATTCGGCAAAATGGTCGAAGTGCCCACAATTCGCATCGTGTATACAGGAGATGTTGGCTCAGGAGCCACGAAACCGTCATAGCTCATAGCGAGCTTCATCTTGAATGACTCCCCCGGTTCTGGGTTTGAAATTTCTTCATTTGTTGTCGCATCAAACAGCCCCACACTACCCGCACACGTTATGCTTGCCGGTGGTGGTGGCGCCGTAACAGTTACACACTTACCCGCGCTCTTTTGATTTGTCCCGTCTGATGAAGAGGTCCAGTTCGCTGATATAAACTGGCAGAGTGTCTTGCCGGCATCAGCTGCTTGGGTGGTGTACGTAAATGTCTTTGTAACTGTTGCTCCAGCGTTAATCTGCTGATTATAGTCACGATTTGGCGAGACCCCCTTGTCGGTCATATCAATACTGCCGGCCGGAAGTGTAGCGCCATACCAATAGACACCACCAGCTACCGCTAGTGACTGGTAGCCACCAGTGTTCGAGACCGTATGAGTCCAGGTAACGTTTTGACCAGCAACAACTGTGGTCTTATTGACCGAACTTGCAACCGAGATATTCCAGGATTTAGCCGGTGGAACACCAAGACCACCAATTAAGTTGGCACAACTTCGCTCAATCGCAAACGACCCGCCAGGGTAGTAGAAATAAATAGCAGCCACACTGCCAGAATCAGAGTGGAACGCATCGTCATTTATAGCGCTGAAATATGCGCTGTTGCGACCACCGACATCCGTACTGCGATTCCAGTCAACTCCGTAGCTAGAATCAGATGAGTTTGCGTACTGGTAGACACGAGTGGCGAATGTTGACCAGTTATTTCGCGCCCAGACGATACCATTCTTACGACTTGAAGGATTGTGGTAGTTCAACATACCATCTACGATGAATGCTGCGCCCATTTGCTTTCTATCATAGGCATCGTTAGCGCCAGCATAAAGATTGCTATACACAGTGTTCAAGAAGTCAGTGGCATTGCTAACGTACACGCCAGCTTCGATTACATCATCAACTTCATTCGAAGGATTGCCATCATGTGCGGCATAATAATCAGCATTGCCGTTTGTGAAGAAACCGTGACAACCACTTATGCCCCATGCACCCTTATCACAGTACAGTGCAGCGACTTTGCCGCCACCTACGGCGACACAGATTAGTGTCACAAATACAAGTAAAAGGCTGGTTTTTTGCCAAAATCTCATAGGTGCTGTCCGCTCTTCAGGCGATCAAGGTCACCCTGTGCTGCGTTTATCCTGCCGCTCACACTATCGCTCTGTGGCAACGTCTTGAGGTATGCGATAAGATCTTCGGCTGACTTAATAGCTTCTTGTGGCTGGTTGGTCGCATCATACGCCGAAACTAAACCGCCCAACGCTTCTCGCTTGGCAGAGTCAGACAATGCAAGGGCTTTTTTGAACGCAACAATTGCGTCAGCTGGCTTATCTTTATTGAGAGACGCGTTGCCAAGTGCAATGTAGTTATCGGCAAGCGCTTTTTTCTCAGCAGCAGTCTGGGGTGACTTAGCATTATTTACTGATGACTGTGCATCTGATAATTCGTTATTTAATTGATCGAAATAATTAAATGGTTTTTGCGGAGCAGTCTTCGGGTGATAATGCCTGTACGACAGGTATCCAACAACCCCGAGGGCTACAATTGCGGCCAAAATAATGAAAAGATACAGCCATCGCTTGCGACGCTGGAGTGGCAAATGAAACCTTCCTCGAAATGGTTTCGAAATTATTACGCCGTTTTCATCAGAGTTTCTTTTTTTCATACCACTACCCTTTTCGGTGCTTCCTCAACAATAACCATTAGCCTGATCATATCAAGACTGCACAGTGACGGCAACCAGTTCCGCACAGGCTTTACAAAACTGGTGGCAAACTCGTGTAGGCGTCGTACTGGCTGGCACCGGGTCCGCCAGGGCCGTTTGGGGTTCGGAGCCAGACTTCCGGTGTAAAGGTAAATACTTCGGCCGCATCAGTCCCACCACTTCCTTCATTCGGTGCTGCACTGCCGAGTGAACCATGTGTACGTAGTAGTTTCACCTGATTTGCGATGAACGCCCCATTAATTCTAAGCTGAGCGCCACAGTTTGCAGCAATCCAATTAGTATCAGAAGGTACACTTGCACCTGCCGCACAGGTATATATCGCGCCCTTAGCGGCATACACACCGTCCAGTTGACTCACAGTATTGCTTATATAGATATTACCCGTGGCAATGAGCCAGTAACTCGGAACAGTGTCGGCTGTAAAGCCAGACGTTGCAAAGGTCACTGACCCCGTAATGTAAGCGTCACCATTGACATAGACAACCTTATCTTGACCAGCGCTCATATTGATGCCGCCCTCTGTATAGCTAGTCGGGCTTGAGGCCGTTACGCCTGACCAATAATCACTCACACAAGTCACTTGGTCACCAAAGGTACCACCATAGGGGTCGCCGTTGGTATTGGCAAATGTTAGGAGTGTTGGGGTAGTTAGTGAACCAGGGTTAACAGCAGCTGAGATAAAGCCATTGATGGCACCAGCAGCAATAGCGGCAACTTGGGCACCACTGCCAGCATATTGGCCACCACCGCCCTTGTTGAAGGCTCGGATGGTACCTTGTGGGGTGGCGGCACAATCATCGATAGCAGCATAGACATTGGCATCACCGTTGTAGACGCGGAAGTAGGGCCTGTTGGCAATCTTTATGCAGACCTTATGCGAGGCAGGTGTAACAGTGGTCGTACCCACGCCTGCTGTGTTATACACTTCGGAACAAACTTTGGTATGAATTGCATCAGCAACCCCGTTTGCTAGCGCACCAATAGTCGTAGTGCCCCCAACTGGTATATCAACGGTACTGGGGCCACTGCTGCCCTTTAGCGAATCCCCGGGACCATAGACTTCATCACCATTATCAAGCCACGTACGCCAGCTGGCAGTCGCCCTACCTGGGCCACCTGCCGTGTTTACGAGTTCACCTTTTGCCTGGTATGTACCACCACTTTCTACATAGTCACCGGGCGTAACACCGGCAACAGGCTTAACCGTCGCTGGTGGTGGTGGCGCAAGCTTGTACTGAAAATATATCCTGCCCTCGGTGTCATTAATAACATCACCGGCATTTGGCTCCATGTTGACTGTCACGCCACTTGGATACCAGTAGTCGTTACCAGCTGCATAACCCTTTACCCAACTCCCAGGACCTTCGCCATTGAGGCTCGTCATCTGAAACTGATAGGAGGTAGCTACAGAACTCAAGCAAGACAATGAAAGGCTGCCATTATTGTAGCCATTGCCGTACTTTGTAGCATTGGTGCTGTCCGGATGACCTGGGTACCCTACCAGTTTTGGACCAGTTGCACCCACCCAATTACCCGATTTATTTTTGGACTGTGCGGAAAAGAAATAGTGATTGGTATTGTCACCTGAGCGGAAAGCATATGCTGGTACTTTACCACCAGCATTATTGTCTGGGTCACACAAGTTTCCTTTGCCGTATAGTGGATTTCCGCCAGCATCAGTCTTGACTGCGAGCGGAAGGGTATCACGACCAAATGCCTGAGCAATGCCACCATTCCAGCTAATAATAGAGTTGTGCTTATATTTGTAGAAGCCCGTGGTATCTGCACCTGCTTTTGCATATGACCGAACCGTAAAGGTAAAGTCCTTTGCGTAGTGATTGAGCGTTCCATTACTGTTGAGTACCCTCACGAAGATAACAGCGTTGTACTCACCACCGTTGTTAAGACATTTCCCAGCATCAGTTGCAGGTGCAGGAGCTGCAGCAACCTTTTGTGGCTGTAGCCCAACAACAATCAGAAAAGCGAACGAAGCCACAATCAGTGGTACCGTAGCCGGCTTCAAATTAATTCTGCGCATGTGTGTAACCCTTCACTAACGTGTTATATCGTCCGGTAATTCCCTCTTGTTTCGCAATCTTCTGATCAACTACTACAAAGTACCAGGCAACCAACATACCGTTGTCCCGTTTGACTCCTGGCACAGTCGCAGCCACGCTATTACTAGAGTCGTATACATCCTCAAGTAATGCTGATGGCACACCGACACCACCCGCCTGCGTGATGCTTTCATACTGCACGCCAGACAATGTTCTGGTGCCATAAATACTCTCGACGTTGCCATCGTTGGTTACTAACATAACACTGCTCTTGTTGTCCGCCTGCCCATATGTCAACCGAGGGTCAGATGACACACTGCTGACGATTTGGTTGAGTGTTTTCGTCTTATTGATATATGCTTGCCTGTCGGCTTCAGCTGCTTTCTTGGCATAGTCCATATCCTGCTTGATCGCATCAACATTGCCTAGCAACGCTGGGTTGTAGCCGCTGGCAGGTGTTGTCTCATTCTCGAATGACCCGATGATATAACGCGAGAATGGGAACGACACTATCGCGGCCTTATATCCGCCCACTTCAGTCACTCGGAGTACCGGATCAATCACTCGATCGTAAGAAGTTACTCGTTGATATTCAGATGGCGGCGGAGTGGTTATCTGGGTTTCTTGCTCATCGGCAGTACCGCCAATCGGTTCAATAACTTTGTATTTTTCTGCTGCTGCCTCATCGAGAGATGCTTGGTCTGTAGGATATGAAAGCTTTAGGCTATCGGCAGCGCTACGAGCTGCAAGCCCTGCGATGAGCGCTTGACGAGCATCAGGCTCAACAACTGCAAGCTTACTCGCTTCTGAAATAAGCTGGCGATATTCTTTCTTGGTATAGCTGTATTTTCCAATTTTTAATGCCATCTGGTTGTCGAGTACATACTTGACACCTACAGCAGCTGCGCCTATCACTACTAAAGCACCCACTCCTAGTACGAGCAAGCGGCGACGGCGCTGAAACAGTTGTGGCAAACGTTTTTGCTTGGCAAACGATCCTAAGATAACAGCGTTATCATTTTGCGGCTTCTCTTTTTCCATATGAGTGTCCTCTGTTGCCCCCTCAGACAATAACCATTAGCCTGATAGTACCAATAAACATGCCAAGGCGGCAACTGCTTACCCACAGGTTTAATATACGAGGATACCTTTTATCACTAAACAATTGTCTACTGTTTCACCTACTGTACTTATCTATTTACGCGTTACGTAAAGTCATAAACACACTAGGAGGGTTAAAAGACATGTCAGATTGCGGGTGGTAGTTGCGGTGGCTGCGTAGGTGCAGACGTTGATTGGGAGCTGGATTGCCCTCATCATTGTCTGCACCTGCAGCATATTCCGCTACCTGCTTCGTTCACCGATTGGGCAATCCACTACGTGCCAACTTGCAGCCTCAGGCACCCGTGTTGGGGAGACCCTTTGGTGCAGCTGCTGCATGATGGTGGTGCTTCGGCGGCTTGTGGTGATGATGGTGCTTCACGACAACACAGTTTCCATCTTGGAAAACGGTGCCGATGGGGCAATCAGGTGGATCGATGATGATCGGTGGCTCAGGGTCGTTGACGACAATTGTCACCGACGAGCTGGCTGAACCTCCGGCACCTTCTGCGGTCAATACGAACGTGTACGTATCGGCCACATGGAGTGTCACAACCTCAGAACCATTTGGTCCTGTCTTGGAGCCAAGCCAAGCACCAGACGCGGTGAGCGTCGTGGCGTCGGTCGATGTCCAGGAGAGCGTAACACTTTCACCGGTTGTGATCGTCGTCGCGGATGCCGTGAGAGTCACAGTGGGTGTCTGGGATGATGCCACAGTATTCTTGGCATCTGCCGAAGGTGCAAATGCGGCGGCCGCAATCACCATGGCAAATGTGGCCACAAACGCGATCACAAGTGCCCTCGTGCTGAGCGACAACTGTTTCATGTAAGACATGGTAGACCCCTTTCAGGTGGTCCGTAGATCTTAACCAGGTTTGGTCAAGGCGGTCCCATTCGGGTCTGCAAACAAAGTACTTACTCCAAAAATACTCTTTTTGCAGGCTCGAAGTCCTAGTCCTACCACAATAAAGAACGAAAATTGCTATCTGACATGTCAATGTACGTATACTTCAAATGCCTGCTAACTGAGTGATAAAATCATCAAACTCAAAGTAAGCGCTGCATACAAAGCAACTGTAGTATATTCTACCTTATTTGGACACTTTTGTCAACTTCTCTTATCTGTTAGAATAGATCACATGAGTTTATCTATCGGTATCGTCGGCCTGCCAAATGTTGGCAAATCAACCGTCTTCAACGCGCTTACAGACAATAACATCCTGGCCGCAAACTACCCCTTTGCGACCATCGAGCCAAATACTGGTATCGTACCGATCCCAGATGAGCGTCTCGGTAAGCTTGCTAGCCTCTACGGCAGCAAAAAGCTCGTGCCTGCAGTCGTCACTTTCGTCGATATTGCCGGCCTCGTAGCTGGCGCCAGCAAGGGCGAGGGCCTCGGCAACCAATTCCTCGCCAACATCCGTAGTACCAATGCCATTTGCCATGTTGTACGGGCGTTTGAAGACCCAAATGTTACCCACGTCGATGACCAGCACAATCCCCAGAAAGATATTGATGTCATCAACACCGAACTGATACTGGCTGATCTCCAGACTGTTGAGAAGCGCATTCCAAAACTCGACAAAGAATCTCGGGCAAACCCAAAGCTCAAGCCACTCTATGACAACTTGCTACGAGCCAAAGAGCTGCTCGATAATGGCACTCCCCTGTCAGCAACCACCGATGTTGATCTGAGCGAACTCGATGACCTACATCTGCTGACGGCAAAACCAGTCATCTATCTATTCAACGTCGATGAAGCGACACTTGCCGATACTGCCGCCAAAGACAAACTACGTGCCCTCGTAGCGCCTGCGCAAGCCGTATTTATTTGCGCTACGCTCGAGAGTGAGCTTCGTGGGCTGGACGATGCTGACCGTGCCGAACTACTCGATAGCTACGGTGTGGCCGAGTCTGGTCTCGTGCAGCTTATTCATGCCGCCTACGACACTCTTGGCCTGCAGAGTTATCTGACAGCTGGCGAACAAGAAATCCGCGCTTGGACTATTCACCAGGGTGATAGTGCCCCCCAAGCTGCTGGTGTGATTCATACCGATTTCGAAAAGGGCTTCATCGCCGCCACTGTCATTAACTACACAGACCTGATTGCTGCAGGGTCAGAAACAGCTGCCAAGCAAGCTGGCAAAGTCGCCACTGTCGGTAAGGACTACATCATGAAGCCCGACGATGTTGTCGAATTTAGATTCAACGTCACCAAATAGAGATACATATAACACAGAAAAATGGACCCTAGGTGGGTCCATTTCATTTTCGGTTAAAATACTAACCTACTGTGCCGGAGTAGGCGTATAGGCGAAGTCGTAACCAGTGTCGACTTTTCGATCCCAAGTATAATATGGATTCGTAGTTGCAATCGTAGAACTGTGATACAAACTCTTACCTGCACTTTGGTACTCGTAGGTGTGCGACGCAGCGTGTTCCGGATTATTATTTAGTACCGGACCTGTCAGCGTCGCTGGGATTGTTGATGCAATCCTACCACAGAACGCCGTACCAATCGTTACCCGCAACGACCAGTTACCACTGGCGTCCGTATAGACAGTCGGCTTATCACTCATACAGGTTGTGATGGCTATATTTGCCATACCAACACCCGTTGCCTTGTTATAAACTTTCCCCGATATCACAGCACTGCTGATTGGGAAGTGTGCGTAATCAGCACGTAATTTTGTGAGTTGTGCCGAGTAGAGAATACATTTTGGTCCATAGCTATTACCAATTTCACAATCATTGGAATAGTTACACCCTGGAGGACCATCCATAAGACCTTTATACGTACAGCTTCCGTTGTGGTTGAGCGTTAGGTTATGAGCGAACTCGTGAGCAAAAGCTTTTGTCAGCTGACAGTGTATGCCTGATGAACCTGAGTCCGGCTGGTAGAGGTCAACTGTTGAGATGTTACCGCCAACAGAGCCCCATCCACAAGCTTTGTTAGTGACACTTAATGTGTTCGTCTTCCAGCCAGGCACAACCAAGGTTATGATGTCAGATCGGTATATAGTACCGGAGTCTTTGGCTGAAACGTTGTACAGAATATTGAGTAACTGGTTGCTGGTACACCCCGAGCTAAGATGACATGCGTTGTAATATGCCTGAGTCTGGCTCCCACGTATTACAGATACACCACCAGATTGGTAGCAGCGGCCGACAGCAGCACAGTACCATTTATATGAACCACTACCTTTTGTGTATGCGGCATCCTGCTTTGTAGTACTACCCCCTGATGAAGGCAGTAATAAAACGATGCGGAACTTCTCAATCTTTGGCAACACAGTCGCCGAAGCCTTGCCCTCTATGTGCAATCGTTGCAGTAGTGAGACATCTTCAGTAGAGTAGTCTACCGCTGCCGGTCGAATTTTGCTGTAATCAACATCAAATGGGTTATTTACATCCGGCAGTTGTGGGTCAACACCAACCTCATAGTTAACGCCTGCTTGGCTAACAAACTTCCTTGATTTACCATTTGAGGCTACTTGGAGATCTTTTGCTGCCTGGCCGTTTACAACTTCAGCGTATTCATCGCTATCGTCGATCTGCTGCTGAGCAGCACGCTTTGCGTCATTCTTCTGCTTGGCTTCTTGGCTTTTACCAAGTGCATTTTTTACCACTGGGGCTACGTTTTGGTCAAGTGTATCGGCTGGATTAACCGGCTGGCCTTCAGTATCAACATTTGCCCTGGCCCGTAGTACCACCGCGTCTGATACGTATGGATCAGTCACTTTACTACAAGCATCTTTGAGTACTTGGAGTGTTTTCACGTACGCATCTGGTGGAGCAACGTCGTTGTAGTACATGACGTCCTGTTCAGACCCCTTGAGAACAAGACGAATCGTGTGTTGCTCGGCAGCTACCGGCTGCGTGAAATACTCCGGCTTCAAACCTTCAAACCCAGTATCGCGAACTTTCTGGATCAACGCCGCCATATCATCCTTAGACAAATTGGTAGCTGTTGGAGTTTTACCAGTCATGTGGTCAATACCATCCTCAAAAAGCTGCGGTGCGGTGAATTGGTTATCTTCCTGCTGACCACAAATAAGCAGACCATTTCCGTAGAGCGTAAATGGCTGAGACGTCGTATCACCAAGGTTTGTATCTGTAACTGGCTCATTGATATGCGGCAGCACGTATTGAAGCACGACGTCATGAGGGTTCGTCGAGAACAAGGGATTTGCTCGAGAGCGTATCACAAGCGCCGCGCCAATTACGGCAAATAAAGCCACAAATAAAATAATGACTTTCTTACTTGGTTGTGTAAATAAACTGGACGAAAAAGACCGGCTTACAACTGCCGGCTTCTTTTTTACTGGCTTTCGCGCTGTTTTGGTTTTGACTACCCTGGGTTTTACCTGTGTCTTCTTCATAACTGTAATGGTAATTCAGCAATGTTGAATTTACAATAGGGTAAATAATCCTTTAGTGGACAAGGGTTATGGCTTGAACGCGTCAGTCGTTGTTTCGACGATTTTCTGCTGGAGTTTGCCTGACAAACGAACAGTCAGGTCTTTGGTGCCACCAGTAGCGTACACAATATAGAGGTAACTCCCCTTTGAATACTTCACGATTCCAGCGGCTTCAAGTCTCCCGACACCATAGTCAGCGGCACCAATTGTTGTACAACCTGGACACCCGACCACTAACATTTGGTCATGTGGTTGAGTCGCCATATATTTTGTCAGTGCAGCGGTAGATTTTGTAGACAGCAAAGATCCGTTAATGCCTGTGTAGAGCGTGGCCGTATCTGCGGCGGTTGTCTGTGCCGTTCGTGATGTTGGTGATAATACTGTTTTGGTAATATTTGATTTCTTAAAGAAGTCGGCAGCAGCCTGTTTATTGAGCAGCGTACCGAGTGCATCAGTGCAATCACGATCATCAGACTTAAACATTTTTTCGATACAGCTAGTAACACTTACGCTGCTTCGACCAATTTTAACCGTACCGTGCTGCTTTTCGGCTGGGACTTGGTTGTACAGTGCTGCGGCGAGGAATACTTTGTACATAGCACGCGTTTGAAAGGTGTTATTTGGCTGAACACTACTATCAATTTGCGGCCCATCAAGGCTTCGTATTACTACGCCCCACTTCATAGGCCCATGAGATTTCACCCAGTCCGTTAAGAGTGGCTGCGCATCGACGATATTGGTTGCCGGTGCTGGTGTGGCACTGTTTAGTGGCACAGCTTGATCACCAGTTTTGAAGTCTGCAGGACTCAAGCTACTGAGCTGTGAGCCAGCCGCCTGTAACGCCATTTGTCGTACCTCAACAGAGAACAAGCCGAATAGACTCACCATAGCAACAAGTACCGCATAGCCGAACCAGCCAATGCGTTTCTTGTACCACTGCGCTTCTGCCTGACTCTCACCAATTCGGTAATGAATCGTGTGGCTCCGCGACTTTCGAGACACTGAATGTCCGAAACTCATACCTTCACCTTTGTCTTTGCTTTTGTTTGCAAGTTTTTATTTGCAGTAATCTGCTAATGGCTATAGTACACCCGGCCGGGCTGCAATGCAAAATATTTTGTACAAACTACGAACAGGTTTATTTTTCTGGTGAACGGTCCCAGTTATAGGAGATATTACGCATCATTTTGATGACGCCATCAATGTCGGGCAAGATATTACTGTCGTAATAATGATCAGTATTCACATAGTTCGCGACAGGACTCAATATCAAAATCTCATCGCCAATCATGTGCATACGGTCAATCGCCTCTGTACTGGCCAGCGGTGTTGCGATAACGAGTCGTTTTATAGCGACACGCTTCAGATAATCCGCAACGACATTCAGCTTGAACCCATCAGACAACCCATCAGACACCACAATAATTGTCCGGTGCCTTAGCATATCCTTACTGATCTCCCCTTCGTGTCCAAGAAGTGCGTGTAGCACATGGCTCTTTTCCATTCGTGCCTGTTCAATATATTGATGGTACTCCATATTGAACTCTTCGAGCTCGCCAGCACTATAATCATGGTTATAGGTAAAGATGTCACCTGATCCCATGCCAGCAAGTGCCTTTGTCTCGCCAGGCAGCATAATGCTCTCAATAACATACAGTGCCATGCTGGAATGAAGTTTCATGGCTACCTGTGCAGCGACCACTGCAGAGCTGGGGTCGAGCGCAACAACAATAATGTTTTCTTTTTTGTATTTTGCGAGCTTTTCGGCAATCATGCGGCCAGCTTCGGCTCGGTCGTGAAAGTACATGTCCCAATTTTAGCATAAGCAGCACTACGCTTATGAGACAAACCTACGGTTTTTCTTACCAAAGCTGGGGATCAAATAGATTCATCTCTCGGGCTACGGTTTTCTCTTTAAGGTTCAGATAGACTTTTTGAGTAAGTAAAATCGTTCGCGGTTGCCTTTTGCCCCGGCGACTTCTGAGTCCGCTTTATCAAGAATAACGAAGCTACCCCGCACCCACTGCTCGAAGTCCTGCAAGATATCACGACGCATGCGATCGTTTTTGATCACACCCTTGTGCTTGTACTCACTGGTTGCTTCAAACTGTGGCTTTACCATGGCTACCACCTTAGTCTGTGGGCCTGATAGTTTTGCAACTGATGGCAGAATTTGGCGAAGTGACACAAAAGAAACATCGATGACCACAATGTCTGCTGGTCTCGATAACTCTTTCATATCCCGAATGTCAGTTTGTTCACGAAGTTCGATTTTTGGATTGCCGTGCAGACTTGGGTGCAATTGATTCGTGCCTACGTCGACTGCGATGACATGCTCTGCGCCGTTCCGTAATGCATAATCCGTAAATCCGCCGGTGCTGGACCCGACATCCAGTACAACCTTACCAGCAAACTCTAGATGCAACGTCTTCGCGATGGATGCCAACTTCAGCCCTGCCCTGGACACATACTGTTCAGTCGCCGTCAGTTTGACTTCATCGGCTTCAACAACCATGTGACCTGGCTTGGTGATAAGCTTTTTGTTCACAAAAACTTTTCCAAGCTTAATGAAACTTTCAGCCTGACTACGTGTTGGTACCAACCCGCGTCGCACCATGTCCAGGTCTAGTCGTGATTTCATACTATTCCTTTACACGTTCGCGGTACGCACCAGTGGCGGTATCGACAGAAATAAGGTCGCCAACTTTGACGAAAGCTGGGACTCGTACGATGATTCCTGTTTCGACAGTCGCCTCTTTGAGTACCGAGCTCGTCGTGTCGCCTTTGACGACATCTTCGGCGTAGGTGACTTTGAGTGGCACGTTCTTTGGTAGCTCAACATTGATCACGTTGCCATCAAAGAGCTGCGCCTGCACACGGTCACCTTCCTTCATGTATCCTGCCTGGTCAGCCATATCGTCTGCTGGTAGTTCAAATTGCTCGTATGATTCTTCGTCCATGAAGAAAAAGCTCGCGCCGTCTGCATACAAAAATTGTACGTTTTTGTTGGTCACATCAGCGTACTCGATTGATTCATTGCCCTTGAATGTCTTGGCCAATACTTTGCCATCAATGAGGCTCTTGATCTTCACATTCACGATTGAGCCGCCGCGACCCATGACCTTCTGGGCATATTCAACCACGCGGTACGGCGTGCCGTCCATCTGGAAAACCTGTCCTTTTTTGAGATCAGTTACACCTAGTGCCATAGTTTTACCTCAGTTTGTCTGTTATCTGGTCAATACATGCGGTTAGGTGCGCCACATCTACTGGGCCAAAAGTAGTAATAATATTTGCCGAGATCAGCGCCTGTACCGATTCAAATCGTTCACGCGCTTCCCTAGCGTTTTTGAGCTGCAGCTCACGGGTTTCAGCAAGTTCATAATCCTGTATATCAAGTCGAGCATCAACGAGTCCACGCTTGAGTTCACGAATCGCTTTTTGCTGTTTGGAGTCTAGCTCTGTTATATCAACGTGCCGTAGTAGCCCAATCACATGCGTCTCGAGCTGTTTTGCGAGCAAAAACGGTGATGTGATTCCCACCCTGTAAGTATCCTAGTTGCTTGCTACGAATGGTAGCAATGCGATGTGTCGAGCGCGCTTGATTGCAACGCTGAGTCGACGCTGTTCGTGTTCTTTCAAACCAGTCTTCTTGCGAGACTCAATCTGTCCAAAGCCGTTTACGTAGCGCTGCAAAGTCTTGAAGTCTTTGTAGTCAAAGTACGCAACGTCTGTCTTGTGCTTAAAAATCTTAGCCATTATTGTTCTCTCTTCTAGATTTACTTAATTGTGAGGTTTTAATAGATTTTGACTAGTGCAGTCTGGGATGAAAACCGAGCACAAATTCCGATCCGTACTAAGTACGGTGAGAAATTTTGACGCAGGTTTTCACCCAGAATGTGCAGTCAACAATTTGTTAAAACGGGATGTCGTCAAGGTTAATTGGTTCGTCGCCGATATCTTCGATAACGACGTCGTTTTTCTTGGCTTTGGTAGGTGCGGCCTTTGGTGTTTGGTCAAAATCGCCACCACCAGCCGGCGCACCACCACCTTCACCGCGAGCGTCGAGGAAGGTTACGTCATTCGCAAGAACTTCAACCTTGCTTCGTTTCTGACCGTCTTGTTCCCATGAACGAGATTGGAGTCGTCCAACCACCATACAGCGGCGACCCTTGCTCAAGTACTGTGATACGCGTTCTGCAAGCTGTGCCCAGGCAACAACGTCGATATAATCGGTTGCTTCCTGCCATTCACCACTTGCATCTTTGTAGCTGCGGTTGAGCGCAAGGCTAAAGCTAACTACGTTCTGACCGTTTGGGGTCTGACGTAGTTCAGGATCGCGTGTTAGATTACCCATCAAAATTACTTGGTTAAAGCTTCGTGCCATGTCGTATTTCCCCTCTTATCCACCCTTATATAGGTGTATTGTACTCTATTCTTCGTCGTCTGATTCTTTATCGTCAGCTTGGTCGCCACGAGCAGCTGCGCGTTCAGCTTTTTCAGCCTTCAATGCTTCTGCCTTTGCGATAGCCTTGAGATCAGGCTTGGTGATGAGGTAGCGAACTACTTCGTCAGTGATGTTCAAGGTACTTTCGATCTTCTTGACACCTTCGCCTGGGATCTCAGCAGTGTAAATAACGTACACGGCGTAATCTTGCTTGGCGATTTGGTAGGCCAGCTTACGCTTGCCCCAGTTATCAGTTGCGGTAATCTTGCCACCGTTGTCGGCAACAATCTTGGCAACTTTTTCTTCGGCCTTGGTCAAATCGACTTCAAGGTCCGGGTGATACAGTACAGCTAATTCGTACTGTGACATAGAGAATATCCTCCTCTGGTTAAAGCCCATATACACTTATTGGTTATGAGCCGAGTTAATGACTCGAGTAGTATATCAGATTCACCCCTGTTAATCAACTAGGCCGCGATCGGTTCCTTGATGCGTGATGCAAGCGTGCGGAAATAATCCTCCTGATAGCCTGAAACAACGCTACGCAGGAAGCCCGCAGGTTTATTTGGACGAGCAGGATGAATCAACCCCTCGTGATGTGCTAGCTTATAAACGCTTTCAATATTCTCTGTTGCGCGGAGGAATGCCATATCAACAATAAACAGCCCGAGCTTAAGCCGACGATTCCGATTTTCGGTCTCGATAAATTCCTCCAGCAGCACCTGCCGAACATGGCTCAGATCTTGGCTGAGTGCATAGTTCATAAAGAACATACCTCTGTTAATGCGGTTCATGTCGCGACCCGTCATATGACTAACACGTTGTTCGGCATAAATAGTCTCTTCCTGCATACGACGCCGTACTTCGGGTTGTAATCTCGTAATAGTTGGCCTGTTACCCCTAACGTCAACTGCAGTTTCAGGTATATAGCCTGCCGTGGCGAGCACACCAAGGGCAAACTGCCTACCTATGTCCTCTGGAATTGGAACGCCGCTATAAAATTCGTGATATTTACCGTGCGCCCACCGAACCCCATATTGCAAACGAGAGTGACGCAGGACACGTTCACTCTCGGTGGTTAATGATGCGTTCGGGAAGAACGCGTGGTGCCGATCTTCACGGCACGCTTCTTGCAATAATTTTTGATTAGGTATGTCAGCGATTGGTGCTTCGACGGGCAGAAGCGGCAGTGGCAGACCAGTGAAATCATCAACTGGGCCTAGCCGCTCAATCATCTCAGTCCCTGACTCTTTGTATTTTTGTAATCATCTTATGCTTATAGTAAAAAGTCCTGGGCGTTTTGCCAAGGACTTTTTATCTACTACTGGACGAGAAAGGTTTCGCGGGGGCTCTGTGGAGGGTTGCTGCCAGTGTCATCGTGGCCGTCATCCTCAACAGCTGTGCCACCGTAGACTTCATCAACTGAGCTGACCAATACTTCACGAGGGCGGGAGCCATCAGCGTGGCCAATAATGCCCTGTTCCTCCATGGCTTCGATAAGTCGAGCCGCACGACCATAACCGATACGCAAGCGACGCTGCAACAGGCTGGTGCTGGCCTTGCGGGCCTCGACAACGACGCGGACTGCATCACGCATCATGTCCTCTTCGGCATCACTACCACTACCATGTTCTACCACGATACCGCCCTTGCCATTCAGAACAACCGGCTGGCTGACAACTTCGTCGTCGTACTGTGGCGGACGTTGCTCACGGATAAAGTCGGTGACTTTGAGTGTTTCCTCATCAGATATAAACGCCGCCTGGACACGCTTTGGTTTTGGCATGCTTGATGTCGAAAACAGCATATCACCAAGTCCGAGAAGCTTTTCGGCACCAACCTGATCAATGATTGTTCGTGAGTCTACCTGGCTGGCTGTGGTAAAGGCGATACGCGCCGGCACGTTGGCCTTGATCAAACCGGTGATAACGTCGACTGATGGGCGCTGTGTGGCGAGTACGAGGTGGATACCAGCAGCACGAGCCTTCTGGGCCAAACGGACAATCAGACTTTCAACGTCGCGAGCCGCCACCATCATCAGGTCAGCCAACTCGTCGATTACGATCACAATGTACGGCATGCCTTCTTCTTTTTTGAGGTTGTTATATTCCTCGATGTTACGACGGCCAACGCCCGCCATCGTCTTGAGACGTCGCTCCATCTCTGCAACTGCCCATTTGAGCGCACTAATACACTTCTCTGGCTCATTGATAACAGGAGTCAGAAGGTGCGGGATGTCATTGTACGGTGTCAGTTCAACCTGCTTTGGGTCAACAAGGATTAGCTTCAGATCAGATGGGCTGTTGCGGTACAGCAAACTAGTCAAGATATCATTGATCATCACAGACTTACCGGAACCGGTCTGACCGGCAACAAGCAAGTGAGGCATCTTTGCCAGGTCACCGACAATCGGTTGCCCAGCAATGTCACGGCCAATCACAAAACCAAGTGGGCTTTTGAGGCCTGCCCAGTCAGGTGACTGCAGCAAGCTACTCATGCGAACAATTGCAGCTTTGACGTTTGGTACTTCGATACCAACGGCACGTTTACCTGGGATCGGCGCTTCCATTCGAATTGAGTGTGCGGCAAGGTCGAGTGCCAAGTTGTTTTCAAGGGCAGTAATTTTGGTCAGTTTTACCCCTGTTGGTGGTTTCAGCGTGAACTGGGTGACACGCGGCCCAACATTGGCACCTTCCATCTCGACTTCTATGTTGAAGTTGGCAAAGGTTTCGGCAATAATATCTGCTTTTTCCTTCACGTTTCCAGCATCAGCCTTTTCTTGCTTTTGGCTCAGCAGATCAACACCTGGGAATTTCCAGTTTGGGTCACTAGTAGTCGTCAGAGCTTCGTGGTTTTCTGATGGACTGAGGCGAGCTGCAGTATTTTTGAGAGAACTTAGTCGTGGCTTATCCTTAGATTCCTGGTCATTATGATGAACTGTCGGTACACCCTCATTCAACTTGAAGCCGTTTTCGGCAGCCTTAGATTTAAGCGCTGCAAGATCAGTTGTCTCATCATCACGTTTTTCACGCTTAAAGACTTCGAATAATCGTAGGATGACCTTTGGTGAAATACCAAAGCAAAGGAAAAATAGCAGCACTGCGCCGACAAAGAACAGGAGTGACGCCGGGATCTTGTCCAATGCACCAAGTACGGTACCACCAATGAGTTTACCAATGTTACCGCCGTGCCCACCGGTATACTCAAGCGTAGTTTTGGTTGCAAATGTGACGTGCAGCCAGCTGGCGACAGCCAACAAAAACGTCAACATACTCAATAATTTACCTAATGGAATCTGTCGGTCTTCACTTTTGAACTTATGAACACCAAAGTAGACCAAAGCGAGCGGTGTCAGGTACGCAGCCCAACCGAGACCCCAATAGGCACCGTTAAATAAGTTCTTTGGGAGTGCCCCACCAGTACCGAAGCCACCGAGCAGCAAGAAGACTGCCAGTAGGATCATCAGGATTGCACCAGTTAACGGCCAAAAGGCACCACGCTCTACGGGTACTTCTTCTACTTTCTTTCGTCTGGTTGTTTGTTTTTTCTTTGCCATTTCGACGCTATTATATCAGTTATTCTTCCGGATTGTATCTTTCCGATAGATGTTGGAGGTTAAGTAGCACGTTATTGATTTCATCAAGCTGTGCCTCATCCTCGGGCGAGAGTGAAGATCCCTGCTCCCGCTTCTGACGGTGAGCTGTGTACAGCGCTGCCTGTGTATCAAGTGCCCAGTCCATAGTGATATTAAAGCTGTGTCGATCCCAGAGCTGGGATACGATAGCATCCATGGCATCAGAGATCTCTATCGGACCCTCGAGATGAGGTCGTTCGTCCTCTGGATTACTCTGTGATGGAATTTCTTGATTCATGTTGTATATTTTATCACAAACAACCATAAGCGTCAAGACTATACCGAACAAACTACAAACAAAAACCGCTCTTCGTATGAAGAGCGGTTTTAAATTGCCTCTGACGCTAAAACGCCTGGATGCAGGTGCAATGCACGGAAGAAACGAGCAACAGAGGGAGTCGTATCTAAATACGACGACTGAGTAGCACAGTTTCTGACAAAGCAGTGCCCTGCAAAGGGTGGTAAAGTGGCTGGCTTTGCCAGTGACTTACCACCCTAGTCCTGGTGTTTTAGTCTGTTCGGGCGTCTTGGCCTAAGAGTTTTGCCCGCATCTGCTGGAAGCGAGTCTGCTGATCAGCAGCTGCTTCTTCAGGTGACTTTTCTGGCTGTGCTGGGCTGTTACTTGCACCCTGTGCAGCTCCATCACGGCGCCTGTCTTGGTTATTACCACCCTTGGGGCCACCGCCGCCACCAATAACGTTCACCACAGGGATGACGATTGGTGAGCGACCAGTTTGCTCGTAAAGGAAGTGCGTAATGTGGTCTTTGAGTTCAGCCTTGAAACGATCGAGGTCAATGCGCTTGTAACGCTGTTGGACAGCACGCTTGAGTTCGATACGAAACGCATTCATCAGCTCCTCAGAATCACGCATATATATGAAACCGCGGCTGATGATGTCTGGGCTGGTCATCAAATTACCTGTCTTTTTGTCCAGTGTCAGGATGATGGCAACGAGGCCTTCTTCGGCAAGCATCAAACGGTCTTTGACGACAACGTTGCTGACAACAGCACCCGTTTGGTCAACCAGTACAGTACCATGTGGCACTTCACCGATGACTTCCATCTTGTCCTGAGTCAGGGCAATAACTTCACCGTTTCCAACACTGAGTGTGTTCTTGCGAGGAATTCCCTGCTCAATTGCGATATCAATGTGGTATTTCTTGGCGGTGTAGTCACCATAAATCGGGATAAAGAACTGTGGCTTGGTCATGTTGATCATGTCAGCATACTCGTCACGTGAGGCGTGACCAGATACGTGCAATGGACCAACACCATCTACTTCACGAGTTTCGTGACGGAAGACGTGTACACCCTTTTTGAGTAGTTCGTCGACCATGCTACGAATTTTTTCGTCGTTTCCAGAGTATGGAATCGGTGTGCTTGAAAGGATAACAGTGTCCTGCTCCTTTAGCTTCACGTGGCGGTGGTCGCCAGTACTCATACGCTGTAGCGCTGAGCTTGGCTCACCTTGTGAACCAGTACAGACAACGACGAGGTCCGTGTCTTTCATGGTGCCGGCGCTGGCAATTGGTACAAAAGTTCCCTTCGGAATCTTGACGAAACCGTGGCGGACAGCCATTTCAAGGGTACTAACCATACTACGACCATCCATAGCCACCTTTTTGTTGTGGTGGACAGCGGCGTTGATGATCATCTGTACGCGGTTCATGTTGGTACTAAACAGTCCAACAAAGATACGGCCTGGAGCCTGGTCCATGATGTCGATGAAGCTTTGTTCGATGGTTGATTCTGATGGCGTACGGCCTGGGCGTTCAGTGGTAGTACTCTCAGAAAGTAGTGCCAAAACACCTTCGTTGCCGAGTTCGACCAAGCGTTCTGTATCAGTTCGTTCGTGGTCGAGTGGGTTTGGGTCGAGACGGAAGTCACCGGTGTTTATAATACGGCCAACTGGCGTATCGAGTGAGATCACGGTGCTACCAGGAATTGAGTGTGTGACACGTATAAGTTCGACAAAGAATGCACCGACCTTGAGGCGTTCGTGCGTGTCTTCGTTCATCGTGACAGTCTTGAGCTCAAAGCCTTGTGGCATTGGCAAACCAAAGTTTTCGAAGATTTCTTCGACACGGCCAATAGTGAACTTCGAACCATAAATTGGTGCTGGGAACTTCGGTACGATGTGCGCCAAACCACCAATGTGGTCAAGGTGACCGTGCGTGATTATATAGCCGCGGAGCTTGTGCTGGATAGATTCGAGGTATGTAGTGTCACAGATACCGTAGTTGATACCTGGTAGATCAACACCAAGATCGTTACCACAGTCCATGATGATTGCGTCGTTCATGTATTCAACGACGATCATGTTCTTTGAACCACCACCGTCCATACCACCAAGGCCGATGACCTTGAGGCGTGGGCTGTCGTCGATAAAGTTAGCTCGCTTGCCTTGGTCGCCCTTAGAGGCTGAGTCTAGGTACTGGCTGGCGATGCGATTGGCATCGTCTTGGGTACGGCGCAGTGCGCGGATGGCTGCACCACGTGACACACGTGGGTTTGCACCGTCTTGCTTTTGGCCGCCGTTACCTTGCCGAGAGCCACCGCGTGCGGCACCTCTCGGTTTACGGTTGCCTGTTTGCCCGGCTGCATTTGGCGCAGGCTGGGCTGGTTTTTCGTTGTTGTTTGGATTCATTCGTTTCCTTTCTAATTAGAGTCGATTGAATTAATTGTTTTCAAGTTGATTGATGATGGCTGGTATTGCAGCGAAGTCATCGAGTAATGTTTGGCGCATACCACCGTTGTACAGTGCTGCTGCTGGATGATAGAGCGGCAAAATAACCACTGGGAAGCTCTTGGTCTTGTCCTCGTGCAAGGCCAGTCTGATTCGCTTCGGTTGACCATGGATCTTACTAATTTGTAAGTCCGGCAAGAAGCAATTGGTACTGTGACGACCGAGGGTCACCACAATCTTTGGCTGAATTACTTCTAGCTGGGCCTGCAAATATGGCAGAAAGGCGTGCTTTTCCTCCGGGGTTGGGTCACGATTTTCTGGTGGTCGATATTTGACGATGTTCGTTATGTAAATGTCCTGACGCTCGAGGCCAATGGTCGCAAGCATCTCGTTTAAGAACTTACCGGCCGCTCCTACAAATGGAATGCCCTGCTCGTCTTCTTTTTTGCCTGGTGCTTCGCCAATAAAGACGATGTCAGCATCAGGGTTGCCATCACCGACGACAAGTTGCGTGGCCTGCTCGGCCAAATCTGGACAGATATTGTGTGTGACGATATCTGCCGCAATTTGGTCGAGGAGTGCTTGCTTGCTAATGTGCTTATTTCCCTACTTTTTGTTTAGCAACTGCTCGGACAATGTGATTGATACCAAGACCGACGAACAATAGGGTCAGGCCGTATGCCAACCAGCGTCCAGAATCAATTGACCATGAGGCAAGTCCGTAGGCAATAACAAGGTCAATAACCGCAGCAACACCATGCTTCCACGGCTTATCAAAAAGTGTGTTGGTAGTTGGTGCAGATTTTGTCTTGGCCACGATATATACCCCTGTTATTTAGTTTCGCGAGCGGCGGCTTTCATGCTCAATTGCAAGCGGCCACGGTCATCAATAGCGATCAATTTAACGGTTACGAGGTCACCCTCTTTAAGCACATCACGAGGATTCTCGATCCGCTCTTCGCTGATCTCAGAAACGTGTACCAAACCGTCTTTACCCGGCATGATCTGTACGAATACACCAAAGTCCATGACACTCATGACTGGCTTATCTTTGTAGATAGCGCCGACTTCTGGGTCTTCGGTAATACTACGGATCCACTGCTTGGCAGCCTCGATCTTCTCGCCGTCTGGGCTGGCAATCATGATAGTTCCATCATCCTTGATGTCGATCTGGGTACCGGTTTCGGCAGTGATGCGCTGAATGGTTTCACCACCCTTACCAATCACTTCGCGGATCTTGTCTGGGTTGATCATGATACTTTCGACACGAGGAGCGTACGGGCTCATTTCATCGCGTGGCTCAGCCAATGTAGTGAGCATGTGCTCAAGGATGTGTGCGCGGCCAACTTTACCCTGCATCAGTGCATCTTTGAGAGTTGCAACTGGCAAACCGTGAACTTTCATATCCATCTGCAGCGCAGTAATACCCTTACTCGTACCAGTCACCTTGAAGTCCATGTCGCCAGCAAAATCTTCGGCGTCAGCGATGTCACTGAGCACGTAGGTGTTTTTGCCGTCGACCATCAGACCCATAGCGATACCAGATACTGGCGCCTTGAGTGGCACACCGGCGTCCATCAGTGCCAAAGTGGCAGAACACGTCGCAGCCATTGAAGTAGAACCGTTCTGGCTCATGATCTCAGTTACAGAACGAATAGTGTATGGGAAGTCCGCTTCGGATGGCAGCACCGCACTCAATGCGCGTTCTGCGAGGTAGCCATGGCCAATTTCGCGGCGACCTGGTGAACCAAGACGACGAACTTCGCCGACAGTGTAGCCAGGTGCGTTGTAGTGGTGGAAAAATCGGCGTTCGCCTTCTCGTTCCATGGTGTCCACGAGCTGTACGTAACTGAGTGGTTGCAAAGCAACGACGTTCAACGCCTGCGTAATACCACGAGTAAAGATACTCGAACCATGCGCACGTGGCAGCAAACCAACTTCACTTGAAAGTGGACGGATTTCGGTTAACTTACGACCATCAGGACGGAGGTTGTCGCTGACAATGCCCTTGCGGACGTCTTTGTGGAGCGCCATAGTAAACGCTTCATCGTACTCACCATGGACGTAATCTTCACCAATTTCCTTCTCAAAAGCTTCGTGGAACTCACTACGGAGGTTGTTCACGAGTTCATTGCGCTCTGGGTATGGCAGGCGGATTTTCTGGCCAAGTTTCCCATCAACCCACTTATCGACAGCCGCTTGGATGTCAGCATTTGGCAGGCTCAGTTCGTATTCTTGCGCAGTGACGCCAACTTTCTTGATAAGTTCTTTTTGCAGGGCAATTGCTGGCTGCATAGCTTCTTGTGCAAAGGCGATCGCACCGACGACTTGCTCTTCGGTTGCTTCGTTCGCACCAGCTTCTACCATCATGACACCAGATTCGATACCGGCGACAACGAGATCGAGGACACCCTTTTCGAGTGTGTCAGCTGACATAAATGCTTCGTACTCACCTGCTTCGTTGATACCAACACGGAGTCCCGCAACTGGGCCTTCGAATGGTGCGCCACTGAGCATAAATGCGGTGCTCATAGCGATCATGGCAACCATGTCAGGACGGAATGCAGGGTCAAGGCTCAGAACAGTCGTCACGCCTTGTACTTCGTAACGGTAGCCTTTTGGCCATAGTGGACGAATTGGGCGATCGATCAAACGGCCAATAAGGATGGCATCATCAGATGGACGACCTTCGCGCTTGATGAAACGGCTGCCACTGATTTTGCCACTAGCGTACATCTTCTCTTCGTAGTCGATGCTCAGTGGGAAGTAATCCATGGTAACTGGCTTTTTGCCAAGCTGGGCAGTACCAAGAATCACGGTATCACCGTAGGTTACGAGTACAGATGCACTGGTACGAAAGCCAACACGGTTGACTTCGAGGCTCAGCGTACGGCCACAGAGCTGTGTTTCTACTTTGATAATGTCTTTGCCGTAAGGGTTAATTGTTCCCATAAAGTTTAGATAACCTTTCTTCGAACAGTGTCGTCACAGGGTGCAAATATGCGCTCGGACCCTTGTGCTAAGGTGGCCAGCGTATATCTGAGGCTCTATGACGAACAATTCTTTTGGTTTAATGTGCACAAGCTTATCCCGCCAGAGCGGGACTAGAGTCTATGCAAATTAGCGACGGATGCCGAGCTTCTTGATGAGATCAAGGTAAGCCTGGCCATTCTTGCTCGCAATGTACTTGAGGTGACGCTTACGAGCACCAACCATCTGCAGCAAACCGCGACGAGCCATGTGGTCGTGCTTGTTTGTCTTGAGGTGTTCGGTTAGCTCAGCGATACGCTCAGTGAGAATACCAACCTGTACAGCACTTGAACCGCTGTCATTCTTGGCTTTTTGTAGGTCAGCAACAATTTTGCTCTTCTTCTCAGTTGAAATCATGTGTTTCCTTGTTTCCTTGATCTAGTTAGATAGTGCTAAATCGTTAGAGATTAATGATGGCGTTAGGTCAGAGTATATCAGATAGCCACCTCTAGTGCAATAGGAGTTACGCCTGGCCGTGTAGACGGTTTTTGCGCGCCACGTACTCAGCAGTCGTACTGACATGGTTCAGGCGAAGCGCTCGCTCTTCGAAGTCGTCACGGTCTCTTGAGGGCTCAATTACGATCTTGCCATCACGAGCATCTTGCGCCAGTTGGTGCATTTCAGATCGAAGTTGTAGCGCACGCGTATCGGTTTGGCGAGGAACGGTACTCAGAAACCAAGCGCCAAGTTTTTGAGTCCTATTCTTTGACTCAAGTGACAGGTCAACATTTCGGTTGCCAACACCCCTACCATCTTGACGTTCGTCACTATACCAAACTGGCAGATCAGCGTTACCAACAGCCATACCCCTGTTCTTGGCAGTGACGCCACCCATCCAATGAGTACCGGCAATATTGGCTTCAGGAAAGGCGCGTTGGAAGAATGATTCCGCATAACCAAGTGTACGGCCGGTGGAATTCACCTCGTCGACAATCAAAACTGTTTTGCCATCAAATTGAGTTGGCGCAGTATCGATCGTTTCCGTTAGGCCGTCTGCACGATCGTTTGGGTTCTCAAGAAAAACAGATCGCAAACTACGAATAATACTAGGGTCGATGTGGTCGATTCGCGATGTGCCGTTACCCTGCGGGTCAATACTCGATGTCCATTGGTTACGGTCGATATTGACGAACTTTATCTCGGGCATTTTTGGGACGTTACCATCTTTGTCGGCGGCAAGTAGTGGCCACAGCTCTTTGGTCATCCACGCCAATGGACGAGCTGATTTGTCGAGACAAACCATGAAATCTGGTACATGATTGACCCGTTCATCTGTGTGAGGGTCCCGTATCTCAACACCATCAACTAACTTATGGATGAGCCTATCAGTCAGGCGAATATATTCGGTCTGCAGTTCGGCGGTTGATTTTGGCGTACCGTCAGTCCTGTCGTGCCCTACCAGTAATTCGTACTGAAAACCAGGGGTCGGATCGACCTCAAATGGGAGGGGTATATCTGAGTGACGTGAGGCTTGTTCTGACATAGTGTTAGTGCAAATGCTTACTGTTCAACATAGTACCAGTTTTTTGCCTTTTTGTCAACAGTGGTCGCTTCCCTATTGGCCAATAGGGAGTGTTTCGCCGCCAAGGTTTTTGACAAAGTATGAGTCGTGCGAGATGTAGAGGATAGCACCGTGATACTGCTTGAGGGCGTCTTCGAGTTCCTCGATACTTGGGAGATCAAGGTGGTTGGTTGGCTCATCAAGGATAAGCACCTGTGGATCATCGGCCAGCATTTGCATCAATTGGAAGCGGGCCTTTTGACCACCACTCAAGCGTTCGATTGGCACATCTCCGTCGGTGTTTGGGTTGAATAGGAAGTCGCCAAGAAGCTGTTTGATCTTTTGTTCGGTTGGGATGATATCTTTGGCACGAAAACTGTGTTCAATCGCCGTCTTGAGCGTCATAGTCAGGTACTTTGGATCAATTTCTTGTTCGTAGTTGCCAATTTTGATCTCTGGCATGGTCTTGATATAGCCACCAAATATCTGGGCTTCGGGCTTGCGATTCTCGGATGTAGCCATGATGGCTTTGACCAGCGTAGTCTTACCTGCCCCGTTACGGCCATGCAGTCGCAAGCGATCGCCATCACGAAGCTGGAAACTGAGCTCTTCAAACAGTGGCGTGCCGTTGTAACCAAGGCTGAGCTTACTAGCTTCAATCAGTAAGTTACTCGACTTGCTGGCCTTAGATTTGGTACGAACTTTGATGTTCTGGGCTTTGTGCTGTTCGTATGCTTGGCTCATCTTGGTATTAAGGTTGCCGGCTGATTCGCGGTCGATCCAGAATGATGGCTTCTCTTGCTTTGATAGCTGCGCAAGCTCGGCTTCAGCCCGTTGCTCAAGTGATTTGAAACGGTGAATGGTGCCTGGGTCACGGGAGCGTTCCTTGAGTTTACGGAAACGAACGATGTCTTCTCGAAGATTCGAAATACGACGCTGCGTGACACTATATTCGTTGACCTGAGCGGTAATTTTGCTGGCGTTAGTGCGCAAATAATCATCGTAATTACCCTTGAAGTTGAAGGCTTGGCCGTCACGAATTTCGATGATGCGGTCAACTTGGCGCAAAACGTCACGGTCGTGTGTAATCACCATGACGGCCTCTTTGGTAGCCTCAAACCACTCTAGAAACACTTCTTTGGCAACGTAGTCCATGTGGTTGGTTGGCTCGTCAATCAGTGCGAGGTCTGCGCGGGCATGCTGAACTTTTACGAGCTCCACAAAGCGCTTCTGACCACCAGATAACTTGCCTATTTCACCGGCAATTTTATCGCCAGTAAGCTGATAGGCTTCGAGGCTTCGTTCAATTTCACCCTCAACCATGAAGTAGCCGAGTGTCGAAAAACGCTCGAGTGCTTCGCTGTAATCATGCATCTTCTTCATATTTTCACCCATTGTCTCTGGGTAGGTGTCCATGATGTGTTTGAGACGGGCATAATCTGGTAAATCATCAAGAATATACTCAAGAACGGGTGCACTTTCGAAGCCATGATGCTCCTGGCGAGAGTCGATGACCACAAGGCCTTTTTTGAAGTTCACTTCCCCAGCAAAGTCAGTATCTGTCTTGGTCATGATCTGGAACAGCGTGGTTTTGCCAGTACCGTTGCGGCCAATCAGACCAACTTTTTCGTGCGCGTTCAGTGTCAGGCTTAGACCCTTGTAGAGAATCTTATCGCCATATGACTTGTCATCGATGTCTACACTGGCAATCATGTGGCACTACCTAAAAGAGCTTCTTTGATGAGTTCAGCGGTCAAACCTTCGACCTGTGAGGCGTCTTTGATGTCGAACTTGCCAACTGTTGTACGGCGAAGGTCAGACATGTAGGCACCGGTACCGAGTTTGGCGCCAAGGTCTTCAACGAGACTGCGAATATACGTGCCGCTGCCAACGCTACTCGTGAATTTGACCAGTGGATACTCATAACTTGTGAGCTCATTGCTATGGATTGTCACGGGACGAGCTTCGAGCTCGACGGTCTTGCCTTCGCGGGCAAGTTTGTAGGCCCGCTGTCCGTTGATTTTCATCGCTGAGAAAGCCGGTGGGACTTGCATAATATCGCCAGTAAAGGCCTTCAGAGCCTCTGTAACCGCTGTTTTGGTTGGAACCGTCTCAGATACGGCTGTTTTGTCGCCTTCATCGTCACCGGTCGTGCTCGTTTGGCCAAGTTTCATGGTAACTTCGTAGGTTTTATCGAGTTTGGTCAGGCCTGGGGCTTGGGTGGTAAATTGTTTGCCGATAAGCAGCACCAATAGACCCGTTGCGAGTGGATCAAGCGTACCGGTATGTCCTACTTTGACGTTTTTGGGCTTCTTGTCTTCAGTAGTGGCGACAATACGGCGCACATAATTCACCACATCAAAACTGGTCCAGCCACTCGGCTTGTCAACGAGAAATATTCCTTGCATAAGTTCCTATTGTATAGCTTCTCGCCGGTTTGCTCTTTACATTATTTACAGACTTGAACAAATCGGGTTCGGCATATAATTCTCCGTAATCCGTCGCATTATAACAGAGGTGGCTATCTAATCCTAAAGTGGCTGATGTAAGTACACTACGCGGGCGGAAGACCGAATGGATTACCCTGATCCTGCGAAGTAGCTGGAGGTGTATTGCCATCTGGCAAATCAGCGTCTGGCAGTGGTGGCATCATTGGTGGTGGTACTGGGGGCGGTGCTGTTGGGTTCTCGACAGAGGTAGCAGTACCATCGAACGAAGGTACATCTTGCGGAATAAGGCCTGGGGGAAGACTCAAATCAGGTACATACGGGGCTGGATCGGCTGGAGGTGTTTGCTGAATATCGAGCGCGATTGGGTTGGCATTGAGCGCTGCAATTGGTGGTAGTGGCTGTGTCTCTGGATTCTGCGAAATTGCGTCAAGAACAGCGTTTCGAGCATCGTCGAGGCCGTCGGCTGGTACTGGCTGTTGCTCGGTGAGGTGCGAACTGCCAACCGACTCCTCAAGCTCGGCAATAGTATCACCATTACCTGCAGTAATATTTGGTATCGGTGCCGGGGTTGGCTCGGGCTCTGGGGCTGGAGCCGGTGGTAATTCTGGCAGTTCAACGGTTGGCTCTGGTAGCTCAACTGGTGCTGGCTTAGCTGGTAGTGTATCACGAGCAAAAACTGAATCATGGCTTAGAAGTGGCTCGTTCTGGCCACCTGCGAGAACATCAATATTTGTTGACTCGTCTTCGGGGCGCCCACTTGCGGTCAATACACCACCAAGTTGTGGTGGTTCCGTCATCGCAAGCCGTCGTGAATCCTGGTGAGGTGCGTTATTTGGTTGTGGCACCGGATCGGCTGGTTTTTCGTCTGGGAGTGCCATTTGACCATCGGCATTAATGTGAATCTGATCAACAATTGGTTCAGGTAGTGGTTCCTCAACGATTACTGCTTCGTGGCCAATTTCTAGCGTGCCATCGTGTGAGGATTGATCGGCTGGTTTTTCACCGGCTCCATCGTGTGGTCCACTTTGGTCTTGATCAATCATTGCTTCGGGTTGATCTTTCTTCTGTAGTTCAGTCGCAACCAGTTGCTGATTAGCTCCGGCAGCCATCAGCTTGGCGCTGACAGTCATCGTGACGGAGCTTGTCTTCTCGTTACTGAAACGTGCTGTCTCAGCGACGATACCAGTCAGATATGCGGTAGCCATTTGTCCGTCGAGGCTATTGGCTTTGAGTGATTCACTGAGCTCAGCAATCATTTCACAAAGGCTACTTGCCTTTGTATTGGCCCAATTGATAGTACCAAGTGTGCTGGCAGCACCCGTCGTCACTGAAATAACAGTTGCGTCATGCAAGATTCGGCCGTGTGCAGTAATCGCTTGGTCGAGATCTTTCTGATCGTTTACTCCAATAGCAACGACAGCGTCGACGTTGAAGTCACCCTGACTAAATTCCAGGTCTTTTTCCGTGATTGAGGTGCGGTACGGCGTGATAAAGACCTTCACGTGCTGGTCTTCAACCTTATAACGAAGCTTGTCAGCTTTTGATTTGTCGAGAGAAATGATGAAATCACGGAGCGAGTCAGTAGTCTTCTCGATCGTCTTATCTGGCTTCAAGAAGTCGATAGTGGATGGCACTGCCCCACTGAAGACAGCGGTAGCATGCTTATCAAGTTTTGATAGAAACAACGTAAAACCGATGGCAGCCGAAAGCTGGTCGACCGTCGGGTTGTTACTGACGGTGACAAGTACATTATTGGCTTGTTGCAGGCGCTCGAGCACCTGTTGTTTTTGATTGTCCATGGGTTTTTGTGTTTTTAACCTCTGGTGGCAGACTACCACACACCATAAGCATTGTCTATCAGTTATCCACAGATTACACACTCATAAGCACGTTATAATCTATCTGTTATCAGCTACCCCTGTTTACAAACGCGATCATAATCGGTATATTTAACAACTGATTACTCATAAAAAAGGATAAGCACAAAATGCCAATCATCAAGTCAGCAAAAAAGCGTGTGAAAGTTGCTCGTAAGGCAACTATTCGAAACGTAAAAACAAAGCGTACTCTAAAGACTGCTGTTAAAGCATTCCACGCTGCCGTCACCGGTAAAAAAGATTCAACTGCAGAACACAAGAAAGCTCAAAGCGCTCTTGATACTGCTGCCAAAAAAGGCGTCATGCACAAGAACAAAGTTGCTCGCAAAAAGAAGCAACTCGCTGCTAAGGCTAAGGCCGGCGCAGGCGTAGCTAAAAAGGCTGCACCAAAGAAAGCAGTTGCAAAGCCTGCTGCTAAAAAGGCAGTAGCCAAGAAGCCAGCTGCAAAGAAAGCTGTCGCTAAAAAAGCTCCTGCAAAGAAGAAGTAATACGCTTCTCGTAAATAAAAACACCCCGCAAGTCGGGGTGTTTTTATTTCATGGTGACAATCAAATTGTTAAGAGCTTCATCGGCGTCGATTGAGCGGCTCTTGAGCGCTACATCTATTTCAAGTACATCATGTATAAGTACTTTGAGCTGCTGGAGCGACATACGATTAGCAATAACCTGGCTCTTGCGAACTACAAAGGGATTTACTTTGGCTTCCTTGGCAATCGACGCAGGATCACGATCACCGGCCGTTTTGACCAACGCTACTATATGCAGTTGCCAGGCAATCATGGCGATAATGGCAATCGGTTCTTCCCTGGCAGCACGGAGGTCTTGGTAAATTGCCATTGCTTTGGCGGTCCTGCCCGCAAACGCCGCCTCGAGGAGTTCAAAGATGGTACTTTGTGGCGTCGGCTCGGTGAGCAGATCAATAGTTACCCTTGTAATTTCCGGTTGATAGTTGAGTAGCTTGTCGAGTTCATTGCCAAGAATCTGCTGGTGGGTGCCAACGCGTTCCAGTAAATAACGGGCATCGCTACTAGATAGGCTACCCCCACGATTCTTGGCTTCGGCTGTCAGCCAGCGGCCCAGGCCAGCTTCGTCAAGCTCCCCAACTTCTTGAAAGCCGGACTGCTTCTTGAGAAATTTGTAATAGCTTAGCCGCTTATCAAGTTTTGGTTCAATAATAATTACGTCTGTTGAATCAGGAAGGCTACTAAGTAATGGTTCAGCATTTTCGAGGAACTGTTTATTGGCGCCTGGGGTGCGGAGCACTACTAATTTTTTACTAGCGAGGAATGGAAGGCTCTCGAGGCTTTCACGAATACGGTCATATTCTACTTCTTCCCCATCAAGGCGCTCCAGGCCGAATTCACCATGTTCAGCTATAAAAGCATGGACCAATTTGTCGACTTCACTTTTGCGCGCAAAGGCATTCTCGCCAGCAAGTATGGTTATCATTTGGGAGCCTTCTGACAATGTGGGCAGGTATGTGTACCGCGCCCTGCAACCTTGGTTTTGATGATAGTCGTTTGGCAACGCGGACAGGCCAAACCTTCGCGCCGGAAGACGCGGGCGAAGTCCATATAGCTTCCCCGCTTACCTTCGGCATTTACGTACGTATGATTCGATGAGCCACCCTTTTCGATGGCGAGCTCCAAAACATATCGAAGCTCTGTAAATAGTGTGTTCAATTTGGATTCATCGATGTTTTTTACGAGTTCTGTTGGGTGAATTTTTGCACCCCAGAGTGATTCATCAGCATAAATATTACCTACACCAGCAATAACTGTTTGATCCAGTATGACAGCTTTGATGTTGCTGTTTTTTCGCCTATTTAGGCGCTCTCGGAACTGGCTTGCGGTAAATGCATCACCAAGTGGCTCAGGTCCAACCTTTTTGAAGAAATCAATATTTGGCACCTCGAGTGTTGGGAGTAATTTCATCCAACCAAATTTGCGCTGATCGTTAAAAAACAAGCTGCTACCGTCATCAAACGTTAGTGTCACGCGTGTTGATTTGTCTGGGAGTTGATTGATAAGCGAATCGTTCGGGTGCCCTGCACCGAATCGTACTTCTGGGCTGACAAATACAAGTTGGCCGGTCATTTTGAGGTGAATAACGAGTGTGTAATTGGTGCTGAGCTCAATCATAAGGACCTTGGCACGCCTGCGTACATCAGTAACTTTAGCACCCACCAAAAACTGCGCCACATCATGCGGTGCGTTTGGAAAGCCCTTTGGCCAATCATGCGTCTCGGACACGACACGCTTGCCTGGTAATAACTTCACCAAACCACTACGAACAGTTTCAACTTCTGGTAACTCTGGCATATCTCCTTCTATTGTAGCAATCAACAACGCTTATGTGGGCGAACCCGGGTATAATAAACCTAATGACGAATTCAATTGGTGACCTACTCTCTCAAAAAGCATTCTTTGAACCGCCTGAAATCAAGATCATCAAATCATTTGTGATCGAGACATTTCAGGTCACGCCAACCGTAGCAGTTGGTGACAAAGAAATCATCATCAGCGTAAATAGCGCTGCCCTGGCTGGTGCACTACGACCACACCTCTACAAACTTCAGGGAGACTGCAAAACAACCAAACGGTTAGTTATTCGCATCAAGTAGCGTTTGCAGCTCTAGCTTCATGTTCACAAAGTCTGTATAGGTAATGCCCTGTAACCCAATTGCCTTTGCTGCTGCGACGTAGTCAGCACGATCATCGATCATAATTGCTTCTGATAGTTCAACACCCAAACGCTCACAAACGAGTTCATAGACACGGGGGTCTGGTTTGATCATACCAATTTGATACGACAGAACCATCTCATCAAATAGCGCAGCTTCAGTTGGTGACAAAAGCTTCCTGGTGATCCAATCACTCGAGATATTGCTCAGTAGTCCGATATGAAATCGCGGCTTCAGTTCGCTAATATAGTCAATTAGTGCGGTATTTTTGGCGAGTTCACCACTGTTAAGGTCTTCGAGATCTGGTGGCCGTTGGCCGGTTGCCTCTTCGACTTGATCAAAAAACTCAGCATGCGAGATCAAACCAGCATCATATGCCCGGTTGAGCTCTCGAGCCCTCCCAACATTGGCCGACGCTGGCAAGCTATCACAAAATGCCAACCACACATCAGTTGCAAGCACACCGAAACAGTCAAAAATAATGGCTTTTATCATTCACCTTATTGTATAGCTTCTCGCCGGTTTGTTCTTTAATTATCTTTGACTTGAACAAATCGGGTTCGGCATATAATTCTCCATAATCTGTCGAATTATAACAGGATGTCTACAGTCGGACGCTGTTGATCTGCTGGCTGTAATCAGGAATTTGTAGCTGAAAAAGTTGACGGATCACACTGGCGCTACCGCCAAACGTGCCTTCATTGAGGGAACAACTCGTTGACCAGGTGTTGACCGGTGTAGAACCATTATTGGTGACCGTATAGGCATATTGATTACCTAGTGGGCAGACGCCTTTGGCCTCAGTAATAGTTGCCTTTCTAGTGCGAGCAAAGCCTGCCCGGTCCATGGCATACAAGAAATTACTGTACCCACTCTGGGTATTTGGGTAGGATTGGCTACTAATGGTGTTCTCGTCGTACCCAGACAAGACTTCTATGCGGCGTTCAGTCGGCATAATGCTGACTCGGATTGCGCGGCGTTCAGTATCACCCACAAGTCGACCGCGTGTCGTTAGCGTAATAACGCTGTTCTTATCACTAAAGTCCGCCAGCTTAACAATGCCGGAGGTAGGTGTTTTTGAAGTTGTCGTAGACGGCGAGCGGGATACAATCAACAGAACTGCCACAAGAGCAATCAAGACAACACCAAGGACGCCGACAACATATCTCATGTGGTTACAATACAACAAATAGGTCTGTTTGGCAATGAATATATTGAGGTATTACTTCTGTAACGCAACCTCAAACCACGGCATATCGTTAAAGGTTTCACGATGCTCGTGCTTGACCTTATAGCGTGGTCCCGCAAGTTTCTGAATGATATTAGGGTTATAGAGATAAATATCTCGAAAACCGAACCGATCTTTGCGCTCTAGGTGCTTGTAACTCTCGCCAAAATTGAGCGAAATATAAAATATACCGCCTGGGCGCAGGCTCTCATACACTTTCTTGAGTACCGTTTGGACACCTGATTGGTCCAGATGACGAAGGGCCGCAAACGAAAACACGATGTCGTACTCGCTATCGGGATAGTCGTATTCTTCGGCATCAGCCTCTACCAGCTCGGCTTTTGGCACACGCTCATGTGCCCGCTTGAGTAGCTGCTTCGATGCATCTAGACCCGTATAGAACGGCGTTCTCGATAGTATCTCTCTGGCTTCCCTGCCGTAGCCACAGCCAATCTCGAGTATGCGGGCATTGTCGGGATTACCTGCTAGCGCAAAACCCAAAGCCACATCACCCACACGGTCACCCGTTGATTCGTAATGTTCTACTAAAAATTCTGCTGCTCGATTGTATGTTTCAATAGTTTTTTGGTGTTCACGCGTCATGCATTCACTCCACTAATCTACAACCCATTATGCTCGCACTATTCCTGAGCGCAAGCGAATAACTTCACATCCGGTGACCTATTCGGTCGTCTCGAGGAAAATTCGCTGCTTGAAGCGGCCGTTTTTGTCGCCCTTTTGGCGACGAGCTGATTCTAGATCACCTGATTTGAAGTTCATTGCTTCACGGAGTGCAATCACGACTTCCCTGATGTCTGCCAGCTCTTCGATAGAGTGGTCAGCTTCGAATTCGGCAGTTTCTTCTTTGAGCTTTTTGATCAGCTCTACGATGTATTCTTGTTCATCAAGCACCCGAGTAATGGGTGTTTCACCGTTTGCCCGAATGATTTCCGGTATTTTGTCTCGTACAAGTTTGTTATAGGTCTTCATTTATAATTGGCCCCAGGTTTTGCCGATGGTGACATCGACGGTTAGTTTGACTGGTAGTTGGTACACGTCTTCCATAGTTGATTTGAGTAGCACTGCCATATCATCAGCCTCGTATTCGGGACATTCAATCAGAATAGAGTCATGTATTTGCAGTAATTGCATTGAGCCCGTTCCGGCTAGCTTGTCTTGGACCTGAATCATAGCCATCTTCATCAGATCAGCTTCGGTGCCTTGGATGGGCATGTTCATGGCTGCACGCTCAGCTGCTTGCCTCACAATAAAGTTACTCGAGTGAATGTCTGGTGTTGGCCGGCGACGACCAAAAAGCGTCTCGACATAGCCATCAGTCCGGGCCTTTTCCTTGAGACTATTGATGTAGGTCAACAGTGGCGCGCGAAGCTCAAAGTAACGATCAATGAAGGCCTTTGCAGCTACAATTGTCATGCCAGTCGCAACAGCGAGACCGTGTGGGCTCATGCCGTACAGCACGCCAAAGTTGATGACCTTGGCATCACGACGTTGTTGCTTGGTAACTTCTTCAGGGCTGCGATTATAGACCTGTGCCGCTGTTGCAGTATGCACATCAGCGCCGTTGTTGAACATTTCCATCAGTTCTTCATCGCCAGCCAAATATGCCGCAAGCCGCAGCTCAAACTGCGAATAGTCAGCGCTGACAAGCATTTTGCCGGGACCTGCCACAAACGCAGTGCGGATGCGCTTGCCAAGCTCAGTACGAACGGGGATATTCTGAAGGTTTGGATCGGTTGAACTGAGACGGCCTGTCTGTGCAATCGTCAGATTGAATGTTGTGTGTAGCCGAGAATGCTCATCGACCATCAGCGGCAACGTATCAATATAGGTGTTCTTGAGCTTGGTGACTTCTCGCCACTGGGTTATGAGGTCAATGATTGGGTGCGAGGCACGTAGTTTGTCAAGCTCACTGGCAGCAGTCGAGTAGCCAGTTTTGCCTTTTTTGATGCCCTGCTTTGGCAAATCGAGTTTGGTGAACAAAATTTCCGCCAGCTGTGCAGGTGAACCAATATTGAATTCGCTATCGGCGTGGCCAAATATCTGCTGCTCAAGGTCAGAAATGATATCGGTGACTTCGACGGCCATAACTTTGAGGTAATCAGTGTCGAGCTCAATACCCTCGTATTCCATTGCTGCCAGCACTAAGATGACTGGCCACTCAATAGTACGAGCAAGCTCTGCCACTTTTGGTAGTTCTTCTAGGTCGGCAGCCTGTTGCTTGTGAAGTGCAGCAATAATACCGATGATCTCGGCACCACGACTCGCAAAATCTTCATTGGACAGTTCCTCGAGTGGTGAGCCATCATACCCAGTATCAACCTGTGCAAGTTCGGTCAGTGTCTGTTCACGGCGCAATGAGTTGAGCAAAAAAGTACCAACCAGGACGTCATGCCCAATATTCTTGAGCGATAAACCAAGCGTGTAGAGCGTTTTAATGGTCGCCTTGATGTCGTAACCAATCTTTGGCGTGTTCTCATCTTCAATGATGCCCTGTAATGCCTTTGCGACCGCCTTGTAGCTAACCTTCGCGAGATCAATCACATAGACCTGTTTCTGGGGGTTGCTGCTGATCAGCAGCGTCTGCGGGTCACGACCATGCTTGCCTGCACTCCTCGCGTGAACGTACAGCGGCTGACTGGTACTCAATGTCACATTTGCCATCTCGGCATCAGACGCAACGAACACATTTTTGCCGTAACTATTGTTCACAATGTCATGGGTCGGGATTTCACTCTCGGGGAGTTTCATGATTTCTGGGAGCTGGCGAGCGAGATTGCGAAACTCAAACTTCTGTAGAAGCTGGTGAATAAGTACTGGGTTGGCTTTGCTGCCATCGAGTTCCTTTAGGTTTAATGCAATTGGGGCATCGAGCCAGATGGAACCCAATTTTTTGCTCAAATACGCAGAATCTTTGCCATTCTCGAGCTTCAAACGCATTGAATCTTTGATCTGCCAGAGGTTTTCATAGATATTGTCGAGTGTTCCCCAGGCTTTTAGTAGATCAATTGCGCCCTTCTCACCGATACCGGGTACTCCAGGAATATTGTCTGACGAGTCACCCTTGAGCGCCTTGAGATCGATCAGCTGATCCGTTTTAAGGCCATATTTTTCCTCAATAGTTTCCGGGCTCACCTCTTCAATATTGCTCAGGCCTTTTTTGAGTAAATACGCATGTATATGTGGATCAACCAGCTGCAATACATCCTGGTCAGAGGTAATGAGTAGTGTTTCAATGTCTTCTTTGGCGGCGGCAACGGCCAAGGTACCCATAATATCGTCTGCTTCATAATCATCGAGTTCATAGAGCGGCCAGCCAAAGGCATCGAGTAATTCATGTAGTAACGGAATTTGTTCATAAAAATCTGGTGGAGGTGGTTTGCGGCCAGCTTTATATGCTGGGTACATCTCTAGGCGTTTACGGATATTAGTCTTTGGTTTATCCCAAGCAACGCAGACGTAGTCGGGCTTCAGCCGCTTGATAACCTCAAGGGCCATAACGGCGAAACCGTAGACGCCACCAGTCGGCAGGCCTTCTTTGGTGCTGAGGTTCGGCATGGCATAGTAGCCGCGATAAAATACGGATTTACCGTCAATGATGACAAGCTTTTTCTTAGACACCTGTTACCTCCGTAAATATCATCATGTCCCTAGTATAGCTCAGAAATAGTTACAGGGGTGAAGATTAGCTAGAGCGGTTGCGGTATGCCGCTCGCCTCTTCAATGTTCGTCGCTCCCGCTCAGAAAGACCACCCCAGACTCCGTACTCTGAGCCAGATTCCAATGCCCAATTGAGACATTGCTCACGAACAGCACACTTGCCACAAACCCGCTTTGCTTCATCAATCTGCCACTGTGACTGCCGAGTACTCTCCCCAATCGGAAAGAATAATTCTGGGTCTTCATTGAGACATTCTGCACGGTTACGCCAATCAGAACCATCATTTTGGGTTTCATAGAGGCTTAGTTCATCTTCCATAGTACTTGAATCTTCTCTAAATTATGTCCTAATTGCAAGCATGAGCATATTCCATATATACGACAGAGGTCGTATACTGATGAGTAATATGGGTGGGAAAACAGATACACAATTGGCTTTTTATCGTCTTGACGGTAAAGAGGTTTTGCAACAACTCGGTTCTGACCGCGAGAACGGCCTCAGCGTACAGGTCGCAGATGAGCGCGTGGATCAATACGGCTCAAACATCCTAAAAGAAGTCCACAAAGAATCAAGCCTACACAAATACTTACGCCAGTACCGTGATCTTATGATCCTACTGCTTGTTGCCTGTGCATTGATATCGTTCGCGACCGGTGATAACCGTACCGGTGTTGTGCTCATTGCCCTGGTACTATTCAATACCATCATCGGGTTCAGCCAGGAGTTCAAAGCTGAAAAGCTCATGGAGAGCCTCGAAAAGCTCGTTGTAGCCGAGGCCAAGGTCATTCGTGATGGCAAGCTCACAGCCGTAAACTCTGCCGATCTCGTGCCCGGCGACATCGTTTATATAGAAGAGGGTGATTCCGTACCTGCTGATCTGCGCATCATCGAGGAAAGCGAACTCAAGACCAACGACTTTGCGCTAACTGGCGAAAGTAACCCTTCCAGGAAATTTACCCACGCCATATCTGCGGAGGTTGAACTCGCAAATCGTCACAACCTATTGTTCATGGGTACCACAGTCGCAACTGGTCATGGTCATGGCATCGTTATCGCCACTGGCATGCAAACCGAACTAGGTCGCATTGCATCACTCAGCGCCAGCACCCCGAATGAATCAAGTCCGTTGCAACGAGAAATGAATAATATTGCGACCCGTGTGACGCAAGGTACAGTCGTACTCTGTATCATTTTGCTGCCGCTGGCAATGCACTTCGGATTGCCGTTCAAAAACGCGTTATTATTTGCCATCGGTATAGCCAGCTCCATCATTCCACAAGGATTACCGGCCGAAATCAACACTGCCCTCGCCCAGGCTGCCAACAAGCTCGCCAAAGCCCGAGCGCTCGTCAAAAAATTGTCTGCTGTTGAATCGCTCGGTGCAACCAGCATCATCTGCACCGACAAGACCGGTACGCTTACCAAGAATCAAATGACTGTCGAAGAATTGTTGATCGGCTATACCCCATACAAAGTCAGCGGCACCGGCTACGAAACCAACGGCCATATCCTCAACCAGCATGGCACCAAATTGTCTGACAAAGAATGCAAAGACTTGGAACTATTTTTTGCAACTGGAGCAATGGCCAGTAACGCCTCAGTTGATCCGCCAGATGATCAACACGCAACCTGGTATGTCATCGGTGATCCGACAGAAGGTGCACTCATCACCCTTGCCCGTAAGGCCGGCATCGACGTTGAAGCTATCAACGAGAAAAACGAAGAGATTAGAGAATTCGCGTTTGACTCAGCCCGCAAACTCATGAGCTCAGTTCGTATATACGGCCCCAAGAAACAGCTCTATGTATTCGTAAAAGGTGCACCAGAAAATGTGCTCGAACACAGCACAAAACTTAGTGACCGCGGCAAAGTGCGTGCACTTTCAACTGCTGACCGCAAACTACTACTCAACCAAAACCAAACATGGGCCGAAGAAGCCAAACGCAACCTCGGCTATGCGTACCGCGTACTGCCAGCTGGCACGGATATCAAAAAGCTCAAGATGGCAGATGTCGAAAAAGACCTGACGTTCTTGGGTATGGTCAGTATGGTTGATCCACTCCGAGAAGAAGTTCCAGCGGCGATGGCCATTGCTGAAAAAGCCAATATAAAGATCTCTATTATTACGGGTGATTTTGCACCAACCGCCAAAGCGATCGCTGAAAAAGCCGGGCTTGGCACTAAGGGAGTACCGATTACAGTTGTCAGCGGACTTGAGCTGCGTCAGCTCGACGATGCCCGTGTGCTACAGCTCGTCACTCGCGGTAGTGTGATATTTAGCCGCGTCAGCCCCGAGGACAAACTGCGCATTGTCACACTTACCAAAGACAGCGGCAAGATCGTAGCAGTAACCGGTGACGGCATCAATGATGCTCCGGCACTCAAACGCGCTGATATTGGCGTAGCAATGGGTGTCACAGGCACCGACGTCGCCAAGCAATCAGCTGAGATTATATTGCTTGATGATAGCTTCAAAACATTGGTTGGCGCCGTCGAACAAGGGCGTGTGATCTATCAAAACATCAAAAAAGGTACCCTCAGTTGTTTCACGAGTAACGGTGCTGAGCTAGTCGTGAACATGACGAGTCTTGGTGCATTTATTTTGTTCGGTTTTCCATTGGCACTATCCATCATGGAAATCTTGGCAATCGATATGATTGCCGAGCTGTTCCCTATCGCGGCACTTGGCTGGGACAAAGCCGACCGTGATTTGATGAATGAATCACCGCGAAACCCAAAGCATCATATCCTTAACCCGCGTTCGATTGGTGATTTACTCTGGTGCGGTCTTCTCATCGGTGGGCTGGCCTTTGCAAACTTTGCACTGTTCTTTTGGCGCAACGATATCTCGGCTGTCGGTGCCGACAAACTACACCCAGAGCTGTATCTCAAAGCTACTGCGCTCACCTACCTGACAATCGTACTCTGCCAGTTGCTCAACATTTTGCAGCGTCGAAGCGTCCATGGACTCTTCACTCGCTACCAGCTCCACAACCGTGCACTTGGTGTTGCACTGCTCGCATCAATCGGCAGCGTGATGCTGATCATCTACAACCCGATTGTGGCACCATACTTTGGCGCCGGACCGCTCAGTTGGACTGACTGGCTCTTTGCCCTCGGCGCAGCCAGTATCTTTGTGACTATCCGTGAACTGCAGCGCCATGCCAATAAGCACCACAGCCACAACGCTATTCTCAGCCTCTATCAGCAGAAAGCCTAGGTCTTACGGCTCAATAGGTATTGTGCGAGTGCATTCAGGAATGCGACACCTTCAGGTGTCCAGCGCGTGGCTTCTGATGCCAGTGACACCAACGCTTGCTCGACGTGGCTGACTGCTCGTTGTTTGGCGTATTCGAGCGCTCCTGAACTGCGCAGTATAGCTTTGCAGCGTTCAAACTGTGCAGATGTTAACCGCGCGTTGCCAAGGCACTTCAATAGATACGCCCGATCTATTAACTGCGCATGTTCAAGTGCGTAGACAACGAGTAATGTTCGCTTACCCTCACGAATGTCATCCGTCGGATCTTTGTGCGTATCAGCAACATCACCAAACGTACCAACGATGTCGTCAGTGATCTGAAATGCCTTGCCCGTATGGCTTGCGTACGGTGTGATAGCGTCGGTTGTGGCAGCATCTGCGCCGGCCAGGACCATACCAACCTGTAGTGGGTTTAAAAAGGTATAAGCAGCTGTCTTCCATTCCATAACCCGCTCGATATCATCCTGTGTCACGATATCAATCACTTGGTTGGTAATGTCATGACTTTGGCCGTGCACGGTTACCAGCATCGTTCGGTTCACGATACTCATAACATTGAGCTTGAGTTGGGGATCGGCATCCAAGTTTGAGAGGATCATCTCTGCAGCATGTAGCCCTGTTAGTGCGCCGTTTATAGCAATTGATTTGCCAAAGTGCGCGGCATCACCACTATAAATATTTGTTGTGTGATGAGATGCCAATTGTACGTGTGCAGTTGGGCCGCCGCGTCTGAGTGGTGAACGGTCTTGGATGTCATCAATTACCAGCATGTAGGCATGGAGCATTTCGATTGCCCGAGCCGCCTGGATGATCATTGCGTGGTCGGTACCACCAGACATTTCATAGCCGTGAATCACCAGTGCGCCGCGGATACGCTTGCCACCACGCCGTAGGATCCGTAGATATGCATCAATAGCCGTGTGTGCATGAATACCGTACTGCTCACGGGTCGTACGCTCAATATGTGTGGCATATGCCTCAATATCAGCATCAATAAGCTGCCGGTAACCCGCCAACTGTGTTGTGAAATCTATTCCTAGCTGTGTCTTTCCCATCTTGAGTTCAGTATACTGTACCGAGATGAAGAATAAAGTTATTGTCCTTGTGGGTATGCCCGGTGCTGGCAAAAGTACGCTAGTCGAACATATGGAAGCCGAGGGCATTCCAAATGTCTACTTCGGCGGCATCACGGTCAACGAAGTGAAGCGTCGTGGTCTCGAGGTTAACGAAAAAAACGAAAAAATGGTACGTGAAGAGCTCCGCGCCACCGAGGGCGTAGGCGACAAAGCCAAGCACATCATTATTGAGCCTGAGAAACAGATCGCAAAGGGACACAAAACAATCGTCGCAGATGGCCTATACAGCCTGACCGAATA
>CAYYUY010000008.1:0-46146 GCA_964474995.1 uncultured Candidatus Saccharibacteria bacterium
TTGCTGGTGCAAAGGGTGGCCGTATTAGCCGTCGCACCAAAAAAGAAGACTAATTAGTTAGTTTTTCTACTGAAACACCGTTTGGGATTTTGTCCCGAGCGGTGTTTTTTGTATGCCGTGATTTTTGAGTCGGTAGGCTCGGCAAAAACGTGCACTGGTTACTTGCCAGGTGGAGTTACAGTTGTGGCAGGCGTACTCACGGCTACTGTGTTGCAAGCCTACAATGCCGCAAGTAGGACAGGTGCTTCGACTGTGTAGCCAATCTCGGTAGGTGTCGAGGCAGTCTTGGATATGGTCGTCGTCGATGATGATATCTTTCTTGCCGCCGAGCTCTTTGGCATATTGCCAAGCAGCAGTTTCCATCATAAGGAGCTCGAAATCTGTCTCATAGGCCTGATGCCCAAGGCAGCTATGGGCTGTTTCATGAAGGATTGCCCAGAGGTCAGTGTCATTATTCAGGGCCCGGTCAGGATAACTGATCGTCTGCGTGCCAGGTGACCAGCAAAACGACGCACCACTACAAAACTGAACAGTTGGCATCTCTTTGGCAAGGGTGCTAACCAAGGGGTGCATAGCTATCCTTTGCGAATTCGTAGCACCCATAAATCACCGCTTCTTCAGGGTGCTTGGCTTTTTCGATTGGTGGAATGCCGACAAGGGGGTTTTCATATTTTTTGAGCTCAGCCAACAGGGGTTCTTTGAATTTCTCGAGGTAGTTTCCAACACCGCCTCCAAATACCACGATGTCAGGCTGGATGATGGCCAAGATAGTGATCAGGCCCTCGGCAATATTTCGGCCAATTTGCCCCCAAGCTACTGGGTCTTCGAGTTCACTGGCACGTTTGCCGTAGGTGGCCACGATGGCTTTGCCTGATGCGAACTGTTCCCAGATAGTCATGACGCCGTTATGCTCAATGCTCATGCGTCCGGCTTCGGCTTCGTCGAGCGTCTTGTCGATCTTACCATCGACACAAACACCAATATTTATACCAGTGCTTATGGTTATATATACAACCTTTGAGAAGTCCGAACCTACTGCTTTTGCTTCTGCAAGTCCTGCAAGCTTGGCATCATTTTCGACACGTACTGGGGCCCCAAAAATTGCTTCAAAATCGGCTTGAATAGGTGTATTTACCCAGTTGAGATTACCGGCTGCAACCAGGATTCCTTCTTCGTGATCGATCTTTCCAGGTGCTGCTACGCCCACGGCCCGGAAGTCATTTGTAGTAAGATTTGCGACGGTATCGCGTGCGACAATCAGAAACTCATCGTACGAAGCGGGGGTAGGAAATTTAGCCTGCTCAACAACAGCTCCGGCAGCATCAAAAACAGCTACTAAAGTTTTTGTTCCTCCAATGTCGACAGCCCCATACATTGTCATCAGTTTAGCACGAATTGAAGACGCGCGTAACAGATATGCCTGGTATTGCTCTAACAGAGATAAACCGCTATAATGACAGACAAGCTGCATTGATGCCGAACAGGGGGCTTTGTTCACTGTCGTTATTTCTGCGGATACACATCTACAAGGAGGCATGTAAAACATGTCAAAGAATGAAACTCTCACAATGGACGAGCTACTCGCCCAAAGTGATATCCAACAACTAAAAACCGGAGACGTTGTCGAAGGAGTTGTTACATCAGTACGTAAGCACGAGGTCTGGATTGACCTTGGCGCGAGCGGTACCGGTGTGGTTATGCGCCGTGAAATCGGTCATGGCCAAACATTAGAAGAAGGTCAAGCAGTCGTAACGAGTGTTGTTGATCCAGAACTCGATGAAGGTCACGCGCTGCTCAGCATGCGTCGTGCTGCCAAAGATCGTGGTTGGGATGAACTACAGCGTATGTTCGATGGCCAGGAAATTGTCGAAATCACTCCATATGACGCCAACCGTGGTGGTCTATTGGTTGAGATGGAAGGCATTCGTGGCTTCTTGCCAGTGTCACAGCTCGCAGCTGGTCACTACCCACGCGTATCAGGTGCTGATAAGGATGAAATCCTTCAGAAGCTGAACGCACTGACTAACAAGTCGCTTCGTGTCCGTATCTTGGACTTGTCTCGCAAGGACAACAAGCTTATCTTCTCTGAGAAGGAAGCTGTCAAAGATGACATGGCACAGCGATTCAGTAAGCTCAAGGTTGGTGATATTGTTGAAGGCGTTGTAACTGGTGTTATCGACTTCGGTGCATTTGTAAACGTTGATGGTATCGAAGGTTTGATCCACATTTCTGAGATTTCTTGGGAACGTGTCGAAGACCCACGTGATTACATCAAGAACGGCCAAACTGTTGAAGCCAAGATCATCGCTATTGATAAGGATCGTTTGAGCCTTAGCCTGAAGCAGATGCTTGAAGACCCATGGTTGCAGGAAGTGAAAGCTTTCAGCAAGGGTGACGTCGTCGAAGGTAAAGTTACTCGAATCACACCATTTGGTGCATTCGTGCAGCTGAGCTCTTCAGTCGAAGCACTCGTCCACGTTTCAGAAATGAGCGATGACGAAGCTGTTGATCCGGAAAAAGTTTTCCAGCTCAACGAAAAGAAGAAGTTCAAGGTGCTCGACATTGACACCGAAGGACGCAAAATTGCTTTAAGTCTTAAAGACGCAAAGTAGTACCAAAAACTACAAATATGTAAGTTTTTAACCGGCAGCATGCCAGAAAAGGAGAGAATCGTGGCGACAAAAATCGAAATCGAAGATCGTATTACCGTCGGCGACCTCGCCGATAAACTGATGCTGCCGGCGACTAAGCTTATAGGTGAATTGTTCAAGAACGGCGTCATGGCCACCGTAAACGAGCGTATCGATTTCGATACAGCGCAGATTATCGTTGGTGAGCTCGATCTCGACATTGAACTATCCAAGAAAGACCCTGTCGAAGCTGTTGTCCGCGAGAAGCGGGCTGTCAGTGATACTGCTGTTACACGTCCACCAGTGGTAGCTGTCATGGGTCACGTTGACCACGGCAAGACCTCACTTCTTGATGCTATCCGCGGCGCAAGTGTGGTTAAGGGCGAAGCTGGTGGTATCACGCAGCATATTGCAGCCTACCAGGTTGCACACGGCAAGCGTTTGATCACATTCCTTGATACACCGGGTCATGAGGCCTTTGCAGCCCTCCGTGAGCACGGTGCAGCCCTCACAGACGTAGTTATCATCGTGGTAGCTGCTGACGACGGCATCAAGCCTCAAACAATCGAAGCGATCCGCTTTGCACGTAAGGCTGGCGTCAAGATTGTGGTTGCAGCCAACAAGATGGATAAAGAAGGTGCTGACATCAACCGTTTGTACAGCCAGCTCAGCGAACATGGCCTCATGTGGGATGGTTGGAAGGGTGGTGATACACCGGTCCAAGAAGTTAGTGCCAAGACTGGCAAGGGAATTCCTGAACTACTCGACATGATTCTATTGGTTGCTGATGTTGAAGACCTCCGTGCCGAAGAAGACGTACCAGCTCAAGGCTTGATCATCGAAGCACACATGGAGCAGGGCCGCGGTCCTGTTGCCGAAGCACTTGTCGAATCCGGTAAGCTAGCCCCTGGTGCTTTCATCGTTGCCGGTGCAACATATGCTCGTGTTCGTAATCTCGAGACAACTGATGGCAAAGCCATAAAGCAGGCGACACCATCAACCCCTGTTCGCATCACTGGGTTCAAAGAACTACCAGAATTTGGTGACGAATTTATTCTTGTGAAGGATGAAAAAGCCGCTCGTGTTCAGGCAGCTGCCCAGGCAACACAGCGCCAGGATAGCGGTCGTCTCGAAATGAACAGTGGAGAACTGATGCGTATCATCAACCGTAGCAACGAACTCAACGAACTTAATATCATCGTCAAAGCCGATGTACAGGGTTCACTTGTCTCTGTTATCGACAGCCTTCGCACGCTCAACACCAACGAAGTTGCAATTCGTATTGTTAGCTCCGGTGTCGGTGCCGTAAACGACAATGATGCACACCTGGCAAACACTAGTAAGGCCATCATCTACGGCTTTAACGTCAGTATTCCATCCAACATCAAACAAATCATTAGCCGCGACAAAGTCAGTGCTCGTTTGTACCGCGTAATTTACGAATTGATCGATGATGTGAAGGGTGAACTGAGCAACCTGCTTGCACCAGAGGTTGTTGAGACCGAAATTGGCCGTTTGGTGGTGAAGGGTATCTTCAAAACGACCAAAACCGAAGTTATCGCTGGTGGTGAAGTTACCAAGGGCAAGATCATTTCTCCGGCAGCTGCTCGTGTCATGCGTGACGGTGAACTCCTCGCAGAAGTGAAGATCACCAACCTCAAGCGTGGTCCTCAAGAGACCAAAGAAGTCTTCGAAGGCGAAATGTGTGGCCTCAGCTTTGAATCCACCAGCCGTGTTGATCTGCAGATCGGTGATCACATCGAACTATTCAGCCGCGAACTCGTTGAGCGAACGCTTTAAACTTCTATCCAAATATTGTATAATAATACTCTGTTATGGAAGATCGTCGCCCCTCACGGGATGAATCACAATCTTGGCAGGCCAACTCAGCAACTGAACGGCCTGAATTTTTGGCACGCTGGTTCCAGCGCCGCCACGAATTAGCTAGTGGCAATGCACCCGAAACCGCATCAGACGAGGAAGAAGATGACGACGAAACTGATACATCGTTGCCAAAGCGCTTCCGTCGCATGTTTCGACGCATGTTCCGTCGAATCGTAGAGCCAGTCACCGAAGGTAGCGTAGCTGATGTCCAGCCGATACGATCAGGCTTGGGTGAATTTATGCTGGGCTTTGATAGGGCAGAGCCAATTCCTGTTCAGCACGAACGATCACCTCGTATATCTCATGCTCCTGAATCAGACGAGCCAATACAACCCCGAGCGCCCGAAGCTGTCAACGTTGGTCCGCTCAACACATGGGAAGTCCAGATTCCTCAGGAACAACGTATTCAAAGTAATATCGAAACAACACAACATACCCTAACCCCCGAAACAGTACCTTCAATTAGCCCCGAACACACCCCCGAGCGCCCGGCTGCTGATCGGCACGAAATTAAAAATGCCCCTGGAGCGACTTTAGCGCTTCTTGGTGCCGAATTCTTTGCTCGTCGCAGAGCCGATCGGAAGATTGAGCGGAAGATGAATCGTCAGATCAAGAGTCTTGCGGGGCAGGTAGAAAAAGGCAAGCACGCCCAGATTCGACTCGAACAGCTTATTCCTGCGCAGCCAAACATCGTTGAGCGTTTAGTGCAACAAAAAAACTCCGAACGACGCCCGGAGGCAGCGCCACGCCCACATGTCAAATATGAAGGGCAGCTCAAAGTACCGAGGGCCGAAACAATTACCACCACGGGCAAACTTATCGAGAAACATGTAGAGCCAAATATTCTCATGGAGCGAGTAGCTGAGGCTGCTGAGCACAATCAGCCGCTTGAACGTGCTTACGAACGTCGTCAAGAGATTAAGGATGAGCCAGGTACTCCTGTTGCAGGTGCCGGTGCATCAGCTGTCGGTGATATTCTGTCCCGCAAGACAGTCATACAGACCACGATGAACCAGCCATCAGATATAACGAATACTCAAAATCAGAAGGCTGCTGTGAAGATCAGTCAAAAATCTGGTGTTTACCGATCTGCCGTACTTGGTGGCCTATGGTCCGCATTGGTCATTTTGGTACTCGCAGCTATTGCATACCTGACTGTTCGCTAAAATTATCAGTACCTCTGTTTGACAGAGCTTGAAAAACATTAGCATTTATGCTATTATGTAATCATTCTTAAATAAAACAAAAATCGAAAACAATTAGGAAACCTCACATGACAGAATTTTCACAGCATTTAAGCCCTGAACAAGAAGAACAGATGAAGCAGTTCCAGGAACGGCTTGTTTCCGACCAGGCTGACCAATCAGAACTAGCATCGGTTACTTCTATACATGGCGAAAAAATCCAGCCTTCAGCCGAAGCCGAACAAAGCGTTTCGGTGGACGTTACGCATGAATCTGTAGCGCACGTTGTAACAGTGCGTGGTCGTCGTGGTTCATATCGTCCCCAGGGTCCGCCTGATGTTGCACGACCACGCCATAAAGCAGATGCCGATAAACCTGATGAAGGCGGTGTTGTAGGTGGTAAGTACGCCGAGGTCCAACAGAAGGTATATAAGAACGGCGCAAAGCACGTTTACGGTATCGATGCTGAGGGTAAGCAGCGTCATCTTAGTCATGATGAAATTCTTGAAACCTATGGTTATGCTGGCCAATATCAGGGTAAGCACGTGAAAGATGAACAGGCCACTTCCGAAACGGAAAAGCCAGAAACTGTTGAATCACCGGAGTCTGAATCTTCTCGTACTGATGCAGTCGAAAACAGTACGAGAGTTGAGACCGAACCAGTCACTGAATTATCTGAGAAAGGGATTCGTAGTCGTCTTAATCGTATATTCAAGAAAGCTCAGTATCTGGGCGTACTTTATAAAAATGACGTTGCAGCAGGTATTGGTAAAGCTAAAGAATATCTCTCAGATGAAGAAAAAGGTAAGAGTCGCAAGCTTATTGCGGGTGCCGTAGTCGGCGCTACTGCAGTTGCCGCAGTAGCTGCAGTGTACTTCAAAATGCACCACGGCATGGAATCTGGCCCAGTCCAAAAGGGTAGCGGCTCAAACGATACACTCAAGCATCTCCTTGATGGTCGGGGTGATAATCCAGCAGGCGCCGGTGATACCGTTAAGCATGTCACTGAAACATTGAATCACAAGGGTGACACTGTTTGGAGTCATGCGCAACATGAACTCACTAGCCACGGCAACTTACATCCTTCAGAGTTACAGATTCATGCGGAAACGCAGCGTATCCTTGATCTGAATAACATGTCATGGGATGATGCTCGACACCTAAGTGTGGGCACGAAACTCAAGGTTAGCTAGACAGTATTTGCTACAATAAAAAGGTAAGGAAACCACAGACATGTTTAAACTAGATGATGCATTACTTGACGAGTTAGGTCTCGCAACATTACCACAGACTGAAAAGAACGCTATGAAGGCGCATATCTATGAAACGCTCGAAATGCGTGTTGGTGTGAAGTTGGCAGAACAGATGAGCAACGAGCAACTAGATGAGTTTGAGGCGTTCATTGATAAGAATGATGAAGCCGGCGCTTTGCAGTGGTTGGAGAGCAATTTCCCAAACTACAAGCAAGTAGTGGCTAATGAGCTGGAGCAGCTCAAGACCGAGATCAAGTCGAGCGCGCCAGATATTCTCGCAGCAGCGCAGCAATAATTAAATCTATTGTTCAATTAAATGGCGGTGGCCAGCAAGAAATGCGGCTGCCGTCATTTGATTTTTGCCGGCTGGCTTGAGCACATTTATTGATAATGCATCTTCGCCGCAGTATGCGATAAGTTGCTTTCCATCGGCAATTATGGTGCCCGCACTTCCCTGTTGGTTGACAACATTTGCTGCTAAAATTACAACATCTTTTCCAGCAATTGTTGTACGACTTTTTGGCCAGTCAATGAATGCCCGAATGTCTCGTTCGATCTGCACCGCTGACTTTGTCCAATCAATAATGCCGTCTTGTTTTGTTAGTTTACGAGAGTAGGTTGGGGTAATCTCGTTCGTCTGTGGCATCGGTTGCACCTCGTCAGTTTCATAGCGGGGTAGTACTTCTTTGAGTAGTGCATGGCTGATGTCTATAAGTTCGGCAGTCAGTGTTGGATTCGTCTCAGTTTGATCAAGTACAAGCGGCGCTTGGGCCAGAATTGGTCCCTCGTCCATGCCGGCGGTCAGTAGCATGAGGCTGACACCAGTCTCGGCTTGACCACTGAGGATTGAGAAGCTGATTGGATCAGCACCACGGAGTTCGGGCAGTAAGCTGAAGTGGCTGTTAACGATACCGAGTGGGAAATAATCGATGACGTCTTGAGAGACGATAATACCGAAGTCGATGAGGACTGCGAGCTGGCTATGAAAGGGGTTTGTGGCAATCAGCGCATCGAGCTCTTTTTTTGTACTGACTGCATGAACAGGGGCGCCACCGGCGACGGCTGTCATCTCTGTTGTTGTGGTCGGCTTGGTTACGACTGCTTCAATAGTAAAATCTTGCGCTAAGAGCGCAAGTGAGCTGGCAGCAACAGGGCCGCTACCAAAGAAGACTATTGGACTGGACATCTGTTTCATAGTTAAGTGCTTTGAGGTGACCATCTTCGTCAAGCTGAAAGAAAGCCTCGGGACTGTCTTTGATGTGGTCGATGAAGACAATGCCATTGGTGTGATCAATCTCGTGCTGGAATACGCGTGCCAAGAAGCCCTCGGCCGTAACTCGAACCGTTTCACCGTTCTCGTCAATTGCCTTGACGCGGACTTTGGGATAGCGCGGAACTTTGCCGTAGATATCTTTGACGCTGAGACAACCTTCAAAATCTTCTTCAGGCTTGCCTTCGAACTTGGTTATTTCTGGGTTGATAAATGCCTGGAAGGTTTGATTGTTTTTGTCGTCAAAGTCGTTGCGTACGACAACAACTCGAAGCAGGGAATCAATCTGGACGGCGGCAAGTGCAACGCCAACTTCGTGGGCACGACTGTCTTCCCAGTCGATTGTTGCGGCTTCCATGTCGGCAATGAGCTGTTTGATTTCGGGGCTGATAATGCCGACTTTTTTGGACCGTTGTCGTAAGTGGTCATTTGGCAGGGTGATGATATTGTCTTTGTTCATTACCGGTCAGTATATCGTAAACACGGTAGAGAGAATAATTTCAAGATTACAACAGATGAGATGGATCGAGGTCGTAGGTCCAGCCACTTGGCAGGAGTGCGATAACACTGGTGAGTTCGCTGCGCCGCTTGGCTTTTACAACAAGTTGCCAACGATATTGGTTGTTTATACGTTCAGTGAAGGCTGGCATGGGGCTTGATAGGTCAATGGCTAATCCAGAGCTTTGCAAGGTTTCGTGGAGGGCTTCGGCGGCTTTGGTGGCTGCAGACTGACTGGCTCTGGATAGGCTGAGCTTGAGGAGATAGTAGAACGGTGGGAAGCGGAACTGCTCTCGCTCAAGGAGCTCTTGCTTATAAAATGCCTGGTAGTCCTTGTGGACCGCATGTTGAATGGTCGGACTGTTGGGGTGGTAGGTTTGAACGACGATAGACCCTTTGCCGTGGCCTCGACCAACACGACCCATGACTTGGGTGAGTAACTGATAGGTTCGTTCGTTGGCGGTGTAATCGGGGAAGTAGAGACTGGTGTCGGCTACTACAACGACGATGGTACTCAGTCGCGGCAGGTCGAGGCCTTTGCTCAACATTTGGGTACCAATCAGGATGTCGACATCGCCGGCTTTGATGGACTCGTAATGTTGTTCGAGGCGGTCGGCTTTGCCCGTGTCGCTATCGAACCGTTGAATACGAGCTTTTGGGAAAATTCGTTGTAATTCATCGACAAGTGTCTTGGTACCAACACTTTTGAAGACGATATCTGTTGAGCTACAAGTCGGGCAGGTGGCTGGTGCGGTTTCACTATGACCACAGCTATGACAGCGCAGTCGGTGAGTATCACCGTGATAGGTGAGGGGTAGGTCGCAGCGGGGGCAAGTTGCTTGCCAGCTACAGTTTTGGCAGACAACCAGTCGTGCGGTGCCACGGCGATTGAGAAAGACCAAACTTTGGCTACCTTCGTTGAGCGCTGTAGAAATGGCCTCCAGGCTAGTGGTTGATAACCAACTTGAACGAGGGAATTGGTCACGCTTACTGAGGTCGACAATTTTTACGATTGGGGTGGCATGCTCAGAGACGGTGGCTGACTTGGTCATACGTAGGATGGGGAGCTTTTTGGCATCGAAGGTATAGTAGTCGCTGACAAGTGGTGTTGCACTACCAAGGATAAGTTTGGCGCTGTGTAGATCAGCTAGGCGAGCTGCCACACGACTCGCTTGGTAGTACGGCGCTTGTTCTTGTTTGTAGGCGCTGTCGTGAACCTCATCGATGATGATGTAGCCAAGATTATGAACTGGGCTGAACAGGGCAGAACGAGGGCCAATGATAACGAGCGGTGATGCAGCTTGATTGATTTTTTGCCAGGCGTTACGTCGCTCTGCGGGGGTGAGCGTGGAGTGGACGGTGACAACTTGCCCAGGGAAGGTTGCCTCAAAGTCGGCCACCAACTGAGGGGTGAGGCCAATTTCTGGTGTCAGCACGATACTTGATTTGCCAGTCGCCAGGCCTTGTTTGACCAGCTCGAGGTAGACCCGAGTCTTGCCGGAGCCAGTATCACCGTGTAGCAAGAATGACCGTTGGGATGAGGTGTTCACTTCCGTGACAACGGCTGATTGCTCGTCAGTAAGCTTTGGTAATTGCTTGGCACTCTGTACAACAGATGGCGGCGTAGTTTTGATTCTCGACTTCTGCAGTAATGTCTGCGGCAAGAAGAGTTGTGTCAAAAAGCCTAACGGGGCTGGGTAATACAATTGCAGCCATTTGAGTAATGATACCGACTGTATCGGCAGGGGTAATTCGGCAATCACGGCGGTAATTGGCTTAGTCGTAAAGGAGGGTTTGCCGGTGGTAGCACCAATGATTCCGAGGATTGTTTGGCGCTGCATAGGAACCGACACGACGGTGCCTGGCTGTAATTCCACTTCGCTAGCATAGGTCAACGGTTCGCTTCCATGGAAGCGCTGACTCGCTATGTACACCTCGTAATAGTTCATACCTCATAGTATAGAGGTATCTGCGAAATTGTGTTGAACTTGGCAAAACTTTTCCGTATACTTAGCGTTGTCCTAATGACAATAGACTTATGTTAGATGTATTTATAACCTCCCGCGTTCGACGCAAGATAATCGTGGTATATGCCAAATACCCCGACTTTAAAACACATGTCCGCGGCCTGGCTAAACTGATCAAAGAAGATGCTGGCAACATCCAGCGTGAACTAAAGCGTCTTGAGAAAATTGGCTTCCTCATCTCTGAGCGCCAAGGCAACACCAAGATTTACTACACCAACAAGCACTTCGCTATCTTCAAAGAGCTCCAGAGTATAGTGTTGAAGTCACAACGACTCAACCAAAAAACCAAACAGATTAAGCCGTAATTATCTTATGACTTGCAAGATCGCCTCTGTTAGCGTACAATTCTCGTCATGATACAAGTTAGTCGTAAGGATTCGAAAGAATCAACAGAGAGTTTGCTGCGTCGCTTTACCCGTAAAGTGCAGCAAGCTGGTGTCATCACTACTGCAAAGCAGGCTCAGCGCTTTGAAAAGCCACTGAGCAAGCGAGATCGACGTGAGAAAGCTATCATCCGACGTGAGCGTAAAGCCCTCAAGGTGAAGAAGCTGAAGCTCGGCGGCGGTCCTAGCAATAGTCGCTAAGATACCAAGAAGCCCCACGGGGCTTCTTTTCATATACGACCACTATAACTTCCCAGCTTCATTTGGTAACAGACAGCCGTCTCTGATACACTGACGGTGAAATGAGCATCAAAGAACAACTCGATATTGATATCAAAACCGCCATGCTTGGCGGTGATAAAGTGCTGGTCACGACCCTTCGTGGCCTTAAGAGTGCAATTTTGTACGCCGAGGTTGCTGGCGGAAGCCGTGATACTGGCCTCGCTGACCAAGATATCATTACCCTGTTTGCGAAGGAAGCCAAGAAGCGCCAAGAGAGCGCTGATATGTACAAGCAGGGTGGTAGCGAAGATAAGGCAGCTGCTGAGCTTCTCGAGAAGCAAGTGATTGAGCAGTATTTGCCAAAGCAATTGAGTGACGATGAGCTACAGGCCATTGTGAGCAAAGTTGTCGATGAAATGGGTGGTGTCGCACAGCAAACGATGGGCCAGGCAATTGGCAAAGTGCGTGCTATCACCGGTGCAAGCGTTGATGGTGGCCGTATTGCAAACGCCGTAAAAGAGAGGATTTCATAGCGTGATAATTTTTATGGGTGTCGCTGGTTCTGGAAAAAGTGCACAGGGACGACTGCTGGCTGACCGTTTGGGTTACCCATGGCTATCAACTGGTGAATTTCTACGCATGTTGATCGCTGGAGAACGTCGTCGCCAGATGCTCGAGGGCAAGTTACTCGATGACAAAGAAATTATTACACTGGTACAGAAGATTTTTCGTATCGTTGATACGCAACATGAATTTGTAATGGATGGTTTTCCTCGTACTGTTGCACAGGCGGATTGGTTATTATCGCAGCGCAAACACGGCCAACTTGATATAACAGCGGTGATTGATCTGCAGGCTTCGGAAGAAGTTGTGCTTGATCGTTTGCTGCAGCGTGGTCGTCAAGATGACCAAGCGGCTGTTATTCGTGAGCGTTTCCGTGAATACGAACAGTCGACTCGCCCAATCATCGCTGAATTCAAGCGTGACGGTGTACCGGTATTTGAGATCAACGGTGTTGGTGAGATAGAAGCAATCCACGAGGACATCGTTAAAGCTATTGCTTCGGTGCGAACGGCAAATGTACACCAAGGTTAAAACTCCTGCCGAGATCGCCGCTATGCGCGAGAGTGGCCGCATGCTTGCAACGGTACTCGCACACTTACGGACAAAAGTTGCACCAGGCATGAGCACTAAGGAGATTGCCAACATTGCCAAGGTTGAGCTGAGATCTCTCGGTGGGCAGCCGGCATTCTTGGGCTACTATGATTTTCCAGATGTCATTTGTATCTCAGTGAATAATGAAGTGGTCCATGGTATTCCTGGTCCACGAATTATTCAGGATGGTGACATTGTGAGCCTCGACTTTGGGGTAACCTACAAAGGCATGATTACTGATGGTGCGATTAGTGTATTGGCTGGGATCAGTCAGGATCAAAAGCGTCTCAAACTTATTACTGAGACAGAGCGTTCATTGCAAGCAGGTATTGCGACACTCCAGGATGGTGTGCGCGTGGGTGACATCGCTGCAGCAGTTGAGGCGGTCCTCAAGCAGGGTCATTATGGTATTGTTCGCGACCTTGTCGGTCACGGTGTTGGCCATGAACTTCACGAGGAACCAAATATTCCGAACTATGGTAAAGCGGGCACTGGTCCAACGCTCTCGGCTGGTATGACAATTGCGATTGAGCCAATGGCGACTCTCGGTGGTGATCGTGTATACATTGATGCTACGGACGAGTGGACAGTCCTGACACATGACGGCTCACTGGCGGCTCATTTTGAGCATACAATACTGATCACACAAGACGGCGCCGAAATTTTGACTCAAATTTAGGCCTAATCTGTTGCGACCCGTAACGGTAAGCGGTATACTCCTGGTATGCGCGAACAATCGCCGACCCATTTTATAGGTCTCGACATAGGGACCAGCACTGTTCGCTGTGTCGTAGGCATGGTTGACCAGACTGACCCCGCTCGGGTTTCTATAATTGGCCACGGTAGTCACCAAAACCAAGGAATGCGAAAAGGCTCAATTGTGCACGTCGATGATGTTGCCGAAGCCGTTATTCAGGCAATTACTGAGGCGGAACGTGTCTCCGGTGTTCATATCCAGAACGCTACCGTCAGTATCAACGGCTCACATGTTGGTGGCATGAACTCTCGTGGTGTGATTGCCATTAGTGCAGCCAATCGTGAGATCACCGATGATGACCGTATGCGCGTCGAAGAAGCTGCGACTATTGTACAGCTGCCAGCCAATCGTGAAATTATTCAGATTTTTGCAAAGAACTATCGTCTCGATGGCCAAGACAACATTAAGGATCCGGTTGGGATGCAAGGTGTACGCCTCGAGGTTGATACGCACATTGTGACGGCTTCAACGCCAAACATGCGTAGTCTTGACCTGGTACTCGAAAAAGCTCGCGTACGGCCAACACACCACACTGTGTCTAGTTTAGCTGCCGCAGAGGCAGTACTGACTCGTCAGCAAAAAGAATCAGGCACGCTGCTGCTCGACATCGGTGCTGGTACAACCAACCTGGTTGTTATTGAAGACGGCGAAGTCCAGCACGTTGCCGTGTTGCCTGTTGGTGGTATCAATATCACCAACGACTTGGCAATTGGGCTCAAGACTGACCTTGACGTGGCTGAACAGGTGAAAATCAAATACGCTACCCTCGATGCTGGTAAGCCAACAGGTATTGTCAAAGTTGAACACGACGGCAAAACCTATGAGTTTGAAGCTGATGACATTGCAATGATTACCGAGGCCCGTGTAGAAGAACTCCTTGAATACGTCGACAAAGAACTCAAGAAGATCCACCGTTCTCGTAAGCTGCCTGGCGGCGTGGTGCTCGTTGGTGGTACAGCAAAATTGCCGGGCATTGCAGCTTTCACCAAAGAAAAGTTACAGCTTGCAGCCCGCGTAGGCTCACTACAGCCACTGAGTGGTTTGATTGATGTGGTCCAAGATCCTGTCTATACCACTGCTGTCGGCCTTATGCTACTCGATATGTTGCTTGGAGGCTCTCAGGGGCAGCTCGGTAATGGCGAACCAAATAGCAGCGTTTTTGGAGCTGTCGAAGGCTTACTCAAGCGCTTCCGCAAGAACTAAACCAGCCAAACTGTTACAATACATGCTTACAGATGGAGTTAGTCTGACTAACAGCGTGCTCTCAGGGCCACATATGATATACTCCATCATATATACGTCTATAAATAAGGGGTTGTACGAATGCCACAACAAGTAGCACCAGCTATCGAAACGTTTGCGAGAATTAAGGTTATTGGCGTTGGTGGCGCCGGTGGGGCTGCGGTTAACCGCATGGTTGAAGCCGGTATTGAGAACGTTGAATTTATTTCTATCAACACAGATGCGCAGGCATTACACTTTTCAAAGGCCCAAAACAAGATTCACATTGGTAGCGATACCACTCGTGGTCTTGGTGCTGGTGCTGATCCAAGCGTCGGTCAGCGTGCTGCCGAAGAGTCAATGGACGAGATTCGTAAGGCCGTTGAAGGCGCCGACATGGTATTCATCACCATCGGTGCAGGCGGTGGTACTGGTAGTGGCGCTGGACATGTTGTCGCAGCTGCCGCCAAAGAAGCAGGTGCACTTGTTGTAGGATTCGCAACGAAGCCCTTTGCCTTCGAGGGAGAGAAGCGTCGACGCAATGCTGATATTGCTATTGATGGCCTTCGTGGCTCAGTCGATACACTGATTATTATCCCAAATGATCGCCTCCTACAGACCATTGATCGCCAAACCCCACTGCTTGAAGCCTTTAAGGTCGCTGATGATGTTCTTCGTCAGGGCGTACAGGGCATCTCAGACCTTATTACTGTTCATGGACTTATCAACCTCGACTTTGCCGACGTTAAGGCCGTTATGAGCAATGCTGGTTCTGCCCTCATGGGTATCGGTCGTGCATCTGGTGACAACCGTGCTGTACAGGCTGCTCAACAGGCAGTCGAATCACCACTCCTAGAAGTATCAATCGACGGGGCCCGAGGTATCTTATTCAACGTCATTGGCGGCATGGATGTCTCTATGCACGAAATTAACACCGTTGCCGAGACCATTACTTCGGCAGCTGACCCGGATGCCAACATTATCTTTGGCGCAACAATTAATCCTGATCTCAAGGGTGAAATCATTGTTACAGTTGTTGCTACCGGCTTCGATGCAGCTTACTTTAGTAATCGTGTACCTAATAGCTCAACAACCGCTACAACAACTTCTGTAGCACCGGTTGCCACCAACACAAATAAGGCTGACGAAAAGCTCATGAAGGATATCGATATGGACCTCGGTGATGCCGATGATGATGCAGAGTCAAGCTTTGCAACCGATACTCCGATGCCAAATATCTGGACACTCGATAAAGACAAAGACAGCACAGACTCAGAAAAGAGTTCAGCTACTCCAACCCCCGAAACGACAGCAAATCTCTTCGAAGATGATGAATTAGAGAAACCATCATTCCTCCGTCGCCTCAAAAAGCGTGTTTCACAAGGCGAAAAAACAGATGAGAACGACACTCCCAAAGAAGATTCTAAGTCTTAAAACACCTTTGGCTAAGGCGTAAATAATACACCGTTATTTTCTTGCAAAACGCTATAGGTAGGACTATTCTTATACCTACAAGCGCTATATACGGGGATATAATATAGCTCTGGCACATTCAAAATGAACACATAATTTGTATGTTACGCCAGAAAACGTGTTCAATTATGAGCACAGATTCCCACACAGCGTAACAAGGAGGTGTGCAGAAATACATGAAGTGTATCCAATGTCAGCATACCGATACCAGAGTTATTGAATCTCGAGATGTGTCTGATGGTGAAGCAATTCGCCGTCGACGAGCATGTGATAGTTGCCAGTACCGCTTTACAACCTACGAGCGCATCGAGCGCCCGCAGATCATAGTCGTAAAGAACACTGGTAACAGAGAACTGTTTAATCGAGAGAAATTATTAGCTGGCCTGTATCGGGCATGTGAAAAAACACCTGTAACCAATCTACAACTTGAACATTTAGTGGCAGATATCGAACAACAGATATACGCCTGTGGTGATCAAGAAGTAGGGACCGCAAAGCTCGGTCAAATGGTTATGGAAGGATTAGCAGCCTTGAACGAAGTCGCCTATGTCAGATTCGCAAGCGTTTATCGACGCTTCAAGGATATAGCTGGGTTCGAAAGAGAACTGCTACAGATAAAAGAACGGAAGAATGAGCAGGTGAAGGCCTAAAAACCTTCCCGGCTCTCCATAGATCTGGTACAGTAATGAGTACAAGCTTTACGGAGAGCTGGCGGTCCTGAGAGCACCGTTTGAACTCTAAATAAAAACTTTAAAATCTAAAAAATAACGAAGTAAAAGAGGGATAAAATGGCACAAACTACTATCCTGGGGCACAGGCGTTTCTTTACGCCCCCCAAGAGCAAAGCATACGAGCAACTGAACTGGGTTAAGCGCGACTCAGTGCTTACAAACCCAATGACCAAGAAGCCAGTCTTTGAACAGCTTGGGGTAGACTTTCCGGAAGGTTGGTCACTGAACGCGATTAACATCGTGGCTCAGAAGTATTTCTGTGGTACGCCAGGCTCACCTGAGCGTGAAGACAGCCTCAAGAAGCTGATCGACCGTGTTGTCGACACCGTAACTCGTCAGGGTCTTCAAGAAGGTTACTTTGAGACTGATGCCGAAGGTGAAGACTTCCGTCAGGAACTCAAGTACATCCTTGCGACGCAGCGTGCTGCGTTCAACTCACCAGTATGGTTTAACATCGGTGCACCAGACCGCGCGCAACAGGCAAGTGCTTGTTTCATTCTCGGTATTGAAGACACGATGCCAGCTATCTTGAACTGGTACCGCGAAGAGGGAATGGTCTTCAAGGGTGGTTCTGGTTCTGGGATCAACCTGAGTGTTATTCGTTCATCTGCCGAAAAGCTCGGTAAGAGCGCCGGTACGGCATCTGGTCCGCTTAGCTTTATGCGTGGTGCTGATGCATCAGCTGGTGCTATCAAGAGCGGTGGCAAGACTCGCCGTGCTGCAAAGATGGTCATCCTGAACGCTGACCACCCAGATATCGAAGAGTTCATCTGGTGTAAGGCAATCGAAGAGCGCAAAGCTCGTGACCTCCAGTCAATGGGCTGGGATATGAGCCTGGATGGTAAAGATATCATCTCTGTCCAGTATCAGAATGCCAACAACTCCGTTCGTGTATCTGATGAGTTCATGCAAGCTGTCGAAAACGATACTGACTGGGACCTCAAGGCTGTCACCGATGGTGCAGTCATCAAGACCGTCAAAGCTCGTGAACTATTCCGTCAGTTCGCATTGGCTGCGTGGGAATGTGCTGACCCTGGTATGCAGTTCGACACTACTATCAACAAGTGGCACACTGCGCCAAACGCTGGTCGCATCAATGCTTCAAACCCTTGTAGCGAATACATGCACCTCGATAACTCAGCTTGTAACCTCGCAAGTATCAACCTTCTCAAGTACTTGAACGAAGACGCAACATTTGATGTTGAAGCTTTCAAGCACACCATTGAGCTCATCTTTACTGCCCAGGAAATCTTGGTCGGCTACAGTGAGTACCCAACAGAGAGCATTGGCAAGAACGCTCGCGCCTACCGTGAACTCGGCATTGGCTACGCGAACCTCGGCGCACTCCTCATGGCCCAAGGTCTTCCATATGACTCAGACGAAGGTCGCGCCCAGGCTGCAGCTATCACTGCTGTTCTAACTGGTCACGCCTACGCTACCAGCGCCAAGATCGCAAACCGTGTTGGTCCATTCAGTGGCTTCCACAAGGACCGTGACGGTATGCTGAACGTGCTTCGTATGCACCGCGCAGAAGTTTCCAAGATTGATGCTGGTCTCGTTGCTGAAGAGCTCCTGAGCGCCGCAGCAACTGCTTGGGACGAAGCTGTCGAGCTTGGTGAACGCTACGGTGTTCGTAACTCACAGGCTTCAGTACTCGCACCAACCGGTACTATCGGTTTGATGATGGATTGTGATACAACTGGTATCGAGCCTGACCTCGGCCTCGTTAAGGTCAAGAAGTTAGTCGGTGGCGGTACGATGAGTATCGTGAACCAGACCGTACCACGTGCCCTGCGTGCACTTGGCTACAACAAAGAGCAAATTGACGAGATTGTTGCCTACATTGATGTTGAAAAAACAATACTTGGTGCACCTCACCTCAAGAAGGCTCACGAAAACGTCTTTGCGTGTTCAATGGGTGACAACTCAATTCACTACTTGGGTCACGTCAAAATGATGTCTGCTGTACAGCCATTCATCTCTGGCGCGATCAGTAAGACGGTCAACATGCCAGAAGAGGCAACTGTCGAAGAAGTTGAACAACTTCACATCGAGTCATGGAAGCTCGGCCTCAAGGCTGTCGCTATCTACCGTGATAACTGTAAGGTTGCTCAGCCACTCTCAATGGCCAAAAAGGACGTTGCTAAGACTGATGAACCAGCAACTGTTGTTGAAACTGCAAATGATAAGATCATCGTCAAGGGTGCTGTCCGCCGCTTGCTGCCACAAGTCCGTAACAGTCGAACCTACAAGTTCCACATTGCTGACCTAAAAGGATTCTTCTCTGTCAGTGAATACGAAGACGGTGCACCTGGTGAAATCTTCATCAACGTATCCAAGCAAGGTTCAACTCTCTCGGGCTTGATGGATTCATTTGCCATCTCTGTGAGCCACGGTTTGCAATACGGTGTACCACTCAAGAGCTACGTTCGTACGCTCATGGGTACCACCTTTGCGCCATCTGGTATCACCGATGATAGTGACATTCGTACTGCCAGCTCAATCACGGATTACATCACCCGTCGTTTGGCACTCGATTACCTATCGTTTGATGATCGTCTTGAACTTGGCCTCGCCTCTTTCGAAGATATGCCAGACGAGCAGACGAGCCTGCTAACCGACGACACGAGTACAACTGCGGTCCAAGCAGAGAAGCTAGCTGAAGTTGTATCTGCGCCGGCTGCTGTCGTGCCAGCACCAGCCCCTGCTCGTAAAGAGCGCTCGGCCTTTAAGGATGAATCAGCACCACTCTGTTACAACTGTGGTAACCAAACACAGCGATCAGGTAGCTGTTATGTCTGTACGTCTTGTGGCTCTACCACTGGCTGTAGTTAGAGATACAGATCACAGAAAAGGAGTGTCGACGGCTGAGCCGCCGGCACCTTTTCTGTTTCTTGGCACATTGCGGCGTTACATGCTCCGGTGCGCAGGCGACGTACCTGTTGTACGTCTTCTTTGCGCTCCTCACATGCGCCTTGCACTGCACCAAGCTCTGTATCTCTAGTCTTGCTGCAAAGACAAGGGGCTTAGCAGGGATAAAAGCTTATGGTAGACTGATGAATATGAAGGTCTGTATCATCTATCATCCCCAATCCGAACAGGCACGACCTGTTGAAGAGTTCGCGCATGATCTTGATCGACAGCACGGGGTTAAGACTGACCTCGTCAGTTTGGAGACGCGAGAAGGGGCGGCAATGGCTAGCCTGTATGATATTGTGCAGTACCCAGCAATTGTGGCTATCCGCGATAATGGTCAGGTGGCCCAGACCTGGAGCGGTGATCCGTTACCAATGATGAACGAAGTTGCCGCTTACAGTTACGCTTAGGTAGCCTAAGATTGCCAGATAAGCTAAGATGGGCTATATTTGAAGAGTAAATCCATTCGAGTGACTATCAATCACAAGGAGCGGGAAAAAATCTGGTAACAGAGAGTAGAACCCGACGTACCCAGCACGTAAGTCTGATAAATAAGCGCTAAGAAGAATCTCTTTTTAGAAACTGGATGGTACCGTCCGCGAAATGCGGATTCCAGTGACTAAACAGGGATTTTTTATTTGAAAGGAAATATATGAAGTTTAAGGCAAACACACGCCGACGAGCGCTCGAGTATGAGAAGGACCTTGTTCAGTACTGGAAAGACAACAAGACGTTTGAAAAATCAGTTGAGCAGCGCTCGGCTAGTAACGCATATGTATTCTACGATGGTCCGCCATTTATCTCTGGCGTGCCACACCACGGAACACTCCTCAGCTCTGTTGTGAAGGATGCGGTGCCACGATTTTGGACCATGAAGGGCAAGCGCGTTGAGCGTGTCTGGGGTTGGGATTGTCACGGCCTACCTGCCGAGACGTTTACAGAGAAGAAGCTTGGTATCAAAGGCAAAGAAGAAGTCCTGGAATATGGCCTCGAGAAGTACATTGTTGCTACTCGAAAGAACATGAATGAGACCAGTGCACTCTGGGAAGACACCATTGACCGCATTGGTCGCTGGGTCGACTTCAAGGGTGCTTATAAAACTATGGACAATGAGTACATGGAAAGCGTCTGGTGGGCCTTCAAGAAGCTCTATGACATGGGTAAGATCTACGAAGGCGAAAAGGTACTGATGTACTGTACGCAGGACGCTACGCCGCTCTCAAAGGCCGAGGTGACTATGGATGCAGGCGCATACCAGGACGTCACTGACCCATCGGTATTTGTGAAGTTTAAGCTGAAAGATGAAGATATAACACTATTGGCTTGGACTACGACCCCTTGGACGCTGCCAGCCAACACCGCCCTGGCAGTCAATAAAGACCTCCACTATGTAGAAGTACAAGTTGGAGATGATAAGTTTATCCTCGCTAAGGAGCTCGTTGGTAAGGTTCTAACAGATGAAAAGCACCAGCCCCTCGAACACACAATACTGCGTGAGCTAAAGGGTAAGGACCTTGTCGGCAAATCTTACGAACCACTGTTTATAGACAGAGGTGAGAACGCACATAAGGTGTGGGCTGCTGACTACGTCAGTGCCGAAGATGGTACCGGTATCGTGCACTTGGCACCAGCGTATGGTGAAGAAGACTTTACATTAGCGCAGGAACACAAGATTCCTGTGGTGCACAGCATCAATGAAACAGGGCACTTTACAGAGCTCGACTGGGAAGGTGCGTATGTCTGGGATATTAATAAACAGATAGCCAAGGATCTCCACGAACGAGGTACGGTGTGGAAGATTGATTATATTCGTCACAGTTACCCGCACTGTCACCGTTGTGGCACAAAACTGATGTACCGGGCACACCCAAGCTGGTTCATGGATATTCAGAATCAAAAACAGCTGATGCTCGAGGAAAACACTGAACACATTAACTGGTTCCCAGAACATGTGAAACATGGCCGATTCGAGAACACCGTCAAGACCGCACCAGACTGGAATATCTCCCGTGATCGTTTCTGGGCAACACCGATGCCGATCTGGGAAGGCACAGACAAAGATGGAAATATTGTGCGCAAAGTTATTGGTAGTTATGACGAACTTGAAGAGCTGTCAGGTAAACGTTTAGATGATTATCACAGGCCGTGGATTGATGATGTAACATTTACAATAGAAGGTGTCAGCTATCACCGTGTAGATAAGGTTATGGACTGTTGGTTTGAGTCGGGCAGTATGCCGTTTGCGCAGTTCCATTATCCGTTCGAAAACGTCGAAAAGTTCGAAGCAAATTTCCCTGGTGATTTCATTGTGGAATACGTCGGGCAAGTTCGTGCATGGTTCTATTATGTACACGCTGTGAATGTCGGTTTGTTTGGTCACAATGCCTTCAAGAATGTGATTGTTACCGGTAACGTTGCGGGCAATGATGGCCGCAAGATGAGCAAGTCATATGGTAATTTTACCGATCCAAACGTTTTAATGGACCAGTACAGCGCCGATAGCCTGCGCTTTTTACTTCTGTCGAGCCCACTATTAAACGGGGAAGACTTTGCGCTTCAAGATAAAGAAGTTGGTGATGTAGCCCGTAAACTGAGCATGATCTGGAATATGTATGACTTCTTTACGATGTACGCTGAAGTTGATAAATGGGCGTGGGATGGCAATCTCGAGGATCCGTCGGGTGAATGTACTAACCCTCTCGACCAGTGGATCGTTAGTCGAATGCACCAGCTTACTACCGAAGTGGAAGGCCACATGGAAAGATATGATATTCCAAACGCCATGAAGCCAATATTGCCGTTCATCGAAGATGCCTCCAACTGGTATGTCCGTCGGAGCCGTCGTCGTTTCTGGAAGAGTGAAGACGATGCCGATAAGGAAATGGCCTACCGTACACTCCACTACGTGCTAGTACGCCTTTCATACGTTCTTGCGCCATTCACACCATTCCTCGCTGAGGAACTCTACCGCAAGCTTACAGGAGGTGAGAGCGTTCACTTACAGGATTGGCTACCCGCCGGTCATATCAATGAACTGGTAGTCAAGGATATGGAAGAAGTACGTGAGTATGTCACCCAAGGGTTATCACTCCGTGCAACTGCTCATTTGAAGGTTCGCCAACCACTGGCGAGTGTCACCGTGCCACGAATTGGTGAATTTGTGGATTTTGAAGATATCCTCAAAGAAGAGCTCAACGTCAAAACAGTCAAAGTAAGTGACGAGCTTGCTATTGACATCAATCTGACCCCAGAGCTTCGTCGTGAAGGCTTGATGCGAGAAGTTGTACGTAATGTACAGAGTGCTCGCAAACAGGCTGGTCTACAGGTGGATGATCACATTACGCTCGGGCTACAGACTGAAGATGCAACACTACAGAAGGCAATCGATGAGTTCAAGGCAGATATTGCGCAGGAAACGCTGGCCGATAAGGTGTTGCACACTGAAATAACTGATGGGGTAGTCAGTGAAGTGAAGGTTGAGGGGTCTAGGCTGATCGTTTCTTTGAAACGAGTCGGCTAACTCCTTTGACAGAAGCGCCTATCTCTGATAAAATCGTCTGGTAATTAAATCATCTCTTCGAGCTTCTCGGTGAGAAACTCTAGTAAAGGTAATAACACTCATGAAAAAAGCAGTAATTGCGACAGGTGGCAAGCAGTACCTAGTCGCAGAGGGCGATGTCCTCAAAGTTGAGCTCCTAAAGCAAGAAGGCAAAACTGCTGAATTTGCCGCCCTTCTTGTCATCGATGGCGACAAGACCACCGTCGGTGCACCAGAGGTCGCAGGCGCAAAAGTAATAGCGGAAATTATTGAAGCTGATAAGCAGGCTGACAAAGTTACCTCTATTCGCTACAAAGCCAAGAAGCGTGTTCACACGGTTCGCGGTCACCGCCAGCACCAGACGCACCTGAAGATCACTAAGATTGTATAAATCTTAAATCAGTAGCTCACTGCTAGCCCAAATACGCCTGGACATCCCAGGCGTATTTTTTTATGAAGCGTGCCAGCAGAACGGGACTTATGAATCTAACTTTTTTGTATGTATGGGTTGTTGGTTGGGGCTATGAAAAATCTTTGACGTGTGGGACCAACTACACGAAAATATTATTTTGGGTAGCCCGCAATGGCACCCAAAAAATGAGTCAATCGGCTGATCCTGTGAGTGATGTGTATATGAATAATTGCAAAGTTGTACGTGTTCGTCGTACAGCAAGCGGCTAGGTAGCCTGTTTATTATTTGTGTATAACTTGGCATGACGCGAATTGTTGTAGTGGGTCTTGACCTAAAATTAACAGGGTAAAAACTCGGATTGTGGACAACAAAAACAAGCCTGTGGAAAATGAACCACTTTTTTATTCAAAAGCCCTTGCATACCTGGTGGACATGAAGCATAATCTCTATCAGATTTTGTTGTAAGCTGACTCTCGCAAGCAGCCTACAGAAAAGCAAAATCTAAAAACCCCAAACCAAACAAAAACAAAAACGTACAAAATCGAAAGCAGGGAATCTCGCACTCCCTGCTTTTTTTATTGCCCTGGTTTTTTGATACATACGTTAATGATTTTGTTCTTTTGAGTTGCAAGTGGGGAGGGTCATTTATGTTTTGATGTTGATACTTATATTGAAAAAATACGCCCCATTGATGTGAGTGGTGTGTTTGAAAAAGGTGGGGTATTCCACGCCTAATCAATATGAAATATACAAATTAACTAAGAAGACTTGTGGCGCAAAATGACTCGTAGTGTTCACACATTTTTTTGATTTTATGGCGCACAAAGGTACACCTTGCAGAAAACCTTGCCACGGGATATCAATAATATGTACTGCTTGTGTTCGGCCATTCCTCTGGTCATGCTACAGTATTAGATATGATTATGGTTACTACGACCACAATGTTTAAACGTGCGCTAGCCATACTTGGTACCACTATGGCGATTTTCTCTGTCTTCTCCCTGTTTAGTGCTATTCCGGCTGCAGCTATTGCACGGGGTTATACGACAGATGACGTTGGGTTACAAACAGGGATGGTAGCTGCGCTAAGTACTGAAGGTAGTTCCAAGGTAGAGCGGGCTTCTCAAGTCAACAGCCAACGGGTTGTGGGTATTGTTACGACATTTGATAACTCCTCGGTAACTGTTGCATCAAGCAGTGCAAAATTACTGATTGAGAGTGATGGTGAGGTTGATGCATATGTCAGCGATATGGGTGGCAGCGTGGAACAGGGAAGTTTATTAGTGCTATCACCGGTAAAAGGTATCTTGATGAAGGCTCCAGAAAATAGTTCGCTCATAACGGTTGGTATCGCTGCTGGCAGCTTCTCTACTGCTGACCATTCTAGCTACACTATTGATGACAATGGTGGCACCAAGAATATACAGATCTATAAACTTAAGGTAAACCTGAACCGTCAGGGTGGTGGGAATGGCGCTGCGACGCAGAATTCGGCACTCGCAAATGTTGGTAGGGCAATCGTGGGGCGAGATGTTGGTGAAACTCGAGTACTCGTGGCGCTTATATTGTTTACGATCGTCTTGATTGCTGAGGGTGGAATTATATACGGCGCCGTATCTAGCGCAATTACAGCACTTGGTCGAAATCCACTTGCTCGTAAGATTATTCGAAAAGAAATGACACGCGTTATTTTTGTCGCAATCATTGTGCTATTTGTAGGTCTCGGCGCCGTGTATGGTGTTTTGTGGGTCTAGGCGATTTTATTTTCAAAGTGCTTGTGGATAACTTTGCCACAATTTTGCCACAATTTTTTTACGTTGCAAATGTAACAACATAAAAAATTTGTAAACTTAGATGCTTGAACACCTCTTGTATATCTTAGTAACGGTAGTGCTTTATAAACATTGATGTTATAAAAGCAACATTTATAAATGCCTAATAGTCCAAATTTATAGTGTTTTTGATGAGAGGGGTTGAATACAATAATTACCTATTGACCCTTGTTCGCACCACTGATAGTGACTATAATTCTGAATGTATAAAGTAGCTACAAAGGCTACTTGGCGCTCGACAGCAGCGCATACAAACAAAAACTATCAAAAACACCTATGGATAACCAAAATTACCGTAACCCTTCATCTGTACCTGAGACTGATTCTCTGGGTGGGTTAAATTCTCTCTCTGATGGTAATCTGGTAAGCCAATACGCGTCAGACACTAACATGTACCCAATTGAATCACTTGAGGTGCATGATCAGCAGGTGATCTCACCGGCTACGATGAGCCACCCTACGCCCCATCGGCTTGTGTTCTCTAAGCGTAAGGCAATGATCGTTTCGGTCGTGATTACACTTGGAGTAACGATACTAACCGCAATTAGCATGTTAACGCTGGTACGACACACTCCAAATGACCTAGTCAAAACAGTTAAACAACAGGATTTGACCATCAAGAACGCTGATGAATCAAACATACCAAAGGAATTGCAAGGAGCGGCTGAATCTCTACTCGTGAATGGTGATGTTGTTACGAGGGGTAACTTCAAAGTTTCAAGTGGCGGCTACGTCACTGTCATAAAGGTTCAAGATGCTACTGCCGATCAGACAATCACACTACCAAACGGGTCTGGCACAATCTGTGTAACTACCAATAACTGTGACTATGCGAGCAGCACCGCATTGGCGACGTTACAGGGTCAAGTTGCCGCGCTGAGTCAGGTAACTATTCCCACCGCTGGAGTTGCGCAGCTAAATGGCCAAAAAGGTAGCGTTGGAATCCAGGGTTCATTAAACCAGATTACCGTCAACACCAGTGGCGGTGTTATTACGTTGAGCACACCTCAGAACCTAGATGCCAACGCCAACGTACAGTTTGGCAACCTCTCGGTTGGTGCTGGTGGTACCATCAAGGCCAACAAGCTCCTCCAGACGGGTGCTGGTAACAGTGTCGATATTGATGCCGGATCAGATATGATTACATTCACAGCTGGGGGTAGAGTATTCCAGCTACCAAACAGTGGTCCAGCCAGCCAAACCATCTGTACAACAGGTGCAAGCTGTGCAACAGGTAGCGGCTCGGCAGTTATACTGGCGCCTGGCTCGGCACAAGTGGATGGTACTGCTGATGCATCAATCTTTATTAATGACGTTGGTGGCGGCCACCTTGTAGAGCTCCAGTCAGGTGGCGTCGATAAGCTTACGGTTGCAAACAATGGAGACACCACTGTTGGCGGTACGCTGACAGTAGCTTCATTGGGTAACGGCTTTGTGAAATCTAGCGGTGGGCTGCTCAGTGTTGTCTCGGCGATAGATTTGAATAGTGCTGATGTGGTGAACAGCTTGCCAGTTACCAACGGTGGTACTGGCGCGGCAACACTTGCGACAAACGGTGTTCTTATCGGTAATGGCGTTGCTGCAGTCACGAGTGTTACGGCAGGCGGTGTTGGCCAGTGTCTTATAAGCACAGCTGGTACGCCAAGTTTCCAGGTATGTCCTGGTAGTGGCGGCGTCACATCCGTTAACGGCCAAAACGGCGTCCTGACGGTAGTCGGTACAGCAAATCAGGTTAGTGTTGCAACAAGCTCAGGCACGATTACATTAAGTCTTCCGCAGAACATTGATGTTACCGCAACACCAGTGTTTGATGGCTTAACAATAAGTGGGCTTGGTAATGGTCCAGTTCGATCAACAGCTGGATTACTTAGTACTGGCAATATCAACTTGGGTAGTGAAGTCTCGGGTGTACTTGGCATACTATCTGGCGGTACGGGTGCTACGACCGCAGTAAATGCACGAGCAAATCTTGGTGCCGCTGCAAACGGTGTAAACGGTGATATTACAAGTACAACGGCACTCAATACGATCACTCCTTCAGGCGCCCTCACCATTGGTGCAACTAGCCAAAACCTTTCTCTGCAAGGTAATGCCAGTGCCAGCTTTTCGGCGGGTTCTGGTGCAAATATAACAACACTTAATTTTGCTGCTCCGAGTGGTACAAATACCCTAACGTTGCCAGCGCTTACTGGTACGGTCTGTATAAGCACTGGCAACTGTACAGCAGCTGGTGCTGCAGGTGGGGACCTCACTGGTAGTTATCCAAACCCAACAATTGCTAAGTTGCAGGGTACTAATTTGAACATCAGTGGCCCAACAGCCGGCCAGGTCCTTATATATAACGCAACCAATGGTCGTTGGGAAAACCGTGGTGTCATAGGTGATATCACCTTGTCTGAAACAGGTGCTGCATCTATCAATAACGATGCTGTAACAACAAACAAGATTGCTGACGCAAACGTCACAAATGCTAAATTAGCTAATAGTTCATTGACGGTCAGTGCCGGGGCCGGTCTGAGCGGTGGCGGCTCAGTGGCGCTTGGTGCAAGTACCAGCTTGGCTGTGCTCTACGGCAGTACTGCAAACACCGCTGTACAGGGTAATACTGCACTGATCATCTCGCCGGGGACTGGTCTTACTGGGGGCGGGACCATTACGCTCGGTGCAGGTGGTACGAGCACACTAAACGTCACCTATGGCTCAAGTGCTGGTACAGCTGTTGAAGGCAACAAGACACTTACTTGCGCCAGCGGTACGGGCAACCTCACTGGCGGTGGTAATATTGTCACCTTAGGTGCTGGTGGGACTTGTAACAACCTAACTATCACCAATAGCCCGGTATTCACGGGTACATTAGCTGTGCAGGGTGCAACGGCAACTATTGGTGCTGACAGCCAACAAGGTTCAGTAGTTCTCTACGATGGTGGTACTGGCGCAGCCGCACAGACGGGTACTGTACAAGTAATTGGTTCACTAACTCAGAACACGACATATATCCTCCCTGATCCAGGCCTAGCTTCAGTCAACATTTGTCTCAGTACTGGTAACTGTGCAGGTGCTGGTGGTGGCGTTACGGGAACAGGAACTAATGGCAAGATTGCTAAGTTTAACTCTACTGGCAGCACTATTGCTGACTCGACACTAAGTGAATCTGGCTCAACGGTGACAGCCACTGGTAATCTCATCATTCAAGGCGCAAACAGTTTAGCGCTTGGTACAAGCAGTAGTTTTGATGGTTCGATCAAGTTCAATAACGCCGCTGGCACACACTCTGTAACACTCCAGGCGCCAGCAACTGATCCAGCTGCTAATTTGACCTTTAAACTTCCAAACGCTTACGGTGCAAACGGAGATTGTTTGAAGTCAGATGGCGCAGGCACACTGACACTTACTGGCTGTACTGGTGGCGCTGGCGGTGGCGTGACAAGTATCAACGGACAAACTGGTGTTACGAGCATCGCTAATGCCTCAGGCAGTGGCGGTATAGTCACGCTCAACGACGCTTCAACAATAGGTAAGGGTATTGCTCAGTTCAACAGTACAAACTTCACTGCCAGCCTTGGTATTATCAACACGATTCAAGATATCGATACGACTGCTACGCCAACATTTGCTGGCCTTTCACTGAGTGGTTTGGGTAACGGCCTGGTCATCAGTAGTGCAGGTCTGCTCAGCTCTGGCGCAGTTGATCGTAATAGTAGCACTTACTTCAATAACGGCCTCTCTGTCAGTAACGGTGGTACTGGCCTTGGAACGGCACCATCAAATGGGCAGCTGCTCATCGGAAATGGTACGGGCTACAGCCTAGGCACACTTAGTAACAGCGATGGTACAGTATTGATCACGAATGGTGCAGGCTCGATTAATATCTCGGTACCTCGAGCTGACCAGTGTGCAACATGTGCTGACTTCACCCTTAGTAATTTGGCTGACATAGTCGCAATTAATAAGTCCCTGTTACCAGCAGCTGCTGGTGCAATCAACCTTGGTGGCAGTAGCGTGCCATATAGCATGCTCTACCTATCTGGCACTTCGGCATCGCCTGCATCAAATAACTTTACAATTACTGGTGCCGCTACTTCAGCTCGAACTATCAACCTGCCTGATGCCGACGGTACGCTTTGTCTGAAGGAAACATGTATTCAACTACAAACTGGATCGCCCCCAGGCGTAGCGCAGACTGGTAATATCAATCTCAATGGTACGATTACGGTAACCAACCTTACGGTAGGTGGAACTGCAACGATAAATACACTAACACCTGCAGCAAGTACTGGTTTGGTGCTTGGTGCAACAGGCAGTGGCCAAACCACCAGCTTACAGGGTAGTGCTATTACATTTACCAACGGTGCTGCGACCTACACCTTCAACAGCGCAGCTTCTGGTAGTCAGACAATTTGTGACACTAGTGGTAACTGTGCTGGTACCGGTGGTGGCGTTATCGCCAGCGGTGGTAGTGCCTACAATCTTCCAGTATTCACTGGGTCTAACACACTTGCGAACTCTATCATTGGCCAGGACGCTGGTGGCACCACCGCCACGGTGACCGGTATTCTAAAAGTAACTGGTGCCAACCTTACAGGTACTGGCGCACTTACTGTTGCATCAACCGGTGGTAGCAATGCGCTGAACTTGAGTTCTGGCTCGGGTGTATTAGGGCTCACTGGTAGTACTGCGACGATCCAGCGTGTGGGTAGTAGCCTCACGCTCGACGTTAACTCCGGTGCTGCTTCAACGCTAACAGTCACAAACTCAAATGTCAGTAACGTTGCGAACTTGAGCGTTGAAGGTGGTGTAAGCATCGGTAGTGGTCAGGCATATAAGATTAACGGCACTGACATCAACACTGCCGGAACATTGAATAACGTCGCCTACTTAAACCAGAACAACACCTTCACAGCTGTTGGCAACACGAGCTTTGGCGGTACGCTGACCGGTGGTACATATAACGGCCAAACTATCTCGAGCACTGCAGCTCTCACCGGTACATTGAGTATCGCTGGCGCGAATGCATTGACTATCGGCCAGGCCTCAACCAATTCTGGCGCGATTGTCTTCAAGACGAGCGCAGGTGCTAACACGGTTACACTCAAGGCGCCTGCCACTAACCCTGCAAGCTCATTCAACCTTACATTGCCTGCATCACTTGGTACCACTGGTGACTGTCTCCAGCAGGTTGATGGTACTGGCACGCTCGGTTTTGTGAGCTGTGCTGCTGGCCTCGGTGGTAGCGGTACCGTTGGCAAGATAGCCTACTTTACTGGTACGAGTGCTATCGGTGATTCACTCCTTTCACAGAGTGGCTCGACGGTGTCAATTCTTGGTAGCTCAAACTTCTTCCAGGTTGATGGCACCATCACTTCTGGTGTTAACGGCGCAAGCGGCAGTGCCGGCAAGATAGTTCTCAACGATGGCAGCAACCCTGGGCGGGCGGTCACCCTGCAGTCACAGCAAGCAGGTACGGGTTACACATTGTTGTTACCTACCACTGCCGATGTGGGCTCAACCTGTTTGACGCTTGCAAACGTGTCAGCCGGTGTAAATAAGATTGTTGGCGGCAGCTGTGCAGCTGGTGGCACTGGTGGTAATATCACGGCTACTGGTTCAACAAGTGGTCACTTGCTAGTCGCTACAAACAGTGGGCCATCATACACTGCTGCTGCGAGTCTTATTCAAGACAACGGCTCAGGTGTTAGTATCAATACAGCACCACAGGCTAGCTATGTACTCACCGTTGGTAGCGCCAACAAGTTCAACGTAACTGATGGTGGCCAACTCGAAATCGGCACAACTGGTGCTAACCCGCTGACATTATCTGCAACTGGTGCAATCAGTAACCTGACCACACTATCTGCAACGGGCTTGCTCCAGACGACTGCAAACGGTCAGGCACTCAGCTTGAGCGGTGCCCCAACTAACATCGCAACCCAATCATTGTTCAGTCTTGGCAACGCCATCGCTGGTGGTAACAGTGTCGCAAATGGTGGTACATACCTTGGTATAAATGCCCCAAGTAGTGGCGCCGGTTCAGTTGCAGACTTTATAAACTTCCAGGCAAATGGTACGAGCAAGCTCAAGGTCGACATCAATGGCAACATCACTGGCGGGACGTACAATGGCGTCACTATCGGTGGCACGGGTGCGATCACCAGCGGTGGTTACACATTGACATTGACCGGCAACTCCACACTCAACCAAGACCTCACGACGACATCAGCTGTGCAGTTTACGAGCTTGGCACTTGGTACGGCACTCGCTCCAGCTTATGGTGGCACCGGTAGCGATACTTCAGGCGCCTTGGCCGGCGCATCACTACTGTTCAATGCAACCACAGGCAAATTTGAAGCAAACAAGATTACTTCAAGTGACAGCTCACTGACTATTACCTCAAGTGATGGCCACGTCGATCTTTCTGTTGCGAGCTGTGTCACCTGTGCAAGCAACGACCTTAGTAACTTAGCCGTAACGACAAACCTCAATAGTACGCTTCAGGCGCAGGCTAATGTCGATGCTGGTTCGGCTAGCAGCCCATTCCGCAATCTCTACATCTCTGGTAGCTCTGCAAGCCGTTCATCAAACCACTTCGAGCTAACTGGTACCGCTACGGCTTCTCGAGTGATTACGCTGCCAAACGCTGACGGTACTGTCTGTTTGACCACAACTTGTGTAACGCTCCAAGGTAGCTCGTCAACACCGCAGACCGGTTATATCAATGTCTCAAACGATATCATTGCTGGTGGCAATCTGTCGGTCGGTGGCACAGCAACGATCAACACGATTGCACCTGCTGCGAGTACTGCACTCGTACTTGGAGCCACAGGGGCTGGCCAGACGAGCACACTACAAGGAAACAGTATCTCATTCGTTGATGGCACACATACGTATGTCTTCAGTGACAACGGTACCGGTACACACACACTTTGTGATGATACTGGTAACTGTGCAGGTTCTGGTGGTGGTGCGTTGGTAAGTGGTGGTAGTGCCTTCAACTTGCCAGTGTTCTCGAACGCCAACACACTTGTTAATTCACTCATCTCACAAGATGCTGGCGCTGGCGCTACAACCGCAACGGTTGGTGGCAAGCTGGTTGTGGCAGCCACAAACACCTCAGGTAGCAGCCTTGCCGTCACAAATACAGCACTGAACTCTAATAATTCAAGTCTCGCTCAGTTGAGCTTCACCAACGCCAACTCGGGTGCCTCATCTACCACAGTAAATGGCCTGGCAATTAGCCCAACAGGCAGCACTAACGCGAATGCCAACGCCAACACATTAAATGGTATTAAGCTCAATAATGTGACACCTGTTACCAATAATAACTTCTATGCACTCAATGTTGGCACCGGCTATAACGATATCCTACGCTACAACAACACCAGCCTGATCAACGGCAGTGGCTTTGTACAGAACAACGCCTTTGATGCATCGCTACTCTACAGCAACCTAACGAAGGTTGGCACCATTACCGCTGGTACCTGGCAAGGCACCGCAATTGCCGACGCCTATGTCGATGACAACTTGACTGTCAGTAGCGCTGGTACTGTAGACTGGACGGCACTCAACAACTACCCGGCTGCTTGTGGCGTCGGCCAGGCTGTTACGCAGCTTGGTGACACCATTACCTGTACAACATTTGCGGCAGGTAGCGGTTCTGGTAACTACATCCAGAACCAGAGCGCTGCCTCACAAACAGTCGCCAACTACTGGATCTCTGGCTCCGGTCGTACCGACACCAGCCTGATCACCCCAACTGTTACCAGCGCGGCTGCCCTCAGTATTACTTCTGCAGCCAACGGTGACATCACCGTAGACGCCAATGGTACGGGCAAAACACTTCTCAATGATAGTGTTGTTCTTGCCGCTACGAAGACGCTTACTATCACAGGTGATACAACTGCCAATCGCCCTGTCACCCCAACAGAAGGCACGATCTACTACGACACTACGACTAAGCAATTGTTAACCTATGCAAATGGCAAATGGCAAGCCGATCGAAGCACGTCCACAAAGATTGTGGCCAGTGGCGGATTCTCTGGCTGTACTGGGTCTGCGCCTGTCGCATCATTAAACCCAGACGGAGCTGACTTTGTTACCAATAGCTGTACCAGCGCTCAAACAGCTATCAATAATGCCATTGCCGCCTTGCCAGCCGGTGGCGGTACGGTTTATCTGATGGAAGGTACCTACATCGTAGACGGCGCTATCACTCTGCCAACTAACGTAACCCTAACTGGTGCTGGCAAGACAACTATCCTTAAGCTTAAGGACGGAATCAACGCCAACATAAAGCTCATCGATGCTGGCAGCGGAACTGCCAAAGTAGTTTCGAATCTAAAACTCGACGGTAATAGCAGCAACAACTCCAGCGGTGCTCAGACAGGTGTTAACTTCGGCTCGATTGGTAGTACTACTACCCCAGGTATGACAGTCGATAATCTTGACATTGAGAACTTTAGAAACGAAGCAATCATTGGTACAACTGGTGCCCGAGCAGTAATTACGAATAACTTCCTAGTGGCAAATGGTGGCGGTGGGTCAATCTATCTTAATGGCATCAACTCATCTGTTGTATCAAATAACGTAGTCCAAACTACCACAGGGTCGGCCCCCGGTATCTTCACAAGAGGTGATGGCTCGCAAGTCACAGACAACCGGATCACGAATGCTGCTGGTGCCGGTATTGATGACTCCGGTAAAGGGGACACAATTTCTGGCAACACCATAACAACTACTGGTTCAGACGGTATCGTCTTTGGAGCCTATAACAATTACATTGTCACTAACAACACCATCTCAACAAGTGGTCGAGACGGTATCAGGATAAACATATCGGCCACTAACTCTTTGGTCTCAGGAAATACTATTACAAATAGCGCCAGCAACGGTATCAATGTATATATCAGTAACTCGAATAACACCATCAGCAATAACACCATCTCAGCGAGTGGTACGGTGACTACGACGTCAAGCGGCATCATAGTGGACAACAGTTCAAACAGCAACACAATCACCGACAATAACATTACCGATACTGCCGGAACGGGGTACGCCATATACGTTAAAAATGGTACAGCGAACTATCTTGCAGACAACTACTACTCTGGTACTGGCGCCGCATCTATCAATGACACCGCCACTGGCACCGTCTTTGGCGGACAGCTGAACGGCTCGGGTGACTACCAGATCCAGGCTGCTGGTACAATCAAGTTGCTGAATAACACCACTGTTAGCGGCAACTTGAGCGCTACAACGCTGACCTCAACAGTTGCCACCGGTACTGCGCCGATAACCGTTAGTTCAACAACACTTGTAGCTAACCTTAACGCTGACTTACTTGACGGCCAACAGGGTAGCTATTACCAGAACGCAAGTAACATCAATGCTGGGACATTAGGTGTCGCGCAAGGTGGTACTGGCGCTGGCACACTGACGCAGTACGGTGTACTGTTTGGTAACGGCACAGCTGCAGTCGGCGTCACCGCAGTTGGCACGAGCGGTCAATGTCTGATTGGTAACACCGGTGCTGCACCGACTTGGGGAGTATGTAATACTGCTTCGTTGCAGAACGTTTATGATAACTCTGGCACGCCAGCAACGATTCTCCTGTCTAATGCAAAAGACTTTGTCATCAATGCTCAAGACACCGCAACAGATTCAAACATCATCTTCAACCTACAATGTACAACGTGTAGTGCTAACGGTGGCCGCTTCGCTGTCCAGAACGCCGGTGTTGATATGTTCACCGTCAATCCAAATGGTCAGATTATCATTGGTAGTGCTTCAAACGGTACGGTCTTTGCGGCTGGCACACACGAACTATCACTGGCTGGCAGCGCGCAACACGCCAAGAAGATTATCTTGACCCCAGAGTATGCAGGTGCGGTCCTGGACGCAACCAGTGACACTGGTGGTGCAATTCCTTGTTCAAGCAACTTCAACGGTAGCATGACGAGTGGATACAGTGGTGACGCTAGCCCACGCCAGAGCTACTACAATTGGGTATCTGCTGCCGCTGCCGCAAGCTGTTACGACGTCGTTGTTCAGGTACCAATCCCAAGTGACTGGTCAGCATGGTCAGCCTCAAACCCATGGAGTATGTTTACGTACAACTCTGCTGGCACAAACAGTACATCAGTCTACGTTGAGGCAATTGATACAGCCAACACAATCGACACAGCATATAGCGGTTATGTCGGTGTGAGCTCAGGTACGACACTTGCATCAACCAACCTGACGACACCTACAGGAACATATACTGCTGGCGGCTACATGACCCTCAAGATCCGTATGTTCTCCACCACAACAGCCAACAATGTCCGTATTGGTAATATCACCCTTAACTATCTGAGTAAGTACTAGAGTAGCGGAGATTTATGTACGCCAACAATACATCGTTTCAAAAATAGACAACAGGTAACCAAGACAAATAAATCGTGATCATGACTGACCCACAACAACCAAACCGACAGAACTATGGACGCCGAGCAATGGTGCGTCGTTCTGTGCAGCGCGTTATCCCACGCAGCCTTGATATGGTTTCTGGCGCCTTGGTCGCTGTCGATACACCAGTACTTCCTGAATCTGGCCAAACCCATTTTCATGTTCACAGCATGCAAGTTAGAAAGTTGGCTCAAAGAGGGGTAGAGGCTGTGCGTCACCAAGGAGGCAAGGTAATGGCTTTTTGGTATCGTAACGACCGCAAATATGGGATAAAGTGGCGCGTCGCCAATTTGACGGCTGCGTCGCTAATACTGGCTAGTGCACTCATACCAGTATTGACCGAATTACAGAGTAATCATGCGTATGCGTTGTCGGCTGATGCGCTCAAGCTGGTAGGGCAGACAGACACCAAATTATCGAGCAAACTCACCTATGATAGCCAAAAAAAGCTGTACCAGTTCAATAAGGACGCAGTAAAGGCCTTTAACCCCGCCGATGCATTGAGGCAGCAAGTAGGCCAGACATCACCAAAAGACAAAAGCCTGTATTCACTTGATGTGCATGAGGACATGAGCAAGGGCGTGAAATACTACGATATTAATTCGCAGCTTAATTTCAGTATGGTTCCGCAGTTCAAGGCGCAAGTAGGCAAAATCCAGCAGGGCCACTTAGTTTATCCAATAGATAACAGCACGCAAGCTATCTACACGCTCAAGAATAATGGACTCAAAGAGGACATCGTTGTATCAAAAGCAACGGATGATTCAATGCGCTTCGTATACACTCTAAATTTGCCCAAAACTCTCGAGGCCAGAGCCTTACCAAATGGTAACGGGGCGATTGGTATTTATAGTGCGAGCCCAACGCTTTTTGGTAATATTACAACAAGTACGCCAGCTGATGAGGCCCTGATTCAGAAAGCTCGCGAAAAAGGTGCCAAAGATACATTAGTATTTGGCATTCCAGCACCAGTTATCACCAAATCAGCAGATGATAAGACTGCCAAACCAACCGCTCGGTTTGAACTCCGTGGCAGCCAGCTGACAGTTGTGGCCGAACATCTGAGTGGCATGAAACAGCCCTTTAGCATCGACCCAAGCGTGGTGATCACCTCAACTTCTGATTTTGCCACAGGTAACAATGAGGGGAATATTAACTTTAGTACGGCTAACCAGATAGGAAGAGGTGGTTTGACGGGTGGGGGGGCATCACTAGGATGGGTACAAGCAGGTGCTAACTCAGGCTTGGTATCGGCTCAGTATTCGCTTAAATCAGTCGTCTGGAATGGTAAAGTATACGTTTTTGGGGAGAGCACAAACCAGCTGTATTATTCTAGTATTTCGGGCGGAGTCATATCTGGCTGGACAACGGCACGTAATGCTACTAACACCGCAGACACACCTGCTTACCCTGTGGGGACAAATAATCATACTTGGGGTGACACAAACTACGCGGTATATAACGGCTATATTTATGCATTTGGTGGTTCTTCTGGATCGGGCGGAAGTACGCTGCCAATACAATTACAATATGTGGCCCAGATAGATAGTAGCGGTAATGTTCCGGCATGGACAGTACTCACTACTGCCACACAGCCATCTGCGCGCTATGCAGCAGGGGTGACAGCGTATAACGGTTCACTCTATGTTGTTGGTGGCTGCACCTCCACGAACGGTCTGACTAGTAACTGTAGTAACGGGGCTACTGACACATGGAAGGCTACCATCAAAGCAGACGGAACATTAGTGGACTGGGTACAGCAGTCATCTGCCACACCTTCGGCTAATATGAATACAAGCCTATTTGCAGAAGATCTTGTAGCTTACAATGGGTATCTCTACGCCATTGGTGGTTGTATTAGGTCGGGGGTGGGTGATAACTGTGATAACCGGTCAGCAGACGTATCGGTCACTAAGATTAATACCGATGGGACGATTACGACCGTATGGACTTCAACTGCAGCTATGCTGCTGCCTCGTTTGGGTGAGATGGTAGCCTACAACGGATACATGTATGTCGTGTCTGGCTGTAACATACAGAATTGTAATGGTACGAACAACACTGATACGGATGTTGAATACGCGTCAATTAATGCCAACGGCACCCTTGGTGCGTGGCAGACAACTACCTACAGTAGCACTGGTGGTCCGGTGCGTCGTGCCCTGCAGGCGGTATTTGCAGACGGTGGGTACTTGTATCAGGTTGGCGGATGTCTGAATAATGCTGCAGGAGCACTCTGCAGCAGTGGGGGCTCACAAGTTACTGCAACATCAATCTCTGCCAAGATCGATGATCCGGGAGTAACTGGCTCCTACAGTACCCCGGCAAACTATGATTCAACTGCTCGTACTGCTTTTAATACGACAGCATATGGTGGGTATATATATGTAATTGGCGGCTCAACTTCTATCGCAGGTGGTTCTGGTGCGATGGTCAACACTGTTCGTTATGCTCCAGTCAACGCCGATGGCTCACTTGGTGTTTGGGCGACTGCATCAACGGGATTTGCAAATGTGACGACCGAAAGTGGCATGTACTGTACCACACCAGGTAACTGCTCCGGGCGTACTAATATGGCGGCAGGGGCGTTTGGGGGGTACCTCTACATTGCTGGTGGTTGGACTAACACCGGGGGTGGGGGTGGTGCTACTAACTGGAGTGATGTACAATCGGCAGTCATTTGCACAGGGTCAAATGTACCTGTTTCGGGGTGTACGGGTGCGGGTGATCTCCGTTCCTGGACGACAGCAAGCCAAAATTTTGTCACCAACGGTGCATATGCTAATGCCAACGGTCGGGCACGTATAGCCATGCAGATTTACAACGGAAAGATGTATCTCATGGGTGGCTACAATGACATTGGAGCTACGGGTACTGTGTATCAGGATGTCTATTATGCCACGCTGACAAGTTCGGGTGGGCTAAGTAGCTTTACTTCAAGTAGCGTCAGCCTACCTTCAGCCCGTTCAGGGGCACGGCCGTTTGTTGCTAATGGAATGCTCTATATTGTCGGGGGTGGGGGTGGTGGATCCTGGACTTCGGAGTATAACAATGCCTGCGATGTGCAGTTCATTCCAATTAACCCAGATGGTTCGCTAGATGGTACGACTGGGTGGAAAGATGCCAATGCGGTAATTAATGGGGGGAGTGGGAGCAGTTTTGCTGCCGCAAACGCCAATCAGGATTACGCCGTGAGCCTCAGTAATGGATACGTTTACGTTACGGGTGGACAGAATGGTGCGGCTGCTGCGAGCACGTTTACAACTGTATACAAAGCAAAGATCAACACAAATGGCAGCCTCAGCAGCTGGGCGACTACGACAAGCTTTACGAACCCTCGCTATGATCATGGAAGCATTGCATACAACGGCTATCTGTACGTTATTGGAGGCTGTAAGCAGCTTGCGGCACTTATAGGTAATAACTGTGTTAACGCTGCATCTATGCTCACTGACTATCAGTACGCGCAGATCAACAACGGTGGTAGTGGCACGACGGGAGCATGGGCTGCAAGTTCCAATAATGGCAGCGGGGCAATTGGGGGCTATACGTCTTACAATGGCTATATTTACAACATTAGGGGTTGCAATGGCAGTCTCGGGGTGGGTGATTTGAACTGCGATAATCTGAGCACGGGTGGTCAGGGCATGACCTATGCGGCAGTCAATGCCGATGGTTCATTCGGCAGCTGGCAAACACTCAGTAGCACTGGCACGCCTCTGGGGCGTGCATACGGTCTCTCCGCAGTCGCCTACAACGGCTATCTCTACGTCGTTGGTGGCTGTACTACATATGCATCAAGTACATGTACGGTCATGAGCAAACAGGTTTACTATGCACCAATAAATAGTAATGGTGATGTCGGCACTTGGGCTACTACTACGGACTTTGATGCTTCCAGTGGAAGATATGGTCTCTCCGCAGTCGCCTACAACGGCTATCTCTACGTCGTTGGTGGCTGTACCGCAACTTTGAGCGGGAACTGTACGGCATATGAAAACACTGTACGTATGGCACAGATTGGTAGCAACGGCACCGTTGGTGCGTGGGGTTCTGCTGGCAGCAACTTCAGTGGGGCGAGATTCTGGCAGAGCGCTGTTGCATACAATAATAAGCTTTATGTACTCGGCGGTTGTACCGCGATGGTAACGGAAAACTGCACAGGGTTACAGAATGATGTTCAGATGATTAGCCTGAACAGTAACGGGTCACTGAGCGGCAGCTGGAAGACAACTAGTTCGTTCAATACACCAAGGTCTGCTTTTGGTGCAGTCGCCTACAACGGCTATCTCTACGTCGTTGGTGGCTGTGCACAATTTAATACAACAGGTGGCAACTGCTTAGATTATAAAAATGATATACAGTATGCCCCTATCTCGGCAAGTGGTGACGTGGGCACATGGAATAAGTCGGTTACAAGCATGACAAATGCAACGCTTGGTCACGGGCTGGTAGTTAGCAGGGGCTATCTGATTACACTATTCGGCATCAAGGCTACTCATACCTACGAGTCCGTATCTCGCATCAGCCCGATACAGGTCATTCCCCGTATCGGCCAGTACTCCAAGCTCATAGATTTTGGAGTTCGCTCAAATGTACGGGGTATATCGTACAGTGGTAATCTACCTGGCGCACTGGGGTCTGGTGGGGGCCTCAGCCAGATCAGCTATAACGCTGCAGATACCACTGGTGCCTACATCGCGAACGGTAGTGCCGCAGGCGGTGCACTGACAAATGCGAGATGTACTGGTATCAATGGTGTACGGTACCTGTTTTTGTCGGCTATACTTGACGACTCGCAGAGCGGAGTTTTCCCAGATAGTAATGGTACCGCAGCGAACATTACTGACATAAGTGTCCTCTATGAACCGAGTCGGCCACCACAGATACGCCTCAGGCTTGGGCAGACGCTGCAGCAGGGCAGCCTGAGCGACCTGGACATCTGTAAGATATAGCGTGGCCTTTCTATATTTTCGCTGAGTATATTTATACGTAATATCATGTGAGTTTTGTCTGTTACTTAGGTATACTAAGGATAAGCTTCAAGGGGCTATTCTATAGAGGACACAATCTGTCAGCAGATGACAGGCAGTAGCATAGATACATGGATAAAAATCAACAATCTGAGGTGAAGGATATACGGGGTCGCATGCGTGCGCCTCGTCTTTTGACTGAGCCCCGTTCTGCTAAAACTTCAGTGGCCCCTAAACTTGCCTCAAAAAAGAGATATACCAAGAGAAAAGCTCCCCAAGCCTCACTGAATTTGAAGACGAATATTCGGCGACGTGCTACTACTATTTTGCGGTGGTGGCGACATAACGACCGTAAGTACGGTGTTAAGTGGCGTGTAGCTAATTTATTGGCTGTACTGTTGATTGTAATAAGTGTGGCCTTGCCTGTGATAGCTGAAATTCAGAATAATCGTGGGTATGCGCTATCGGCTGACGCACTACAACTCGTCGGCAAAACAGACACCAAGCTGACCAGCAAACTCACCTATGACAGCCAACACAAGATCTATCAGTTCAACAAGGATTCGGTCAAAGCCTTTAGCCCTGTCGATCAATTGCGCAAACAGGTAGGCCAGCCAAATAACAAAGATAAGGGACTCTATGCACTTGATGTACAAGAAGATATGACCAAGGGCGTCAAGTATTATGACATTAATTCGCAGCTTAATTTCAGTATGATTCCGCAGTTCAAGGCCAAAGTTGGTAAGATGCAGCAGGGACGCTTGATCTACCCTATAACAGGGGGTGTGCAGGCAGTGTATACACTCAAAAATAATGGCCTAAAGGAAGATATCGTTGTCAATAAATCTACAAATGACACGATGCGATTTACGTATACATTAGACCTGCCAAAGACATTAGAAGCGAGAGCGATACCTGATGGCAGCGGGGCGATTGGTATATACAGCGCCAGCCCAACATTATTTGGAAATATCACTACCAGCACACCCGCTGATGAGGCTTTAATCAAAAAAGCTCGTGAAAATAGCACCAAAGATACATTAGTATTCGGCATCCCAGCACCAGTTATTACCAAATCAGCACCAGATGCCAAGGCAAAGCCAACTGCCAGATTTGAACTTCGTGGTAACCAACTGACCGTTGTGGCTGAAAGCCTCAACGGCATGAAGCGACCCTATAGCATCGACCCAAGTGTGGTGATCACCTCAACTTCTGATTTTGCTACGAATGGTAACAACGATAGCAACATCGACTTTCCGACAGACCAGGTCAATCGTGGTGCTTTGACCGGTGGCGAGGTAAATCGTGTGGCTGCAGATACGAGTTGTGGCGTTGCGAACGCATGGTGTGCAGTACAAACCGGAACAAGTGGGTACAACGGTAGTGGCACTGGAGGTGGTGGTGCTCGCCAAAACGCTACAATTACGTATAACGGTTTTTTGTATTCTATCGGTGGGAACTACGATACCAACTCGAAGTCTATTAATACGGTGTCATATGCGGCCATCAATACATCAAATGGATCAATCGGTTCATGGACAGTTGGTAGTACGCTCGTTGGTGGCGTGGGCTTATCGAACTTCGGTGGCACGGTCTATAACGGCTATCTGTATGTTATCGGAGGAGCGCAGCAGGGAGGTGTCGGTATTTCTACTATTCAATATGCCCTGATCTGTACAGGCAATAACGCTGGTCAGGGTGGTTGTGGCAGCACAGCGGGGAGTGTTGGCACTTGGACTGCTTCAACCTCAAGCACTAACTTTGGTACTGCTAGTAATGCCCCCCAGCGCGTGTCATTTGCTGCCGTTGCCTACAACGGCTATATGTATGCGATGGGTGGAAGCGGTACGAACCCTAATACTTTTCAGAGTGATGTGGTGTATGCGCCAATACTTGCCAATGGTGACCTTGGCAGCTGGTCGCCAACAACTTCGTTGCCAAACGCCGGCAGCACAGTTGCAGCGCTGTACAATGGACATATTTATGTCGGTATGAGTTGCACTATAGGGAATAGAATCCTTGGTCCTGGTGGTTGTACCGCTACGACTAGCTTGATTATTGGTACTATTTCACCCAGCGGAGGCATTAGCAGCTGGACAACAACCGGAACACCCACGTACTCGACACTTGGAAGTCTTAACGGTAACCCCGGGTTTGTAGCTGCGAATGGGTACCTGTACGTTATCGCCGGCAATCAGGGGGGTACTATGTACTCAAGTGTGTATTATGCCCCAATATATGCCAATGGTAGTGTCGGAGCAGTTCAAACAACCAGTACGCTGTCGAATACTGTAGGTGAAACACAAGCTGCGTACTCCAATAATTACATCTACCTGGTTGGTGGCTACCAGGGTACCGGGACCTACTACTCAGGTACACAGTACGCAAAGATTGATACGCCAGGAACAATTGCAGCATTTACGTCTGGTGCGGACTTTGATACAGCCGGAAACGAACGTGACGGTATGGCGACCGTTGCAAGCAATGGTTATTTGTACATATTGGGTGGAGATTTAGCGACTGGTGGCCAAACAAACAGTGTGCGATCTGCACCTATCAACGCTGACGGCACGCTCGGCACATGGACGGCTAATACATCGTTTACCGATGCTCACAACAACGCTACTGCGGTAGCCTATGGAGGATCAATTTACCTTGTAGGCGGTTCAAGATCAGGGACAGGAACCGTGACTTGTACGCAGGCACAGACCAGCTACTATTGTCAGGAGGTCATACGGGCCACCATTAATCCAAGCAATGGCACACTCACCTGGAGTGGCATCTATACGTATTCCACGCAGGGTCGATCCAACCCGGGTGCTGTTGTGGTTAACGGTTACCTGTATGTACTTGGCGGCAGGTATCAGAATAATTCACAGGCATCTGATGAAGTAGACGTTGCACCCATCAACGCTGACGGCACGCTTGGTACGTTTACTATTACGCAGCATATGTTGGAACAACGGAGTATAGATGCAAACGCAGTGGCTTGGAACGGACGTATTTATATGGTGGGTGGCGCGAATTCACTAACCACAGAATATGCTGCTCCCGCATCTAATGGCACTATACCTGCATCTGGTGTAGGTTCTTGGGCCTATACCGCCGGAAACTTACCATATGGCGCTGTTGGTGCATGGTATGCGCAGGTTGTTGTCTATAACGGGTATATCTATGTGACCGGAGGAGCGGTCAGTAATAATAATGGGACTACTTTGACACTGATTGCCAAGATTAATGGTGATGGCACAATCACCGGTTGGACGACATCTAGTCAGAGCTTTGCCGGGAACCGTTTTGCTCATGGCTCTGCCACATACAATGGATACTTATATGTACTCGGTGGATGTAATAACTCCTTTGCCTGTAATAGTACTTTCAATAGCGTCCTGAAAGACGTCCAGTACGCCCAGATTAATAATGGTGGCTCCGGCGTTACCGGTGCCTGGACAAGCCAGACTAATGAGGGTAATCAGTCGCAACACATGGGTGCGGTTGCTTATAATGGCTTTTTGTATCAATTCGGTGGCTGTACGAGCAGCGCCGGGCTCGGCGTCACTACGCTTAATACTTGTGTGGTGAGTGGTGGTAGCGCAATGACTAACAGTGCGGTATACGCTACCATCGCAAGTGATGGGACTGTTGGCACATGGGCTGGAGCCGGTAACGGTGCAACCTTTACCACCGCCCGTATGGGCCTCGATGCATTTGCCTACAACGGTTATCTGTATATCACAGGAGGTTGCAGTGCCATATCTCAGACAACAGCAGTTGAATATTGTAGTGCCTTCCAAAATGATACGCAGTATGCACTATTTTGTACGGGGAGTAACGCTGGGGTTGGTGGCTGTAGTGCCACTCGTGGCACGCTTGGTACTTGGTCGAGCGCCGATACAGGGACTCCGTATGCAACCGCACGCTATGCGCACAAAGCACTAGCCTATAACGGCTATATGTACGTGATTGGTGGCTGTAGTGCCTCAAGCTCCTCGGCACCAATTGGTGCCTGTACGTCATTCTTAAATGATGTTAAATACGCCCCAATTAACGCAAATGGCACGCTTGGTACTTGGTCTAGCGCTGCCACCGGCTTTACGGCTGGTCGCATGTTCCATAGCGCAGCTATCAGTAATGGTTATATGTATGTAATAGGTGGCTGTAGTGCCATGGCCGGGCCGGGCGACAACTGCACAACAATAAAAAATGATGTGCAGTCCATTGCACTCAGTACGAGTACTGGTGCGCCAACAGGGAGTTGGCAGACCGTGAACTCCTTCGGTACTGCTCGATATGCATTTGGTGCCATGGCTTACAACGGCTATTTATACATAGTTGGGGGCTGTATAGACGCAGACTGTACGAATAAGCTCGCAACCGTTAGCTATGCACCCCTGACCGCAAGTGGTACGGTTGGCGCATGGAATATGGCAGCCGATACGATTAACACTGCTGCTGGAGGTATTGCATACTTTGGCTTTGCTACATACGCGGGCAATATGTACACAATTAACGGTGTCACACAGGTGAGTACATACCAGACGGTACCAAGGATGGCACCGATCAAAGTAATACCGCGAGTAGGTGTTTATTCCAAGTTAATAGACTTTGGTGTTAGATCTAACGTGCGAGGTATATCGTACAGTGGTAATCTGCCCGGTGCTCTAGGGGCTACAGGAGGCCTCAGCCAGATTAACTATAATGCTGCTGATACGACGGGTGCCTATATTGCCAGTGGTAATGCCGCTGGTGGCGCGCTGACAAACGCAAGATGTACAGGTGTTAACGGTGTCCGATATTTGTTCCTGTCGGCCACACTCGATGATTCTCTGCAGAGTGTGTTCCCTGATGGTAGCGGTGCAAACATTACTGACATTACTGTCTTGTATGAGGTCAGCCGCCCTCCTCAGATTCGTTTACGCCTTGGGCAGACCTTGCAGCAGGGCGTTCTGAGCGACCTCGATATCTGTAAGATCTAAAAGTTATCCAGGTGTATACATGGGCAGTATACAATGTACCCAATTGGTATGCTGGCCATGATAGTTATTCAAAGCTGAATTGTTATTTTGTATTTTCAAATACGTACAAAACAAGCTTTTGGGTTCAAAAAACCTGTGGATAACTCAAAAATAATTTATACAAGTCGTTGTTATAATTGTTATTATAACAACGAATATTTGTGCTGAATATCATCGAGGATGATAGATAAGTACATCTTATTTATACAGTAATCTTCAAATATCGATGTAGTAAACACAATAATATAAACAACCAAAAATGCAAAGCCGTGATCATACTGTGACATGCAAAAAAGTACTTCATTATGCTTGTCCTAATCTGTTTAACAGGG
>CAYYUY010000009.1:0-38071 GCA_964474995.1 uncultured Candidatus Saccharibacteria bacterium
TTTTTGGTCCCGTCGTCTAGTGGTTTAGGACATCTGGTTCTCATCCAGAAGATCGTGGGTTCGAATCCCGCCGGGATCACCAAGATTTTACTTGCTAGTGATGAGCTACTTGGCTCTTTTTGGGAACCACGGGATAAGGGTGCTGGTGCGACGTTTGTATGCTTCCCAGCCTGGACGGCCAGCGAAGTGTTTTTCCGTCAGTGGTACGCCTGAAACAAAGATAATTAGTAGGCTGATGACTGCAGGTCCAATGAGTCCAAGTGTGCCATATGAGGTACTGAGTACGATGATGCCGATACCCCACCACTGGGTGACTTCACCGAAGTAATTTGGGTGACGCGAGAGTGCCCACAGACCACTGGTCATGAGCTTGCCCTTGTTTGATTTGTTCTGAATGAAATTGCGCAGTTGCCTATCGGAGACGGCTTCAAAATAGAATCCAATGGTCCAAACAATGAGCCCAATAACTATCAGACTGCGGGTTGGATCTTCGGCGGTCGTATTGTAGATGATCACCGGGACCATGATGATGCTCGCTAGGATTGCCTGTAGTACGTAGATCCGCAAAAAAACATTGAGTGATTGATTGCGGCCACGCCATTTTGCCCGAAGTTCTGCGTAGCGCTTGTCTTCGACTGATGTTGATAGGAGGCGCCTGAAGATATGAATGCTGAGTCGGAGGCCCCAAACGACTACGAGTACGGTTGGGATCAGCAGCACTACTGGATGGTTGATAGTCTGTGAATGGATGCGCAGCCCGAGGCTAGTCAGCGCAATAACAATAAAGGTAAGTCCCCAGGCCATATCTACGACGTCGTAGCGCTTTTTGGCGTGGCCAACGGTAAACATGACAGTCATGAAGATGATCGCTGCTGCGAGGCTCGTAAGCGCGCTATAGCCGATAGCTACAATATCCATCTAAACCCCTTAGTTACCCTTTACAGTAACACGGTTATGCTCATTTGAGATATATCTGCGCAGTTGGGAGATCATTCCAGTCCGAGGTGTAGTGCGGACTGCGGAGCTTGGGATACGGCCGCCAACTACTGCCGAGATCTTCGGCGGCGAAACGAATCGTGCCACGGCCATAGCGGTGATTGAGCCCGTCGACGGCTGTCATCTTGTCTTTGCTACGAGTGTGGTCTTCTGGGTCGCCAGGGCTAAGCAGATCAATCTGAAACTGGTCAGCCGGTGTGAAATCACCCAGCCAAACGCCAGCTCGATGATAAGCATGCCGTGGTGCATAAATCTGTTGTAACTCTTGGTTGAGTAGCTGGGTGAGCTGGCCCGGGTCGGCCGAGGGTGAATCGAGGCGCACTTCCCTGTTCCAATTGGTATAGCCAGGTTTGTGGCGATTGGTGGTCACGAACAAGCCTGCTCGTTGCGCAAGCTGATTGCTTCGCCTGAGTTTGAAAGTACTGGTGCCAACAAATGATGCAATGGCGGCTTCGAGTACTGCTAGCTCATTGGTGTCTTGGCCGAAAGTACGTGTGGCGCTGATGGTCTGCGGCAATCTGCCCTCAAGGGTCAACGGATAGCATGCTGTACCACCGAGTTCGGCAACCATTTGCCGCCCGTGGATGCCGAGCAGTTGTTGTGAGCGACGAGGCGGTAATTGACTGAGGTGCAGTGCGGTACCAATGCCTTCGATCCGGAGCTTTGGGGCAGTTCGCCAGCCAACGCCCCAGACAGCTTGGATAGGCGTAGCCGCCAGATAGCCGTTAATGTGCTGAGTGGGTTTGTTGATGAGGCTGAGCACGCCATCCAGTTCAGTAACCTTTTTTGCGTGTTCGCTGGCGAGTTTGGCCAGCGTCTTAGTGGGGGCAATACCAATCGATACCGGTATACCAACCCAGCGAAAGATGAGCTCACGGACCTGGTGGCCCCAAGCTTCGTAGTCGGTGATTTGTAGCTCGCTAAGGTCCAAAAATGATTCGTCGACTGAGTAGATCTCGATTCGTGGTGTAACAGTGGTCAATATTTGGGTAATACGGCGGGATATGTCGCTGTAGAGCTCAAAATTGGCCGAAAACTGGGTGATCTTGTGTTGCTGAAACACTTGTTTGTATTTGAATGCCGGGGCGCCCATGGGAATCCCAGCAGCTTTGGCTTCGTTGCTACGAGCCACCACGCAGCCGTCGCCACTACTGAGGACCACGACTGGTTTGCCTTCGAGGTCTGGCCGGAACAGGCGTTCACACGAAACAAAGAAGTTATTGCAATCTATCAGCGCGAGTACGGGCTGCTTCATGGCTTGAGCTCCCGCTTACGAAACTGGTGAATCGTGGCGCTGATAACACCCCAAATTGCCACTTCTGGCGGTATTTTGGTTCGGTGGCTGATCACAAAGGTATCTTCTAGCCACCAGATGCAGTGATCAGTATTTTGAGGAGTCAATGAGCGGTCAATAATAATAATATCGCCGGCAAAAATGCCACTTGCCTGCCACAGATCGCCCTCAATGCGCATCAAATAGGTACTGGCGCCATGCGGCACGAGTAACTTATGTAGATTGAGACTTTGCAGTGACGCATCGGTCGCAGGATTGGGAAACCCAGTATGCACCGATACTCCATTTAAATTTTCAGAAGAGTCCATAACTAACTACCTCACAGGTTATACGTGATAAGAGTGGTAGTTCAGACCGAGCAATTCGGACTGATGAGTCATCACTTACCAAGGTGAAGACGGTAGTAGTTATGGCTTGTGAGTGGAAATCTCACACAGAGAAGTACTCACATAGCTACGTACAGTATAACACTCGTAAGTGGTGCTAAATTTGGACCTGGCCGAGGAATTCAACGAGTTGGCGCGGTGTGAGCTCGGCCTTGACCACATAGGCGTCCGCTTGGCGCTCAATGCTTGCGCGGTCTTCTTCAGATTGTTCAAGGTTGGTGCTGATGATAATACGACTGTGGATTGGTTTGCTGATGGCCGGGTCGCGGAGGCGTTTGAGAATCTCAAAACCGGTGATAGTCGGCACCATGATATCGAGGAGAATGATGTCATAAGCGTCAGTTTGGGCTTCGTGGAGGCCATCTTCGCCGTCTTCGGTAACTTTGACCTCGTAACCCGCCTTGGTGAGTGCGCGGACGTAGAGTTCACTAATGAACCGCTCATCTTCAATGATGAGTACTTTTTTGCCGGTGCCAGTTTGCGGTACTTGGTCCATTGGTTTTATCCTATCACGATTTATCGACGGTACATTGAATGATTCTTGATCCAGCCATGGGCTTGGCGGGTAATTTCACCGTTGGCATCGGCTTTTTGTTCAGCCGCGAGTTTACTGAACGGTACAATTGTGAATCCAAACGTGCTGCCTTCACCTTCCTTTGAAGATACCCATATTTGGCCGCCATGGGCTGTCACGAGTGCTTTACTAAGGTATAGTCCAAGACCTGTACCACCGATGTTACTGCGAGTACGGTGATTGCGGTAAAACTTCTCGAAGAGGTTGGGTATAACGCTCGTTGGAATACCCAGGCCAAAGTCTTGGACAGTTGTTTCGATGAAGCCTTCTTTGTTGAGCCCTGACTTGACGATGATCTGCTTGCCTTCGGGACTGTACTTGATGGCATTATCAATGAGGTTGTTGATGATTTCATAGACGCTGACACGATCAACAGCGGCAGTTGGCAAGTTGGGTTGAATCGTGAATTCAATGGTTTTGCCGAGTACTTCGGAGCGCAAAACTTGGTCGCTTGCACCCTGGCGGAGCACGTCTTCCCACGGCTCTTCGACAAGGTGTAGTGATAGCTGGTCGCCGTCGATGCGCGCAACATTTAGGATGTTATGTACAAAGCTGGTGAGGCGGTTGGCTGAGGCTTCCATCTTGAGCATGAAATCGTGCAGCTCTGTACTAAGCTGCCCGCCGAGTTCTTCCTGGAAGACTTCGATGTAGCCGCGGAGCATGGTCAGCGGCGTACGAAGCTCATGAACGGCGAGTGCGACGAAGCTCATTGAGCGGTCGTCTTCGTCGTATTGGGCTGTACGGTCAAAGAGTGTCACGATAAAGTCAGCACCGCCGGGGTTGTCACGGTTGTAATATGCCGACACATCACACTGCTGAATGGTGGTACCTTCTTTGGAACGAATGCGTACTCGTTCCCAATAAGCAGTGTCAGTTACGTGATCAGTCTGGCACTCTTCGATCCACTTTTCGAGCGTAAATTCATTGGGAAACTCGAGATTTAGGCTCTCAAAAAGTGGCTTTCCAAAAAGCTCAGAACTCTCAATCTTACAGTATTCAAGTGCACGGTTACTGGCATTGGTGACAAGCAACTGCTTGTTGAACGCAAACATTGGTAATGGCAGGTGGCTGACGATGTTGGCGGCCAGGCTGACCTCTTTGCGGTGTGCAATCAGGTCTTTGCTGTCTTCGTGGCTCGCAAATTGATAAATCTGTAGTGCCAAGTTACTAACTAATTCGTGGCCAATGTGGAGATTATCGAGATTGGGCGCTGCGGTCCCCTGGTGATTGGGTGACACATGGAGTACGGCTTGCCACACATATCGCATCGGTGCCAGGACGCTATCGGCGAGGATTGGTCCTGCTAGTATCGACAGGGCTAATGTTGCACTAGCTGCAGTACCAAGCGCAACTAACGGGCTGAATCCAAAAACGTTGATGATACTCCAAAAAAGCCCGACGGCTACCATGCCGATAACAATCATAAAGAACACAATACGAAAGATGATTTGTTGTCGGAGCTTCTGAAAATTATCCACCTATATACTACTTGTCTATGGCTTATAACTTACGTTGCCGGCGGCACCAACTGCGGTGATCCATGTTTGGCCAGCGTTAATGGCGAGTGGTGCACCATTGGCGTCACCGAAGCGAAGCTGGCTGTTGACATCGGTCTTTTCCCAGATACCTTCGGTTACACCACCATCTTGGAAAATGTAGGCTTTGCCACTGCCGATGACTTTATATTCAGAATGAATGCCGTCAGATTGGATGCTGTATGGCACTACGATTGCGATGGCGACTTTCGGGCTCAACTGCTTACCGGTTGCCTCGTCGATGTGTGGCTTACCACCCTCAGTGCGCAAGTAACTATTGGTAGTAACGTCGTAGTCATAGTGGACGTTGTAGAGCGGTCCGGAAATGGCCATTTCGATGCTTTTGGCGGTCGGTACAGCGATTGGGGCTTCCTTGGCTTTTCGGACAAAGCCAGTGAAGTTACTGCTGGTCCAGCCTTTAGTCTTTTCGAGATCAATAAGCTTATTAACGTCGGCGTACATGTTGTGTGGTGCATAACGAGTATTTACGCGGTGATACGGGCCACTATTGTAGAACTGGTCGAGGTCTTTGAGCCCAGCACTCTTGATGTAGCTGAGTGCTTCCGGGGCGCCACCAACGTGAGCTATTGGGGCATCAAATCCCTGTAGCCACTGGAGATAATACAGACGAACTGAACGAACTGGCCCTATGTAGTCGGGGTGATTATCTTGCCAGAGTGTCAGGAAACGAGTGATACCACCTTCGGCAATAGCCTCAAAGACGACCCCAGCTTGGCTCAGTCCAGATTGCGGACGTGCGTCAGGGCTGTTTTCGATCATGACACCTGTCACGGGGAGTAAATTCGACGTTCCTATTGGAACCTGAACACCAGTGAGTCTGGAGGCTTCAGTGGTTGGTTTTGGTGGTTCTACAACTTTCTGGACGATAGGTGCCGGTTTGGGAGGTGGTGCTGGCTTTTTGCGAGTCATGACGAATGCACTGGCGCCTCCGCCAATCAGTAGTACACCCACAATACTGGCGATAATCGTCTGCTTTTTACTGAGATTTGGTTTTTTGAAAAATCCAAATCGTGATTTGTGTGACTTCTGAGCCCGGACATTAGCTTTTTGCCATGTTGGCGTTGCCTCGGCGTCGTCAGTTGGCACAACTTTGTCGTCTTGCTCGGCAACCATTTCTGGCGGCTGGAATGACGGCTCATCATTTATTGTTGGCTTTGTTTTGAATGTGATTTTCCCACGAGGTTTTGGAGGTTGGATACCATCTATCATAATGGCATTATTGTAGCAGTGCTTATGCTTCTATACTAGCATTTCAGATAGCCGGTAGATTCCTGGCAGAACCAGGATTTCTGACTAGCTTAAGCCTGAAATCCTAGTAGCCGTAATTAAAATGCTTATTCTTGCGATTTACAGATGAAAGTTGTATAATTTTCATCATAATGTTTTTCTCAAAACGGCAAAAAACTGCCCCTCACGAAGCCGGCTCGGTACTCCTCCTTCAGGTACCACGGACTAACGAGAAAAAAGAACTTGCTGCCGAGCAGATGCTGGCCAGCCTTCACGGGCTGTTATTTACGAGTGAGCAGCGCATGTTTGGCGCTGCTCATCACCGTGAACGAATTAGTTTTGAAATTGCTGTCAAAGCCAAGCGCATCGGCTTTTATGTATGGGTACCAGATTATCTGAAAAGCTTTGTTGAAGAACAAGTCTATGCACAATACCCAACCGTTCACATATCTGAAGTTGATGATTATACCCTGACTGACGTCAGCCCAAATGCTGTTGAGCTTGCTGCGGAGCTAAAATTGGTCAGTCACGAAGCGCTGCCGATCAAGACATTCCCCAGCTTTGAAGTTGACCCACTCGCAGCTATTACGGCTACGCTTGCACAGTTTGAGGGCGACGAAGAAGCCTGGCTACAGGTTGTTATCCGCCCTGCGGCCAATAACTGGTACAAGAAAAGTGAACAATACGCCGCCAAGGTCAAAGGTTCGGGCGGTGGCGGAAGTACCACTAAAGGTATGCTCGGTGCCCTGTGGGCTCCGCCAGAAGCCGGTGGCAGTGCTGCACCGAAACTTGCAGAATACGAATCTGCCCAAGCTCGTGCCGCCGAGGAAAAAAGCCACAAGCTTGCCTATGAAGTTGCGGTTCGTATCGTTTACCGTGGTCAGACATCACCTGCCCAGGCGCGACTGCGCATGCAGGCTATCACGGCTAGCTTCAAACAGTTCAATACCACCTATCTAAACGGTTTTTCACACAAGATTCTGAGTCAGACAGCATTTAACGTGCAGCTCTACCGCGAACGCGCCTTGGTACGTCGTGGTTTTGTGCTCAATATTGAAGAGGTCGCCAGTCTCTATCACCTGCCCCACACCAATGTAGAAACCCCGAATATTCTCTGGGCCAATGCCAAGACTGCCGAACCACCAGCGACGTTGCCACTAGCCACTCAGGCTAATCAACATGAAGTCAGTCCAGTGGCTATCACTAACTTCCGTGGGCACAACACGGTCTTTGGTATGCCACGTGTTGACCGCGGACGTCACTTGTATATCATTGGTCAGACCGGTGCTGGTAAATCTGGTATGCTTGAGCTCCTGACCATTTCTGATATCTATAGTCCGTATGGCTTTGCAGTGATTGACCCGCATGGTGACTACGCGCTCAATGTCCTGAAACGTATTCCTGAGCACCGCGCCAACGACGTGATCTACTTCAATCCAGCTGACGTTGATTTCCCGATTGCGTTCAATCCGATGGAAGTCCTTGATCCAAAACTCAAGACACACACCTGTTCTGAGTTGATTGGCGTACTTAAGCGTATGTTTGAGTCATGGGGTCCGCGGCTGGAATATATCCTGCGCTACAGCTTACTAGCGTTGCTTGATTACCCCGATGCCACGATGCTTGACATCACCCGTATCTTGACCGATAAAAAGTTCCGTGAAGAAGTGCTGACCTACGTCGAAGACCCAGTCGTTCGTAATTTCTGGACGGTTGAGTTTGCCAGCTGGAACGATAAGTTTGCTGCCGAAGCCGTCGCACCGGTCCTGAACAAAGTCGGTGCCTTCACTGCCAACCCGATTGTGCGTAATATTATTGGCCAGCCAAAGAGCAGCTTCAACATCCGTAAAATCATGGATGAGCGCAAGATCTTGATTGTTAACTTGTCTCGTGGGTTAATCGGCGAAGACAACGCCAGCTTGCTGGGAGCACTACTGGTCACCAAGATTCAGATGGGTGCTATGAGCCGTGCTGATATTGAGCAGACCGAGCGTGTGCCGTTTTATCTCTACGTTGACGAATTCCAAAACTTTGCGACCGATTCGTTCGCTACTATTTTGTCTGAAGCCCGTAAATACGCCCTCAACCTGACAGTAGCCAACCAGTACATCGCTCAGATGTCCATGGAAGTTAAAGATGCCGTCTTTGGTAATGTTGGATCGATTGTTTCGTTCCGTACGAGTGCCGATGACGCCCGGGTGATGCTCAAATACTTCGAACCAAAGTTCGAGGAAACTGACATGGTGCATATGCACAACCGTCACTTTGTAGTCAGTATGACCATCGAAGGTGAAAAAGCGCAGGCGTTCAGCGCCACGAGTATGAACTTGCCACCACTGCCACCTGATTACAGTGCGTATATTGTGACGAATAGTCGTCAACAGTACTCCGTGTCACGTGACGAGATCGAAGCATTTATGCACAAACGTTACAGTAACGCGGCTCCAGTCGTGGCCGTCAAGCAGCCAAAACCTCACCAGACAAAGCCCAAGCCCCAAGCCGCTGAGCTGTTCAAAAACCTTGGTGTGGTTGCCGGTGGCATTGATGAACAGGAAGCTACTACACCTTCACCTACTCAGTCTCCAGCTCAAAAACCTGCTACAAATTCAGAGCCAACTGATAAACCAAAGCGTAAACGTACCCGCTCTCGTCGTAAAAAGACCACTGATGCTACGACCCAGCCAGTAATCAAGCCAATTACAAAGCCAGTTGACCCAACAGAGCTCAGGATTCGTTAGCCGATCTTGACTATTATCGAATAAAATAGCATAATACTACGATCTGTTTTATCAGACACCTTCACATCTATCGGAAGTGGGCAGCCATGTACAACAATGCTGAACGTCGCCAACACCGAGCTCGAAAAAAGCTCAAAAGGTCTGTGAATCGTGCAGCGCGCACGACTGCCAGGCATCTGAGTAAGCTCGATGTCCCGCCTGCTGATAGTGCACTCATCAGAGTTCGCTTCAGTGGCTACAAAACCATCGATTACTGGCTTGTTGCGTCAGGAACGACGCTTGGTCACGATGGTCGCCGACAGAACGCCTACGTCAGGTTGTTCGCTAACGGCACGATTCACCTCAATCGTGAATCACCGAAAGGCCTCAGAAGTCTTCGCCGCGAAGAGCTTGCCGTCGTCCTCGAAAGGCTCGACGAACTCGCTCGTACGGTGAGAATTTCAGCACAAGCGGCCTAGCCGATGATGAGGTGAAGTCTCGGAAATTCCGAGCAAGCGGGGTGAGCGTTCGAGTAGGAATGAAATTTGATTCGCATCCAGCGAACCACTTCTTCATTCCGAAAGAACCGCTCCCCTTGCTTCATTACCTATACGAATGTGTATTCGTACTGATGAGTGCCTCGGATGAGGAACGCACATGAGCGTAGTTCATATGTATGTTCCGAATGAAGGACCTTCTTGTCCCATAGGACAGAAGCCAAAAGGACGAAAGGTAGCTATGGACCATATAGAGAAACCCCAAATCATACAAGAGCTTGATGAACTCACCGCAATACTCGACCGAGATTCGGTCTTGGTTGAAACACGTTCAGAATTTTATATGCGACGTGCGCAAGCTGCTGTGGATGTAGCAAGACTGCGGGCTGTAAATACCTGGCTAGAAGAGCTGTATTTGTTGGTCGATCCGACGGATGACGGTTTCTTTGCCGAGGACAGCCATGGTTTCGGCGAGGGCTGGACTTGATGGCGCCTGCGTTGTCGCAATACGGATAAGACTAAACAGTACGCCTGGCTTTTGGCCAGTAGCTTCCAGCAGTTCATTTAATCTATTAGTGAGATCAGCAGCGCTGAAGTCGCTATTAGCAATTACGTCCCTGCAGGTAGTGAGTAACTCTTTGAGTTCGGTAATTTCGAACTTCTTGAGTTGTTTGTTACCACTAATGAGCTCAGGATTCACTGGTAAATCGACGAAAAAGAATCGAGTCAGTTCGGGAATCTCTGCAAAGAATTTCAGTCGTTCCTGGATGAGACCTAGCACCTGCTTTTTGTAGTCGTCAGTCGCATCACTTGCTTCTGTTGGCCAGAAGCTCTGAACGCGCTCGTACAGATCGGCAATATCAAGCGAACGAATCCAGGTGCCATTGATCCAGTCAAAACGACGGTCATCGAGGAGTGCGCCGGAACGCTGCACGCGGTCAAGGCTAAATTTCTGGATCAATTCATCACGGCTAAAGATTTCCTGCTCGGTGCCATCATTCCAGCCCATTGAAGCCAGGAAATTGAGCATGGCTTCTGGGGTGTAGCCGGCATCACGGTAGTCTAGAACGCTTTTGGCGCCATCACGCTTGCTGAGCTTGCGCTTGCCGCCTTCGGCCATAATGTGTGGGACATGTGCCAGAATGGGTACTTCAAGCCCAAGTGCTTCATACAGATTGAGGTATTTTGGCACACTGGCGATGTATTCAAGCCCGCGGATAACATGGGTGATCTGCATCTCGGCATCATCGACGATGTGTGCAAAGTTATAGGTTGGCAAACCATCTGATTTTAGAATGATGAAATCATCAACCGCTTCTTCACCTGCTGATAAGTCACCCATGACAGCATCGTGCCAGGTGTATGCCTTTGGTTCTGACAAGAATCGTAGTGGCATGCCTGGTTCCCATACAGGAGGGTTCTCTGGACGATAATTTCGGGCCAAAAATGGTTGTTTGGCAGCTTTTGCCTGTTCGCGGAGCTCGGCTAGCTGTTCCGGAGTGCGGATATCTGCGTAGGCTCTACCACTATCAATAAGTTTCTGGGCCCAGGTTTTATAAACAGCGAGGCGTTCGCTCTGTGTATATGGCCCAAATGGTCCACCAATGTCTGGACCTTCGTCCCATTCGATACCGAGCCAAGAAAGCGTCTCGTGCATGATTTGCACTGCACCGGGTACTTCACGTGCTTGATCGGTATCTTCGACACGTAGTACGAACTGACCACCAGCCTGTTTGGCAATGAGCCACGGGTATAGTGCGGAGCGGACGTTGCCAACATGCAAAAAGCCGGTTGGGGATGGTGCAAATCGTGTTCGTACAGGTTTCATATTCAGATATAGTCTATCAGATAGGCTAAGGAGTTCATATCTTCCGCAGGCCACAAAATTTTGTGATCTATGGAAGATAGCAGACGTTGGTGGGTTTTTGGAGAAGGTGTTGTGGAGCAAGGGCCCAGGCACAAGGTTTTCTCTAGGGGTATTCATGTTTTTAGGTGTGGAGCAGACTCAGCCAAGCAAGTTTTCTGACGGGAGATGTCAGGACCTGCTTGTTGGGGTGCCGAGTCTGCTCCACGGGGAGATGGCTAATTGTCACAGTATTGCGGGGACAAAATCCTCTACTGGACGGTGATTAGCCACCTTGGATGTGTTGCCTCATCAACCGATACTTTTGATCCCATGACGGGAGATCGATTGTTGGGAGATAGCACCACATCCTGGCTTTATATGAATGAACTCAAAAACGTCTGCGTGTAATCTGTTAGATTACCGTCTAATGGTAGAGGCTATTGGTACGATATGCAAGGATAAGGGGTGTAGTGATCCAGGGCTAGAGACCGTCGACGAGACGAAGAATTTGATCGCGGCTGAGTGTGTTATCGCCTTTGACCTGATACCAGACACCGCCATCTACCCAAGTGGCAGCATTGTCGTAGAGATAGATGGTGCGGCCATTCACCTGCATTGATTGATACTGTTGGTGCTCGGTGTTTACAAAATTACTGAGGAGTGACTGGCTATTCCAATCGGTACTTCGCTGGACTACCTGGAATTTACGATTATCACTATTTGACTTGTAGTTGATACTCACCTGGCCTGGAACGGCGGTAATTGGGCCTGCAAGATTGAATCCTGAAGGATGATATGCCGGTAAGGTAGCACTCACGCCTGACCTTGCGGTTGCAACACGCATAGCGACATTTGGAACGTATTGGTAAGCCCAAAAGCTACCCACGGCGAGTAAGACGAGGCCGAGGCCACTAAGGCCAAGCGTGCGTGGTTTGACATGTAGCTTCTTGGCAATGCGTTCAATGCCGCGTACTTTGCGGATTTTTGGCTGGAAATGGCTGTTTGCAAGCTCAATGGCTACATCGAATGGGCTAGCAGTTGGCGCTGGCTGATCAACAGGTGTTGCGACTGATTTGATTGCGGGGACGTGGCCAGGTACTGGCTGTACGGGCACAACAGCTGTTTTGACTGGGCTTATGTCACGGCTCGTATTGAACTTACGGATGAGTGTGCTCTGCGCGATTGCATTGGCACGGAAAACGCGACCCCTGTTTATCGCGGCTTCAATCGTTGGCGTGGGTACAACTGCAGCCTTGGTAGCAGCTACTGGTGCGACTTTAGCAGTGATCTTGTGTTGATTTGGCTTTTTGACCGCACTACGCATGAGTGTTTTTGACTTTTCGGTCTTTTGGTGGACTTTGGTTGCGGGTGCTTGGCGACTGATACGAGCAGGTTTTGGGGCTTCAGTGGTGCTCTTGCGGCGAACAAAGCCGTCGACGTGCTGCACCGCACGCTTTGGTTCAGTAGGAAGGGCTGCGGCAACAGTAACAACCTTGCCCGTTAAGGCGTCGTACTTTTGACCGTTTAACTCGATGACGTGTTGGCGTTTGGCCACTTTATTTTAACCCTCTTTTATGAAGCTATTACGCTTAAGTACTCATATCTTACAGCTCTAAGGTGGTATTTCGCAATAGAATTTTCACACACGGAACGAATAAATTAGTTATACTAGATATTAGTCTATGGATTTCCTTGATCCCAAAAAGAAACGTGCTCATCAAAAGCGGCTATTTATCGGCTACGGCCTGATAGCTATTGCTCTTGGTATTGCCACCACTATTCTAGTGTTCGCTGCCAACGGTTACGAAGTAAACCGCAAAACTGGAGCTATCACACAAAATGGTCTGTTGTTCGTTGACGGACACCCTGATAGTGCCCAAATACTTATAAATGGTGTCGATAAGGGCCAGACGAGCAGTCGTTACGTTCTCGAAGAAGGTAACTACACACTTAAGTTACAACGTGATGGTTATCGCCCATGGACCCATAACTTTACGCTTGAAGGCGGCTCTGTGGAGCGATTCGCCTATCCTTTCTTGTTTCCGGCCACGCTGACCAGCAAAGATATACAACTTTATGCTTCTGCGCCGGACGTTGTGAGTACTAGCCCTGACCGCCACTGGATAGTCAGCCATGCACCAGACTCGCTGACTGGTTTTCAGGTAACTGATATTAGTTCAAAAGATGCGCTAACCACCAATGTTAAGGTGCCAGCTACGGTATTGCCGGTCCATCCTAATTCGTCACTTGAACCGGTTGAGTGGTCCACTGACAACCGTCATCTACTACTGAAGTATGTGTATGAGGGTGGCCAGGATTTCATCATGTTTGACCGCGATACGCCTGCAGATAGTCTCAACCTGACCACGGTGTTTGGAAAGAGCTTCAGTCAAGTTACCTTGCGCGACAAGAAGGCCGATCAATTGTATGTCTATGACGCAACTGGTGGCATCTTGCAATCAGCACAGATCAAAGACAAGACCCTGACCCCACTCGCCACAAAAGTACTCGCCTTTTGGCCGTACCAGGACAACACAATCCTCTATGCCACTGATAACGACGCGGCACCTGGGCATGTATACATACGAGTGTTGCAAGACGCCAAAACGTACACTGTTCGTGATTTGCCAGTCGGGCAGAAATATCTGTTGAATATGGCGGAGTTTAATGGCCACCTTTATGTGACCGTCGGTGATGACACTGATGGCAAGGTCTACGTCTACAAAGACCTGTTTGACGTTCTTCGAAAACAAAACTCCACATTACCACTACCAAGTATTCTCTTGAAAGTTAACGGGACACCGCAATATGTTTCATTCTCGGCTAACGCGCGCTTTATCGCGGTCCAGGGTGGCAGTAAGTTTGCGGTCTATGATGCCGAAAACAACCGCCAGTTCCGCTACGACACCCAGCTCGCACTTGATGGTATCGATCAGAAAGCAACCTGGATGGACGGCCACCGTTTGATGGTCACTAGTCAAGGAAAGCTCAACGTCTTTGATTTTGACGGTACAAACAAGCAAACCCTCAATGCTGTAACGGGTATCTTCGAGCCAATGTTTGACCGAGATTATACGTTCTTGTTTACTGTGTCACCTTCTACGACTGTAAAAGATCGCACCGCCATTGTGCGAACAGTGCTAAAGATCACTAACTAATCCCTCTAGATTAGTCAGAAATCCATTTCCAGAAACGATGCCAAAGTGTTGGTGAGTTACTTGGTAGCTCTGCGGGTGTTGCATTTGTGGCTACCACGTGGCTGGCGACGTTTGCAGCTGGATCAGGGCTAATCTGCTCACCAACGACAACCAAACGATTGAGGCTGGTGCCTGGTGGGTCACAGGTAATGAGCGTGAACGTAGCTGGCTTGCCCTGAGTACTAAGTACTTCAACCGCTTTTGGTGAAACAACCTTCTTTTCATAAATTTTATAGGTGTAACGCTTGCCGCCATTCTCGATGAAAAAGGTATCACCCGGTTCAAGCTTGTGCAGGAGTACGAAGGCGTACTTGTAATCACCTTTATTGAACAAGTTGTTTGAGGAGTGGCCAAAGATGACGCCGTTACCAAGTTCGCCTGGATTTGGGGTAGTTGCATAGTGTACGACACCGCGTTCAAGTCCTTCTTCGACGGCGGCATCTGCAATAGTGGCGACATCGTAGACTACAGGAATCTCGACGTTAATCTTTGGGATGATGAGCTTAGGCTCTTGACCAACTGCCGTACTAGCGGGGTCGATAATCAATGGCGTTGAGCTGACTGCCCTGCTAGGAGTAACAAATGGCGCGATAAAGCGCTCATTGAAAAACCCAAACAAGAAGATGACGAGTACAACGACACCGAGGCTAAGCCCGAAAAACAGTGATTTCAGATGATCATTTTTTTTGAGTTTGCTCCGTGAACTTACGCGACCAAGCAGCTGGGATTTGATATCAGAAATCGTTCGATCATCGTTCTGTACTTTTGCGATATGATGTTGTTTTGGTGCACTCACTAGCGGTGCTGGCGCTTGAGTGGCTGGCGCTTTTTGCTGTGTATGTTGTACGGTTTTGATTTGGCTATGGGCGCTATAGAACTCTTGCCAGACCTGGTGCTTGTCATTGTCTGGGAGGTTGACGTAATAGTTGTGCCACTGCGTCTGGATATCAGCTAGTGATTTGCCCGAATGACTGAGCTCATACATGAATTGTTGGTGCTTGGAGCGGTGTGTAACGACCTCGACTTCGGCTTTTTCTTCTTTGGCCGAAGGCTCATCCCCATAAATATCACCGAGTTTTTTGCGAATGAGATCGGCTGCAGGATTGGCATCGTCTCGACCAAGTTGCCCAGGCAACGGCTGCACAACCTTGCCTTTTTGTGGTGGCAGGTTGTATCCGTTGGGAGGTGTGTCTTGAGGTGTCTGCGGATCCATATATTACGACCATTATACCGGTTATGTGCATACAGGGGTAGCATAGTCTATGCGTAGGGCTTTGTGGGTTATTTTAAATGTAGTACAATACACCCCTGTAATGCTCTGTTAAAAATATGTCCCGCGGCGAACGAAATTGGTGAGTAGCAAGCTTTGCTTGCATGCAGCATTTGTTGGGCGAGTGGCGGAATTGGTATACGCGCGCGACTCAAAATCGCGTTCCTTACGGATTGAGGGTTCAAGTCCCTCCTCGCCCACCAAATATTGCATACGCCGTATGAAAGTTTCGGGCTCACAGAATGTGAGTAAAGGCCGGCTTAGCCCTCGGCTACTGCCTATGCTATTTCGACTGTTGCTTGCATCAGTCGTGGCAATATACGGTCACTGAGCTTTTTGACTGCTTGTTTGAGTTCTGGTTTGGCACTACCAAGCTCATGACGTGCTGCCAATTTTTGCTGCATGAGGTAGCTCATCGGGAGGTGTTTTTTGAGGCTGTTCATTCTGGGGCCATGTGCCGGCAAATCAACGATAAAACCAGCCGAAATCATACCTGGCCACGATACGAGGAGTTCTTTTGAACTGCCCTTTGCAACACGGTGATGTCTGACGTTACCGAGGTCAACACGACCATCAATAAGAGTGACGTAATGAGGGTTGTAACGAGCAATGTCCTCAGGAGTGACAGCGCCTTTCGTCTGCACACCAGTCACCTCGCGGGTGGATGTATCGATTATAATAAAGTCACTATTAAGGGCGGGATTCTTGTCTTCAAATTGCTTTGGCCCAGGAATAGCGATCAGGTTGCGATTTGATTTGCACATTTCGAGCAGCACAATCCCGGTATCATATTCACTGACCATACCTTCCATGGACTTTCGGAACTCACGCCAATCGTTACCAAAATAGGCGTAATCTTCCTTGATCGTGCTAGAGCCGTGGCGCTGACCACCAAATGAAAGACTCCGTGTTGCAAGGTCTAGCTGGCAAAAGTCGAGTTTATTCTTATCGGAATGAGCGTCGAGGCCCGCGCGTACCTTGCTTGGGTCGTCGGTTAGTCGCATCCACATTGGCAGCATAGCCCCAGAAAGCGCATGAAAATTAAGCTCGTTCATTGCACGCCAGAATGTATGCGCTTGGTCGTGGTCTTCAAAGTCGGTACTGGCATGGAGTTTGTTGATGATTTTTGGCATTGAATACGTGTTCCAGGCATAGTAGCGCTGCAAGGTGTTACCGAGTGTCTCTGCGGGAGTTAACTCCTCACCCGATAGGTAGTCATGAAGTATTGTTCCGAAGGTTTGCGACCATTCACGAGGCTCGCGAAGAATATCGGCATGAACATCTTTTGTCTCAATGCTGATATCACGAGGGTACGCTTCAGCGAATGTCTCTGCCTGCATAGTTGCCATATTATACAATCAACTCGTAGATAAGTAAATTATAGTTAGGATGTTTAGAGCTGTGTGATGCTGGTCGTGATTGCTTCGAAGGGCTTCCCAGGGTGCTGCAGCCACCAGACAGCGGCATGTGCGGCTGTTTTGATACGCCAGGCCTCTTCTTTATCTTCGGTGGCTTTGGTCGTGCTCACCTGTCCGTTTGTAGCCACCAGAATCGTGTCGAGATGCTTGGTGATGATCATAGCTGGATTTGCAGTAGTCAGTTCGTGGAGCGCATCAATCATATGGAGCAAGTCCATACTAAAGGTAATGGCTGTTGTACTGCCAGCCTGTGTAGCGAGTTTTTGCAATTCTGCAACCGTCGCGACCACCAATGTGTTTGGGCGCTTTAAGATAGATTGTGGCGCGGTTAGGGTGTAATCGAGTGCGTCTTTGGTGATGGTTACCGGAATCGTTGTTTTTTCGAGAAATTTCTCGAGGACGATAGCAGTTTCACTGTTTCGTCCCAGGTCACCGGATAATATCACCCCATCGGCCCAGGCGAGGTGCTCGAGCCAGTCGGCCAAACTACGCTGCGCAAAGCTGCCACTCGGTGTGCTCGGTCCAAAATCTGCCTCTGGCAGAAATGCACCAACAATTTTTTGGATAGCATTTGGTAGTAATACGCGGGTGGCACCAATCCCAGCTTTGTCGGCTTCGTTATAGGCAGTTGCCGGAGCAGCAAAGCCGTGGAGGTTACCACCTATAATCAATAGTTTTCCAGCGTGCATTTTGTTTTCTGGTCGTGCCCATTCGAGCTCGGGAAACAAAGGTTTGCCCGGCTGTTGTCTGGACCAAAACGTACGATCCATGATGTTTAGTTTGCCTGCTTGCTGCGCGGTAGCGTATCAGTTATCTCAATCATATGCTTCGTCATTTTGTCGTTTTCATCAAAGATAAATTCGCCGTAAACCAACTCGCCGGCCAGTACTTTTGGTAACCAATATTGATCATCGTCCCACATGGCGTCGTATGGAATATCTGCAAGGTTGTACCACTCAGGCTTCATTTCTTCAGATTCAACAGCCTCGCCTTTCCACTGTTCAGCAATGTAGGCGTGAACGTACATATGCCATGGATCAGTCGTAGCATCTTGGACGAAATCAAGCTCGGCGACTTGTCGCCAACTGGTTGGTGTGATGCCGACTTCTTCTTGGCACTCACGGACCAAAGCATCTTCGATTGATTCACCGGCTTCAATTTTGCCGCCGACCCCGTTCCATTTGCCGGCTCCGAAACCACGTTTTTTCATCGCCAACAATATTTGGTCGTCTTTGAGAAGAAACAGTAATGTTCGGCGAATATCGGGGTGTGTTTCTGCAGCCATGGCTTATAGCTCAATGCTTACTGGGCAGTGATCGGAGCCCATGATGGCTGGGTGGATTTCTGCTGCTTTTACAGCGTCTTTGAGGACGGCTGATACGAGGAAGTAGTCGATGCGCCAACCAACATTTCGGGCACGAGCATTGGCAAAATGACTCCACCAGGTATAAAAGCCGTTGCCTTGCTTGAATATACGGAGTGTGTCGACAAATCCAGCAGCGAGCCAGTCATCGAAGCCGCCGCGTTCTTCATCACTGAAGCCTTTTTTGCCGCGGTTTGGTTTTGGGTTTGCCAGGTCATCTTCGGTGTGGGCAACGTTCATGTCACCACAGTAGATGACAGGTTTGGACTGCTGTAACTTTGCACAGTAGGCGATCATAGCAGCGTCCCATTTTTGGCGCAGGTCAATGCGTGCCAGGCCATCTTTGGCATTTGGAGTATAGGCAGTAACCACATAGAAGTCTGCAAATTCAGCTGCGATGACACGGCCTTCATGATTGGCATCGCCGTAGCTATCGGCTACTAATCCAGCAGCTTCGGCAATGTCATTAGGAATGTCATTGACCACGTTCAGCGGTTCAGTTTTGCTAAAGATTGCAGTGCCACTGTAGCCTTTTTTGGTTCGTGAGGAGTTCCAGTATTCTTTGTAGTCAGGAATATCGATGATAGCCTGACCTTGCTCTGCCTTGGTTTCTTGCAGGCACAAAATATCAGGCTGATGTTCGGCGATAAATGACTGAAAAGTTTCTTTTTTGACGACTGCACGAATGCCATTCACGTTCCACGAGTAAATCTTCATAACTGTAAGTATAGCCCGCATCGGCAACCTCTGCTAGACTAGCTCCTAATGGCTTACAAACGTATTCTTCTCAAACTCTCAGGTGAACAACTAGCTGGTAAATATGAATTTGGTATCGATCCCGAAATTGCCCAGTACTTTGCAAAAGAAGTAAAAGCTGTCGTCGACGCTGGTTGCCAGGTAGTAATGGTTGTCGGTGGTGGCAACATGGTTCGCGGCGCTGAAATCGCCGGCCATGGCATCAAGCGTGTAACTGGTGACCAAATGGGTATGCTCAGTGGCTTGATTAACTCAATGGCTATGACTGATATCTTTGAGGCACAGAACGTCCCTACGCGCTGTCTGAGCAACGTCTTTGCACAGCAAGTTGCCGAATCGTACTCGTTCCGATTGGCCGAAAAACATCTAGAACGCGAGCGTGTTGTTATTGTCGCTGGTGGTCTTGGCCGTCCATACTTCACACACGATACCGCAGCAGTGAACCTCGCACTGGAACTCGACTGTGAATTGGTCCTTAAGGCTACAAAAGTTGACGGTATCTATGACAAAGATCCAAACAAATTCCCTGACGCCAAGAAAATTGACACCATGAGTGCTCAGGCTGCCGTTGAGGATGTTGATATCAAAGTTATGGACAAAGCCGCCCTTGGTCTGGCCCTTGAGCAGCAAATCCCACTCGTTATCTTTGATGCCTTTACTCCAGGCAATCTACTCAAGCTCGCCCAAGGCGAAGCTGTCGGCACCTTTGTTCGATAATCACCCACGTTCATCCGAATACTAAAAGAACCTACAAATGTAGGTTCTTTTAGTATGGCGGAGGAGGAGAGATTCGAACTCTCGATACCCTTGCGGATATACCGCCTTTCCAAGGCGGCGCACTAGGCCACTATGCGACCCCTCCGTGTATAAAATTGTAAATTAGTCTGCTCATCAGAGCTGTTTGGAAAGGCCTGAAACTGCAAGCTGTGCCCGGAGTAAACTCCTGTGCGCGGCTTTTGTTATAGTGCAACTATGCGACCCCTCCAACCCAGATAGTATACACATTTTCGGCTATCAATTTGACCTGGTAGTCTGGAGACATAAAATTACTACACTTAACACCTTGTTTACAGGGACAGTTCAGGGGTACACTATACTGTAATGCCTGTAATTTCTATATCAGAGGTCAGTAAGCTTTACGGCTTTGGAGACGCCACTACGGTGGCGCTGGATGAAGTGAGTCTTGAGGTCGAAGCTGGCGAATTTGTGGCTGTCATGGGCCCCAGCGGTTCTGGCAAGTCAACACTCATGAATATTATCGGGTTGCTTGACCGCCCGACTTACGGTTCGTACCAGTTAGATAGTCGACATGTTTCCAGGCTCCGTTCATGGCAGCGTTCAAAGGCACGCCGTGACAAAGTTGGTTTTGTATTTCAATCATTTAACTTGCTTCCACGCCTCAACGTACTCGATAACGTTGCTCTGCCACTTGCCTACAAAGGCATGACACAGGCACGCCGCCAAAAGCGCGCAGCGCTGATGCTCGAACGTGTTGGGCTTGGCGACCGTGAATATTTCATGCCACGACAGCTCAGTGGCGGTCAGGCACAGCGTGTGGCAATTGCCCGTGCGCTGATCAGCAACCCGCAGATTATCATTGCCGATGAACCGACCGGCAACCTTGACAGTGCATCTAGTCGATTGGTCATGGAGCTACTGAGTGAAATACACAAGGACGGCAATACTATCTTGATGGTTACACACAACCCTGAACTGACGCGCTATGCTACCCGTGTGGTTTTCATGCTCGACGGCGAGATTATTGCCGATGAGCAGTCGGCAATTGGTGAAGTTCCGGATATCGCCAAGCGCACGATGTCGTTTATGCCACGTAAAACCGAAGAAGATGACCTGGCTGGCGTGTCTGCGCTCATGCAAGCAATCCCAGAAAAGCTCACTGCATCTAAATCAAAGGCCAAGAAGTCTAAGTCGAAGTCCAAAAGTTATAAAGCCAAAAAATCAAAGGCCAAGAAGTAATGTTGCTCCCTATTAACGTCAAAATGGCGCGCGATTCGATCAAGTCTGCCAAATGGCGCAGCCTCTTAACAATGTTGGGTATCATCATTGGCGTGATGAGTGTGGTAACAATCGTTAGCCTTGGTGAGGGTGTCAAACAACAGGTTGTAGGTCAGATTAATCATCTCGGTGCAGATCTTATTACTGTTCGTCCTGGAAAGCTGATTGATCGAGACCAGAATGGCAAAGTTACTGATGTTAGCCTTCTGGCCGCACTTGGTGGGGGCACCATGAGCGAGGCAGATGCTGATCTTATCGAAAAAACACCAGGGGTCAAATTGGCCGTACCGTTTAGCATGGTTAGCGGTGTTGCTCGGGTAGACGACCGCGAACTCAAAGACGGTCTGATCATTGGCACAACCGAAGACATGCCAGCAGCGTTGAGTCAAAAAGTCGAATTTGGGTCATTTTTTGAAAAGTCCGAATCCGATCGTAATTTCGCTGTTATCGGCAAGCGTGTCGCCGAGAACTTATTCCAAGATAATGTGCCAATTGGTCGCGTACTGCAGATTCGTGGGCAGGCATTTATCGTGCACGGTGTATTCGAAGACTTTCCTGCTAATCCACTGACACCGAATCTAGACTATAACGATGCGATATTTATCCCAATCAATGTTGGCAAAAAGCTCAACGCTGGCCAGGCTCAAATTCAACAAGTGTTTGTGAAACCAAGCGACCCGGCCCAGCTCGATGACACAGTCAAATTGATTGATAGTGAACTGTCGGCGGCGCACGGTGGACAGCGGGACTACACGATTTTGAAGCAAGCCGATAGCCTGGCGATCGCCAATCGGATTGTGAACCTACTCACGGGCCTTATCAGTGCAATTGCAGCTATATCCCTGCTTGTCGGCGGTATTGGCATCATGAACATTATGTTGGTGTCAGTCACCGAACGAACACACGAAATTGGTATCAGAAAAGCCGTTGGTGCGACTGATCAGCAAATCCTCACACAGTTCATGATCGAGGCAGCCATGATCAGCTTCGTCGGCGGTGTGATTGGTGTTTTGGCCTCACTACTACTCAACTACTTTATGCGTATTTTCACTTCCTTGCAGCCAGTTATAACCTTGCCGATTGTATTGGCCGCGGTTGGTGTAGCGATGGCGGTTGGCGTATTCTTTGGTATTACCCCCGCACTACGGGCTGCCCGCAAAGACCCTATCGAAGCACTTCGCCAAATCTAGCATGAAAATACGAATCATTGCCGTCGGCAAACAGTTGGATGCACCGCTTGCCTCAGTTCAACAGGATTTTCAGAAACGATTATTACCACAGGTCCAAATTGAATGGCAGCTGATTAGCCCATCATCACTGGATACGCCAGATATGTGCCGTGATGCTGAATCGGTTAAAATTAGTGCCAAATTCAAAGATACCGATACGGTCGTTTTGCTTGATGAGCGTGGCCAGATGACAGACAATCAGACATTCGCAAAGTTGTATGAAGGCTGGGCTGGTCAGCAGGGTCAGTTGGTATTTGTTATTGGTGGTGCATTTGGTGTCAATCAAGCGTTGCGAACACGTGCTCAGTACGTTTGGTCGCTATCCCCACTCGTATTTCCACATCAATTGATACGAGTCTTGCTGGTTGAGCAGCTATACCGCACTACGGCCATCTTGGCAGGCCATCCATACCACCACGTTTAGTGCTGTCGTAAGACGAGTCCATAAAGACAACACTCGACTTGGGGGAAGCCGAGTGTCATCAGAAGTGTGAAGGCGATCCTCAATTATGAGTGATTGCGAAGCGTATGTCCGCAAACTATCTCACATCTACTGCAAGACTATTCTTGCCGGCGAATTGTGACTGCACCGAGAATCAGCGCGCCAATCCCAAAGAGTCCAACTATTAGATAGTCATGAAGTAATACACTTGGAACACCGGTGTGAAGCGTAACTTGCCTCATGGCATCAACACTATAACTGAGGGGCATAATGTTCGAGAACCACTGCAACGCCGTTGCCATGTGCTCGCGAGGCACAAAAAGCCCGCAGGTCAGTAGCTGTGGAAATATAAAAGCTGGCATGAATTGTACTGCCTGGAACTCACTGGTCGCAAATGCACTAACAAAGAGTCCCAGGGCGGTACCGAGGAGTGCCGCTAATACGCCACCAATGAGCAGTAAAATTGCGCCGCCCTGCACTGGTACGCCAAGGACTCCAAGTATCACCGCGCAGGTCAGACTGGCTTGTATGGCCGCTAATGCCGAGAACGCCAGCGCGTAGCCAAATATCAGGTCGGCTTTGGCGATTGGCATGGTCATCAGTCTATCAAGCGTGCCACTGGTGCGTTCACGGAGCGTGGCGATAGCGGTTACCAAAAACATCACAATCAATGGGAAGATGCCAAGAATCAGTGGTGCAATACTATTGAAGACAGCTTGTTGCTCCGCAAAGACATACTTGAGCAGAATAGTTAGCACACACGGCACCACAAATATAAGGGCAATCGTTCGAGGGTCATGCCCGAGCTGTTTCAGCACCCGCTTGGCGGTGGAAACTGTTCGACGTGGGCTCATGATTTTGCCCCTACAAGCTTCAAAAAGGCTGCTTCAATCGTGTCGGTCCCTGTTTGTGTGCGTAATGCTGCCGGCGTGTCTTGTGCGAGCAATTTGCCATCTCGAATCAGCAGTAGCTGCTGACAGCGGCTAGCTTCATCCATGACGTGACTGGTTATGAGAATCGTTGTACCCTTGTCGGCAAGTCGCTGAAATAGCTCCCATAGCTGCTCTCGTAGCGCAGGATCAACACCGACAGTTGGTTCGTCGAGTACTAATAATTGTGGGTTTCCGAGTAAGGCAATTGCGAGCGAAACACGCGACCGCTGCCCACCAGAAAGCTTACTGACAAGTTTGTGCTCGTGGCTTGTCAGGGACACATCATGGAGCACGCTACTCACGTTACGACGCGGTACATTCATCATGTCAGCAAAGTATTCGATGTTTTCACGGATAGTCAGGTCGTCATAGACGGCCGGAGATTGTGTCATGTAGCCAAGGTTTGCCCTGAGTGACTTACTGCCAGCAGGCTCGCCAAAAATAGTGATAGTACCACCATTAAACTTCTGTCGTCCGACGATTGCTCTGATGAACGTTGTCTTTCCCGCCCCTGATGGTCCCAGTAGACCAGTGATCTGTCCGGCCGGTATATCGGCTGAGATAGATTGCAAAATATGTTGACCATCGAGCGTAACGGATACGTCCTTGGCAGCAATAGCAATTTCCATATAGGCATCATAGCAAACCGAGTGCCTCTTTGATCAAAAAAAGCGTAAAATAGAGTGGTAAGGGGGATCTTTTACGTGGAATCATTTCAGAAACTATTCAAGCACTACCCGATTCGTCGCTATGCAGCTGGAGAAGTCATCCTCCATCAAGGTGAAGTGCCTGATGCAGCATATGTGGTTCGCAGCGGCATCGTAAAAGCCTACAGCATCAGTGTGAGTGGCGATGAAAAGCCAATTAGCTTTGAGCGAAAAACTGACATCCTTGCAAGCGCCTGGGTGTTTAACAAGGCCGACAACAATCTGTTTTTCTACGAAGCCTACACCGATACAATCGTTCATATCGTTCCAAAAGCTGATCTCTTGGATGTAACGCGTCAAAATCGCGACATTCTTATCTATTTACTCGACAAGTACGTCATTGCCAACGCTGCCAAGAGTTTGCGCCTGTATGCACTCGAATATTCCAAGGCTACCGACAAAGTGCTCCATATGTTGTTTTACCTCTGTCAGGCCTACGGGCAAGATAGCCCTGATGGTATGACATTGATTGACTTACCGCTGACACAGCAAAGCTTGGCTAACCTTCTGGGGCTGACCCGCGAAACCACTGGCATGGAACTATTGAAACTCAAAAAAGCTGGACTGATATCCTTCAGCAAGCGGCGTTACCGGGTCAAGAAGTCGCAATTACTCGATCGTATCGGTGACGATGAACTCGAAGGTCTTGAGCTATTTCCTACGAAGCCTTAGCCGGACTAACCAACCGCTGCAGTTGTGCTCTGTAGCAAAGCACAAATGACACTGCGAGTATGATTGGTGCAATGATCCACACAATTTTCAGTGGATATAACTTCGTGTCACTGCCGATATTCCATGAATGAATCCAGAATAGTGCAAACACCAGATAATTGAGTCGGTGTAGCTTGCGCCACCACGGAAAACGGTCACTGTACCAAGCCATAGTTGCTGTTATAACAGTCGTAAATAGGATGACAAGACCAAGATAAGCCGGAATTAGCCAGACCTTCAGTGATGGTGCCACAAAGCTACGCGCTACGTACGATGCGAGGCCAAAGCCAATCAATATCGTCAGCGGATGTGTCACAGCGAGTATGAGTGCCGCACCGCCCTGGTAGCGGTGAAAGTGAATGACTCGCGGCCATAGCTTTTTGAGCCACCATATATTAGTAGCTACAAATAGTTGACCAGTGACCAACGTAAAGGCGTATAGACCAATCAATGGAAACAAGATTTGCAATGAGTCATGGAGTCCCAGCCCATTCAAAAAACTAATTCCACCCCGGATATGGAAGAATGCCCACCCCGGAATCACAAACCATGCTACGTACGCCGCAATGAGCGCGGTTCGTAATAGGGTCTTATTCAACGGTGACTTTCCCTGTTTCGGTGGCCATCAAATGGTTGTGGTAGCCCCAGGTGCCTTTTTTGTTGAGGGTAAACTTCTTGCTTTGGCCGGCACCGATAGCACCGACGTTCAAGTCATTATCGTCAGTATGTGCTGGGTGTGGGTCAGAATGAAAGTCGAGCACATGGCTTGAAGCATTCTTGATCTCGACAGTTTCACCTGATTTGACGGTAATATCTGCAGGGCTGAAGCCATCGTTATAGGTAATGACCGCAGCAACTTTCGCGTCACTACTGGCTTCGACTGGCTCCACGTTCGAGGTGGTGTCCGTAGTGGCTTGTGTGTTTGCTGGTGCATCCGTTTTGCGACCAAGAAACGCAAACGCTCCTCCAACCGCAACAATGATAATGACAACCGCAATGATAATTTTTCGCATATAGCTTCCCCTTTTGCTACCCATCAGTATAAAACAATTTTAAGTGCTGAACAGTCACATAATTGTGTCACTATGTGCAGCATAATGCGCTAGAATAATGATTATGCATATTATCCAAGCCATTATCCTCGGCATCGTCGAGGGTTTCACCGAGTTTTTGCCAATTAGTAGTACCGGTCACCTGATCCTAGCCGAAAAAGCCCTCAATTTTGATGATTATAAAGACGTTTTCACCGTTGTTATCCAGTCTGGCGCTATCGCTGCAGTCATCTGGTATTACCGCAAGGACTTAATCGAAAAAACCATTGGTTTGTTCAAGGGTAAGGCATATGCACTGCATTTTTGGAAATTACTCGTTATCGGTACGATTCCTGCTGGAATTGTTGGATTGTTGCTCGACAACGCGACCCAGAGCTTAACAACACCACTCGTGGTGGCTATGGCACTTATCGTTGGTGGTATTATTTTGCTTATTGTTGACCGTGGCAAAGTTGATGCGCGCCATGGTGACGAACCAAATATTGGCAAACTTACCATCAAGCAAGCCTTGATAATCGGTGCTGGCCAGTGTTTTGCAATCATTCCAGGCGTGTCCCGTTCCGGTGCCACGATTGTGACGGGACTTGGCATTGGCCTTGACCGCGCCACTGTCACAGCCTTTTCCTTTTATCTGAGTATTCCTGTTTTGATTCTTGCGAGTGGGCTTAAGCTCGTCAAGCATGGCGATGCACTCGGTCAGATCGCTGGCGGTACATCGTCTATCATCATCGGTCTGATCTTTGCCTTTATCACCGCACTGATAGCCATTTCGTGGTTGCTCCGCTATATCTCACGACACAACTTCCAAGTGTTTGCGTATTACCGTATCGCACTTGGTATCGTTATCTTGCTTTTGCTCGGCGTTCTCTAATCTAGCGAGATTGCGTCAGCTTGCCGTCGGAAAGCTTGAAAGATACATCTGTCTTGCCGGCAATGCTGAGGTCATGAGTAACGGCAATGATGGTCGTGTTTTCTGACTTTGCGAGCGAGTGTAGCAGATCAAAGATCATTTTGCCTGTCTGACTATCAAGGTTGCCGGTTGGCTCGTCTGCGAGGATCAGGTGGGGCTTGTTAGCCAGCGCGCGAGCGATTGCGACGCGTTGCTGCTCGCCGCCCGATAAACGGCTTGGCTTACGGCCTTGTTTGGCTTCGTCGAGCCCAACTTGTTCGAGTAGGTCGATTGCTCGTTTACGACGTTCGCCCGGCTTGGTACCAGCAAACTCCATCGGCAGCATGACGTTTTCAAGCGCAGTTAGGTTTGGTACCAGATTGTAATGCTGGAACACAAAGCCAATTTCTTTACCCCGGTATCTGATGAGTGCTCTGTCATGCAGTTTCGTAATATCTTTGCCAGCTACCTCGATACTGCCACTAGTCGGCGAATCGAGTGCACCAAGTAATGACAAGAGTGTGCTTTTGCCGCTACCACTCTTGCCGACGATTGAGGCAAATTGCCCGGCTGGCACTTTGAAGCTGATCTTGCTGACGGCACTGACATGGTTGCCGTGACTGTTGAAATCTTTGGATAATTTGGTGACGTTTAACATAACGTTTACTCCGCTCTCATTACTTCCGCAGGACGGACTTTACTGATTAAGAATGCTGGTACGGCGCTACCAATGATGGCTATGAGCAGTGCAGCTCCAAAGCCGTAGGCAAGGATGCTCCAGCCAACAGATGCTTGGATGTTACGGGCATTGGCAACGGTGTTATTGCCGAAGCTGCGAATACCCGGCCCGCCCTGGGTTCCGCGTACGAAGCGTCTTGTGGTCGTTCCTTGGCCAAAGCTTGTTGGTCCGGCTTGGTCTGTTTGTGACGTTTGTGCAGCACTCGTGCTGTTGCTAACCAGCGTATTGGTGACTGGGCTGGCAGCCACGCTCCCGATGATGATCCCGGCTATCATGGCGAGCAGTGTCAAAGTCAATGCTTCGACGATGAACTGCGCCATGATGGTAAAGTTTGACGCCCCAATTGCCTTGTAGACACCAATTTCACGACGACGTTCACGAACGATCATGACCATTGTGAGGAGGATGATAACCGCTCCAGCTACGACTGCACCGACAAGGCTGAAGGTCGATATGGTACGGACGCTTTCGAGTGGCTCAACGGCTTGCTTAGCGGTGTCTTCGTTGCTGACGACATCAGCTGCCGATCCAAGTGCTGTCTTGATAGCGGTTGTGGCGCCTGCCATGTTGTCGATTGAGTTGACGGTCACTGTTGCGCTAGTGACGCTTCCAGCCTGGCTGGAGATGCGCTGCAGCGCCGAGATTGGCATGATGAGCCCTGCGTTGGCAAACTCGTTGCCGGCATCGTAGATACCGACGACGGTGATTTGTGTCGCGTATGCGGTAAACGTACCACCGACTGTCAGGTTGTTCTTGGTTGCGAGCGCTTTACCAACGACGGCTTCATTGACGTCTTTGGTAGGGTCAAGTGCCTTTCCGCTTGTGAATGATACAGTACTACCGCCATATACAGTGGCGCTGGCTGTTGAGTTGACACCAGATACGGTGACTGGTGGCGTAAACGTTCGTGTCGGCTGCGATGTGCCATCACTTGTATCGGTGGTGCTTAGCTCACGCTGTTGGCCTCCACTGAATCGGATACCTGAATTGCCTGCACCTCGCCTGCCGAGTGAACCAGCATCGATTGCAGATACCAGGTTAGTGTTGTCAGAGGTCAAACGGTCACTCAGTGATTGCTGGACGTTTGTAACATTTGGAAGTGCTGAAACTTTGGCAAGCTCAGCAGTCGTCAGTGGTTCACCACCCCCTTCGAAGCCACGTGCACCTGCGGGTGTGACGGCAATGGTATTGCCAATTGAGCTTTTGACGTCACTGATCTTCTGGTTGACCGCCCCACGTGCGACCAGCATCGCGAGCGCTAGTCCGATACTCAAGCCTAGTATTAAAATGATTGAAAATGTACGTATGCTATTGCGGAACGCATTTCGTACGCCCCTGGATATTGTATTCACTGAGTGACCTTTCGATGATCCTAGTTTAGTTCTGAGCGTAGCTTACGAGCGGAGACTGAAAAGAGGCTGAGGCCTAGATTTCTTTTGAATCTCTATAGTAAACAGCCGGTAGTACCAACGTAAACACTGAGCCTTGACCAACAGTACTTGTTGCATTCAATGAACCACCATGTGCATTTGCGATGCCCTTGGCGATTGCTAGCCCAAGTCCGTAACCTTCAACTTTTTGTTTGGTACGAGATGAGTCGGCACGATAAAAACGATCAAAAACATGAGGTAGTTCAGAGGCTTTGATGCCGATGCCGGTGTCTTTGACACGAAATATAATCTGGTGCTGTTCTTCGCTGGCCGTGATGAGTACTTCTGACTTTTTGAGCGAGTATTTCACGGCATTATCAAGCAGCGTCACGAGCGCTTCTGTCAGACTCGATTCATCGGCCAAAATCATCGCGTCTGTCTCGACAGTCGATGAAATAGTTATATGTCGCTTCTCTGCTTGTGGCAGAACACGCGCCACCGCATTGTTTACGAGTGTTTTAGTACTTACTGCTTCGGTTTCGAGCTGATGATTGTCGAGCTGTGCAAGTCGTAAGAGTCCTTCGGTAAGGCTGGTTAGCTTCTCGAGCTCTTCAATATTGCTACGGAGTTGCTGCCTGGCCTGGTCGAGGCTGAGTTTAGGATTCATAAGTGCTACTTCGTTTTCGGTACGCATGACCGTAATTGGTGTCCGTAGTTCATGGCTCGCATCGGCTGTAAATCGACTCTGCGCCTCATGTGCTTCTTCGATTGGTTTTAGTGTGCGTAGCGCCAGGTAGTAGCACAACACGCCACCGGCAACCAAAATGAGTAGGTTGATTATGATCAATTGGTGGAGCACGTGAGTACGGACATCATCTACTTGCTGGGCGCGTTCAGCATTAAATTGTTGGCGAAAGCCTGCAGGAAATCGGAAGTCAGGGTTTTGGTTTTGGGTAAAGATGGAACTTGGGCGTTGCAGTCCGCGCGACAACTCATTACTTGATGTATGATAGACGGCAATACTAAAAAACAGACTGATGGCCATGAGGATGACCAAGTACAGTCCAGCAAGCTGCGTAGAGGCTTTATGGAAGGTCATTTTGCGCCTCCGAAGTAATAACCAAAGCCACGGCGCGTATGAATCAAATCCGGTGCCTCGAACGGCTTATCAATTTTGTTGCGCAAATAGCCGATGTAAACCTCGACTGTGTTCGGTAAGATGTCCGCATCGTAATCCCACACATGCTGAATCAGGGTGTCTTTGGAAATGATTGATTCGTTGTGACGCATGAGGTACTCCAATAATGCAAACTCCTTGGCAGTCATTGCTATTTGTTTACCTGCCCGCTCAACAGTCATTGCTTGAGGATCAAGGGATAGATCGTCGTAGTACAGGACAGTATCAGTTGTTTTGGGTGATCGACGAAGCAGCGCACGGACACGGGCAATGAGTTCCACAAATGCAAAGGGCTTGACCAAGTAATCATCGGCTCCGGCATTCAATCCTTCTGCCCTGTCGAGTACACGATCTTTGGCGGTGAGGAGTAATACTGGCGTGTGATTATTCTGCTCTCGCAAGTTGCGCAGAATACCAATGCCGTCGATACTGCCGGGAAGCATACGGTCCAAAATGATCAAGTCATATGGTTCGGTAGTTGCCATAGATAAGCCATTATCACCGTCATATGCGACATCAACTGCATACGTATGTTGTTCAAGCCCACGTCTGACAGCACTTGATATTTTATGTTCGTCCTCAACAAGTAGTATTCGCATAGCCTCTATTGTAAGCCCTTGGTTGAAAATAAGCTGAGAGGCTACGTAGTCAGCTGTTGGTGAACCGTACCGGCCAGCATATATTTACTCAAGTTCCGCATGAGCTGGAGTTTCTTATCAGCCATAGCCAAGAGATGGATCTTTAATTTTGAGGCGACTGAAACGCGGTGCTCATAGGTACCAGCTGCGTTTAGTAACTCCGCGGATGTTTGTTCAGTGATTCCTTTGGCTGAGACTTCCAGCAAGTCTTGCACAATACGCTGCAGGCTTTTTTCTGACACATCGAACCCGAGTGTTTTGAATAATCTCTGAGACAATATATATAAGTGCTTTTCATCGGCTTCGCGGTCGATAGTATCGTCTACACTCTTGGCGAGTTCGATACTGAGTTTGGTTATTTCATCGAAAACTTCAGCAGCAACTGTTCTGTCTTCCTCGGGCAACGCTTGGATATGTTCATGGAGTGGCCTCTCGTGAATATTTGCCGGATTTGTCAGCTCGGTCTTAGACAGTATTTCGCTAGATTCGTTTTCATCTCGCAGTAGCTCAGACGTTAAGAGCTGAAAAAGACTTTCTTCACCCTGTTCTGGGGCCACTGCTTCTACCAGAGTACTATCCGACTGTTCGATGATACTTTGTATTGCCGAATCCCTGGCCTTAACTGTTGATAATTCAGTGGTTTCACCTTGGACCTCAGTCTTTGGGGCCAAGATATCCTCAGATAGAGTATCTACGACGCTATCTTGCGCTACGATGAAGATTTCATCTGATTTTGTTTCCGAAAGAATATCGTGTTGTACCAGTTCGTATTCCTTGACGATAGGCTCAATTGCGTAAGATTGTGTCTGTTGCTGCTCGGTAACCTCTTGGGTTTGAACTGTCTCTAGAGGCTGCTCGGTTACCTGCAGGACTATTTCGTCTGTTTTTTGCATCACTTCAAAAAGTCGATCATTCATGCGACTCTCAATTATCGTTGGCTCTACGGTGCCCTCTACGATATCCACGGACGGTGTCACTACAGTTTCTGTTATCTTTGTGGCTTCAACAGCCTTGGTAGTATCTTTTTTTTCGACAAAAACTGGTGCTTCTTTGGAGGCGGCCTCAGCTTTAGCGGCTAGTAGTTCCCTCAGCGTTGGTTTTCGATTTGGATCATTTTGGGCTTCGATATGCTTCTCGATTATAGCGTCACGGGCTAGCGCCCCAAGTCTACTAAGTGGGCAGCCATCGGGAATTGTACCTGTCCTTTTATACTCCTCAAGCCCTTCAGCCATGCCGATATGACCTTCGGGTAACGACGGGAGTGACTCTGTGGCTCCGTCTAATTGAGCTACCGGGGCCATTTCGGGCTCGATTGGTACTCCTTCATGGTTTTTTGGCATAGCCCCTACTAACCTTGTTGGCTTTGTTGCTCGAGCATCTTTAAGATCATATCCTTGATTTCGTCTGGAGTGTGATCCATTAAATGTTCGGCACACCTGCCAAGTCCATAGGTCACAGTACCGCTGCTCCCCATCATTTCTAGACTGTTATCTGCGTATTCCTGAAGACCACATTGTTCAATAAGTAGATTAGCAATATCTTCTTGTTCTGGCGTGAGTGGTGGGTTCGGATTCGGAGATAGTTCAGGATTCATCACTATCTATTATAGCCTGCTCAAGCTTGAGCGCAACTCAGCCAAAGAGTTTGCCTTGAGGTGCTACCTGTTGCACGGCTATTGTTCAACTGGTGTTGTGCCAGGCAGAGGTTGCTCAGGCGCGGGTATGGCTGAAATAGGCGAGCTGTGCACGGCCACCACAAGGTACACTTTGGTGCTACCAGACTGGCCGAATAGACCGACCGCATACCCAGCTGATGTGACATCTGGGTTTAGCATGCACTCTCTGTGGCCTTTGGTGCTGGCAAGCCAGTCATTGACGTAGACACTTTCGTCGGTTGTGAACTCAACATCGAGGTTTTCGCATGAATAATTAGCTTTGATCCTCTGTTGCGGGAAAAGATCATAATAATATTTACCCTCTGGACTGAGGTGGGCATAATATTGGTTTTTGATCATATCGTCGACACGTTCTTGGGCAATCGCCGTGAGTCGTGTGTCTTCTTTGAGTTGATTGAGGTTGTGGCCCTTGCGTTCAACGTTGACCAAGCGCAGCACATCTTTGGCACTCAGCGTGTCATCTGTCTGTGTGGTAATAACAACCGGTGTGGGTGGTGCTGTGTGTAGTCGCGCAATGTAGACGACGCCAACACCAACACCTGCCAAAGTTACCGCCATACCAACGAGGTAGAAAAAGGTATTGAGTGACCGCAGTATTGCATAGCGGTCAGTCGTTTGTCCCCATGCTTTGCCGAGTCGTACGGCGGTCCGAGGGAGCTTCCTGAGTAATTTAACATAGAGCAATTTACACAAAAACCCAGCCACAAGGGTTGCTAATCCTGCGCCCACGAGGATCGCGATTATTTTCATAACCGCATTGTAGCAAAACTTTAGCTGAGTATGGCACGTGGTTTTGCTGAGCGCGCATGTGATATAAGCAAACATATGATAGAATATTCATATGAAGTATGTCGTATTTGATGATTTTTTTGCTGTTCTAGGCAACAAGCAGCGTGTCAAAATTTTGCAATATCTAAATCAGTTTAATGGTAGAAGTGTCGGCCAGATCAGTGAAGCCCTAAAGCTCGAACAGTCGGCCGTCTCGCATAGCATCAAGCGGTTACTTGACTGTCACTTCGTTGAAGTTGAACCACATGGCAAAGAACGAATATATCGTATAAACAAAGACACCGTCCAGCCACTCTTTAATCTTGTTCACACACACGTCGAAAAATACTGCGCCAAAGGCTGCAATCATTGGGAATAATTAATAACAAGGAGCAACTATGCCGACAAACAAAACAAAACAAATTAAAGGAGAGGGTGTCATAGAGAATAAGTCACAGCAATCCTCATTTATGGGTGCTGATCTGAGCGTCTATTTATCGTACCTGCTGCGTTACGCGCACTTCCCTGTCACGGTGGCACAGTTGCAAAAGCTTGCGACCGGTAAACATTTCGGCCGACTTGTCAGATACCTTGATGCCTTGCCACCAACGTTGGAATATCCCGACGCAAAGGCAGTCATCGCACACTTTGACCAGTTGCGACAGCAGAAACCCCAAAACACTACAAAAGCCAAAAACTAAACGGTTTGTTTGAGCATGGTAATAAAATTACCGAGCTGCTTCTCGAGTGTGAATTTGTGAGCGATTGTCTCGATCCCTGCTCGTCTGAAATCATCCACAGTAGTTTGGTCGGTGAGCAGCTTTTCTATTTTTTGAGCCAAGGCACTGACGTCATTGGCCGGAATCAGATAACCATTACGTGAATCACTGATAATTTCTGGGATACCGCCGACTTTAGTGCCCACAACTGGTACGCCAGAGCCCATAGCTTCGATAAATACTTGACCAAATGTTTCATTTTCAGAAGCCAGTACGAAAACGTTGGCTGCTTTGTAGACTTCGGGTATTTCATCGAGCGTAAAGGTTCTGACAGTTGTCATGGCCTCTATGCCGTGCAGCTTGATGTATCCTTCGAGCATACGGTAAGCACTATCGAATTCTTCTTTGAGCCTGTCTGGCGCTTTACCGACTGCAATTACCAGCTGGGCGTCCGGGTGTCTCCGTGAGATTTTTGAGAAGGCCTGGATCAGGTTAATCAAACCCTTTGCCTGGAGTATGTTGTCCTTGCCCTGGATGATTCTTGTGGCAGTGAGCACTATTTTATCCTCAGGCTCAAAATGTAGTTGGTCCCGGATCTGATTGTTTACAGGCGCGTTGTCATTGAATACAGTCGTATTCACACCCAAATAATCAGTAGACAAGATGTCTATATCCACACCCTTTTGGAAACAATCACCTGTCACGCTTTTGCTGACACAACTAATTTTGCTCCACATGAGCTGGTTGATTAGCTCAGTCTGAATCTGCGAGGCTGCAAAAGAGTGCATCCTAAGAACAAGTGGAACATTGTAACGAACAGCAATCATATTCAACAAAATACTGTAAGCCGGAGGTAACCCAACGGGAAAATTTTCGGCACAGATGATATCGATATGACGATCAACAATAATTTCTTCGACGAGTTTGGCAAACTGCTTGGCTTTTGCGCTGGTGGCCTTGGCAGAGCCGCCTTTTGCTAGATCAATACTTTGATCAGATATGATGGTGACATTGCCGTCTTGCTGTGTGGTGTTGTCCTTGCTGGTTGGCAAGAGCACCACTGTTTTGAAATCTGTTTGCTGTTTCGCATACCCGATGAGATTGGTGAGGTAGCGTTCGACACCGCCGACACTTTCAAATGGTGAGTTTGGGCTGATAAATAGAATAGTAATAACGTTGTCCTTTCTTCATGACAAATACAAATATCTCGCGTGGAGAAAGTGTTACTTTATGTATAGAGAGTTGGCATGCGCCTTTGATCTGCTAGAGGTAGTATACTCCTTTGCTACGAGACTAGCTACTTACCATCCCTGTTAGCTGGCATGATATACGGTTCATACCCTATGAATTAGGAAACGCATATGCTTCCTGTAACAAAGGCGAAACGTATGATAAAGTATTCATATGAAGTAGGTCGTTATTGATGATTTTTTCATCGTGTGTGCCATTCGCGCCGATTGACGGTACGAACGTTCGCATTGCCAAAATCTATAATTATCTGAAAGGAATTGACGTGCCACTATACAAAGTCAAACTTATCAAAAAAGAGGATATAGCCAACGGAACGATGGCGTTTCATTTCGAGCGACCAGCGGGATTCACATATCGTGCCGGGCAGTTTTGCGATATCACCCTACTTGATCCACCCGAAACAGACAAAGAAGGTAACATACGTGGCTTTTCACTAGCCAACGCACCATATGAAGAAGGTATTATGGTCGCGACGCGTATGCGTGACACGGCGTTCAAACGAGTGCTCAAGGACTTGCCTATCGGTACTGAAGTCGAATTTGACGCGCCCTATGGTGACTTCACACTCCACAAGACTGAAACAACACCAGCAGTATTTCTGATTGGTGGCATTGGTATCACACCTGTGCGTAGCATGATCGCTCAGGCTACCAAGGATCAAACGGCGCACAAAATTACCCTGCTATATGCCAATAAAACGCTGGCCGATGCCCCTTTTATGGCTGATCTTGAAGCGCTAGCTACCAGCAACCAAAATCTTACATTTGTGCCGGTTATCAGCCAAGCTGCCGAGGGCGAATGGAGCGGTGAAAGTGGCCACATTAATGAGACTATACTCAAAAAGTACGTCCCTGATCTGAGCGCCCCGATTTACTACATCTCTGGCCCTGCCCCAATGGTTGCTGCCATGAGAAAACTACTCATTGACGCTGGCGCCAACGAAGACAATATCCGAACCGAAGAATTCTCCGGCTACTAGGAATCTCGTCGTCAATCCCTTCATGATGTAGCCGCGTAATGGCTAGACACCATTTATAATAGATTTCTTTACGCTGCTGTTTGTGTGGGCTCTAAGAGAACGCCGTTCTTTGACACAGAAGGTTCGGTGCAAGCAGCCAAGTTGAAGCAGCAGGGCCGGCGATGTTTGCCGGCTAGCTTTGATATAGATTTGTCTATACGCACTTTGCGGGTCTCGTCACGGCCGGTCGCGTTGACCCAGCGAATCCATTCCCAGCGGGCCATAGGTGTGATGTCTTGCCACTTGTCCTTAACTTTATCTGGTGCATTGTTGAGGGCGGCTGCAAAATCCTCTGGTATCACTGGCTCTGGCCACTGTTTGGTAACTTCTAGTTCTAGCGTTACGGTATCGCCTGCAGCTACCTTTATGGCTCGCTGTAGCTGTAGATCTACGTGTATCCAGTGCCCCCAGTTGCCATCTGGTTCCAAAACAGTTCGAAATTCGTGGTCATTGATGGTTCCCTGTACAGCCACTTGTCCGCGTGAAGGCAGTGACTTACTGGCATCCTCGGGTAGTTTGAGGATTGTCCACGAGCCGATTTTGAACAATGTAGTTTTGAAACGGATTGCTGGCATATAGTTGGTCCTTGTCACCCTAATAGTATGTATAATACCAAATCTTCAAATGAAATTTTAAACATACCGAAAATCATACCAAGACCAAAACCTTTTAAATTATAGATACCGCCAACTACAAAGCCGTGCAGTATGCGCAAGCTTCTTGACATGGCTATGAATACAGTCGTATTGTTAAATAACTATTTAAGAAATAGGAGGGTATAGTAAACAAAAAGTGTGTCAATAAGAGCAAACACTATATTAGGTAATTCTAAAGAGGAGCTTAAAGATATGAAAAATAATATTATTGTAATTGCTATCGTGGCCTTACTGCTTGGTGGGGGTGTTGGATATGTGGTTGGAAACAACAAGAGCGATTCCCCACACGAACATACCACCGCGACAAGTGACAAAAAGACAGAACTCGCAAACAATATGCAAAAACTGTGGAGTGACCACATGGATTGGACCTATGCAACTGTTGATGCCTACTTCCACGAACCAGATCAGTTACAGTCAAAACTTGACCGCTTGCTACAAAACCAAAAAGATATTGGTGCCGCAATCGTGCCATATTATGGTCAAGCTGCTGGAGACAAGTTGAGCGCTCTACTGACCACTCACATTCAACTGGCAGTTCCGGTACTCGCAGCTGCCAAATCAGGTGATAATGCTGGACTAAATACAGCCCTTGCCAATTGGCAAGCAAACGCCAAGGACATTGCCGATTTTCTTTCCTCAGCTAACCCTGATGCTTGGCCAGTGTCTGCTACGGAGCCAATGATGAAGGAACACATTGACACCACCGTGGCCTACTCTGTTGACCTGCTCAAGGGCAACTACGAACAATCTATCAAAGATTTCGATAAAGCATACGATCATATGATGATGATGTCACAGACCTTGACCACTGGTATCATTGCGCAATACCCAAATAAGTTCTAAAATAGTCATAGAAAGGTTCGCCTAAACGAGGACCGGTATGCATTCGTAAGCCGGTCCTCACCCACTATGCTATCAACCAAAGAACTACAAAAAGTACGACAATACCTCGGCACCGAAGATCAAGGACTCGCCGAGGTAT
>CAYYUY010000010.1:0-34590 GCA_964474995.1 uncultured Candidatus Saccharibacteria bacterium
TGGCTTCGATCTGACGAATACGCTCACGAGTAACTGAGAATTCTTGACCGACTTCTTCGAGTGTGTGGCTCTTGCCATCTTCGAGACCAAAACGGAGCTTCAAGATTTTTTGTTCACGTTCGGTGAGTGCACCAAGCATGTCTTTGACGTGCTCTTTGAGCAACTGCCCGGTAGCTGATTCTTCTGGAGAAATCGTATCTTCGTCTTCGATGAAGTCAGCCAAGACTGAATCTTCTTCGTCGTCACGAACTGATGCATCAAGTGAGCTAATGTCTTGCTTGATCTTCATAATGTGTTCAACTTTTTCGACTTCGATTTCCATAGCTGCAGCAATTTCTTCGTTGCTTGGCTCACGGTTGAGTTCTTGTGTCAGGCGACGTTGCGTACGCAGTAATTTGTTGATAGTTTCAACCATGTGCACCGGGATACGAATGGTACGAGCCTGGTCAGCAATCGCGCGGGTGATAGCTTGGCGGATCCACCAAGTTGCATACGTAGAGAATTTGAAGCCCTTGTCCGGATCGAACTTCTCTACAGCGCGTAGTAAGCCCGTGTTACCTTCTTGAATGAGGTCCAAGAGGTCAAGACCACGACCGACGTAACGCTTGGCGATTGAAACGACGAGACGCATGTTGGCTTCGGCCATCTTGTCCTTAGCGCGCTTGTCGCCAGCCACAACTTGTTGGGCAAGTGCCAATTCTTCTTCGGCGTTGAGTAGTGGAATCTTACCGATTTCACGGAGATACAAACGGACTGAGTCATCAGCGATGTCATCGAGATATACCTTGTCGGAGAGGACAATTTCTTCCTCTTCTTCCTCTTCCTGGGCGGCCCAGGCGTCAGCAGCTGGCTCAGCAGCAAGTGTTACCTCAATGCTGGCTTCAGCAAGCTCAGTGTAGAGTTGATCGAGAACAGCGGCGTTCTCGGGGTTTTCCGGAATTGACGCAAAAATATCGCGTTGGTCAATTTTGCCATCTTTTTTTGCTTTTTCGAGTAAGTCAGCTTTTGCAATTGCTAATGCTTGGGCCTGATCGGTATCTTCTGCCATCTATGATTGCTCCTTGGTTATTTTTAGTAGTGTATCGAGTACTTTTGCCTGCTCGAGCAACGTCGTGGTATCCGCTTCGTTCGCGGTACGGAGCTGTTCTATGAGGTTGGATTTTTTCGTTTTTACAAATTGTTCAATCAGGCGGATCCGAAGTCGAGAAATCTCGTATGTGAGCTCGACCTCATCTAGATCTTTATATAGCGCCTCGTATAGTAATGACAACATTTTAACATAATCTTGGAGGTTTTGCACATCCTCGACAGGTTCGCCTTCCCAGAGTTGCTTCAATATTTCAGCGTCACCATCAAACGTCGGATGTTGCGTCAAAAATGTGAACATTGCCTGCCCTGATTCACTGGCCAACATGTCGATTGTGACATGTTCAGTGAAACGCCGAAGCCCGGGTCGTAGCAACAGTAGCGCGAGATAATGATTCTGGATTTTGGCGGCATCAAATATATGACTGTCAGCGACGGGTTGAACCTTGCCCTTACGGCGTGGAGCCGTCGTGGTGTCGCCAATGCCACGGAGTTTGCTTGATAATGCTTCTTTGCTGACACCAATCAGCGTCGCAATCTTGCCCATGTAGTGATCTTGTTCAACTTCATCCTCGAGCTTCTGGACAACTTCTAGGAGTACATCGCTAAACTGACGCTTACCGACAGCACTATTCAGGTCTAGCTGGTCTTGATAACGGCCAATTAGCCAATCAAGTGCGTATTCAGGCTTATCGATGACCTTGACCCACGCCTCTGGGTCTTTACGGACGAGCTCATCGGGGTCTTTGCCAGCAGGTATAGTGATCATACTCAGCGTCACGCCAACCCGGCTGGCAATTGGAATTGCTCGCTCAGCGGCCGACTGTCCGGCCTTGTCTGCATCAAATGCCAGGCGCAAATCACCCGTGAAGCGCTTCAGACCCTTCAGGTGCATTTCGGTTAATGCGGTGCCTGCTGTGGCCACAACCTGATTGACACCTGCTTGATGACTCGCGATAACGTCTAAGTTCCCTTCTACGAGTACCGCATAGCCGGTTTTACGAATTGCTTCCTTAGCCAAGTGTAGGCCATAAATGTGGCGACCCTTGTCATAGAGAATTGTTTGGGGCGTATTGATGTATTTCGGCGCATTCGGGTCTTCATCGAGCTGCCGAGCTGTGAAACCAATCACACGGCCCTGCGCATCCTGCAACGGCACCATCAAACGCCCACGGAACATATCCTGCACGCCACCTTGGTAGCGTCGAGCGGTCAGGCCAGCATCGGTAACCTCTTTCTCTGTAAATCCTTGTTTCTTGAGGAACGTGAGCAGTGCATCACCATTGTTTGGTGAGTAGCCAAGCCTGAATAACAAGGCAATTTCTTTGGTAAACTCGCGTTTTTTGAACACATAATCGAGTGCGAGTTTGCTCCGCGAGAACTGCACCTGATAAAACTTAGCTGCCAAGTCGAGGGCTTCATACAAGCGCTCTTTACGCTGGCCAGTATCACGTGATTGCCCCGTCTGGTATTGCGCCAGGTCGACGCCAGCTTTACGTGCTAAGTGTTCCAGCGCACCACGAAAGTCCAGGCCTTCCATCTCCATGACAAAGCTAAACATATTGCCACCCTTGCCTGAGCTAAAGTCATGCCAGATACCTTTCTCAGGGCTGACGATAAAGCTTGGTGTGCGCTCACTCGTGAATGGACTCAAGCCTTTGAAATTTCGGCCGGCACGCTTGAGCTGGACGTACTCACTCACGACGTCTTCGATAGCCAGTCGGCCTTTAATGTCCTCTACCGCATCCATATCTGATACTAGTATCTAGCGAAAGAAGATAACTGGCAAGCAATAGCGATTTTTAAAGAAGTTCGGTACTATTAAGCATAAGATGAATCCATCAGACCAAAATACCAACCCCTACGACTTCTTGAACGAAACCAAGAAGCCCCGAAAACCATTCAAACTCGGTAATGCTGGCAAACGCGAGCGGATGCTGCTTGTGGCTGGTGGTGGTGCGTTATTAGCCATTATCATTGTCATCATCTTTGGAACACTCGCCAAAAGCGGCGGCAACGCGACCGAAGATTTGATTACCCTTGCCCAGCAACAAACCGAGCTCGTTCGTGTCGCCACCATCGGTACCACGAAAGCTCGCGGAACCGCGGCCCAAAACCTAGCCGTCACCACTGCTGCTACCATCCAAAGTGATCAAACAACCACGCTTGCCCTACTCCAAAAGTCCAAGATCAAAGTTAGTAGCAAGCAGTTGCTACTAGGTAAAAATACCAAAACTGATCTGTTACTGACGCAAGCTGAACAGAACAACCAGTTCGATGAAGTGTTTACGAGCCAAATTACTGCACAGCTCACCGCTTACCAAAAGACCATCAAAAAAGCCTATGATGCATCAAGCGGCAAAACAACGCTCGCTATCCTCACTGAACAGTTCCGACACACCGAAACGCTCTTGCTACCTACGACCAACTCAACAAATTAGTCCCTGTTTACATCGACGGCGTATCGTCTGGCATATTTGTCACCAGATGATAGCTGTGGACGACAAGTCCTTGTACTTCCTCCCATGGCAATTGGCCACTCAACAGAACGGTGTTCCAGTGTTTTTTGTTCAAATGATAGCCCGGCATGATAGTGTCATACTTTTTACGTAGAATTTCGGACAATTGCGGGTCACATTTCAGGCTCAGTCGTACTGGCTCTTTGCCCTCGGCGATCAATGCAAACATTTTATCGTTCACTTTGTAGACAGCAACCTCCTCACCAAACGGATATTCCCGCACGGCGTTTGGCATACTGAGTACATATTCCTCAACTTCTTTGTGATTCATTGACTGTAGAATACAGGAGTTACTGATCAGAATCCAGTGGACGCTCACCGAGAGCAAGCCGCAATGTGTCATCTTGGTGTGGCACAAACTCGCGGTTAGCAAACAGATGTTCTGCCGCTTCATTCATCGGCGGATTTACAAGCTGTACAAAATCAGCGCCTTCGCCAAGTGCTTCACCAATACAGGCATCGAGCAATTGACTGCCTAATTTTTTGGCACGGACTCGGGAGTCGGTAAAGATTTCGGTAATGTGCGCACCCTTGTCAGTTCCTTCATCAACAAAATGTAGTAGTGCTGCCCCAACCACATTTTGGTTGGTGGCATTGCGGACGAGCATCAAAGCTTTTTGCCTATCAGCGGGACTCGCATATGATTCAAGAATCTCTCTAATTTCAGGGACTGGGCGGCGGCCTCGTTCATCTAACGGCACGGCCTGCTTGTATTGACCGGCCATCATATGGACGTCGTTTAGCTCCAATTCTCCCTCAAAACGTTCGATGGTAAAGTTATCTGATATTGTCATAAAACCTCCTATCGTACCTTCATTATACCAAGGACGGTGAAAGGGATCATGAAAAAATCGTGCGTACTGAGTCAGCTCGTGTGCTGGCCATTGAACCACTCGAGGTAATGTTGCAGCTCAGCAATCGAGGCCTGAATGTCCTCGAATGCACGGTGGATTTCTGGTTTTTCAAAACCAACACCATACTTACCCTGCATCAGAATCTTGAAGGCGCTCACGTCAAGCATACGATAATGGAGCTTCAGGTCCAGGCCCGGCATCCAGTACTTCAAGAAGTTGCGGTCATTATGAATAGAGTTCCCTGCAAGGATTGCTGGCTCATCGCCAAAATGCTTCGCAACCAGTGCTATCAGTTCTTGCTCAACGACTGATTGCAATTTACCTTCATCAAGTTTGTTGACGAAATCGTCGCGGTTCTCAGGGTAATCACGCCACCAAATATTGGCCTGCATGCGCGAAACAACAGTGTCGCGATCTTGCTTGATACGTGCTTCATAACTTTCGAGTGTCTTAAAATTGAAATCAGTGATTTCAACAGCAACTTCCAGAATGACATCTTTTTCGGCATCGAGGCCGGTCATTTCCAGGTCAACCCAGAGTAATTTGGTGGGGACTGCTTTTTTATCAATCATTGCTCGAATTATACCTCTGTTATCGAGTAAAACAAAACTCCGGCCTAGCGTCGGCCGGAGTTTGCGCATACGTCTCTAAAAACGTTATGGCTGTCGGAGGGGTTGTAAGGCCGTTGCCCACTTGTCCAGTTCGTTGAGCATGATACGTGCCATATCTTCGTGCTTGCGATCTGGCTGAAAGATATTTTGTTCGCTCAAGTTATTTTGCACGAACTGAATCGAGACACTCTCTGGTAACGGCATTATTTTGACGCTTGTCATCAGTGGTTTGGCTGCCTGAATTGACCGCAGACCACCCGAAAGACCACCGTAGCCAACAAAACCAGCCGGCTTATAGCTCCACTCACGAGACAAAAAGTCGATGGCGTTGACCAGTGCACCTGGTACAAAATAGTCGTATTCTGGCGTCACGAACACAAAAGCGTCAGCTGGCGCAACAATTTTACTCCAGCGCTTGGTATGTTCGTGCTCATACTCTTGCAACAGTGGGTGTTTTGGTTCATCCAAAAGTGGCAAATTAACATCTTTGAGATCCACCAACTCTACTTCAAAACCGCCATGCTCACGGGTATACTCAGCAAACCAGTTGCCTACCGGCAAACCAACACGGCCCGGCCTTGTACTGACAATGATAACTTTTAGTTTTAGCATCGAATTCTACTGCGCTTCTACGCGAGCGGCCGTAAGTGCCTGAGCGTACCAAAGAAGTGATTTGATCTGACCAGCCAGGTGGACCTGTGGACCGTTTGGGTTGTCCTGGAGTTCTTCGGACAGCTCACCTGCTTCGTTGACTGCTTCACCAACATGATGTGCAAAGAATAAGGCTTGTGGGATCGTAACAGCACCCACGCCTGGTAGTGTCATGCGAAGTGTTGCAACGGCCTGTGCGGCACCACTTGAACCATGGCCAACGATTGCCACTGGCTTGTTCTCGAATTGATAATCAAGCTGATCAATTGCATTCTTGAGCACAGCTGTTGTTGCGCGGTTGTATTCTGGGGTAACGATCACAAAACCATCAAACTCAGCAACTTTATCAAGCCACTTCTTTACTGCGGCCACTGGCGTACGGTCTGGATTGTAGCGAGGTGGAATTGCTTCATCAAAGAAAGGCATTGGGTATTCAATAAGGTCAATAATTTCTGCTTCTGCAACTTTTGCGACTTCTTGTGAAACCCAGCTTGCGAGCCGTTCGCTCTGACGTCCCTGACGTGTACTACCGACGATAATTCCTATTTTTGACATGCGTTCTCCTATGGTTTTATAACTACTATCTGCTATACTATGTATAGTAACAAGGATCAGTATAGAACTGTCACTATACTTTGTAAAGTATGAAATTATCGAACAAACCTTCCGCCCTAGAACCAAAAGTTGGTTGTATTGCTGGTGCCATGGAAATCATTGGGAATAAGTGGACTGCACTTATTTTGCGAGACCTCGTGACCGGGCCAAAACGCTTCACTGACCTGGAGAAATCTGTTGGTAATATCAATCCGCGCACGCTCTCACAGCGGCTTGATGACCTCGAACGACACCAGATCATAGATAAACGAATATATGAAGAGTCCCCTCCCCGCAGCGAATACTCGCTGACAACTAAAGGCACAGACCTCGTCCCCGTGCTCCGCCAAATGGCATCATGGGGCAATAAGTACTACGACGAAACGCTCTAGTCTTTCTTCGAAAATCCAAGACTGGCTGAATTGATACAAAAATGCTGGCCGTTTGGCGAATCATCGGCTGCAAACACATGCCCCAAATGAACACCACAATTCTTGCAAGTCACCTCTGTCCGGTGCATGCCTAAGCTATCATCATCTTTTAATTCAACTGCATCATTGCTGGCAGGATCAGAAAAGCTCGGCCAACCAATCAGCCCAGGTGCGGTTGATTCATACTTTGCGTCACTCATAAACAACGTTGCCCCACAGTTAGCGCAGGTATAGGCACCAGATTCATTATGGTTCAAAAACGTACCTGAACCCGGAGCCTCAGTTCCTTTTTCAAACAGAACTTTCTTTTGTTCGTCAGTCAGGTTAGGATTTTGCTGGCTCACTTTTTGTTCCCCCATCGCCACGCTGGTTTTTCACCGTGTTTGAATGAGAAGTACACAAGCATACTTAAATCAGCGACAAGAACTGCGACAAATAGTGCCGTCTCAAGTACTGAAGGCTGCCTGGTTGATGAAATGGTTGAATAGACAGCAAGTGCTGCCAGCCATACCACTATGACAGCCCCCAAGACTGCCCATCCCTGCCGTGTTCGCGGCAGACCCCAACCCCAACCATACTTTTTTGTTCGAAACCAATACTGCTTGTCGTCGTTAGTCTGTGTCATAACCTTCAGTATACAAAAAATCCTCGGTAATTAACCGAGGATTTTCGCACACAACAGCGTGTTTACTTCTTGTCGACTTTGTCGAGCTTGAGCCCCATCACGACGTAGTATATGACTGCAGATACAGCCAATAGTACGATCAGTGATGAAACGACTGATCCCCATGCAAAGTCGGCATGGCGCTTGCCAATGCTAATCGTAAAGTGGGCGGCATCGAGGCCGTCTGTATTGCCGATTGCAAGACCAACGAGTGGGTTGATGAAGCCTGTTACGATTGATTCAACTGTTTTACCGACCTGAGTACCGATTGCAAGACCGACAGCCAAGCCGACCACGCCGTGTGCACGCACAAATCCCATGAAGTTAGATAGTTGTTTTCCCATCTGAACAGTTCTCCTTTAGTTATAAGTCGAATTTTACTCCCAAAAATAACAAAAGCAAACTGCCAGTTGATATGGAAAGCTTACTTGGCTTTTGGCTTGTCGAGCTTATCAAGACGCAGCCCATGCACAACCATATACACAACTGCTGCCACGATCAAAAAGCTCAATACATCACTCATTACTTTGCCGTAACCAAGCTTGTTGGTACATATCGCGTCCACCGTCTTGAGGCACGTATAATGACTTTCAAGACTCCCACTACCCCCGCCGACAAGTCCGATGATTGGGTTAAAGATATTAGCCACCAGCGAGTCAACAACGCTTTTTGCCGCCACACCGAGTACTAAACCAACAGCTAAACCAACGACACCTTGTGTCCGCACAAAATCTAGAAATCCTTCAAGAAATTTAGGTACTTTAAGGGCAGGCATCGCTACGACGAGCTCACGGCGATCATCATCTGTTATCTGTACGCGGGCCGGTCGTTTCACACGACTGGCAGCAGTCTTTGCAATCCGCTTGGTCGACTGCGTGGCTTTCTTGGTTGTTGGCATCAATTACTCCTGTGGTTCACATTCCAAAGGGTATATTATACACTATTTGTCAATGTTTGTCACTAACCGCAGTGAGACATTATTTCGTTACGCGGTTGAGGAAATCTTCGGCACGGTAATGAATAATGCGTCGGCGGTCAGGGTCAAGACGGTCAAGGCGCTGCACCATGACACGCAACCGTGGATTCTTACTCAGTGTGGCGCGATGTTTCTCTATAAATCGCCAGAAAAGACCATCCCATGCATCGGCCCATTCCCCGCGCTCATAATGACTCATTTGTAGTAGATAATTGCTCGCGCTAACGGTCAGGCTGCCAAGCGCACCCGCTTCGATGAAACGATTGAGTTCATAAACATTTGGTACCATCGCCCAGTCGTAGGCATCAATGAATAAGTCTCCAAACCAGCGGTACATATCCTCAGGGTGGATTTCACAGAGTATCATCAAGTTTGCAGCAACCATCAAACGTTCATTCTGGTGAGCATAGGCATGCTGATTAACCTTACTGACAAGATCATCAAACAGTGGCACACCGAGCGAACCATCATACCAAGCTTCAGTCATACGTCGTTGGTTCTTGAGCGGGTTACTCGTGAGCATCGCAGGGCCCTTGATGACATACAGGCCGCGCATGAACTCACGCCAGCCAAGTATCTGCCGTATGAATGCTTCGAGGCTGGCAAGCTCTACTGGGCGCTGTGCGTGCCGTGCAAGTACTGCCTCGACCACCTGCTCTGGGCTCAGTAGTCCGATATTCAGGCTTGGTGCAATGGCGCTGTGATACAGCCATGCTGCCTGGCCATCGAGTGTCTCCTGATACTGCGCAAAGTCATCAAGTCGCTTTTCGACAAAGTTATGGAGCCAAGCTGCGGCTTCGTGATGGTTTGTCGGCCAAATGAAGTCCGTACTGCCCGGGTTGTCACTGAAGTGCTTATTAACATACTCCGTCGCTTCTTTTACCCATTGATTATCACCGTATACTTGGAAACTTGGCAGTGTCGTATCTGTTGGAATCGCTCCGGCGGCCTTAGTGGTATACATCCACTTGCCACCAAGTGGCTTGTAATCATCACCAATCAGCACATTGAAGCGTTCGCGCTGCCACTGATAGAATTCATCAAAGCTGTGCTGTTTCTCGCCCAAGTACTGACGAATTTCCTGATCTTTGAGATAAAAGTTAGGGCTCGGCAGGAACTCAATCGTGATACTACCTTCCCTCTCGCGGCGTGCTTGTAGGAGTCGTTTGGTCAACACATCATCAATTGGATCAAAAATGTATACATGATCGTGCTTTTTGACACGCTCAAGCACATCGTTGGTCTTCATGAACACATCCATATCGACATAATCGACATCAATGCCGAGTGGCCACAAGACTTCTTCGGCATATCGACGCATGCTCGCACGGTGCAAAATCAGCTTCTGCTTGTGTAGCCTTGCGGGCTGCTCGGCGTCAACACCGAAATAAAGCGGATCTTCGACTAGTACAACGGTGTCTACTTTTGGGAGTTCAGAGACCGCAAATAATTGGTGAGGGTAAAGAATAAGTGCGCTTTTCATTACGCTTATTCTTACATAAGAGGCCCGCCGATGAAATAGCTATGACGTTACATTCGCTCAGGAGCGTAGATACCGAGCAGTGTTAGCCCATCTTTTAGGACGTCAACGTACGTGTTCACAAGTGAAAGACGCTGCGTTTCACGCGGATCATCAATAACGCGATTTTTCTCGTAAAAACGGTTGAACGCTTGGGCCAGCTCATACAAATATGTGCAGATATGATGTGGCATGTAATCACCTGTGGCGCGAGCTACTATTTCTGGGTATTCGGATAATTTGCGGACCAAGCTACGCTCACCACCCTGGAGGTCGCTGAGTGTGGCAGACTCGCCTGTAGACTTAGCCAAAATACTTCGGGCACGAGCATGTGCATATTGCAGATACGGCCCACTGTTGCCTTCGAGTGCAACTGATTCCTTGGGGTCATAAATAACATCGGTGCCAATACGGGGTCTGAGAAATGCGTACTTCACCGCAGCGAGGATAGTGTTCTCATCGTCACCGCGGCCACTCTGCTCACCTGCCTCGCGGGCAGCGGCCAGAATATCGAGTGCACTAATAATATTGCCTTTGCGAGAGCTCATCTTGACGCCGCCCGCCAGCTTCACAACCCCATGGGTTAGGTGCGTGGTACGGCTGACTGGTTCCGGCTGAAACTGTTCAATACTTTTGAGCACCACTTGCATATACTGATCTTGCTCACTGGCGGTAATCACAATAGATCTGTCGAAGTGATAATCGTTCCATTTGGTTTCCAGGAGTCCAACTTCCTTGGCTTCGTAGGTTGGAAGACCCTCTGAATTCATAAATACTCTGGTGTGCAGGCCGTGGGCATCGCCATCAAAGACAACTGCCCCGTCACTCTCGTGATACACATCACCGATATGCTCCTTGACCGTCTGAATACCAAGTGACGTAACTTCACTCTCAGGGATGAAACGATCAAATGGCACAACGCCAAGTTGGCTATATAAGGTAGCAAAGTAATCATAGCTCCACTGGCGCACTGTCCAGTAAATCTGTGCAAACGATGAATCATGATCATCTGCTGTATGTAGCGCATACACTCGTTTGTTGACATCTATAATTGCCGCTTTGGCAGCTTCATCATCTTCGTAGGCATTGTTACCTTCGACGTAGCGCTCGCCGAGCCAAGCCGGACGGTCAGCTTCTGGAACTTGTTGTAGCTGATTGATATCCTCGCCCCCGAGCTTCTGTAAAATTGCCCAGAGACTTTTACCCACGTGGAGACCGACATCACCACCGTAGTTGAGACGAACTGTCTGCGCACCACTACGCTGCACCAGGCGTGCAATCGCGTCACCAACAAGCGTGGTGTACAAGTGGCCCGCATGGAGCGGTTTGAGTGGATTTGGGTCTGAGTATTCAACTAGTACTTTTTTGTCCGTCTGCGCAGGCAGCGCTGTTACATCCTGAATACTGTCAATCAGCGCAGCGTCAGTGAGGGTAAAGTTCAAAAACCCCGGGCCCGCGACGGTAATGCCAGAAACTTGTTCAGTTAACGTACCTCTGAGGTGCTCGGCCAGTTGTTCGGCTATCTCTCGTGGGTTCTTGCCAAGCTGTTTGCTCAGCTGTAGTGCAATATTTGTTGCGTAATCACCAAATTGTTCATCAGGGCGTGTCAGCGCGACAGTGACATCAAGTTGAAACAATTCCTGGCAGGCGCGCGTAGTAGCGGTTGTAATTTCTTGCATAATTTACTGCTATTGTAGCATATCCTAAGGTGTTAACGACGACGTTTGGCGATTGGTTCACGTAGCACGTTTACAAACGCGCACAGCACGCCATACGTAATACTGAGCAATAAAAAGAATGAGCCAGTTGTTACTACAACTTGCAAATGAGAAAACGGGTACAAAATTACTTCTGAAGTATCAAACAGAATATCTGCTGGGTGGATCAACACATCCCAACTGTTCCAGCGCATCGCCCTACCAAGATAAATGGCGTAACCACATAATAAGAATGCTCCTATAATGACGTTTCGGGCTCGGGCTGCACTCAGACGACGAAGCAGCGCACGGTGCATTAAATACACACTAATATAACCGCCGATGAAAGCATTGACTATAAATGATAGGAACATTACGGAGTCATAAAGTAACCCAATCTCACCGGTGGTGTGAAGGTGAATCAAATCACTAAGCAGGTAGAAACTGTTAGGCAGGAATAGCAGCCAGAGGGCGCCAAGTGTCATATTCCAGCCGTCAAACCAACGAGTATGCTTGAGGCGCGCGACCAACAAGGTAACAAATATAAGTGGTACCCAGGCAAGTGCGAGGTTCCAGAGCAAGAACCAATACCGATAACTATCGGCACCGACAACTCGGAGCGCAAAGAGCAGCACGCTCACACCGTTTGATAAGAGTAGCCAACGAACGAGTCGTTGCTGCCCAGGAGTGATCGCTTCCCAATATTTCAACTTCATCCTGCTGATAGTATACCAAGCGACCTCTGGTATACTACAATCAATGAAATTGCTGAATGCTTTCCTCGACTTCTGTCGCGCACAGGTCCGACGATTTATGCACCTGGTTGCCGTTGGGCTCAACGCTGTTACTGGTGGCCGATTGACGCCAAACACCGTCACCATTGTTGGTCTACTTGCCCACATTCCCATCGCTTTCCTGATCGCTACCAACCACCCAGTCCCTGCAGCTGCGCTCCTGCTGGTGTTTGGACTCTTTGATGCCCTTGATGGTGCACTTGCTCGCCTCCAAGGTCGCACCAGCACTGGTGGCATGCTCCTCGATGCCAGTACCGACCGTATGAAAGAAACGCTGCTCTATACCGGTATCGCAGCCTTGTTCGTTAACCATGGCGAGGCCAATTACGCCGCCTGGGCTGTTGCAGCCTGTGGTGCAAGCATCTGTGTCAGCTACGTAAAGGCAAAAGGTGAAACAGCCATCGCCAAAAGTAAGCACCTATCTGTGACGGAAATTAACCGTCTCTTCCAGGATGGATTCCTCCGTTTTGAGCTCCGTATGTTCCTGTTGATTGTTGGCCTACTCAGCGGCTCACTCCGTTACTTCATCGTGGCCATCGCTATCTTTGCCACCATTACCGCTTTTGAACGATTGATCAAGATCATGAAGCATCTGGATGTCAAAGATGTACAAGGTTGATCTCCACACCCATTCCGATGCTTCACCAGATGGCGGCATATCTGTCACACAGTACGAACAGGCCCTGAGCAGCGGCAAGCTCGACTATATTGCAGTCACCGATCACAATTCCATCAATAACGCTCTCGAGATCCAGTCTCGGCTTGGTGAGCAAATCATCATCGGTGAAGAGATCATGACACGCGAGGGAGAAATCATTGGCCTCTTCCTCCAAGAGGCGATCCGCCCAGGCCTCACCGCCCACGAGACAGCCGAAGCTATTCGAGCGCAAGGCGGTATCGTCTACGTCCCACACCCGTTTGAGACATTTCGTAAGGGTATCCACCCCTCAACACTCGAGGTGATATCTGATCTGGTTGATATTATTGAGGTCTGTAACGGACGAGCCTTTTTGCAAAACCGTGGTAGCCAAGCAGTTGTCTGGGCCCGAATCAACGAAGTTGCTGGCGCTGCAAGTAGTGACGCCCACGGCGCCGCAGGATTAGGTGACACTTATAGCCTGATAAGCGACGTACCAAACGTCCAAAACTTACCAGGCCTCATAAATCTCGGCACTGCACATACCAAGCGACCCACTGTTCGTGCTCTGCTTTACCCCAAGTACCACCGCACCCGCAAAAAACTCAAAGGCACTTCGTGAGCATATTCGAAGCCGTTCTATTCTTCCTCCCTGCGGGTGCCGGCAACATGGCGCCCGTATTAGTTGCCAAGATGCCAGTCCTTTCAAAATGGAAAACACCAATTGATTTTGGCAAGTCATGGCGAGGTATCCGAATATTTGGCAACAACAAAACATGGCGAGGACTCGCTAGCGGGACACTGGCAGGCGCATTCGTAGCACTCGTATTCCAACAAACAAATCTATACGACACTAGCCTGCTCCAGACCGCTTTGATGGGCGCGGCACTTGGTTTTGGCGCCCTGGTCGGTGATGCAGTGGAAAGCTTCTTTAAACGACGTCTGCGTATCGAATCTGGCAATAGCTGGTTCCCGTTTGATCAGACCGATTACATCATTGGTGGATTACTCTTTGTCGCACCGCTCAAACACCTCGAACTACGTGACGTTATCACCATTTTTATCAGTTATTTCTTACTCCATTTGCTCAGTAGCTACATCGGCTACTTGCTGAAGTTCAAAAGCAAACCTATCTAAGTATTAGTCTTTGTTGAGTTCTACTTTGAACTTCTCTACAAGATCAACAGGCGTCGGATTTACCCCGTTCAGTAATGCAACGTACAAGCTGACGTAATCAACAAAGTTAGCCGTCCAGAACAGTTGCTGTAGCAATGTTTCACCCTGAGGAACGATCACTTCGGGACTTGGGCGCATGCCAGAAAGTAGTCGCTCGCTAACTTCGAATCGCTTCTGCACACGAGGGTGTTCGAGGTTTGAACGAATCTCGACCACCGCGTATGGCTTCTCTGTTGGATGGCTCGACCAACCGATGAATTCATTGTGATTAAATTCTGGATATTGGTAGACCCAAGCCACATTTTTGGCATTTTCGTTCATGCAAATTTTGAACTTGTTGGCGGCAGGGAATAATTTTGGACCGCTGTACACGACAACTGATTTGCCCATAAGTTCGAGTGCCAACTGCTTGGCAGTATTATCGTTGGTTGGAATTTCAGCACCCCAGGCACCAGTCTGATCTTTGAGCCAGTTAGCAGCATCAACAAGCTCGGCACATGAACCTTGCTTGATAAGACCAAGTGGTTCAAGCAGTTGCGCAAAAGCGGCCAGGAAATACAATGACGACATACGTGGCTGGATGCCGCCAGGGATGAGGAAGGTTGGGTACTGTTTGGCTTCGGCTTGTTTAGCAAGCTCACCACCGGCAGCGATTACCACAATTTGAGCCCCGTGATTTTCGGCTTCGGCGAGTGCAGTTAGTGTTTCTTCAGTATTACCTGAATAGCTCGATGAAATAACCAGTGTGTGCTCATTTACATAGGCAGGGAGTTCGTAGTCTCGAACAACCTCAAATGGCACTAACGTACCGGGCCATGATCGCAAAAACACACCTGGTAGCGATGAGCCACCCATGCCAGCGAGCACCACATTTCGAATGTCGCTGTATCTGGATAGATCAACGTCGTAGTTGTGCAGTAGTTGCTGCCACTGCTTACCTACAACGCCGAGGGCATCTTGTGCATCACGTTCATGAATATATTTTAAATCGTCGAGCATTGGTTCCCCTTAAACTGCTTATTGTTTTATACTGTATGCCATATACTATATAGGAAATCATAAGCAACTTCAGGGGGTGGGCAATGTTTGGGAACGATAATAGTCAAAATGATCAGCCACAGCAGGATCAAAATAACTTCGGTACACCGCAATCAGCGGGACCAAATAACGATTTCGGCACTATGCCGCCAATCGAAAATACACCGTTTGGTCAGTCAGTTGCACCAGCCTCTGCACCAACAACAGATCAAAACGTAGCACCTGAAGCCTCAGCTCCGGTTGTACCTGCAACAAATGGTGATGGCGCAAACAATGATCTCGTTGCTATTAAACAGGACGCATTACAGCAATTGACGCCACTTGTTGGTCATCTTGAGCAAACGCCTGAGGAAAAGTTCCGTACCACAATGATGATGATTCAAGCAGCTGATGATCAGAGCCTCGTCAAAGTTGCCTTTGATGCTGCCAAAGAAATTGCCGATGACAAGGCCCGTGCTCAGGCACTACTTGATGTCATCAACGAAATTAACTACTTCACGCAGCACAACCAGAACTAGAAAAACATAGCCCAACATAACATAAACCCCCGCTACAAACGGGGGTTTATGTTACTCAAAGACAACATCATAGAACATCGTAGGGGCTGACGATATAACTATAATGTTAGCTTGGACGATATAGGTACTGCTGTTCGGGGGCGATACTACCCTGCCGCGCTGTATGGGGCGCTGGCTGTTGCATGATGATCTGTGGTGTGGTGCTTTGCTGCTCAACCATCTTTGTCATGACCGCACGCAGTGGTCGTAATTCCTGCTCAAGTGCACCGAGACGTGCCTCAACTGCAACCATTCGTCTCGTTGCCTGTGATCGCTGATATTCAGCCTGGCGGAGCAATTGCTGATTCTGCTGGTTGCTGTTTACGAGCGTTCTGATTGTCTCGTTGAGTGCCTGAAGGTCTTGCCGTGAAGCCATTCGATCAGTGAGCTGCACGCGACATGCATTGACGATATTCTGGACGTCTTGCCGTGATACTGGTCCCATTTTATCCACCTCCTCCTTAGGTTAATGCCTTTTGGAGTTTTGATTTTATGGATGGCCGTATGTGTGTTTGATCGACGCCTATCTTCCCCTTAGATTGAATCGTCCCAGTCGCTTCTGCCCCTCTTTGTTACTCTCATTATACATCATCACGAAAATACCCGCCTTTATCCGGCGGGTATTTTTATAAGGCAAGCTACTGACTAGTTGAGTGCTGGGTCGTCGCTTGGACCGGTGTTGACCAGTGTAGTTGGTGTTTCATCTGGGCCGGTGTTTGGCACTGATGTTGGTGTTTGAGTCTTTGCCGCCGCAGGAGTAGGCGTGGTAGTAGTGCTCGGTGTTGTGCCGGTACTTGGCGTCGTGGTACTGACAGCACCACTGTCTGTTTTACCCTCGTTGACCGCCTGTGTGGTCACGCCTGGTGTTACTTTTGGCTTATTATTGTGATCAGTGATGGCACGGTATGCCCAACGACCAACCCAAAAGAGGATAAGTGCGACCAAAAGCGTTGCGATAAGCGTACCAATCGCGAGTAACCACGCGACACCGGCGCGTTCACGTCGTTCGCCCTTGTAGTAGGTTTGTACTTCTTCTGGCAGATTTGCATCTACATTTTTCTTACGTCGTAGCCACGCCATATAAACACTCCTTGTTTCCTCTACCATAGTACAATTTTGCATATTTTGCAATAAATAGACTCATCCCGCTAGTGTTCATTTTTACGATACAAATCAAAACTGAGTCTGAATTTACTTCAGACTCAGTTTTTCTACTTCCAGGAAGGGATACTAGTTAAAACGCGCCCATCCCGTTCATGCCTGGAGCTTCGGCCGATTTCGGCTCTGGCACTTCGACAACGAGCGCACCCATGGTCATAGCAGTACCGGCTATAGACACAGCGTTTTGCAAAGCTTCTTTAGTCACGCGGGCCGGGTCCACGACACCAGCAGTCTTGAGGTCAACCAGCTTGGTTGGATTATTGACGTCCACACCCTGCCCTGGCTTGGCAGCATTGACCTTTGGCAGCCACTCATCAGGATTAAGACCAGCGTTTTCCAGCAAGATACGGAATGGTTTTTCAAGCGCATTCTTGAGAATTTGGGCACCAGCAGCGGCCGAGTCATTACCCTTGGCATCAATGTCTTTGGCTAGGTTCACCAGTGTGACACCACCACCTGGTACGATACCCTCTTCCAATGCAGCCTTCACTGCAGCAACTGCGTCATCGACTCGGAATTTCTTCTCTTCGATTTCAGTTTCAGTGGCACCACCTACCTTGATAACTGCTACCTTACCACTGAGTGCAGCACGGCGCTTTTCGAGGTTTTCACGTTCGTATTCACTCGTTGCGGCCGTAATCTGTGCGTTGAGCTGATCAATGCGCTTTTCGACTTCGAGCGGGTTACCGGCACCCTCAATGATGGTTGTTTCGTCTTTAGTCACAATAACCTTGCGAGCTGTACCAATCATTGGTAGTTCAGCGTTTTCGAATGTGATACCACGGTCTTCATTAATAACCGTACCCGCAGTCAAAATCGCGATGTCTTCGAGGACATCTTTGCGGCGATCACCAAAGGCTGGCGCCTTGATGGCAACGGTGTTAAATACACCCTTCAGACGATTCAAAATCAGTGTACCGAGTGCTTCACCCTCGACGTCTTCAGCAATGATAACCAGGTCCTTTTTGCCACTTTGGGCGAGCTTTTCGAGAATCGGCAGAAATTCTTGTAGCGAAGTGATCTTCTTGTCGGTAATTAGGATGGCTGGCTTATTGTAGATGGCTTCCATGCGGGCCGTATCAGTCACCATGTAAGGGCTGACGAAGCCGCGGTCAAAGGTGAAGCCTTCCACAACTTCGCTCTCCAATGCCAAGCCCTGGCCTTCCTCAACGGTTACGACGCCGTCTTTGCCGACTTTTTCGATAACATCAGCTATCAAATTACCGATCTCAGCGTCACCAGCCGAGATAGTAGCAACTTCGGCCACACGACCTTTTTTGCCAACAACATCTTCGGCCAATGTGCCAAGCTTGGCGATCACGTCAGTCGCAGCTGTTTCCAGGCCCTTACGGAGCAGCATTGGATTGTGGCCAGCAGCAATCAGCTTGTTGGCTTCATTCAGAATATGGTAGGTCAAAACCGTAACGGTCGTGGTGCCATCACCAGCAACATCATTCATTTTGCTGGCAGCTTGCTTAATAAGTTCGGCGCCAACTTTGTAGCCCAATGTTTCGTCATCGACATCTGCGATTTCCACGCCCTTGGCAACAGTTACACCGTCGTGGGTGACAGTTGGATGTCCATAGGTCTTACTAATGACCACGTTGCGGCCCTTTGGACCCATAGTTGTCTTCACGGCACTGTACAGAATCTCTGCACCAGCCAACACGCGCCTGCGTGCATCATCATCATAAAATACTTTTTTCGCCATAAATTACCCCTTTACCGTCGCGTACACGTTTTCTTCTTTAATAAGGAGGTAGGTTTTGCCAGCCTGCTTTACTTCAGTCGTACTATAGCCACCATAGATTACAATTTCGCCAACTTTGACTTCCTTGACCTCTTTACCGACTGCCAACACTTTGGCAGTTTGTGGTTTTTCTTGTGCCTGTGTTGGCAAATAGAGACCGCTCGCGGTTCGTTCATCTGCTTTCTCGGCCTCAGCCACAATATAATCAGCCAGTGGTTGAATGTTAACTGCCATTTGTTCCTCCTCGGTTAGCTAGATGTTGAGAGGATTAGCACTGTCATGGTGAGAGTGCTAATTACCAGCCCTTATAGTAGCGGAAGCATCCGAAGCCCGTCAAGAACCTCGTCCTACATCAAAATAGGTGGTTCATCATCATTGGATTGTATCTGGTAGACGTATTGGCTATGCCCACTGCCAACTAGCTTATTGAGCGTTCGTACGCTCACCGACACCCTAGGCGCCTCAGTAGCTTCGGCAACCACCATGTAGAGGTCACCTGTTTCACCAAAATTAAGATCGGGAGCAATGTCTGTTTCTGCCGATGAAAATGGCGTCAAACCCTTGCTGTTCAATAGATAGTCTTGCGAAATACCGTCAGAATCAAACACCTCAATAAACACGTCATTCCACCATGACTTTTTATCAAGATCTTCAAAATCGTAATCATCTACTTCGGCCGGAATTCTGACTGTCAATCGAGATATGCCTTCTGCGACCGGAGCCTTGTACTGCGGCCCAAACACGATTCGGTTATGTCGAGCTGGTACATGCTCATTTTCATAAGCCGAAAATATAACGACATTGGTAGCGGCAATGGGTTGCCGTGCCTCATCAGCTGCTGTACGAAGTTTCTCTTGGTATTGCAGCGCATTTGTAGCGTTGTAATGTAGCGCACCAATAAGCCACGTCAATACAATGACTTCTTGGGTCTCAGGAGATACGTTTCCGCGCATAAATTCACTCATATATTAGGTGTTATTGTACAATTTTTATCATTTTTAGTCAATAGCTATTGACATCGCTATATCTGGGAGTAGAATTGCTCCATGGTTCGTCCATAAGTTACACCTTTACATCCCCAACTCATCCATCAGGAGGAATGTTGTCCACTTCATTCAGTTGCAGTGAGCTCGGCACGATCGAACTGGTCGCCCCGAAGGAGCGCAAGAACGCACAGAGCAGGAACAACAAGCACTTCAAGAGCGATGTTTCGCCTGGCCGAGAGACCCTCGACGAGATGCGCAACATGGCACGCACCGTCGCCGGCATCGAGACCATCGAACCCAGCGACCGCAAGGAAGCCACCTTCGTGATCATCATGAAGGAAGGCATCTCCGAGAAGCAGTCGGCGCAGACCTGCATCGACTTCATGCACCGCTTCACGAGCTACAGCAACCGGCGTGACCGCAACAACGCAACCCTGATGTCTGGCATTGGCCTCGCTGTTAGCAGCGAAGTCGGAGCATTCCACGGGGCACAAGGCAGCTAACTAAGGCCACCGGACCCCCGAATGGGACGTGTCGCAACTGATATTGCAGACATAGTCTCATTCGGGTCCGGGCTTGGTTTGATACCAGATACATGTTGAGAAGCTTTGCTTTTCCATTCATCTACCACTATCACAACCAAGCCCGACCCCTTCACCCCGAGCATAGTAATACCGCCCAAACCAGGGCGGTATTTTTTGTACTCAACAGTTTTATTTCAATGCAGCTAACAGTTCACGAGCCACATCACGTTCGTCCCAAGCCACTTCTTGACCACCCATATTGCGGTAGTCCTGGTGACCAATGCCGGCAAGTACCACAACGTCACCCGGTTTCGCATCTTTGAACGCAGCGACGATTGCCTCACGACGATCAGCTATTTCAACATAATTGCCGGCTGCTTCTTCCAGCCCGGCTCGCACAGCCGCTCTGATAACAGTACCATCTTCAGTATATGTCTCGTCATCAGTCAAAAATGTCATATCAGCGGCTGTAGCAGCAACGGCTCCCATAATTGGCCGCTTGGTACTATCACGGTCGCCCGTTGCACCAAAGACCACGAGTACCCTACCCTTGGTAATTTGCCGTGCAGCGCCAAGTACGCGCTCCAGTGCGTCAGCTGTATGGGCGTAATCAACCAAAACCGTAAACGGTTGTCCGGCGGTAATCGACTCCATACGGCCAGGTACTAATTTCAAATTGCGAACGCCTGCCTGTAGTTGCTCTGCTGACATGCCAACCAGCTTACCCACCACTGCAGCAGCTGTGGCATTCTGCACATTGAACAGACCCGGAATTTTGGTTTCGAGCCCTGTTACCATATTGTGCTCAGCGAGCTCCCATATTGAACCGTTTCCGGTCATTTTCACGTGATTTATTTGAGCCGTTGACCCCTGTTTTTCACCATAACTTATAACGTTGCCTGTGGCCTGTGACTGGAAATATTCAAACCACTCATCATCTGCATTCAAAATCGAATATTTTGGCTTCAGATAGCCATTAAACAGTCGTGCTTTGGCGGCCGCATATGACTCCATGGTCCCGTGGTAATCCAAGTGATCTTGGGTCAAGTTGGTCATCACTGCAATTTCGACTGGTACACCGAGCAGTTTGTGCTGATGGAGCGCTTGGCTGGTAACTTCCAGAATTACGAAGTCAACTTTTGCCGTCTTTGCTTGCTCAAAGAACTCCAGCAATTGTGCCGTCAGTGGCACCGTTCGGTGACTTTTGTTAATACGGCTTTTGCCGTCTAGTTCAATAACTGCTGTCGTAAATAACGCCGTTCGGTAGCCACCAGCCTTGAGTACTTCATTGATATAGCAACAGGTTGTAGTCTTGCCATTCGTCCCTGTTACGGCGATAACACGAAGCCCTTTTGCCGGGAACCCGTGCTTGGTTTGCAGCGCATAGATACGACCTTTGCGATAGGTCTCCTCGGCGGCCCGCATCGCAGGACCAGGCAATGCTTTTCGAATAAGCTTTTTCGAGATCATATTACCTAAATGATACAGTATGAACGATGAGAGTTTTAGGTATTGAATCCAGTTGCGACGAAACCGCTGCCGCCGTCGTCGAAGATGGCAAGCGGCTGCTTTCGAATGTCGTGGCATCGAGCATGAACCTACACATCCAATATGGCGGTGTCGTGCCAGAGATAGCGGCGCGGAGTCACATGGAATCAATCACCCCTGTTATAGATGAGGCCCTAGACCAAGCTGACTGTACCTGGGACGACATAGATGCAATTGCGGTTACCTACGGCGCAGGGCTCGGTGGCTGCTTGCTCGTTGGTGTTCTGGCGGCTCGCACCTTGGCTATCACCAAAGATAAACCCCTCTATGCCATCAACCACGTCGAGGGTCACCTCTATGCCAACTTCTTAACCGAAACAACACTTGAGGGCTACACGCTGCCGGCCGTACAGCCTGTCTTCCCTGCTCTGGGACTAATTGTCAGTGGTGGACACAGCCAGATCGTTTATTTCCGTGATCATTTTGATTACACACTCCTTGGTCAAACCCACGATGACGCTATTGGCGAAGCCTTTGATAAAGTCGCCAAAATCATCGGTCTTCCCTACCCTGGTGGCGTCAGCGTGGCCAAACTCGCCCCTGCTGGCAATGATCATGCCTATAACTTCCCAAAGGCTCGGCTCGAAGCCAAGTACGACTTCAGCTTTTCCGGACCCAAGACAGCCGTTCTCAGGGCCGCACAGGCTGCAATCGGTGAAGATCACACATTTGCCTCATTCAAGCTTGCAGAGCGACTCTCTGACGCTCAGAAGGCAGACATTGCAGCCAGCTTCCAACGTATCGCCGTCGAAACTATTGTTGATAAGATGGCTCTCGCTTTCGAGGAGTTCCGCCCTACCACCGTTATTATCGGTGGTGGTGTGGCTGCCAGCCCTGAACTGCGCCGGCAATTAGCCGAACGCTTGCCTCTTGAGATCAATTACACTGATCCAAAACTTTGTACCGATAACGGTGCCATGATCGCCACACTTGGCTGTTTCAAGGCCTCACTCGGTGCCGAAAAAGCCGACCCCTACACACTCGACATCGCCCCTAACCTCTCTATGTAAGCCTGTCCTTCAATCACCTCTTGCACCCCTGTTAATGGAGTGTTATACTGCTTATGAAAACAAACAGCTTCAGTTCGTTGGCCGGTGGGCCTTGTACCTTCGAGACAAAAGCTACAATTTGGGGTTAGTACTGAGGGGTTTCACGTGAAAACTCTTGAGTTCTTTTGCCAAATTTTCACGTGAAAACCTATGGCCCTAACCGCGACCTAACAGATGGTATACTGTTACGGATGAATCTTCCAAAAACCTACGAACCAAACCAATACGAATCTGATATCTATGCACTCTGGGAAAAGAGCGGGGCATTTGCGCCAAAAGAGCGGGGCAACAGTGACAAATTCTCTATAGTCCTCCCGCCACCAAACGCAAATGGCGACCTCCATGTCGGCCACAGTCTGATGTTTGCCATTCAAGATGCCACTGTTCGTTACCAACGTATGCAAGGCAAAGCCGTCCTGTGGGTACCGGGTGCTGACCACGCTGGTTTCGAAACCCAATCTGTATATGAAAAACGACTAGCCAAGGAAGGGAAGAGTCGTTTTGATCTGACCCGTGAAGAACTCTACAGTCAGATCTGGGACTTTGTGGCCGAAAACCGTGACAACTATCAGCAGCAATTCCGTCGTCTTGGCGCTAGCGTTGACTGGGAGCACCACGTCTATACGCTCGATGAGAAGATTATCAAACGAGCATATAACACGTTTAAGAAAATGTGGGATGACGGACTCGTTTACAGAGGTGAACGCCTCGTAAACTTCTGTACTTTTCACGGCACTGGCTTTGCTGATGTTGAGGTTGAACACAAGGAAGAATCAAGCCACCTTTGGCATATTAATTACCCGCTGACTGATGGCAGTGGCACGATCACGGTCGCCACAACCCGTCCAGAGACCATGCTCGGCGATACGGCAGTTGCCGTTCACCCAGATGACAAACGCTACACGGCTTTTCATGGTAAAACCGTCAAACTACCCCTGACAAACCGCGAAATTCCAATTATTACTGATGACTTCGTCGAAAAAGATTTCGGCACTGGCGCCGTCAAGATTACGCCAGCGCATGATCCAAACGATTACGAAGCAGGGAAGCGTCATGACTTGCCGTTTATCACGGTGATTAACCTCGAGGGTAAGATGACTGACGACGTTCCTGAACGCTACCGTGGGCTCACCGTACTTGATGCTCGAAAGCTCGTAGTCCAAGACCTCAAAGACCAGGGTGTACTCGACAAAGAAGAAGAATATACCCATAGCGTCGGCCACTGTTACAAATGTGGCACGGTGATCCAGCCGTTGCTCCGTGAACAGTGGTTCATCGATATGAAACCACTGGCAACCGCCGCCATCAAAGCACTCAAAGCTGACAAAATTACCTTCTATCCTGATAGCAAAAAGACCCAGCTCGTGACCTACCTCGAAGGCTTGCGTGACTGGAACATCAGCCGCCAAATAGCCTGGGGTATTCCAATCCCAGCCTTCCAAAACCTCGACAACCCTGACGACTGGATTTACGACGAAGCTGTCACTGAAGAAATCATTGAACGAGACGGCAAAACCTACCGCCGTGACCCCGATGTCTTCGACACTTGGTTCAGTAGCTCGAGCTGGCCATACGCCACCCTCGACTACCCAAGTGACCTCAGCAAAGACTTCTACCCAAATAGCCTCATGGAAACTGGTGGTGAGATCCTTTATCCATGGGTTAGCCGCATGGTCATGCTCGGCCTCTATGTAACAGGGGAGATCCCGTTCAAAGATGTCTATATTCATGGCTACGTACTGGCCGAAGACGGCTCCAAGATGAGCAAGTCTGTCGGCAACGTCATCAACCCTATCGGGGTCATTGATGAGTTTGGTTCCGACGCCCTCCGCATGGGGCTCCTCGCTGGCCGCGCACCGGCGGTCAACCGCGGCTACGATACGCGGCGCGTCGAAGAAGCTCGCAACTTCTGTAACAAGCTCTGGAATGTGGCTCGCTTTGTCGAAGACAAAGTTGGCGATGACTTCGTCATGAAAAACAGTGTTAAAGCAGAGAACAGTGCCGATGCCTGGATATTGCATAAATTACAACAGTCTACCGATCAGATCACGACCTTGATTGAGCAATACCGACTCAGCGAAGCCTATGAACTCATCTATCACTTAGTCTGGGACGACTTCGCTGACTGGTATATTGAAGCCTCAAAAGCCTCGTTGAACCCTGGTGTCTTGGCGCATGTACTCGAGACAATTCTAAAGTTAACTCATCCATTTGCACCATTTGTAACCGAAACAATCTGGCAAACATTGAAGTGGGAAGACAACAGCCTACTCATCACCAGCCCGTGGCCACGTGCCATCAAAGCCAATGAGAAGCTCGCTAACGAGTTTGAAGAGATCAAAGCAATCGTGAGCGAGATCCGTTATATTAGCGGCGTCCTACGCCTCCAGAACAGTCTGACGCTATATCACACAGGTGACACCATGCTCGAATCGCAGGCAGCACTCATTACGTCACTTGCACGCCTCGAGGCAATCCAAGCTGTAGAAGATGGTCATGGGCTCCATTTAACCAGTACCGACCGCCGTTGCTGGCTGGATCTTGATCAAGAGTCAACGCTGGCATTTATCAACCAACTCAAGGTAAAACGTGAGGATCAAGAGCGTACTATCAAGCAGCTCGAGGGCCGTCTCGACAACAAGTCATATGTCGACAATGCACCAAAAGCTATCATTGAACAAACCAAGCACCAGCTCACTGAAGCCAAAGAACTACTCAAAAAAATAACGGCCGAATACGACCGTTTTAGCAAGTCAAACGTATAGCTTAGTCTTCTAGTTCTAGTGTCTGACGAACTCGTTCAACGCTTTCAGCCGGGCGATAATCGTCAAACCAAAGTACATGCCATCCCATCTTGGAGGCAGCCATGAGATTTGGCCGGGAATCATCAATAAGTAGTATTTCCTCAGGGGTGACACCGGCCCGCTCGGTCGCGATCTGGAAGATTTTGTCTTCTGGCTTGATAGCCTTGACCACTGAAGAATCAATAATATGCGCGTAGGGCAGGCGGGGCAACACACCTTCGGCGATCATACGGTCAATGAACCCAGGCATGATGTTGCTCAGCAGCCCAATGTGATAATGCTCAGCAGCCCAAGTCAGTAAATCTTGCATCTCTGTTACCACATCAATTGCTTCAAAGTAGTAACTTTGCCAATCAATCGATTCGAGGCCGAGCTTATCGGCAAAGGCTTGATTAAAATCTGGCATCGACATGTCGCCGCGACAAACCGCATCGTTGAAGTGCCAAAAAGCTGTCTCAATCATGTCGGCAGATTTGCCGGTATCTTCGGCGAGTCGTGTAAATGCCGGGTGAAAAAACCGAACTAAGCAGCCATTGATATCAAAGTATACAAAACGGACACCACTCTTGGAACGCTTTTTTGGGGTCTCTGCCACAACAGGAGTTAACGGTTCACCAACAAGGTCGGTTAGTGAGGTACTAAGTGCCCCAGCAATACTCTGAATCGTAAAGATAGATGGTGACTTGATCGCACCTCGCTCAATCTTGGCAAGCGTTGAGTAACTCAAACCTGCCCTCTGGCACAGTTCTTGCTGCGTCAGGCCGGCCTTTTTGCGCGCATCCTGCAGTTTTTGGCCTAAGCCCACCTCATCCATATGCCCTTATAGTACCTGTCTAGCACGTAAAAACCAAGGTGTTTATGGTACTAAACGGCTAGCTTGGGATAAAGCTGACGAGTAGCATCACAACCGCCAATGTGGCGAGTCCGGCGATGCCAGCAACAATCAGCGCCGACTGTGTGTTGCCACCTGTCGAGCGGCGCATTTTGTTATATACCCAGGCTGCAAAGCCGAGTCCAGCGAGTAATCCAATAGTAAAACTTGAAAACATATTTGTATCTTACGCTAAAATTTCAGCCTTTCGGCCATTTCCGATAGAAATGTGTGATCTGGTTCTTGGCTTTCGTCGGGCAACTCGCGGTATTCATCAAAGGTATCAAAGGCAATAACGTGTACGTGCGCATGCGGCACATCAATGCCGACCACCTGGATGCCAACTCGCACAGGCGAAAGCACTTCGTTCATCCGGTTGGCCACTTTATGAACAGTCGCCCAGAGTGCCTGATAATGTTCGGTTGGCAGGTCAAAGAATTGGTCTATCTGCACCTTTGGGACGACAAGCACATGCCCCTTGGCGATTGGGTGTAGTGGCATAAACGCAATTGTTTTGCTGTCCTCATACACTTTATGAGATGGCAATTCGCCTTTGATGATCTTGGTAAATACGCTCGGTTCCATTTCAGTACTTCCTTCGTATATTAAGTGCTTGTCCTGGTGATGAAAGGTTATCATTCTCACGACAAGGCATATACGTAGATATGCCGCCAAGTGAAATGATAAGCTGGCGCGCCAGACAAGTGTTGAATGACGAAGAGAGTACTGTATTGGAGCCTGCGTTCATGTAGTCATTGTAACTTATATTGGAAAGGTAAGTCGGGTATAGTAAGCATATGCATTATTTGAGAACATTCAGTCGTTTCTTACTCGGTTCATCCATAAACAGCCTGCTACTGCTCGTACCCGTACTATTTGCGTTGCATGCCCTTACGGCCAGCCCCGCACCAATCAAACACGCCCTACAAGCAGGCGGTGTATACGATGCCGCTCCGGGTGCGTTTATTGATGAGTCGGTGTCCTCAAAAGACACTGATGCACAGACAAAGCAGTTTTTGGAGAACCCTGACGTTCGTAAAATTGTGAATAACGCCATCACGCCGCAGTTCCTACAGACGAACGTAGATAGCGCCCTCGACAACACCTATGCCTGGTTGAACGGAAAGACTGCAACCCTACAGATTAAAGTTGATACGACGAGTACCCGTGAACGGCTCATCAAAGATCTCACCGCATACGCTACTCATCGGGCAGAGTCATTGCCCGCCTGTACGTTGCAGCAGGCAAGGGCGCTCGACCCAAACCAAGATATATTGAGCATTCCATGCTTACCTCCGGGCGTTTCGCCGAGTAATGCCGCAGCTGAGTTTAGCCAGACAATTACTGATGCAACAAACCAACTCGACCAGCAACCAGACCAGACCGTCAACACTAGCGCTGGTTCAGAGGATGCTCGCAGCGCATTCCAAGCATTTACACACTATTTCTGGATCGTCCCATTACTTCTGATAGTACTAGCTACTGCCTATGTATTATTCCATCACGATCGCCGTTCTGGGATCCGTCGACTCGGTCGAATGGTACTAATCAACGGCGTAACGCTTGGGCTTTTGGCTATTATTTTTGGATTGCTATTTAGTCACGCCGTAGATCTAGTCCATGATTCTACTGTCAGCAACAAAGCCCTCCAGACTAGTCTCACAAAAGCGGTGACGATTCTCGTGGACGACTTTAAGCGGACGCTTTTGCTCTGGGCGCTTGGCTACGTGCTCGTAGGTGTAGCAACCATTCTCTTGCTACGACGATATACACCGGTCAAGACTACGGCCGGCAGTGGTGTGACCCCTTTGCCACCGATTACTAGCTAGATAGAGGTTCGACCTTACAGCCAAACCAAAAGACCCCAAATGGGGTCTTTTGGTTTGGCGGAGGAGAAGGGGTTCGAACCCTTGATACGAGTCACCCCGCATACACGATTTCGAGTCGTGCGCCTTCAACCAGCTCAGCCACTCCTCCATGAGTGCTAACTAAGCCATTTTAACAGATTGCTTGCTACAGGTGAGCGCGGCGCCAACCCCAATACGCACTCGCCGTCATGACGCCAAGAGAACCCAGCATACCAATTACCAAAAGAGGGGCCGCAATGTGAGATGAAGCCACCGCAGCCCCAAGTTGCGGCCGTATGAATGCAGCAGGATGATTCAGGATCTGCACTGCGATATTTTGGGTATCATCGTGGCCATCACGATAAAAAATATGTGCAGTTAACGCATGGTGACCATCGGCAATCGTGTCAGTTTTGAGTGCAAATGGCGTAGCGGTCGTCACTTGAAGCAAACTCCCCCGCTCATAAAACACAACTTTGTAGACCGTATTGAGTACCGATGGGTTAAATAAGTCACCAATCACGTTTGCGTTACCACTAACTGGGTTGGCTATACTTACTGCCTGCGGTGGTGGGGGAGGCAACGCCTGTTCTCCCGTCGGCATCATCACGTTCAGCGTACGGCTCACACTCCCATTTGGGCCACTACACGAGATACTAAACGCTGAGGAAGCCATCAGTGGGGTCGTATTTACCGTTCCACTTGGGCCAAGGTGACTGGCTACACCAGGAATTGCACATTCGCTGATATTTACCGCCTGCCAACTCAAGGCGACAGACTGACCGGCAGCGATAGTACTTGCAGATACAGCAAACTGGCTCAAGGTAGGTAGATAATTGGCAATTCCATAATCCACCGGCAGGGCGCGGAGTTTATTCCACGGAAAGCTCACAAGTGAGGTTGATCCGTAGGGGTTTTGTGCACCATGCGAGGTATCGGTGAGCGGATTTTCTCCGGTGATAGACACCTGCGAGGCGCTATCCCATACGACAAAGCCATAAATCTGAGCCGCCCGGGCCACCATCCGACCGTACGTCGATAAGCCCAGGCTATTCACATCGATAGAGGGGTCGAGCTGCAGGCGCATGCCGGCTGCCGCCAAACCACTGCCCCCTGACGTCCGAACTGCCGGCCAGCTAATGCCGCCAAGTTGCGGCAATGACAGACCAATGGCGTGATTGATCTGGCCACTTTGCATATCAGAGATACTAACCTGGCCCGCAAGCAACGCTAAGCCAGTTGTCGTTACACCGTGAGGATTTGGAAAAACACCACTATTAATAGTGGTGTTAGTAATCTGACCGCCATGGCAGGCAAACCACTGACCACCAGATTTATACATCCTTGAAAATTCCCAGACAGTTTGGGTACTCGGCTGCGAAACCATCATCCGACCATTCGGGCCACTACTTGGCAGTGCGTAGAAGGGGATTGGCACTGATGCCCAATCTGACGATAAGCTCGCATCAGCTGCGCCATCACAACCCCAAGGCGTCACGCTGACCATCGGTGTGGCAGTATCTGCAATGTAGACAGGGGAGCCCTTATCGGTCGTATCAACCTGCACGCCATAGCCAGCCACCTGATCGACAATATTTTGGGTAATCGCCTCTGTGTTTGTGGCGAGCGCGGGATAGCGTGGCAACGCCGTATTCCAAACGCTACCACTACTAAACGGTGCGTTACCGCTGCCCGCGTGTACCAACGTGGCTGGTGCGAGGCTATAAAGCGCAATTAGCAGTACGGAAATTACCAACAAACCGGCACTGAAGCCGAAGTGCAGGGCATGCAGCCCGTGATGGAGATAATTGTTCTTTGTGTTTGCCATTTTAATTTCAAAATAAACTAAATACAGCGTAGCACATTTGCACTACGCTGTATCTGTTGGAACTTGGGTTATATTACCAAGAACGGCGTTCGCCACCGGCTGGACGCTCACGCTTTTCCATTGGGCGGGCTTCGCGTACGACGATCGTACGACCAGCAACTTCTTTGCCGTCGAGAAGCTTAATAGCTTCCGCAGCTTCTTCGTCTGAGCTCATTTCAACAAAGCCGAATCCCTTGCTGCGATTTGTGTCGCGGTCGAGGATAACCTTTGCTGAAGTAACTGTACCAGCGTCCTTGAACGCGTCAGCCAGTTCTTCGTCACTCATCGAAAATGGCAGAGATGCCACGAAGAGTTTATTTGCCATTACTTACTCCTTGTTAGTTCCAAGAGGTAAGTTCCGGCATCGGAATTAGCTGCTCCTCTAACTTGAACGATTTTCTTTAACTTGTACTCTAGATTGACAGCAGCGTTTTCTAGTGACTTCAGGTTAGCACTTTTTCAGGGGTTAGACAACTGAATAACCTCTAGAATGCTCCCTAGAAATTGCGAGCTTGGAAAGTGAAGAGTACACTCGGAACATGCAAGAAGGTGAAGTCAGTCTCGGGCGCCGCGCGGCGCAAGCAGCAGCGTGGGGCGGTTGTGGGTTGATTTTTAGTGCGGCTGCGGCTGCGGGATTTGCCAATCATGCCTCAGCAGATACGGTCATCGGTGCCCACGAAGCAACTATCTCGCCCACACTTGATGGCTATGCAACCGTCGCAGGGCAATTTCGTTATCCACTTGATGAACCATTCAATCTTGGGGTTAATATAAAAATACGTGAAAATGGTGGTGGTGACCTCAAAACTGCACTACAGAGCGACGCACTGATTGCTGCCAGCCCCGATGGTGAACTTGACCACCTCTCAGACGTATCAAAAGATCTATTACTCAAAGTAGTAGGCGAGGGCCTCGCACTTGGCACACTTGCCACTGCGGGATTATTTATCGCGTCGCGTCGACGTCACGAGCACCTTGCCCGCGAAGACCACAAACCATTAATAGGGGCGCTGACTGCCGGACTCGGCATAGGCGTCATGATAACCCAACTCGCAAATCCCGGTAATCTAGAAAATCATAGCGATGCGACCTGGGTACGATTGAGCTATCAGGTCAAAGCCCTGCAAGATATTGACGACAATCGGCTCGATAAAGTCGAGATCAAACAGGGACCAATTGGTGATACGCTCGCCGAAGCAGCCAATAGCTACATTGGCGGCTACAAAGACGCAAAATTATTCTATAGCAAGGTCAAAGACCAGGTCGAAATTATTGCACCACTCCTTCGCCAGCCTCTTGAGGGTCAAGTCGTTATGCTGCAGGTATCCGACCGCCACGACAACATCCTCATGGATCCAGTCGCGAAGGCAATTGGTGATGCCGCCGGCGCCACAATCGTGGCCGACACGGGTGACGACACCTCAAGTGGCAGCCCCATGGAGGCATTTAGCCTCAACTCACTCAATGCGACATTCAAGGATTACGAACGGGTGGTAGCGGTCGGCAATCATGATAATGGTACATTTGTATCCGACCACTTGAAGAAACTTGGCTGGACCGTGCTCGCTGGCAAACCAAAAACAGTTGGTGGGATTACATTCCTGGGAGATAGTGACCCGCGAAGCAGCACCGTAACAGTCAACATCGCCGCTGGCAAAGAAACACTCGCCAGCCAAGGTGAACGCTTGGCCAAGGTAGCTTGCGCAGCTGGCAATGTCAGCACGTTGCTCGTCCACAGCCAGACAACGGGTGAAATTGCAGCCCAAAAAGGCTGTGTTGATCTAGAACTTGCGGGACACCTCCATGTACAAGTCGGACCCAACGTCGTTACGGCAGAGAATGGCAAAGAAGTTACCGTCTACACCAACGGCACCACTGGCGGTGCCGCATTTGCGTTTGCACTCGGGTCAAAGCTCCGTCGTGATGCCGAAGTAACACTTGTAACGTATCAAGACGGCAAACCAATAGGTTTGCAGCCTGTCATGATTCGAACCACTGGCAAAATAGAACCGCAGGCGTTCAAGCCACTACCAGGCTATGGGGAGCCGACAGGACCCTTGCTAGAGGCCAAGAAGTAATAGTTTACTGACTAACTGACAGCTACTCGTTCTACCGTGTCGTGGGCGGGCACATTCGCTACATGAAATATATTCTCGCGTTTTGTAACAACGGTAGTTTCTCGCTTCGCAATTGCTTCGCACTCTGCCATCGCGTCCTTGAACTTCATCTGATACTTTGGACTTTTCTGTGTAAAGGCACTCGGTCCGTTGATCGTCCCAATCATGCCCATTTCTCGTGCAACCTGCAGATAACGTATGGCGTCAACCACCACTCCAGCAGAGTTTTCACTATCTTGGACTGACAGCTTGGCATCGATCGTAATCGGCGCATCACCAAATCCACGAAGTCGTATGTTTAGGTAGGCAACTTTGTTATCTTCCAAGTACGGGATAAACGTACTTGGTCCAGCAAACAGGCTGTCCTTGGCCAGTGGTATATCGCGGATGTCATTCTGTGCACGAATAACATTCTCTTTGGATTTCTTTTTACTCTCGAGTCGGCTCTGTACCATCATGTTATTAAAGTCAGTGTTACCACCGATGTTAATCTGCTGGTGGAAGTCTACTTCAGCACCCCTGTCAAAGGCCAGCTCTTGAAGCATCTGAGACAAAACGCTTGCACCCACCTGGCTGCGCATATCATCACCAATAATTGGCAACTTAGCATCAATAAACTTTTGTTCCCAGACAGGATCACTCGCAATGAATACAGGGATACAGTTCACTACGGCTACACCAGCATCAATAGCGGCTTGCATGTAAAATTCAGTGGCTTTTTGCGAACCAACAGGCAAGTAGTTGACGAGTATTTGTGCGCCACTGTCTTGCAGAACTTTTACAACATCGACAGGGGCTTTGCCAGAAGCACGAAAACCGCGATCCTCGCGCTCGTTCTGCATGTATTCAGAAATACCGTCGAGTATCTCGCCCATCTGGACAATTGGGCCATCCGGCACATCTTTTGCAAATACTCGAGCGCAGTTTGGTTCTTGAAATATTGCCTGGCCGATAGGGAGACCGACTTTGCGCTCATCAACGTCAAAAGCGGCAACCACCTCAATATCCTTCAGCTGATATCCGCCAATATCGGCAAACATAACGCCAGGAATGTTACTACCCGTGGAGGCCTTGTAGTACGTTAACCCCTGATAAATTGCAGATGCACAGTTGCCCACGCCAACAATGGCCACTTTAATAGAATTATTGCTCATAAGAATGTTACGCTCCGTTACCTATCCATACTACGAGATGCGATACTATAAGACCAATATATAGTTTCTATAGTATTATAGGTATTACTTATGAATGATCGATTACAGAAATTTGCACGACTAGTAGAAATTGGTAGTTTCACCAGAGCAGCAAAGGACCTACGTATATCTCAGCCTGCGCTGACTTTGGCTATCAATAAGCTCGAACGCGAACTCCGTGCGCCACTGTTGATTCGGGCCAACCGCAAACTCGAACTCACCGAAGCAGGCGAGTCGGCTTATAGGGCGGCACTGGAACATCAGAACGTCAGTGACCAGCTGTACTCAAACTTGAACCGCATAGCCAAAAAGCGCCCAAATATACATATTGGGATGACTGATAGCGTCGCGTCACTTCTCTGCACAACCGACGCATTCGGGGCACTTGAGTCTGCGGCTGACGTTACAATTGTTGTGAACAATTCTCGTTATCTCCGTGATGCGGTCGAACGACGAAATCTCGATATGGCATTTATCGTCAGCGACGAGCTAGAGCACCAACTTTTTCAGTCAAATATCGTCGGATTCGAAAAGCTTATCGTAGTCTGTCACCCCAGTCTTCTTGGCAAAGCAGCGAGTGACCTAAAACAGGGCAAACTTAGTAACTTCATCTGCTACGATAAGCCATCGACCACGTATGGTCATATCCAGCAAACACTGCAGGGTTTATCAATTCGGTTGCACACCAGTTTGTACTCGACAAGCCCCGACATAATGCTACGCATGGTGCTCAGCGCGAAGGGAATCGCTGCACTACCCGAAGAGATGGTACAAGCCTCTCTAAAAGGTGGGGTCTTGTCAGCGCTTACACACCAGCGCCAACAGATGATCGTGAAACGCCCGATTGCTGTCATCGCACTTCGTGGCAAAAGCCTGGTACCAGCTCTGACTACCTTTCAGATGGCAGCGGCAAAGCTGCTAGACGGCTCTGGCAAAAACCCGGCAAACTAGAGCACATCTACAGTCGTCCTCGAAGCAAGCTTCTGCGGGCGACTTTGATGACCGAACCTTTTGGCTCGAATCTTGTCTCGATAAATCGAGCAGAAATTAAAACCACCCATAAAGGGTG
>CAYYUY010000011.1:0-20559 GCA_964474995.1 uncultured Candidatus Saccharibacteria bacterium
TTGCCGGCACGACGGTTTTCAAGACCGTTTCCTTCAACCACTCGGACACCCTTCCAGCTGAGTTACAGGGAAAAGAGCAGCCCGACAAAATGTATTCCATTTTGCCGGCGCGATGAGAAAAACCGTAGGTTTGTCTCATGCCCTAGTAACAGGGGTTGATTATAGCAGTCAGGCGGCCCAAATACAAAGGCTGATTACTGTTTTTGAGCAAAGACTGCAGCTACAACTGATTTGGCACCAGCTTTTTTGAGAACCTGCGCAGCCGACTCTAGAGTAGCACCGGTCGTGAGGATGTCATCAACCAATAGAATTTGCGCATCGCGAAGTTCATTTTGCCTACGCATTGATACGCGAAATGCATTCTTGAGTTGCTGTAGCCGCTCTTTGCGGTTGGCACCAACCTGGCGACTCTGCCCCATACGAACCAGCCCAGGGACGTACTGAAGACCCCTGAGAGACGCGAGATGGCGTGCAATGAGTGCCGACTGGTCATAGCCTCGCTGACGAACACGCGTGGAGGCTGTCGGGACAGATACAACTATGGTATCTTCTGATAAATAGGGAAGAACATCGTCTAGCTGCTTGGTGATGATTTTACTCGCTGCGATGGCCCTCCCAAACTTAAGTAAGCCAATAAGCTCTTTCGCATGCCCGTCGTACTCAGTAGTTACCCAAACACTGCTCAAGCCACTAACCCGGCGACACGTTGAACAAGTTCGTGAGTCTCGTGACTGTGCATGACACCGATAACACCGTTCCGGGATACCTGGCAGTACTTCTGGACGGCAATATTCACACAATACTGAACCTTCATCACCACAACTTATGCAGTCATGGGGAGCGATTAGCCCAACCAAGCGATCAAACAAAATCATTACCATAAGCATACCCTTATCAGGGGCCAGATACGATAGCTATACTCATGAATGTGTTCAATTGTCGTATCTGTTGTCTTTCCTACTGTTGTAAATATTCGTGCTACCTGTTGCACCTCTTATAAACAGTAGCTATACTTGGGAGTAACAAAAATTGCAAATTCCTGTATATCATAATCTCGGAGGGTAACAACTATGGCGCGAAGAAGCCGCGAAGAAGACTTGCTGATGGAAGACGAGCTAACTGCCGCTTTCTTAGGTGAAGATGACATGCCAACTGCTGCTGAACCAGCTGCAGTAGCACAGGCAGCAGACGAATGGGACGAGGACGAAACTGTTCCCGGTCAGTTGGCTGTTGACGTATATGAAACCAAGGAACGCTTGGTCGTGAAAGCTCGCACCGCCGGTGTGAACAAACACGATCTTGATGTCAGCATTGCCGACAACACGCTCAGCATCCACGGCACACTGAGCGCAGGTAACGAAGAAGATGTCGAAAATTACTTCGTACAAGAATGTTACTGGGGTGAATTCTCTCGTAGCATCTCACTGCCAGTACCTGTCAAAGAAGACGAGATCGAAGCAGTCCTCAAGGACGGCGTCCTGACCATCTCATTCACCAAGGTGAAGCAAGATACCGTCAAGAAGATCCAGATCCTCTAGAACGTACGCAGGAACGCGCAACTAAACACCCTATGGTAACGTAGGGTGTTTTTCTATAGCCACACATGTGGCCAGGGAAGCCAACCAAATAAAAATGCCCCGGTAATCCTGGGGCATTTTTTTATTGGAGTCAGGCTACCTTATGGGGTAGAGCTTACAGCCTTGTTCAGGACAAACTTCACGATGATTTGCGCAAGTGCCACAATAACCAGACCAATGATGGCGTAGAGGATAGTGTTCTTGGCGCTTGTAACGTTACCAGAGTCACCGCTAGAGGTGATGTACTTCAGACCACCGACGATGATCATGATCACGGCGATGATACCAACAACCATTGAGAAGATGTTAATCACCAACTTGATGATGTCGTTAAGCTTATCACCCGAGGCAGTGTCAGCACTTGAGTTACAGGTATCTGTGACGCTGAGGTTTGCACCAGCACAAAGGTTTTCACCAATTGCGTCTGCAGATGCAATTGCAGGTACAAGTGCAGGGGCGGCGAGCAGGCTCACGGCGAATGCACTGAGTAGGATATTTTTTAGTTTTTTGATCATAGCTTTATAAAACCTTTCTTGTTCTCTTATAACTTATACAAAATACTGCTGATGTTTTCAAGCTGACTTTGTGATTATGAAGCTTTCTTTAGGACAAACTTCACGATGATTTGCGCCATCGCCACAATCACCAGGCCGATAATAGCGTAGAGTAAGGTGTTTTTGGCGCTGTTAATATTTGCCGGGTCACCGCTAGAGGTGATGTACTTCAGACCACCGACGATGATCATGATAACTGCAGCGATGCCAGCAATGATACTCAAAAGGTTGATGACAAATCGTACTACCTTGCTCAGGCTGGTGCCACTACCGCTGCCGCTACAGGTGCCTCCTGCGGCAGTAATCCCCGCACAGGCGGCACTTTTTGATGCCGCCGTGTCAGCGAAGGCTGGGGTGGCTACGGCCACAACCGGCACGATGACAGAAAGTCCGATAGCAAGTGCCAAGCCATAGTTCTTAAGTTTTTTGATGATCTTTTGCATATACAACGCCTCTTATATCCTGGTTATTACAAATACGATGATGGTACGGGAAAGAACAATCACTACTAGGCCAATGGCGGCGTAAATGATGGTATTCTTGGCATTAGCTATCTTCTGTGGGTCTCCCTGAGAGGTAATATAGCTAATACCGGCAATGATTATAATGATCACCGCAGCGATTCCGGCCAGGATAGCCACAATGTTCACAACGTTGCCGATGATGTCAGTTACTGGATTTGTACTTCCAGCGCCTTTATCTTGGCAAGCCGCTGATGCGCTACCACCAGCGCTACATGCAGCGGCGAATGGATTATATGCAGCTACGGTCCCTGCGCTTGAAATAGATATGATCCCTACAAGAGCGACTAATGAGAGTAACTTCTTGATCATTTCGCTACCCCGTTCACGACAAATGTCACGATCACCTGTGCCAATATGGCAACCACGAGTCCAATAACAGCATAAATAATAGTGTTCTTGGCCTTAGCGACCTTCTGTGGGTCGCCCTGGGATAATACGTACTGAAAGCCTGCAATAGTAATAATAAGTAACGTAACTGCTGCCAGAATTGCTATAGCGATCTGTATTACTGTCTGAATGGTTGACGTGCTCGTAGTGGACGTGTGGGGCAGAGAATCCAAACAAACCCTACCGGCAGTACAGCCAGCTGCAAACATACTATATAGAGAGCTCATTATCCAAGCCTCTTGCCGATAAACGACACGATTGTGACAGCAAAAATCGAAAGTACCAAACCGATGACAGCGTTTATGATGGTCTTCTGGGCGCCAGCTGTTTGATCTGGTGAGCCTTGACTTGTCGTATACCTAAAACCACCGTAGATTATGTAGCCCACAGCCACGATACCGGCGAGGCGGAGCAGGTCATCGATAATAGCCATTAATATAAGCAAGAACCCGCTATGGGCTCCAAGAGGAGTGAAGCTACCACTATCAAATCCACACGTACCATTAAGCGTCAGGTACTGGTACCACGGCACGAATATACCAAAAAGCTTGGTCTTGCAGACGGCGGCGAACACGTTGAGGTTACTCATTACTATAATATTGAACATCTAGATTACCCCTCCAGGAACGAGCCACTGTAGAAGCCCGAACATGAATATAAACGCTATGAGCGCAATAAGCGCGTTTCGGATACGATCTTTGGCAGCAGCAGCCTTACCTGGGTCACCAGCCGAAGCTGAATACTGGATGGCGCCGATAATGATCGAAGTTGTTACGGCCAGGCCCACTACGGCCGACAATAACTGCACCATAGGGGTCACATACTTGTTAATGATACAAGCAGTGGCATTACCTGCGGGGGTACCCTTCGGGCAACAGACAGCTGGACCATCTCCACCTGGAGTGTTTGAGAGGTCAGACGTCATTGGTACTTGTGAGCTAGAACAAGCCGAGGCAGCGTACACAGGAGAACCAACACTCGTAAAGAGTAACGTTAGCCCAAAAGTGAGAACCGTCGCCAGCAATAGTAGATTGAGTTTATGTTTTAGTGAGTTCATTTGCGGTTATTATATTGTCGTTTCACTGATTTAACAACATTTTTGGCAAAACGCTATTGCTTTTTTCAACGTTTTAGTGTATAAATGTAGCTAACTCGCTCGCGAGATCAATAAATTAGCCGGCGCAGAACCCGCCACAAGGAGCCAAAGCGTATGCCAGACATGCCCATCGGTGAACAAAATAACCTTATTGAATCCCAAAAACCTCTTGTAGGGGAGAGCCTCCACCCAGAGAGTGACCCTCACAACTTACCAATGGACATCGCTGCTGAAAGCGGTGCCATAAACCCACCAACCACAGTAGAAGACATGGTAAATACTGACCTTCGCTACATTGAACGGTCACTACCAACAACCGAAACCCCAAAACCACCCCGTAGCCGTAGGGCAATAGCCGGGCTCGCCCTCGTTGGCACACTTGCTGCTGGCGCAGTTGGCTTTGGTATATCAAAGGCAACCGGCGGCGGACACGAAAATACAGACAGCCAGACTACAAACAGCCAGACGGAAGCTCCTAAGCCACCAAAGGTCCTTGATCAAGCGGAAGATGGTATGCTCTGGTCAGATGTTCGTGCAAACCTTGTACCTGAGTATTCAATGGTAAACAATCTCGTAAACCCTGAATATTTTAAGCAACCGAACCAGTCCATTGACGCCAACGTCGATAAGCAAGCTGTTCACGATACACTCGATAAACTCCTGCAAGGACGTTCTGCTGCCATCGTCAGTGGTAACTCAGAAGATATTAAATCAATCTACGGCCGTTCATCATTCATTGACAGCAGCAACACAAACGAGTTTGGCGTCGTACAGGGTCAAGTGCAGATAGTAGAAGCCATGCACACCGAGGACGCACAGCTTGTGGCCAAGAACCCAAATCAGCCAGTACCACACGAGAACCTTGTTGACATACTCGGCGTTCAGCCAGTTACACCAAACGCAGTCACCGTTACGGCAGTCATAACCGATGTAAACTATGGGAAATACACGCCAGGTGAACTAACTCGGCCACAGATGATGACAAATGTCTGGGCGTATGATCTTGAGTACAAAACTATTACCGCTCCTGGTGGCCTGGAACGAACCATATGGGTTATTACCGGCCAGTCACTGGTCAAGGGGAACGTAGACCCAACAGACATTACTAAGTAGTTACTACTGTGGCGAGCTGATCACACTGAAGCTCACGGTGCTGCCTTGCGCTGGTAGTTGTGGATATGGATGACTAAACGTGAACTGCATAGGATTGCTGCCTGCAGGTAGATTCAACGTATCTGCAAAAGTAAGCAGCAGGATCCCATCCGGGCCTTTAACGTCAACACGAATAGCGACTTCACCAGCCTTACCTGATTTGTTTGTAATCGCCCCCGTGACGTGCAGTGTGTATGCCGTAGGCCCGTAAGATATATTCCATGCCTTACTAAATTCGTAACCTTGCGGGGAAGTCTGTGCAGTATTGTCGGTAGCGCTGCGCTTCGGGCCAGAAAATACGACAACAGCACCTAGGCCGACCGCTAAAATGAGAACTACAATTATTATCCACCGCTTCATACTGAATGGACATTATGTAGATAAATTACGAATCTAGCAATACTGGCAGTGGTTGTTTATAATGACAGCTATTGAAGGTAGCGCGTGGGTAAACTAAAAAAAAGCATCACTACATTATTAATGACTAAGAGAGCTGCACGGTCGGCGGTGTTCCTGTTCGTCATCGGCTGTTTTGGAATATCTCTATTAGGTACACAGCAAGCAACAGCGGCAGGGGATATAACCTTCAGCTGGGCAGACTCAGTCACGTTAAGCTACAGCGGTAGCGGTGTAACCTCGTCTGGGCTAGTAAAATTTTCCAGTACTGATCAGAAAACCCCCTCTAGTGGCGTGGCTGGTGCTCGCCTCGCCGTACACATAAGTTATAGCGGGAATTATGGTGGGGAAAGTTATAGCGGGAAAGAGCTTGATTGTTTTATTCCTGTTGCGATAACACTCAAAAACAACACCCTAGGTAGAGACCTCTCAGTTGCTGCTAATGACAATCCGCCGGATTCGATTGGCGCTCCTGGTAGTCCTAGTAATTGTCCGACCAACTACAGTGGTTACCATAGTTTCGACGGGAGTTACCAGACATCAAATGACTACCCCGCAGCTGGGGGTGGTAGTCAACAAGAAACTCCTGCACAGCAGATTGTTTCCGTCAAGGTTAGTTACTACCCAAAGAACCCGCCCGCAAACATTCCTATCAAGTTAACAATTGGTAGCAAAACGTTAACGGCTATCGCTGCTAAAACCACCAAAGATGGTGATGGGGTTACATCCACTGACTACGCAGGGAACGTTGCTAGTGTACCTGCCGGTGACTATAAAATCTGTGCAACTGCCGGTGGCAAAGACTACTGTCAAAATGGGGTGAAAGGATCCTTTAATGCAGGCGTGGAGTTCTTTACGATAGGCGACCCTAACGAGACCAATGCTACCAAACATGTCAACGTGGGAATGCGCATCAACCCACGCGTGGACGATCCTACCAAAACCCAGTCCTTTGGCCCATATCCAATACAACTTCAGAAAAAGGATGGGACTGTCATTGGAGACAGCAAGATAACTATTGAATACGATCAAACTATGGTCGACGCATGTGTCAAAGATGGCTGGTGTGGAGGGGTGATATGGATTGGCGGCGGTACAACTTTTTCAAAAATAGATCCAGGTGATTACAAAGTATGTATTACGGGTACGACCATATGTAAGTCATTTACGAAAGTAAAGCACCTTGACGCCGACGTCGAACTAGGAAAACTATCATCATCCGACCTAGATGCTGCAGATGCTGCAGCTGCTACCGCCAGTGATGCGAGCAAGCCTGATGATTGTCCGATCACCGAAACATCAAAGCTGAAGTGGATTATCTGTCCGCTCGTAACCATTGGCGACAACACTATCGGGGCTATGGAAAAGATTATCAAGCAATTCTTGTACACACCAATTGACCAAATCACCCAAGGCATTGAGGGATCCGCCAAAAACTTCAGGAATATCGGCCTCAGTTTACTGGTTATTGCTGCGCTGATTATGATTGCCAGTCAAGCATTTGGCCTGGAGTTGTTTGATGCTTACACCATAAAAAAGATTATGCCGAGGCTCCTTATTGCCGCGATTGGCATCGCGCTTGCAACACCAATACTAATCTTTGTCATTGACTTCTTTAATGACATCGGCCTACTCATAGACAAGATCATCCAATCGTCCGTGGTTACCAGTGGTTCTGGCGCGGGGACGGGTACGCACGTCGCGGCCTTCGGTATTGGTGCTACTGGGGCAATTGCTGTTGGGGTCGCACTTGGTGGCCTTGGATTGCTGAGCCTCATGGGAACCGTCATCCTCTCGCTCCTCGTTGGATTGCTCGTCCTTGCCGTACGACAGATGGTAATCATGGTTTGTGTGCTCATGGCGCCGATTGCGATTGCCGCATATATATTGCCAGGTACTCAGAAGATCTGGGAATTCTGGAAAAACGCATTCATAACCTCGCTTGTTATGTTCCCAATTATCATGGCGTTTATCGCAAGTGGTACAGCCCTATCCAACCTACTTGGCCAAGGTGGCACCGAAATGCAATTCCTGGCGCTTATCGTGCGTTACGCACCGTACTTCCTGTTGCCGTTCGCCTTCAAGCTGGCTGGTGGTCTGATGAGTACCGTATTCTCGCTCGCTAATGATAGATCCCGTGGTGGCTTCGACCGCCTCAAGAACATTAGAGGCGCACAGATGGCAAAGAACAGTGCAGCACTTAAAAATGGTGATCGCTTTAATAATGCAAGGCTGAACGCCCTTAGCAGTCGCGCTACAACAAGTCGCCTAGGATTTGGTGCGCGAGGACGCGAGGCATATCAACAGAAAATTAATAATGCTGGTGCTGAGTTCTCTAAGTCTGCAGCCGGCCAAGCCCTGCAACACAATGACGGAGCACTCCGTGCACTCACATATGCTTCCGAATCTCAGGCTCGAGCAAACATGGCAAAAGACTTTGGTATGGACGAGGGGTCAATCAACACAGCTGTTGCAGCTGCCAAAGCAGGTGGTGGATTTGGTCGACAGCGACAAACATGGGCAGCGAATCAACTCGCTGCTACTGGTACTGGATACGATAACTTAGAGCAGGTCGGTAAAACAATTGCTCGGGCTTCAAACGGAAACCAAAGCCAGGTGGCAGCTTTGGCAGGTAACATTAACTCAGTGACTAAGGGCACAGGACGATTCGACCTTGCACCAGGCTTCGGCAGACTTAACGGCCTCGCACAGGCTGAAATGGCAGGAGATTCTGCCGGTACAAGCGCAGCAGCCTACCATGGTGCTACGGTTGCCGCATCAAGAGGCGCAGATCCAGTCACGTTACTTCGTGGTAAACCAGCTCAGGTCAAAAATCTTACTAGCGCCCTGGAGTCCCATCTTGAGACTAATCTTGCGATCCTTAATGACAACCAGTCAAGCGCGCAGCAAAAAACTGAAGCATCAATGGAAGTTAAGCAAACAATTGGACAGATTAACCAGCTCGACCAAAGCAAGTCGTTTGCCAGTCAAGAAAACCAAATGGTGGTCAATGAACTCGTTGTGGGGAGCCAGCCTACGCTTCAAGCTGCTATAAATAGGTTGAGATCTGATACAAATGGTGAAGGCCACATGGAAGATATTAAACGATTTAGTGCACCCCCACAGAATGCGAACAATCCAGATTACCAACCGCCCACTCAGTAATGGTACTTAGGCTATAATTGAAGATATGTCGACATATAAAGTAATCCAGGATATTGAAGCAGAGGACAAGCTTATTGGGCCTCTCAGTTTACGGCAGTTTCTGTACGCCGTTATTGTGGTTGTTTTGGGCTTCATGGCTTTCAAGCTTGCAATTGTTTCCCCATGGCTAGCTATACCATTCCTGCCGCCAATGGTGCTCTTTGGGGTACTTGCTGCACCCTTTGGGCAAGACCAATCATCAGAGATTTGGTTGTTGGCCAAGATTCGATTTTTCTTAAAACCCCGTAAGCGCATCTGGGACCAGAGCGGTATCAAAGACTTGGTCACAATAACGGTGCCCAAAAAAGTCGAACGACAATTGACTGACGGTCTGTCACAAACAGAGGTCAGAAGCCGCTTGCACGCGCTTGCCAGCACTATCGACAGCCGTGGTTGGGCAGTCAAAAATATCAATATCAATATGAATACGCAGCCTAGCTATATTGGCTCGATGGATACTTCTGATCGTTTGCTTGATTCAAGGTCACTGCCACAAGAAGTATCAAACGTTGAAGTTACTGCGACTGACGATATCCTTGATGAGCGAAACAACCCGACTGCGCAACACCTGGACCAGATGATCACCGCCTCCACACAAGCTCACAGGCAGGCGATCGTGCAGCAGATGCAACAAGCAGCCGTTGCGCCCGCACCGGTTACTCAACCGACCAATCAGTGGTTCTTGGCGACCCCACCACAAGCCCCAGTACAACAAGCCCCGGTCCCAGTAGTCACACCGATGGATGAGGCAGCTTTCCTGAACAAGCAACATCAACGCAACAGTCAAGCCGACCCATCAAAGACACATCTCAGAAATATCGCACCCCTTGGTCATGGCGCACCAGTTCCAAAGCCGACAGCGCCAGTTCAACATGCTCCAAAGCCAGCAATTACACAGCTTTCACAAAATGATGACCTCAATATTTCAACCATCGCTCGGCAAGCAAAAGAGCAGAACTCATCCGACGATGAAGTCGTAATCTCACTCCATTAGTCAATATCAGGGGTGAGTTATCTCAAATCATCCCTTTAAGTCAGTAACTGCTTACGGTATAATAAGCCGCATATGCAAACCTCTGAGAGGGTGGGGAAAATCTAGTTCATGGATCCGTCAACACAAAATCCGCAACAGCCGAACGGCGTGCCACAACAACCAGACGCAATGTATGGTGCGTACGGACCACAGCCTGCTGTCGCAACTGGCTATACCGTTACAGGACAGCCCGAAGGGCAGCAATATGCGGCCCCTATTGCTGGTGGTTCAACGCCACAGGCTGGTTATCAGGTAGCCGCCAATATTCCACAGTATGCAGCACCCGCACCGCAGCCCACCTACGTAGCGCCGCAGCCGCAGCAATATGCACCACAAGCATATCAGGCTACACCCGCAGTACTGCCACCAGCCCCGGCCGTAGCGCCAAAAACGAACCCTAATAGCACTCAAAATACACTTCAGATTGCCGAAATTCGCGATGGAATCGTCATCATGAACGATGGGTCATTCCGAAGCGTCATCATGCTCAAGTCGATTAACTTCGACCTGATGAGCAACGAGGAACGTGAAGGCGTAGAGTACGGCTACCAGGGATTCCTGAACTCGCTCTACTTCCCAATCCAGATCTTTGTACGCTCACAAAAGGTTGACCTCCGTCCATATCTCGATAAGCTCGACAAAATTCGCGGCGAACACGACAACATGCTCCTGGCGATGTTGATGGAAGATTACATTGGGTACATGGATGGGCTGGCGCAGCAAACCAATATCATGGACAAGAAGTTCTACATGGTTATTCCATTCTTTCCGGTTACTGATGTTCAAAAGGCCTACAGCCAGAGCAAGAACTTCTTTTCGGGTCTCGGCTCTCTATTCAATAGCAAAGAACAACACGTAACGATCAATGAACCTGACCTCGCCAAAGCCAAGGATGAGCTTCGCAACCGTGTACAAGCAACCCTTGCTGGGCTACAACAGTGTGGCGTACCTGGGCTACCACTTGATACTCAAGAACTTATCGAGCTTTACTACGACACCTACAACCCCGACACTGCGACCCGCCAACAGCTCAAAGACTTTGACGACCTGACGGCTTTAGTCGTACAAAAGGGCGTTGGCATGGCCCCACAACCAAACCTGAACAGGGAAATGCAATAATGGCCAAAAAGAACCAGAATGATCCTGTTGCGCTAGCACAGATGCAGAGTGCCCGCGAGCAACAAGAAGTTCAGGCCGCATTCCAAAAGGGTATTACCGCGCTTCGTGACTTCATCGCACCGAGCTCTATAGAGTTTTTTGGTACACACTTCCAAATTGGCACCCGTTACGCCCGAACATATTATGTCTACGGCTACCCTCGTCAGGTATACACCGGTTGGCTCAGTAGCATGATTAATCTCGATGAGATTATTGACCTATCGATGTTTATTTACCCTGTAGAAAGCCAGGTTGTACTCGAAAACCTTCGCAAAAAGGTAGGGCAGCTCGAGGCCGGCATCCAGATCGACGGCGAAAAAGGCCGTGTTCGTGACCCAGCCAAACAGGCTGCCATCCTCGATGCCGAAGAAATGCGTGACAAACTCCAGGTTGGTGAAGAGCGCTTCTTCCGTTTTGGTTTGTACTTCACGATTTATGGTCACAGCCTTGATGAGCTTGAATTTGTATCGCACAAGGTTGAATCAATGCTCGGCCAACAACTCGTCTACTCGAAAGCAGCTACCTCACAGCAAGAGCAGGGGCTTAACAGTGTGGTACCGCAGTTGTCTGACCAACTCCAGATTCGCCGAAACTTCAGTACCGGTGCACTGAGCACAAGCTTCCCCTTTACCTCAGCTGATCTGAGCCAAGAAGACGGCATCCTGTATGGAATCAACATGCACAACTCCGGGTTAGTCATTTTTGATCGATTTACGCTGGAAAACAGCAACTCTGTCGTGTTCGCAAAGTCTGGTGCCGGTAAGTCGTTCACCGTAAAACTTGAAGCGCTCCGTAGCATGATGATGGGTACTGAAATATTTATTATCGACCCCGAAAATGAATATCAGCGCATGGCCGAAGCCGTTGGTGGCGCCTATGTTCGTCTCAGCCTGAGTTCAACCACTCGTATCAATCCGTTTGATTTGCCGCAAGTTGTCGACTCCGAAGAAGCCGACAACGCACTTCGCAGCAACCTCATTACCCTTCATGGACTCCTTCGTTTGATGATGGGTGGCGCACAGGCACAGATGCAAGGCCAAGGCGGCGTGACGATGCCGGCGCTCACACCAAGTGAAGAAGCAGACCTCGACAGTGCGCTCATCGAAACTTACGCCCGCACCGGTATTACCAACGACCCACTGACACATACCGGAACACCACCAACCATTAATGACCTCTATGACACTTTGCTTCACATGGGTGGTAATGGTCCGCAACTTGCACAACGTCTCCGTAAATATACCACTGGTACATTCGCTGGTATCTTCTCACAGCAAAGTAATATTGATATCAATAACCCAATGGTAGTGTTCAACATTCGTGACCTCGAGGACGAGCTCCGCCCAGTTGCGATGTACATTGTCCTAAACTTCATCTGGAACAAGACAAAGTCAGACCAAAAGCGTCGCATACTGATCGTAGACGAGGCCTGGCAGCTTATGAAATATGAAGACTCTGCAAACTTCCTTTTCAGCCTTGCTAAGCGTGCCCGTAAATATAACCTTGGCATCACTACCATCACTCAAGATGTCGAAGACTTCATGGGTTCACGCATGGGACGTGCGATTGTAGCCAACGCTTCAATGCAAATTTTGCTCAAGCAGTCACCGTCGGCCGTCGACGTGTTGTCTGACGTCTTCAAACTCACCAGTGAAGAAAAGAAACGCCTCAGTCAATTCCCGGTCGGGCAGGGATTATTCTTCGCGGGCCAGAACCACGTCCATATCCAGATCGCTGCCAGCCCAACTGAAACCGGGCTTATTACTACCAATCCAGACCAAGTCCGGCAAATTGAACAACAGGGGGAGTTCAGCCAACCCCAAGGAACCATCGACCTGCAAAACCGACTCTATCCAGGAGTATAATAGGACCCGAACAGACTTATGGGAGAACCCGCACTTCAGCATTACGACTCAGACGACGAACAGCCCGTAGTTCGCCCTAATTTACGCTCTCTTGAGGGCGGTGGCGAAAGCACGCCACGCTCAAGCGGACATCTTAGTGCTGTTGGTAAGGAAAGCCCTAAGACTATCAATCCAGCAGTAGCCGAAGCTGCCGCAGTTCCCAGCCCAGCACCAACCAAAGCTGCAACCGATGAACAGAGCAAAGTATCTGACACACTAGGTAAAGGCTTTAGTCCTGAAGAAAAAGGGAAACGTAAAACAAGATTATCGGGGCGACAAAAAGCCATAGCCGGTAGCGCAGCCGGACTCGGTATTGGTGCTATACTTGGATTTTTTAGTATCTTCTCGGGGCCGCTTGAATTTATACACATGGCGCAGGTATTATCTAGTTTTCACTTCTCATCTCAAGAAGATCAGTCCGACATTCGTACCACGAACCTTATTCGTTTTGCACTCAATCCAGGGCACCCAGAGCGTTTGCGTATGTCGATGCTTGCCAACCATTATGCCGATAAATTTGAGGTAAAGCTCAATGCTGCTGGGTTCAAATCTACCTATAAAAGTGGCCTGGGTTATGGCACAGGATATGAAATTAATCGACAGGGCGAGAGCTTCAAGGGCCTCGACGACAAAGCGGTCAAGGCTAAGCTGACAGGGGAGATGGGAATTTCAGATAACCTAATCTCTGGAAGTGGCGATCATATACAGATAAACATGTCGGCTACAGGCGACAGCTACAAGACATTTTCTGGGCTAAGTAGGGGCCTCATGAATGAGGCAGGTTATGGGAAAAAGATAGGCTGGATCGGGTCACGAATGCTTGGCAAGCGTGCTGGATCTGCCTCAATATTCCATCCGATACAACGAATTGATGACAAAATCATTGGGGGTGTTGACCAAAAGATTATTGAATGGCGCAAGAGTCGAGTAACGCAAGTCTCGGATGGCGCGCCGATCACCGGACCAGACGGAATAGCACGTGATTCCAAAGGTGACCCAATCTCATCGGCTGATGGTGATGCTACCAAAGCCGCTGCAGACGAAGTCGTCAAAGAGGCAACAGCTGCCTCCGAGGATGCCAAGAGCGGGAAACCGGGGGCGATAGAGGGGTTCAAGGGTAGCCTTGGCGGTAAAGTAGCACTTGGCGGTGCAGGTGCGGTTGGGGTTGCCTGCCTACTTAAATCAGTCGCCGACAAAGCCGGAGCTCTCAAACAAACACAAGTTGTGCTGCCGCTTATACGAGTCGGTATGTCAGTTTTGGGTATTGCTGGCGAAATGATGGACGGAAGTGGTGATGTTGACCTCGATCAAGTGGGGTATTATAGCGACCTGATGGACGGTGTGGATTCCAGTGGCAAACAGTCCAGTTGGCAAGATGCCCAAAGTATTCAGGCAGAATTTGGGAGTGATGGGGGGGTGGTACCGAGCGAGACACTCACGAGCATAGGTAAGGGAACACCCTTTGGATTCTTGAGTGCTGGCGCAATTGGGACTGCAGTTGGTGCTGCATGCAGCACTGTTGGACAATTTACTATCCTGGCTCTCTCGTTTGCAACCGGTCCTATTGGGACATTAGTGCAAGGTACTATTGGGTACTTTGCGGCGCCAAAGGCGATAGATTTAGCTGCACGCTGGTTGTCTGGTTCTCCTGTCGATCCTCTGGCAGTTGGTGCCGACTACGGTAATAATGCCAACTACGGAACACTCCTCGCAGCCAACGACAATGCGCTTGGTCGCGGTGGTGTTGCGCTCAGTAGTACACAGGCAGCAGCAATCAAATCAAGTAGCAGTGAACTAGATCAAGAAGAGTTTAACTCGCGCAGTTTCGCCTATAGGATGTTCAACGTAGACGACCAAAAATCACTGGCTTCGCACATCATAGACAAACAAAATCCTAATGTAACTCAGAACGTTTCACAAATGGCGTCCGGAGTCTTCAATGTCACGCACACATTTGGTAGCATCTTTAACAATTTCCTGGGCGGAGCCAAAGTTCATGCAGCCGCGACTCCGTATGACTACGGATTTCCGGTCTACGGCTTCAGTGATACGGACATGCAAGATCCGTCCGTGGCCGACCCTTATGTAAATGCAGGTCACGCTCGTGATGCACTGGAAGGCTCTGGTGGTAGCGACCTAATAGCAAAAGCCAAGAGATGCTTCAATGTAGATATCAAGCTTGATACAGACGGTAACTGGGCAGTAGATGGCAAAACTGATGCGGTTGCCGCATACGACGATACATATGCTGGTCAGGGTTGTAGCGATAGCAGCCCTGTATGGCGAACGATTCGTTTCTTCATCTTCGACAGTGAAACCATGGATAGCCTCACTTGTTATGAAGGGGACACGCAGTCTTGCGATAACGTTGGTGCGACTGGGTCAACGGATTCATCAGCAGGGGGTGGAACCAGCTTTGTTATTGGTACCTACAATCAACCAGGTGGTGCAACTGACAAGTCAGATTGGGAGCATGGAGTCCAAGCTATTGTATCTAATCAAATGGATGTCGTTGGCACCCAAGAAACAAACCAGGCAAAATATAAGTACTATAGGACTGCTTTGTCAAATGCCAATTATGGGATCTTCCCAGATCTATCAGATGACAGCAATGGCTACCGTGAGCTTTGTTCAAGTAATTTCGCCATCGTTTACAACAAGGCGAGATTCAGCCTCACAAAATCAGATTTTGTGAGCTTCCCTCAGTATTCAGAAGCAGGTGGCGGTTGTGGTAATGGTGAGCAGACCACCGACAACCAGGCAAATGCCCCCGTTATTTGGCTACAAGATACCCAGACTGGCCAAACCATCATCGTCATGAATACACATAATATTGCAAACGTCGTCAAATCAAGAGGTGATGATCCTTCAAAAAGACGCTATCTAGCGGCCCAAGTATACGTCCAGGAGATCACGAAACTCAAGAATGATAATCCGGGTGTACCGATATTCTTTACCGGTGACTTTAACGAGGGCTATGGGGTTCGAACAGATAATAACGAAACATATCAGCATGATGTGAACAACCTACTATTCTGTATGTTCGCCAAAAATGGTCTTATGAAAAGTGCGAATGGGCCTGCTATGACTTGCAATAACGGGGGCGTCGGTGACGTGGACTATATCTACACCTCACCGGAAGTACAAGTTGATTGGCAGAAGGAGCTCAAGCGAGGCAAAACCGACCATGATCCTGACTCATATTCTGACCATGATCTTGTATATGCCCATGTTTCTGTCAATGGTGGTGGTACTTCAGGCTCTGATATACCAAGTGGCGCCGGAGCAATGTGTTATACAGTCACTAAAATGAAGGGCACAAGTATCCAGGGTAAGATGCTTCACTGGTCAAGCGGCATTGCCATCAATAGTTATGCAAAGGAAAACTCACCGGCTGGAATTAACTACGCCGCAGCGCATGGTTATGACTCAATAGATCTTGATATTCAGGTCACTAAAGATAACGTACCTGTGGCAACTCACTGGGGACAGCCTATGAAGCAAGAAGACTTCTATGATCCTTTAGGTAAGCTACCTAAAGACACGCGAGTATCTGAGATGACCCTCGCGGAGGTAACCAGACTAAGGAATCGTGATGGACAAAGCCAGATTTACACCTTGGATTACATGATCAAGCTATTGGCCGCTAAAAAGGTTAATTTGTCACTCGAGGTAAAGACTAGCAGGCTCGTCAAATTATACCCCCAGATAACAGCCGAGCTTAACGCCGCGGGCGTAAAGGCCTATATTAAGGGCAACGCTGACTTATACAATGCTGCCCTCACTACGGCCCGTGGCTATGGTTATTGGACCCGCGGCACCTTAGGCAGTCAGGATTGGAAGGCACCAACCGCATGTCAATAAGAACACGACACTCTAGCATAGAGGCTCAGTACTCATGAGATTGCATAAGAATAAGCAGCGGACGGTTGTAACCCGCCTTGCTATCTACTTAGTTCTTCTTCTCTTTTTGTGTACTCTGACACCCCTCAGCCAGGTATCGGCGGCCACAAATGACTGCAGTGATCCATCAAGCGCAGCAGGTGGCCAAGGATTGGGCGATTGTCAGAAACAAGTTTATGATTTGAATATTTATACTTTTGATGTCGCTGTCAGTGCTGGTGACAGCACCTGCTCAGCATCAGCGACGTTATCGGGTTCTGGTAATGAAGAGAAAATTTGGAACTATTATTCCGGGCAGGGGCTCAAGCCAGTAGCCGTAGCGGGCATCATGGGCAACTTTGTCCAAGAAGACTCCACGTTTGACCCAGCAATGAAACAAAACGGAACAACTAAGTCCATCCCGAGTAATGGTGATGGCAAGACCGGGTTTGGTATCGCGCAGTGGACATACCAGGCAAGGCAGGCACTACTTTTTGCAGAAATACAAAAAGCTGGGCTACAAAAATACTACGGTGAAGGCTGGGGTAATGCAGAAGTAGATAAAGACATCCCTCCTGCAGATAATGATAAATTACTTTCTATTGAACTTAATTTTTCATGGAGTGGCGACAGTACGAAAATAAAAGATATCGCCAGCCAGCTCAATGCTACTACCAGCACAACTGGTGATAATGGTTCCGCTGTGCTATTTCATAAGCTTTACGAGGGTTCGGGTGATACTGCCGGCCAGATACAAGAACGCGTGACTAGCGCCTCGGATATACTCAAAAAGTACAGCGGCGCGGGTGGTGGGGGAAGCTGTAGCACCGGCCAACTTGGTGGCGTCAGTACAGTTAATGATGCTATACCATGGGCCATGAAATTTGTAAGCGACACAACTGCTAAATATCACCCTGGTGGACATACCATCAGTAAAGTGCAAAAGGGCGATGGGCTTGAACTCCACTTTACGAACGATGGTGCGGTTGGCAATGGTGGTGGCTGTTGGGGTGCGCTTTATTGTGGCCAATGTACCGCCCTGAGTGGCTGGTTCGTAACCAACGAAACAGAATATACCTTTGGAAATGGAAGTGGTGGAGAGGTTGTAGGAAATCTCAAAGCAAAAGGCGTACCGACAGGAAGTGTACCTAAACCATATTCCGTATTCAGCTATAGCTCAAGTAGTAGTAATGGACATACAGGTGTTGTGATGGGTGTATTATCTGATGGTACTGTTATTACTATCGAGAATAACTATACTGAAGCTAATGTCCTATCTATACGAAAGTACAACATCAAAAAAGAGCATCCAGATGCAACATTTGCATACGTTGGCAACAAACTAAAAGTGGCCGGGATAAACACTAGCCCAGGTAGCACAAACTAATGGGAGAAATTCTATGAAAAAGAATACATTACTTGCGGTAGTGGTAGGATTATTTTTACTAGTATTTGCTGTGGTGGTTGTTGTTTCTGGCAATCATGTGAAGTCTGGAATAGTGAATATTCAGGGCTTAGCACAGTGCTCTAAAGATATTCATAATAATGTAAAAGATGATATCGAGACAAAGACGTATAGTCTCGTGAAGTCAGCCAATGACTATAATAAACTGAAAACGTCCGATGGCTATAAAGCCACTATTCGGGGGGGTAGCTGCAAACAAGAACAAACCAATCAGTCCACTGATTCGTCTGGCGTACACCATACTGTGAACACGAGTAGTATTGTTATTGATATACAGAGCGCAAAACAATCGTGGAAAATAACATATGACTGGGTAACGCAATCTGGTTCTTTAGCGAACATCGATCTTGGGACCATTAAGCCCGAGTGTTTACCAGTCGATCAACTCAAGTATGGTGATTTTAAATGCGAAAACATTATGAGTTTGGCAAAATACGGCACAGACAAGTCAGACCCAATATTACCGTACATGCCTTATGATGGCGCGGGCTTCCGTCTAGAATACAATCCGGATAATAAAACTGTTTCGGTAATAATCCTCCCTCCCTCCGGCACCCAAGACGTAGCGGCATTCACCGAAAACACAAAGGCAATCATTCCATACTGGTTTAAAAAGCGTGGACTAGACGAATCAAAATATAGAGTCTTGTATAGCTCTGATATTGATGATGGTGCCAATAATGACGGAAGTGATAGTCTCTAGCTCCCTAGCGGGATAACATTGCAGCTTTCGGTGAAATGCTTGAGAACGATGTCGGCATCGGTTGTCGTCAAAAATGTTTGATACGGTTCTAAATAACTTGTTAGGGCTCGGCGACGTGCGCCATCAAGCTCACTGAAGACATCGTCGAGCAGCAGGATAGGTTTCACGCCACGGATAGACTCTAGGAGTTGTAGCTCCAGTACTTTGAGCGCCAGCAGTATCGTACGTGTCTCGCCGCGCGAAGCCGATGTCTGCATCGTATGACCATCGAGTAATACCACAAGGTCATCGCGGTGCGGACCATAGGCCGTGAACCCGCGTAAGAAATCAGTATCAGTTCCAGCTTCGAGTTTATGTAACAGGTCAGAACTATACTGGGTGACGAGACAATTCGTTTGATACTGCAACGAAACCGTCGTTTTGGTGTGCGACAGTGATTGATACAGACCTTCAATATCTTTATTGAGTTGCTCTATCAGTTGCAATCGGTGCTTCACAACTTGGCCACCAAGTTCGCTCAGTCGAATATTCCACGCAAAAAGCTGCATTTTGATGCTCGGGCCTTGTTTGAGTAGGGCATTACGCTGCGACAACGCGCGCCTGTATTGTTTGCGGACGTTCGAAAACCCAGGAACTGTTTGCTCTAATAAATTATCAATGTATTCTCGGCGAAGCTCCGGCCCGCCAGTCATGAGTAGTAGGTGGTTCGGTTCAAACAAAACCACTGGGATTGTTTTTTGAAGTGATAGCCGTACAAACTTTTGATCTTGTATCTCATACGATTTTCTAACAAGGCCGCTCGGTTGCGGCTCAAGCTTCACGACACGGCTACCCTCGACAGTGTGCACATCAATTCTGGCCCATGGTTTTTCGAACCCAATGAGTTCACTGTCTTTGGCACGATACGAACTACCGAGACAACTCACCAGGATTGCCTCAAGCAGATTCGTCTTACCACTCGCATTAGCACCAACAATAATATTCACACCTGGGCTCAGTTCAAACGACTCATCAGTATATGAGCGAAACTGTTGCAGCCGAATATCGGTAATCATAGCTATATTGTAGCGTGGACTAAGATTTGAGAGGCATTACGACGTGCGTGTAATCTTTTTCAGACGGGCTCGAGACAATACATGGCTCTACTTTGCCGTTAAAGGCAAACAGCACATCTTCGCCAGCCAATGCATGTAGAGCGTCGAGTACATAGCGAGAGTTGAGCGTGATAAGTCCGTCACCTTGTACATTTGCGACAGCATTTGCGGTGTTTTCACCGAGTTGTGACGCAATTGAACGAATACTCACTTGCTTACCAGCTTCATCGTTATGAATCGTTACACTACCAGCGCTTTCACGAGCAAACAGACTTGAAACCTTAGTGATATTCACAAAGTCAGTCTTCTTTAGCGTCGCGGATGAGGCGAAGCTGCGAGGAATAAGTTTGCGGTAGTCGGGGTAGGCGCCTTCAATAAGACGAGTTACAAGTTCAACATCGCCAACCTTGAACAGTACTTGCTGGTCGTC
>CAYYUY010000012.1:0-13148 GCA_964474995.1 uncultured Candidatus Saccharibacteria bacterium
GCCAAGTTGTTGGCCGTCCTCATCGATGACGCGTAATTGTGTTGCCCGAATGGCGTTATTCAGGCGAGTTGACTGGTTGATGGCTTCTCCTTAACTACTATTTAACTAGTCCGAATGATTTTAACAGATTAAGCAACAGGGGTCAAGCTTTCGATTTATTTTGGCCCCACAATGTGTGGATTACATGATATTTTCGGTTTGTCGCCGATACTGGAGTGCTTCACTAATGTCTGCAGTGCTGACGCCAGTGGTGCCGTTGAGATCGGCGATTGACTGGGCAACCTTGAGCAGGCGCATATAGGCCCGAGCTGATAAGCCGAGCTTTTCGGCAGCGGTGTTGAGCAGAGCCTGTGCGTCGGGCGTGATCTTGATGTATTTTTTGACCTCGGGACTGGTCAGGCGAGCATTGGTCTTGAGGGGATCTTTATACCGTTCGAGCTGCCGTTTACGAGCGTTTGTGATGCGCCGGCGGATTGCATCACTTGGTTCTGTCTTGTCGCTATCATCCAGGAGAGATGAGTGCTTTACTTCATCAACATCGACGTACAGATCAATACGATCAAGAATTGGGCCAGATAATTTGCGTTGATATCTCACGAGTTCATGTGGCATACATTGGCAGGTTTTTGTACTACCGTAGAAACCGCAGGGGCAGGGGTTGGCAGTGGCGACCAGCATGAAATCAGCAGGGAACACAAGGCTGTCACGAGCTCGTGCTACGGTAATAATTTTGTCTTCGAGTGGCTGGCGAAGCGCCTCGAGTGTCGCTCGGCCGTACTCCGGGAATTCATCAAAGAATAGAACGCCACGGTGGCTGAGGCTGATCTCGCCGGGGCGCGGGTTCTGGCCTCCGCCGAGGATAGATACAGCGCTGGCCGTGTGATGCGGGGATCGGAACGGGCGAGTAGTGATGATCTTGTCGTAGTGGCGTGACGCCAAGCTATGTAAGTGGGTGATCTCAAGGATTTCCTCAAGTTCCATCGGGGGTAATATGGAGGGCACGGCTTTTGCGAGCATACTTTTGCCGGTTCCCGGTGGGCCATTCAGTAAGATATTGTGGCCGCCGGCGGCAGCAATCTCGAGGGAACGTTTGGCGCGCGCCTGGCCAACGATGTCGCTAAAATCATTTTGATACGGAGTCAGTGAATCATAAGCTGTCACGTCAGCTACTTTAACTGGTGTTATTGGAGCTATGCCAGTGGCGTGCATGTAGACATCTTTCAGTGAGGCGAGCGGAAAAAGCCGAACACCAGGGATTAACCCGGCTTGCTCACTATTACCGCTCGGTATAAAGAAGTCAGTATACCCAAGCTCACGTGCGGCTAGTATTTTGCCAATGATACCGCGGACGGGGCGGACACTGGCGTCCAGACCGAGCTCGCCAATGTACATGGTCTTCATTGGAAGCTCTTTGACCTGCTTGCTCGCTACAAGGATGGCCACAGCCATCGCTAGGTCGAAGCTAGTGCCGTCTTTAGGTACGTCAGCCGGTGCGAGATTCAGAGTGATACGTTGCCGTGGCATGGTCATCTTGGCCTCAGCGAACGCGCTACGAATTCGCTCCTTCGCCTCATCAATGGCCTTATTGCCAAAGCCGACAATAATAATGTTTGGTAGTCCATTTGAAATATGACACTCGATATCTATTTTGATACCCTGCATACCTGCTTCAAGAATAGTGGGGACAGCCACGCTCATGCTTAATATTTTAAATTCTTAACAAAATAAAACAACCCGTATTTAGGCGGGTTGTTTTGTATTTCGACTTACATTTTGTTTGAGTATTTCTTTGTATTGAAGGGTCTTCTTCTAAAGAATAACGGCTTGCGATAAGCCGTTATTTCATTTGCATTTTTTGTTTTTGAGCACTTTTTTTGTTCAGTGCTACCCCTATAATAGAAGTCGAAACAGCCCTTGTCAATAAAGATTATGCTAATTATTTTACCCTCTTATATAGATAGTACTGAGTGTATCTGTACACACAGCACCTAACAGATACACTATATAGGTTATCAAGATGGTTATGCAGCAGGGAAACAGGTGTTGCGTAGGGTAAGGATTGCGGGCAGCTTCTGTGTCATGTCGCAGGGTAAAGACTCAGTAAAGTGCGGTTTATTCACGCATATGAGCCATAAGCGTACGTACAATTTGGCTCAAGATTGAGCGTCGGATCTACTGAATTTGGCCAATAAATCATGCAGTGCCAACGTCTAATGCTTGCTTAAGCACAGTATAGATTCACAACGATAATGCGTATGTAGCATGGTTAAAGTCAGCTGCATTAAAAGGTTTATAGTTGAGTCAGTAAGTAAATATAAAAAATTACGTTGTTTTAAAAGCAACTAAATTTATAACTTATAACTGATATTAGATATGAATTTAACAGATGTATGTTGTATATATAGCTACATACATGTATTGACAAAACGAATTAAAATTGCTAATCTGTACCCAGTAAGCCAAAACAAAAACTTACAAATCTACGGTCCTATACATAGGTATGTGCCGATATCGCTCTCCTAAAGAGAGCGGTCAGTCAAAGCAGAAGACGGTAAGCGCTAAATAGTCTATTTATAACAGCGGATTTATCGTCTTTTTGCTTTTTGAAGTTGTATACAAATAATGAAACAGTCCTACGTTATACTATGAGCAACATGATGAAGCTGAATACTGAACAATTGAGTAAAAAAGTTATGATAGCTGCTTTCTATCTGAGCGGGCCACTGTTCCTGATGCTAACGAACCCGACAAAGTTGCCATTGCCCTTTTTGATACTGCCATTTCTGTGGTTGTTTGCGGCACTGTTTGTCGCGAGTGTTTGGCTACTGAGAAGGAAACTTATGAAACTTCCCAAGCGCCGTGCTGTTATATCAGCTGGTGTTATATCGACACTTCCCGTAATGCTTTTGGTCTTTCAATCGATCCACCAGTTATCAGCCAAAGATGTACTTCTCGTTGTTGGCCTGATTATAGTGACCTCCTTCTACTTACAGCGCGCTGACTTTATACGCTAAGGTGTCTTCTATATACCTCTGGCAACTGCTATAATTTTAGATAGATTATGAACCCACAAAATAATAGTGAATTGCCACCAGTGCATTACGGAGGCCCCGAAGCGCCAGTGCCCACTGAGCAGCTCCTGCCAAATTATGAGCAGGTAGCTGAGGTTCAGCGTGCTCAAGCAATTGAACGGGGTGTGAGCGCTCAGCCACCAGCAGCGCCGATCCCGGTCTTGCCGTCACCATCGCTCCCGCAGGCAACGGTCCCTGCTACGGCAGCGCCTCAGATCGCTGACGATCTAGATCTGATTGAAAAAGAATGGGTTGAAAAGGCAAAATCCATTGTCGACCAGACCAAGCATGACCCTCGTATTCAGAGCCGTGAGATGAACCGCTTCAAGGCAGACTATTTAAAGCGACGCTTCAATAAAGAACTTAAACTCGAAGAGGAATAACAGAGGTGGGTACGCTGATTACAATCTTGGTAGTCTTCTTTGTGCTGCTGCTATTGATCGTGCCGATTATTTTTGTGCAAGTACGTAAGGTGTTCCGTGAGCAGAAGAATTTTGAACGTGGCCTTAAGATGGTACCGCTCTATATACACCTGCCACCGATCAGTGAAGATACTGATGGTGGTGGTCGTGATGTGCGTGACGTGACCGAGGAAAATATTTCCAAAGCCCAGATTCTATATAGCATTATTGCGAGTACGGTAGAGAAGGGGTTCAAGAGCAAATTCTACGGTCAGCGACACTTTTCATTTGAGATCATTGGTGTCCGGGGCTTTGTGTATTACTACGCTGCCGTACCAGTTACATTGGTCGAAATTGTCAGACAGGCGGTGGTGAGTGCCTACCCATCGGCGCGACTCGAAGAAGTTTCTGAACATAACATCTTTAGCCCTGTAGGCAAGATCAGCGGTACTACTGGTGGCGAACTGACACTCAAAGAGAACTTCGCCTATCCGATTGCAACCTACCAAGATCTCAAGCGTGATGCTATGGAATCACTCCTGAACTCGCTCGCGACGCTTGATAAAGAAGACGGTGTCGGTATTCAGATATTGATGCGCCCGGCTACCAATGAATGGCGTAAGAGTGCGCTCGCTGTTGCTGGCAAGAAGCGCAAGGGCAAAGGCGGTTCTGGTGGCAGCGGTTTTGCCTGGCTCAAGCAAGTTGCGGTTGCATTCACAAAACCCCCAGAAGATAAGGGTGGCGGCGGTGAACGCCATGAATTGTCAGGGCTTGATCAGGCTGTTGTCGATGCAATTGAGGATAAGACACGATACCCGGGTTATGAAGTAATGATCCGCGTTGTGGCTTCATCAAATATCTCACAGCGCTCACAGGCAATCCTACGTAACGTAGTCGCGTCTTTTCAGCTGTTTGATGCACCAGGCAAGAACGGCTTCAAATTCACCCCAGCCAAAGATATGGAACGCTTTGTTACGGCGTACATCATGCGTTTCTTTCCGCCAGAGAATCATCAGAACATTTTGAACTCCGTTGAACTCGCAACGCTTTTTCACTTCCCAGACCAAAAGAATATCCCGACATCGCAGCTCGAGCGCCAGGGCAGTAAGCAGGTGGACGGCCCACGCAATATATCTGAAGACGGCCTACTGCTCGGGTTCAACTTGTTCCGCGGTACCAAGAAGGCTGTTCGTTTGAACCTTGAGGATCGACGTCGTCACATGTATGTGGTCGGTCAGACTGGTGTCGGTAAATCTGTCTATCTAGAGAACCTGGCGTTTCAAGATATGTTGGCTGGTAGGGGGTTTGCCTTTGTGGACCCACATGGAGAGTCAGCTGATAGGCTCCTTGCTATGGTGCCGCGTGAGCGTACCGAAGACGTGATCTACTTCTGCCCGGCTGATATGGATTACCCGATTGGCCTTAACTTATTTGAATTTGATACGCCTGATCAGAAAGACTTCTTGATCCAAGAGGCGATTGGCATGTTATATAAGCTCTACGACCCACAACACCAGGGTATTATTGGGCCACGCTATGAACACTGGTTCCGCAATGCTGCATTGACACTAATGAGTGACCCGGGTGGTTCAACCTTTATCGATATCCCAAAAGTATTTACCGATAATAACTACGCCAAACAGAAGCTGAAGCACGTGACTGATCAGACGGTATTAGACTTCTGGAACAAGGAGATGGCGTCAACTTCGGACTACCACAAGAGTGAGGTACTCGGTTGGTTTGTGAGTAAGTTTGGTGCGTTCTTGAGCAATGAGATGATGCGTAATATCATCGGTCAAACCAAGAGCTCGTTTAACTTACGCGAAATTATGGACCAAAAGAAAATTCTACTAGTAAACCTCAGTAAGGGACGTACTGGCGAAATGAACTCTAAGCTACTGGGCATGATCTTTGTGATGAAGTTCCAGGCTGCTGCTATGAGTCGAACGAACATTCCTGAGGACCAGCGAGAAGACTTCTGTTTGTACGTTGATGAGTTCCAGAACTTCTCGACCGATTCGTTTGCAACTATCTTGTCTGAGGCACGAAAGTATCGTTTGAACTTGATCGTTGCCAACCAGTTTACGACCCAGCTATCTGAGGAAATTCGTGATGCAGTATTTGGAAACGTTGGTTCAATCGTATCGTTCCGTGTTGGCTCTGACGCTGATGCCGACTCACTTAGTAAGAAGTTCCAGCCTGTCTTTGACCGTGACGATATCTTAAGGCTACCAAACTACAATACGGTGACTCAGATGCTGATTGGTGGTATCCCGACGCAGCCATTTAGTATGATGACGATTCCACTTCTTGGTACGCCAAATGAACAGCTAGGCACGGCGTTGAAGCAGCTCTCGGCCGCAAAATATGGTCGTCCAAAGGCAGCCGTGGAAGCAGAGATATTTGCTCGCCTCGCCACAAAGGAAGAACCAAAGCCAGCCTTTAGTGGTAATCCTTTCACGCAGCCAACTAATCCGGTGCCAAGCGCTCGACCAGCGCAACCACGACCTGCAGCAGCACCTCCTGCAAGTGGCAGCTCATTCCTTGATGAGTGGCTCGCCAAACGGAAAGTGCCTGCAGCTGCCACGCCACCAACTCCGGCGACACCCCCACCAAGTCCTACGCCTACGCCAGTACCCCCACAACCGGCTACACCAGCATCAACGCATGAGGTGAAGATACCACGAATGCAAGCTACGTCCGCAAAGCAAGAAACGGCTGACAAAAACGACACTATCTTTATAGATGGTGACGGTACATTCCATGTTCAGAAGTAGTAGCTAGACTACGAACGCATACGAGCGATGGCGTGTATTAGTAGCTCAGCGATGAGACCGATAATAAAGCCGGCTGCCACGAGCATAAAGAAAACAAGATAGTTATAACTAAAGCCAAGGTGTTTTGAGGCGTAGAGTAGCCATGAGCTACCGAGGAGTGCGCAAATACTACCGCCGAGCAGCCCGGATGGCCGGGCAACTGTCTTGCCGGCAAGGTTGCTGACTGCGTCAATGGCAGGTTGATGAATAACCTTGCTGAGTACTCGGTCTGGTGCTTTGAGCTGCCTTCGGGTCTGTGACAAAACCTTCTTGTAGGCGTCGGCTTTCAGGGTCCGTTGTATGCCAAACGTCTGGGTTTGGGCTGAGCTTTCTTGTTGCTCACCGACAGTTACTTCCTTGCCGCTAATAGCTTGTGTCTCAGCTGCTTTAACGAGCGAATCAACTTCTACGCTGGCATGCTCTTTTTCGGCCTGTTGACCGGCTTGCTGGAGCTTCTCAAGATTCTCACGTTGATTGTCAGCTAGCTCGGGTTGGCGTAACTGTTCCGAGCCGGTAGGTCGTAGTTGTTCACTCATGATTAGATTCCTCCTGTGCCGCTAAAATCGGTGCGGACGATATCAAGTTCTTTGGCGAGTAATCGACTGCGAGCAAAGAAGTAGCCAATTACCATGGTGGTGATGGATGCGATGAGTAGTGAAGTACCAGGACCAGTGTTTGGCAGAGTTGTTGTGACAAGTTCAGTAGTCTTGATAACGGTTGGTGGCAGCTTGATGTTTATAGCGTTACCGTAAACGTTGGTCATCGTCATGTCGAAGTGGGCTGGGTCAGATGATGAGGCAGGGGTATTAGGGATTGGATCCTTAATCTTGACGGTGATTTTTTGGGTGTTTGTAGCACCTGCTTTGATGTCAGTCTTTGGCCAGCTCACCACGTTGCTGCTATCAATTGTACCGCCGTGCAGGTCGACAACCGTTGCGTAGTCGAGCACATCGCTAATATTTTCGCTGACGGCGAAGGCCTTGATATCTGCTTTGCCGTTATTAGTCGTTTTGATACTGTACTCAATCTGATCGTTGGCATGTGCGGTGGTGCCATCAGCATTCGGAATATTAGCGGTCAAGTTAGCCGCTGTTTTGCTGTAGATTAGACATGAAGTCTTGTCGACGCTGGTTTGTGATGCCTCGCAGGGCTTACAGTTTGTGTCACTGGCTGCAACGCTGGCGTCATAGACGCAAGGCACGAAGCAGTCGGGTGAGTCCTTGGGTAGTGATTCCTTGCCCTTAACGGTACAGTGCTGATAACAGTCGGGGCTGCTGGCTTTGATGCTCTTATTATAAGGACATGGCTCAAAACACTGTGGAGAGGTGGCAGGGATTGACTCTTTGCCTTTGATAGGACATGGTTTGAAGCAGTCGGGACTATTTGCGGGCAAGTTACTATTGTATTGGCACTTCTTGGGTGGATTCGGGATACCAATGAGTACGAGGTTGCCACATCCATAGAGAATGAAGAACTTCATGCCGTACTTCGTGGTTCCGGTTAGTGCTTTGTAGGAGTTTCCGTAGTTTAGGCTATAAAAATGACGGAGGTAAAGTGTGCCGGCGCCTGATATTTTGACGGGCGTTTCGCCAGATGTTCCATAGGACAAGCGTCCCATAGAATGGAGCTTACTATCGTAGTCACGTGGTGCAATAGTGGTATTGTGAGCGTCCGCAACGTCCTGGCAGGTGATACCGTAATGTGCCAGGATCTTTTTGTAATCACGCTCATCTTGTTTACATGACGTGACGGCTTCGCTTTGTTTGCTGAAGCCACCGGTAATGAGGTCACTGCTTGAACTTGCCAGTGATGGCTGCGGTGGTGAAATGACTGCAAACATTTGCAGAACCAGGGCGAGGGCCATGGCCACAAACCCTGCGCGGCGGGCTACTGATTCGCGGTGGAGGCGCTTTGCATAGAAAGAGACTTGCCCAATAAGACTTGGGTTGAAGGGAAGATTGCTTAGTAGTTTTTTGAACATTATTTTTTCTCTTTAATTAGCGTAGATGCTTATGATTATTCAACCACAAAAACGTGTGTTCACGCAAGGGTCAAACAGTTGTAGATGGTGGATAAATCTACTATACTTGTACTAACGAAACGTAACATGTGTAAAAAGAGGGTTATTTCGAGTGGCAAAGCAGCAAGGCTATGATGCAGAGCAAATTCAGGTTTTGGAGGGTCTCGAACCGGTTCGTAAACGTCCGGGTATGTATATTGGTGGTACTGGCGTCGAGGGGCTACATCACCTCGTTTGGGAAATTGTCGACAATGGTATCGACGAGGCTTTGGCAGGATATGCTACTACAGTCTCAGTAAAATTATTGGCTGATGGCGGCGTCACGGTTATCGACGATGGTCGTGGTATCCCGACTGATATTCACCCAAAAACCGGTAAAAGCACCGTTGAAACAGTACTAACAGTACTCCACGCAGGTGGTAAGTTCGGTGGCGGTGGCTATAAGGTATCTGGTGGTTTGCACGGTGTTGGTAGTAGTGTCGTAAACGCATTGTCTACCAAACTGATAGTCGTAGTTCATAAAGATGGCAAGACTCATCAACAAGAATACGAACGTGGTGTACCAAAGGCTGACCTCAAGGTCATCGGCAAAACTACCAAAACTGGTACCGAAATCACGTTTTACCCTGATGAAACAATCTTCGAAACCACAAAATTCAACTACGACACTATTCTCGATCGCTTGCGTCACGCAGCATATTTGACCAAGGGTATTCGGACTTCACTTGAAGACGAAAAGAAGGGAACTCGCTACGGCTTTTACTTTGAAGGCGGTATTCAGGCATACGTCAAACACCTGAATGTTGGCAAAGAACCTGTTGATGATGATGTTTTCTATGTCGACAAAACTGTCAGTGATGTCCAAGTTGAAGTCGCACTGCAATATACCGATACTTACACCGAAACAGTGAAGGCTTTTGCAAACAACGTCTTCAACCCTGACGGTGGTACACACCTGACTGGCTTCCGTGCTGCACTGACCCGTGTCATCAATGACTACGCCCGCAAAAACGGCTTACTCAAGGAAAAAGAAGAAAACCTCTCCGGTGAAGATACTCGTGAAGGTTTGACCGCTGTTATCTTGGTTAAACTTCCAGACCCACAATTTGAAGGTCAAACCAAGAATAAGCTTGGTAACCCTGAAGTTCGTGGCTGTGTAGAAACAGTCCTGGCTGAAAACTTGAATTACTACCTCGAAGAACACCCAGCAATTGCTCGCAAGATCATCGGTAAGTCACTGCTCGCTGCCCGCGCTCGCAAGGCTGCCCGCGCTGCCCGTGATAACATCCTTCGAAAGGGTGTTCTCGATGGTGCAAGTATGCCAGGTAAGCTCGCTGACTGTTCTAGTAAGGACCCAGCTGCATCAGAAATCTACCTCGTAGAGGGTGACTCTGCTGGCGGTTCGGCCAAGACAGGACGAGACAGCAAGATCCAGGCAATTTTGCCGCTCCGTGGTAAGGTGCTCAATGTCGAACGTGCACGCCTCGACAAGATGCTTGCTAACAACGAAATCCTGAGCCTTATTAAGGCACTTGGTGTCGGTATTGAAGATTCATTTGATCTTTCTGGTCTGCGATATCACCGCATTATCATCATGACTGATGCTGATGTTGATGGTTCGCACATTTCTACACTGCTGCTGACATTCTTCTTCCGTTTCATGCAGCCAGTTATTGATGGTGGGCACGTCTACCTTGCCAAGCCACCGCTATTTGAGCTCGTGAAGGCTGGACGCAAAAACAGTGTCTTTATATATGATGAAGACGAACTTGAAAAAGTACTCGATGCAACCATTGAAGCTCGTACTAAAGAAGGCCTGAAGGTTAATGGTGATGATGACCGTTACAAGCAAGCAGGATTTATCGAGCAGAAACGTTACAAGGGACTTGGTGAAATGGATGCCGAACAGTTGTTCGAGACAACCATGAACCCTGAAAAGCGTGTGCTGGTGCAGGTGAAGGTACAAGATGCCGAACATGCCGATACGATTTTCAATAAGTTGATGGGTTCAGAAGTTGAACCACGCAAAAACTTTATTCAGGCAAACGCGAAATTTGTGAAGGATTTGGATATCTAATATGACTGACGACAACACTCCAATCGAAGAACCGATGAACAACGAACCAATTGAACAGGCACCAGCGCCAAAACGCGAGATTACTATGGACGAACGACGGCAGGGTCAGGTACTGACCGCTGATGTCCTCGACTCTGGTCATTCACGTACCGTTGAAGGTCGTAGCGTTGAAAACGTCATGGAAGATAGTTATTTGCGCTATTCAATGAGCGTTATCATTGATCGTGCGCTTCCTGACGTCCGTGATGGTATGAAACCAGTCCACCGTCGCATTATGTACACCATGTACGACTCTGGCCTTCGTTCTACCTCTCGTCACCGTAAGAGCGCCACCGTTGTTGGTGACGTTATGGGTAAATACCACCCGCACGGTGACAGTTCTATCTATGACTCAATGGTCCGTATGGCGCAGTCATGGAGCATGCGTTACATGCTTGTAAATGGGCAGGGTAACTTCGGTAGCATGGATGGAGATCCACCAGCTGCCATGCGTTATACCGAAGCTAAAATGACACGTGTTGCCGATGAACTCCTCGCTGACATCGACAAGGATACCGTAGATTTCCGTGAAACTTATGATGGTACTGGTTCAGAACCATCAGTCCTTCCAGCCAAGCTGCCAAACCTTCTTTTGAACGGTCAGATTGGTATTGCTGTCGGCATGGCGACGAGCATTCCACCGCACAACCTTGGTGAACTCGTTGACGCAACGGTTGCGATGATCGACAACCCAGAGGTAACTCTTGATGAGCTCCTCGAGCACGTAAAGGGCCCTGACTTCCCAACCGGTGGTGTCATCTACGGTAAGGAATCAATCCGTACCGCTTATGCAACTGGCCGTGGCGGTATCGTTACTCGTGGTATTGCTGAAATCGTCGACGGTGCTAAGGGTCGCCAACAGATTGTTATTACTGAAATTCCATATTCATTGAACAAAGAGAACCTGGTTATCAAGATTGCTGACCTTGTCAAAGAGAAGAAAATTGCTGGTATCTCTGATCTTCGTGATGAATCTGCTCGCGGTAACGTGCGCATTGTTATCGACCTTAAGAAAGACGCCTACCCAAAGAAGCTTCTCAACCAGCTCTACAAGTTAACGCCACTGCAACAGAGCTTCCACTTCAACATGATGGCGCTCATCGATGGTATCCAGCCACGTGTACTTGGCCTCAGCGATATCCTTGCCGAGCACATCAAGCACCGCCGTGTGGTCATTCGTCGTCGTACCGAGTACGAACTGCGTAAAGCTAAGGACCGTGCTCACATCCTCGAAGGTCTCAAGATTGCACTTGATCACATTGATGAAGTCATCAAGACGATTCGTGCGTCACAGACAACCGAAGAGGCACAGGCCAACCTGATCAAACAGTTCAAGCTATCTGACATTCAGGCAAAAGCCATTTTGGCTATGCAACTCCGAACACTGACTGGTTTGCAGCGTCAGGAAATCGAGAATGAACTCTCAGAACTCCTCAAGATCATTGCTGGTCTCGAGTCTATTTTGGCTGATGAAAAGAAGATTCTCAAGATCATCCGTGACGAAATGCTTGAACTCAAGAAGTCATATGGCGACGATCGTCGTACCAAGGTTGTACCACAAGAACTCGGCCGACTTGGTGACGAAGATTTGATTCCTGATGAGCAAGTTGTTGTTACGCTTACATCAGCAAACTACATCAAGCGTAGCCAGATCGCTGAATATCGTAAGCAACACCGTGGTGGTAAGGGCAAACGTGGCATGGCAACTCGTGAAGAGGACGTCATTGAACACGTGGTCAACGCTAGTACACATGACTTCTTACTGTTCTTTACGAACAAGGGACGTGTCTTCCGCCTCAAGACCTACGAAGTCCCAGCTGTTGGTCTCAACGCCAAGGGTGTGGCCCTGGTGAACCTCTTGCAGCTACAACCAGAAGAAGTGGTCAGTTCAGTCATTAATGTTAGTAGACAGATGGGAACTGGCGGCGGCAACCTCTTTATGTGTACCGTTCGCGGTGTCGTCAAGAAGACACCATTCGAACAATACCAGAACGTTCGAAGCTCAGGGCTCATCTCGATCAACCTGGACGAAGGCGATGAGCTCAAGTGGATTCGTATGACCAACGGTGAGAATGAGGTCGTGATCTCAACACTTCAAGGACAGGCTATTCGCTTCCACGAGAAAGACGTTCGTCCAATGGGTCGTGTCTCTCGCGGTGTTCGCGGTATCCGTCTCCGACCTGGTGACCGTGTCATTGGTGCTGATATCGTCGAAGAGGGCAGTAGCATCTTCGTAATTTCTGAACTCGGCTACGGTAAGCGTACGAAGGTTTCACAGTTCACGGCACATGCCCGTGGTGGCGTTGGCATTCGCTCTGCTATCGTAAATAAGAAGACAGGGCAGCTGATTGGTGTGAAATCACTGGTTGGTGATCTCCAGGAAGTGATCATGATCTCCAAGCAAGGTCAGACGATCCGCCTTGGCCTGAAGGACATTCCAGAGCTCGGACGAGCTACGCAAGGTGTTCGCATTATGCGACTTAATGATGGTGACCAAGTGACTTCTTTGGCCCTCGTTGAGAAGACTGAAGAAGAAGACGAATCTGATGATTCTACTGAAGAGGTAGTCGCAGAGTAATCTGCGACCCCTGTTTGGTCTGTTACAAAAAATACAGCATTTGTTGCTAGTTATCTCTTGACACACAGAGATCAAACAGCTAAGATGAGACGGTCTTTTTGGAGTGCTATTAGAGTGGCTTCAAAAAAGGGAGATCGTTAAAAACT
>CAYYUY010000013.1:0-12387 GCA_964474995.1 uncultured Candidatus Saccharibacteria bacterium
ACAAGCCTCAGTTCTACTTCCGTACTACTGACGTAACCGGTGAAGTTGAACTTCCAGCTGACAAGGAAATGGTCATGCCTGGTGATACAATCACTTTCAAGGTTAAATTGCTTGCTCCTATCGCCATGGAACAGGGTCTTCGCTTCGCTATTCGCGAAGGTGGCCGTACCGTTGGTGCTGGTGTCGTAACCAAGATCAACAAGTAATCACACTAGATTACAGCAAAGCCCCGGTTCATCCGGGGCTTTTTGTTTGTTAACGCACAGGGCGTTTCAGGTTTAAATAAGCCATTTGCTGTATAATTGTAGTAATGAGTACCGACGTACTACATGGTGAGTTTGTAGATTATTATGATTTGCTGCAGGTGAGTATAGACACTCCGACGCAGGAGGTCCGAAAAAGCTACCTGCGGCTTGCCAAGACCGCTCACCCTGACATGGGTGGTTCCACCGAAAAGATGCAACTGCTCAACCAGGCCTACGACACCCTATCGAACTATTTCAGCCGCACTGCCTACAACAAGCTGTACAAGCTTCACAATGATCCGGATAGTGACCTTGATCTTCGTGAGGATGTCAGACGACGTGCCGGCTCACCTGTCAGTAGCCAATATGCGGATGACTACGTCAATAATGCCTACGCAGAGTATTACAACTCACCAGAAGGCCGCGCAGCCCGGGCAAATCCAATTTCCAAGATTCTTTACGGCATATTTGGTGTTAGTGCGGTGGCTATCATTGCCATTGTAGTTGTACTAGCGGGTGTGTCATACCTAGGTGCCTTCGACTTCGGGCATGATACACCGAACCCAGATACCGTTAGTGCCGCATCTACGCCAAGTACAGCCGATAATGGCCAGCTCAGGCAAGATTCATCGATAGTCACACCCGATGAGACAACCAACACCAATCAGCCGGCTGCGGCTGAACAGGCTAGCCCTACCACAACCTCTGACCCATTAAACGCTGCAAACACGACAGATCCCACTAGTACGGACACAACACAGACCACCACAACCCCGCAGCGCAAGAAGCAATTACAAGAAATACTGCGCTACCAAGCAAGATAGCGTGAATATACCCGTTTTGATATAAATAGACCACTCTATTACAAGGTGGTTATGCCAAATCATGAAATATGGTAACCTATATGACAAGCGTGGGTTAGTAATGGCCTTGCCGCGAACACAATAATCAACATTACAGGAGTATGAAATGAGTATGACGGAATCGCTACCCACAACTCACGAACATCAACCCTTAAACGAGCGTAAGCTGCAAATTGTGCAGGTCGCAGCTGAAGTGATCGTGGCTACTGAGTATGACCACAGTGATTTCTTCAACAACCTCTCTGGTGATGCACAGATTCCATATGGTGACTGATCTTTGAGTTATATTGTACTGATCAGCGTCAGACTTCGGTCTGGCGCTTTCTTTTTGAGTCAAAATATTGTAAAATTCATGAGTAAATTAAATTGTGTCGAGAACTCGGTGAATTTATTCTCAATAATGTTTCTCAGAGGTTACGACACCACCGTCCATCGGGGACAAAAGGATATATATTATGGCTGACGCCAAACCAACCGCTAGCACTCAGCAGCGTATTCGTATTCGCCTCAAGGCATACGACCACAAAGTAATTGATCAGTCTGCACGTCAGATTGTTGACACCGCGCTTCGCACCGGTGCAACCATTGCGGGCCCGATCCCTCTTCCTACCAAGAAGACTCTCTACACCGTAGTAAAGTCACCACACGTCTACAAGAAGGGTCGTGAGCAGTTCGAAATGCGCGTACACAAGCGCCTCATCGATGTCTTCAACCCAACCCCAAAGACAATCGACAGCCTCATGAACTTGAGCCTGCCAGCCGGCTGTGACGCCGAAATCAAGATGTAAACATCACAAGCGACCCGAAAGGGTCGTTTTTGTATTGAGCGCTCACGTATGTCGGAAATACCCCATAATCCAGAAATTGACGCGCCATTTGTGGCTCGTAACTCAGTATTAATCGCTTATGCTGCAAGCGCATTGATGAATGCTTCGTCGGAAGGCTTTGCTGATGATTTACATACGGGTATACACATGGTTAATACGGGCACTCTTTGGTACGACAAGCGTCCAATTACAGAAGCCGATCGATTGGCGTTGGCATCATCATCAGTACTCAACCAGATAGCCCAAGCTATCAGCGCGGATAGGCCGCTTGTGTTTTCGCCTGACGTCGAAGGCCAACTAGCCGTATATTTGTATGCTCAAGAAATTATGGATACCTGTGGCATTAGGTTTGAGGCGGAAAATATCGATACCAATCGTATGTTGGCGGCTGTGCGGGCTATGAAGAATAATGACACAGTTACTGATGCTGACTTGCTGGCCGTGGGCGGTGTGTGGGCGGCTCGAGGTACCAAGGTAGTTGCTATGGAATCATCTGAAGCACTACTGAAGAAGCTCGACGAACTTAGTACGCAGGAAACTGCTCCCGACTACTATATCCACGACGAAAATAATCGAAAACATGGCTATGAACCAGGGGTAGAAGCTTGGAACTTACCGGCAACACCATCGTGGAATGAAGAACTGCCGTATTACCGAGCATTCTTTGATGAGTTTCAGGGTGCGGAGTGGCTGAACTCACTTCTTGAGGATCTTCTGCGGTTACACCGGATGATGGCCGAGTAGTATATTTTGTAAGAATTCAGGCAGAATGGCTACCCACATGAGCGTACATTGCGACTTATTGGCGTAAGCAGGAAATACAAATATGAGTGTAGAAATTAGCAACTCCACAGATACGTGGAAGTCTCCTCGTCGTAAAGAAGCGGAAGCTCGTCAGACGAGGCACGCAGTGTTTGAGATGGTGTGCACACAAGCTGAATTAGGTGAACTTGATTCAACCGAGGCCAAGGAACTATTTATCGTCGCTGCAAATGATGATCAGTTTGCGGAAGGAATTCTCAAAAACCTCGTCCAAGACATGCAAACTACCAAAGAACTAGTCTCACACTAATATTCAATAATGATCGTGTGAGGTAATTAACTGCACACATATACCCTCCTTATTCATACTGTGATTGGGTAAGGAGGCGTTTTTTATGACAAACCAGAAGAACTTGTCATTTGACGATGCACTTGAACGGCAGCGTAGTGAAAATGTAGACTTCAATGTTGGTAAGCGTGACCGACAGATACAAGAGGGTGACCTGTCAGCCTCAGAGTTAGACGTGATCCTCAATGCATTACGTCCAGATTACCCGCTCACTGATTGCGATATAGACGAACATGAACTTTACGATATAGGCCCGACGAGTAGTACGGGCGTAGATGTTCAAGACTATTCCGACGAAGACTGGAACGCAGCCCTCTATGCTGGCCAGTAAATTTAGCAGGATGTTTTCTCTAAGAGACAGTATCTTCCAGGGCAGGTTTAAGTACAGTTTTTCTTTTTACACGAAGTTTAGGTTTCGGGAACTCAACTTTATTAGCAATTATGTGACGTAATGAATCTGCAACATCTTCAATTTGGAAATAAATGCCAGTCTGCTCTTTTAAGTCATTACGTAGACGTTTAACTATTTCTTCTGAGTACACAAGTTTTGCGAGATTTGTGGGGTTAAGTGCGTTCGTTCTTTTCCAAAACGTTTCTAATTCTCCACGCTCTACAGCCTTTTTGTTTAAGTACCACAGTAGTTCAGGAGCCTTTTTGAAGTCATCTTTATCAAGTAGATCGATCTTATAAATAAGCGTTGTTGTTATTGGCTTACCAAAATTTACACGATAGAGCTGAATCTCTCTGCCGTTCAGCAAGAGGATCCAGTCGATACCTTCATTTGCTGCATAGCTCAGACTTTGCCGTAAGTGTTTCTCATTTAAATCTAAGTCGATGGACTTCACCTCAACTACAAAGTGCTTTTTGCGTTTAAGCTGAATAACGTAATCAGCGTACTCTGATCGTATTCGATACTCAGTCTTTATTTCGACAAGCTCCTGATACCCCAGTAACTCAGTTAAAAAGTTATTAGTCATTATTCTTGTTGCCGATTCGTCTAGGCTTGAAAATTCCTTACGAAGGTATTTTCTTTTGTAGTCTTTTAGGCCACTGCGAATGCCCTGAAGTTGATTTTCGGTCGCCATTTTGTGCCCCTGTTTTAATTAAAGTTGTTTAGTACTATTAAACAACGATCGATACATAAAACAAAAGCGTAAGGTGTTTCCTATATGTATCATTGATTTAGAAGAGTCCCAGGCGCATTATGAATTTGTAATAACTTTGGAGGTCCACTATGGCAAAATTTGAAGTATATGAGAGTAAAAACGGCTACCGCTGGCGTCTGAAAGCAGGCAATGGAGAGATTGTTGCAATTGGCGAAGAATATACAAGTAAAGATGGTGCCAAAAAAGGGTGTGAGGCAGTTCAGCGTGCGGCTGCTACTGCCGACATTGTAGAGGTCTAAAGCCACACCCACTACGTGTAGTCTTTCAGTCATTAGGTCACCCGTGGAGGTGGCCTAATGACCCTCATGTATACTGAGCGCATGAAACGGTTATTGTTACTTGTGCTGGCGGTATTGGGTGTAGGTTTGTTCGCATCGTTGCCGGTCAGTGCTGATACAAACAGTCTGACAATTAGCAATTATGATATTCAATATGATCTGAGTAAGGATGCGCAAGGTCGTTCTACACTTAAGACAGTCGAAACCATCACAGCCGATTTACCAGTAGGTGACGTTAACCACGGGATTGAGCGAGCGGTACCGAGTAGCTACGCCGGCCATTCGACAAGTCTACGTATACAGTCCGTGACTGATGAGAGCGGTAATTCACAACCGTACTCAACCTATACTAGTAATGACAATACGGTGATAAGGATCGGCGAGCCTGGTGTATATGCTCATGGTACACAGACCTACGTGATCACCTATACCCAGCGAGACGTGACTAAATACTTTTCTAATATTGATGATGATGAGCTGTATTGGGATACTAACGGCGTTGAATGGCGCGTGCCGATAGATCACTTGTCTGTCCATTTGCGCGTAGAAGACTCATTGGCGAGCGCGCTTACCGGTAATGTCTCATGTTACACCGGCTTGGCAGGTTCTAATACTAGCTGCGATATCGCAAAAGATGGCAATACTTTCAGCGTCGATCAACCTGGGCTGAATGCTGGTGAGAATGTGACGATAGCAGTCGGGTTCAAAAAAGGTACGTTTGTTGGATATCAGAAATCCGTAGTTGAAAAGATAAAGAACCTTAGTGTACTGAGCATGCTGTTCTTGCTGCCTGTGTGCGCCGCCATACTTATTTGGTTGTTGATCAAAGCCTCTCGATGGTCCAATCGGAGTAAAGACCGGGGGGCAATCATCACTGAATTCCTACCCCCAAAAGACACAAGCATTGCAACTGTTGCTGGACTGAGTAAAGGTGCGCAATCTGTATTTACGGCTGAACTGCTCGATTTTGCCGTTCGGGGCTACCTAAAGATTATTCAAACGCGTGAAAAGAGCTTCTGGAGGTCAGCGCAATATGACATTGAGGTTGTCAAAGATATATCGACGCTCAAAGCAGAAGAACAAGAGTTGCTTAATGATATATTTGGCTCCGTTAGCGTCAATTCACGCCTGGCGTTGAAAACGCTGAGGAATAACGCCGGCTTAGTTAACCGCATGCAAAATAACGACAAAGATCTCAAGAAGCTTATAAGAGGCGAATACGGTATTCGTCAACGGAATGAAGCACAGTCTGGCTGGTTTAAGAAGGCTGGCTGGATACTACTCGTACTATCTTTGGTGCTGCTCAACCCGTTATTACTCGCCGTGGCAATTATCTCGTTTGTGCTTGGATTTACATTATGGCCACTGACAGATAAAGGACTTGAGCTCAGTCGCTACCTTGAAGGGCTTAAACAGTACATAAAAGTTGCAGAAACAGAACGACTCAAGATGTTGCAGAGTCCTGAAGGTGCACTTAAAATAGGCAACATCGATGTTAATGATGGTGGCCAGGTCGTGAAACTGTACGAAAAAGTGCTTCCGTATGCTGTGTTGTTTGGCCAAGAAAAAGAATGGAACAAACGAATCGGACAGTACTACGAATCTACCAGTTCAAGCCCAAATTGGTATAGCGGGAGTAACGGGGTCTTTAATGCTGCAGCATTCGGTGGTGCAATGAATAGCTTTTCAACTGCCGCTAGCTACACGAGCGCGGGTAGCTTATCATCTGGTGGATCATCTGGGGGCGGTTCTTCCGGCGGCGGAGGTGGCGGTGGAGGTGGCGGTGGCTGGTAGCCAACACCCTAACCAGTGTAGATAAAAAATAAGCCGCCTGTAAGGGCGGCTTATATGACCGTGGGCTCACGTCACTACTCGCTCGCCATACCCATGTCTTCACGTAGCATTTGGAGCTCGCTGCGACCAGCATCATCAATTGTTCCCGAGATCTCCTGATCGCGTAGTTCGTTTAGACGGGCCATCTCTTTATCGCTCAAATTGCTCATAACCATAGTGCACCTCCATGAATTACATTGCGTCTATGACTATAGGTGCTTAGTAATCAAAAATCAGTGAATTATTACACACGCGAAATAGGCTAAGCATCTGTGATTGTAAAATATCATGCAGATATATTGTGGCCTGTGCGAACAGAATGAATCAGCATTTGTAACGAGGGGGTGCTCATGGCGGATGTACGGTCACTGAGATTGGAGGCGCAGAAGGCCCGCTTAACCGCAAATGGGCGTCGCAACGCCGTGCAGTCCGAGTTACTACGAGCTATGCAGTATAGCCAGAGCCGCAATTTTGGTGGGGCTAAGGTTGCACAGAGTATGGCCGTGAATCATGAATCCGAAGCTGTTATTTACGAACAAAAAGCCGCTCTACTCGAGCAACGAGCCATTCAACTGGAGTCCGAAGCACTCAAAATATACCAGCAATTGTCTGAGCTACAGGGTCAGAATGTATCGTCGCCTGAACAAGCACAAAAAATGAAAGAACTAGAACTCCGCTGCCAACAGGTGTTGGGCCAGCAGTACCGCTAGGCCTCTTTCCAGGTTAGGATGTGGCTATCGCCACTGTAATAACTGTAGTCAAAGCACCAGAGTTCGTTCGTTTCACTGTCTCGCAAGTAGTAACGTTGATTCATCGTACGTCCCCCTTAGTAACTTCAGTGTATGCACAATTAGTTATATGCAATATGAGAAATGTCACAAATTGATTGTGAGCGAATACATTGCGCAACCGTTTGCACGCTATATATGCACATTTTAGTATTTGCAGCAGTATAGTACATGTAGTTTTTGCAACACCTTGACAGGAGTTAGCAAGACGTGCTAATCTGTTTTGGTATATCAAGTTTCAAAACTTGCTGTGTTGTAAGGTCTAGTGCTCGTAACAGAGGTAGAAACCGCCAGCCAGCAAGGATTTTTGTGTCACGCACAAAATCTGGAACATAAAAGTAAAGGGTTAACTATGAAGGCTCTCATTACGAGGAAGGTTGGCATGACAAGCACTATCGCAGACGATGGTGTAGTTACTGCTATCACCTTGCTTTCCGCTAGTCCTTGCGTTGTTACGCAAGTGAAGACTCCTGAAACTGACGGTTACACGGCTGTACAGATCGGTGCTGAAGAAGCCCGAGAAAAGCTCGTGAACAAAGCTCAGCAGGGTCACTTTAAGGCTGCCGGAATGCTCCCGAAGATTATTCGTGAGTTCCGTGTAGATGAAATAACAGAAGACCTCAAGGTTGGATCAACAATCAGCCCCGAGGTCTTTTCAGTTGGTGACATTATCTCAGTCACTGGCACAAGTAAGGGTAAGGGTTTCGCTGGAACGATCAAGCGACACAACTTCCACCGCCAGCGCAAGACGCACGGTGGTAAGGGTAACACTCGTCAGCCCGGTTCAATCGGTTCTATGTACCCGCAGAAAATCTTTAAGGGTAAGAAAATGGCTGGTCAGCTTGGTGCTGAGCAAGTCACGGTGCAGAATCTCCGGATTGCACTCGTTGACACCGAACTCGGTGTTATCGGTGTAACTGGTGCTGTTCCTGGCCCACGAAAAGGAATCGTTGTGATTCGCTCTTCGACAAAACTAGGAAGGACTAAATAATTATGGCAGTCCTAACTTACACAAAGGCTGGTACCAAGGCAACCACAGCTGCAAAGCTTGACGCTACGGTATTTGGTCTTGAAGTCAAAAACCACGAACTTGTGAAGCAGGCCTACGTTGCCTATCTCGCAAATGGTCGTACTAACTTGGCTGTCACCAAAACTCGTGGACTTATCCGCGGTGGTGGTCGCAAGCCATGGAAACAAAAGGGCACCGGTCGTGCACGTTTCGGTTCAAGCCGTAACCCAATCTGGCGCGGTGGTGGTATTGTCTTCGGTCCAACTGGTCTCGAAAACTACAGCCACAAACTTCCTATTGCAACCAAGCGCCAGGCAATTCGCCAGGCACTCAGCCTTGCAAACACCTCAAACAACATCATTGTTGTTGAAAGCCTCGACTTCAAAGGTAAGACTGCAAACGCAGTTGCATTCCTCGAAAAGGTCGGCGCTGTAAAGACTACCTTGATTGTTGTCGAGAACAAGACTCCAGATGTAACTCGTGCCGTTGCCAACTTGGCTGGTATCAAAGTTGTTGCTGCAAACTACATCAACGTATTTGATGCAATCAACGCTGATAACATCGTCATTACACCTGAGGCCCTCAAAGCCGTCAGCGAATGGCTCGGAGGAGACAAATAATGAGTAAGACTATGACACTCTATCCTCGCATTAGCGAGAAGGCCTATGGCCAGAGCCAGACACTCAACACCTACGCTATCGTCGTTCCTGTTGATGCCAACAAAGTTACCGTCGCTGAAGCAGTTACTGCACAGTTCGGCGTCACTGTAACTGAAGTGAACATCATGAACGTTCGTGGCAAGGTCAAGCGCAGCGTCCGTAAGGGTGGCCGCGCAACAACTGGTCGTGACAACGACTTTAAGAAAGCTTACGTTACGCTTAAGGAAGGTGATTCTATTGCAGTCTTCGCCGCCGAAGAAGAGCAAGACGCTAAGGAAGCTAAGCTCGCTGCGAAGAAGGGGAAGAAGTAATGGCAATCAAGACTTATAACCCAACTACAAACGGTGTTCGTGGCATGACCACACAAGACTTCAGTACTATTACTGGCAAACAAACCAGTCGTAAGCTGATGGTCATCAAAAAGAAGAACAGTGGCCGCAACAACATGGGCCGCATCACTACCCGTCACCGTGGTGGTGGTACTCGTGTCTTCTATCGTAACGTTGATTTCGCCCTAGCTCCTGGTACAACTGCTACCATCCAAGCTATCGAATACGATCCAAACCGTAGTGCTCGCATTGCCCTGATCAAAGATCAGAAGGGTCAGCCTGCATATATCATCGCTGCAAACGGCATGAAGGTTGGTCAAACTATCACTTCTGGTGAAGAGGCTCCAATCGAAATGGGCAACCGTTTGCCTCTCAAAGCGATCCCTGTCGGTTCTGTTATCCATAACATTGAGCTCCGACCTGGTGGCGCTGCCCAAATGGTACGTGCTGCTGGTGCAAGTGCTCAGCTGATGGCCAAAGAAGGTGACTACTGCCAAGTACGTCTCCCATCTGGCGAAGTTCGTTTGGTGCACCTCGAGTGTACTGCGAGCCTTGGCGTTGTTGGTAACGAACAGCATCAGAACGTCAAAATCGGTAAGGCCGGACGGTCTCGCCGCAAGGGTATCCGCCCTGGCGTTCGTGGTGTCGTGATGAACGCTGCTGATCACCCACATGGTGGTGGTGACGGTGGTCGTCATGGTATAGGTAAAGCACCGCAGACACCTTGGGGCCAGAAAACACTTGGTTTCAAGACACGTCGCCGTAAGATTAGTAGTAAATTTATTGTCCGCAGTCGTCACGCGGCGAAGCGAAAGTAAGGAGTCTATATATGAGTCGTTCTCTCAAGAAAGGTCCATTTATCGATCCGAAGCTCGCCAAGAAAGTGGCGGCTCTCGGAAACGAAGACCGAACTATCATCAAGACATGGAGTCGTTCCAGCACTATCTCACCAGATTTTGTTGGTCGTACGCTTGCTGTTCATAACGGCAAAGTACACGTTCCTGTCTTTGTCACCGAAAACATGGTTGGACACAAGCTTGGTGAATTCTCGCCAACTCGTAAGTTCCGTAGCCATGGTGGTAAGCTCGCGAAAGGTAAGAAGTAACCGTCATGCCAGTAAAAGCTACCGCTAATGGTGTTAGTATGAGCCCCCGCAAAGTCGGTGTTGTTGCTCAACTTGTCCGTGGTCGCACGGTTTCTGATGCACTGACCATTCTTTCACACACGCCACGCCGCAGTGCGCTGCCTGTTATGAAAGCTATCGAAAGTGCCAAAGCAAACGCCGAGCACAACCATAACTACAAGCCTGATACCCTTCGTATCATCACTATCTCTGTCACTCCTGGTCCTCGTTTGAAGCGCTTCCGCCCAGCCGCCCACGGCCGTGCGTTGCCATTCCAGCGCCGCACAAGTCACATCCACGTCGTTGTGGAAGGCGAACAGCGTGCTGCTAAAAAAGCGAGCGTAGCCAAAGAAGTAACTGACGCAAAGAAGGAGAGCAAATAATATGGGCCAAAAAGTAAACCCAATTAGCATGCGCCTCCAGGTCAACAAGGATTGGCGCAGCAAATGGTTCGTCGAGAAGCGTAACTTCGCGAAGTACCTGACCCAGGACCTTGCTGTCCGTCGTGTTATCACGAACAAGCTTGGTAGCCGTGGTGCTATTAATAAAGTTGACATCGAGCGTTCACCAAACCTCGTGACGGTCACAATCACCACTGCAAAAGCAGGTGTTGTTATCGGTCGTGGTGGTTCTGGTGCACAAGAGCTGAAGGCAGCTATCGAAAAAATCTATGGTGGCACGGTTCGTGTCAATATCGAGGAAATCAAGAAGCCTGAACTCTACGCCAAGCTCGTTGCTGAAAACATTGCACACCAGATTGAACGCCGTATCGCTTTCCGTCGTGCAATTAAACAAACCGCAGCAGCTACTATGCGCGCCGGTGCTCTCGGTATTCGTATCGAAGTTTCTGGACGTCTTGGTGGTGCTGAAATGTCACGAAGCGAAAAGCTTGTAGAAGGCACTGTGCCTCTCCACACCATTCGTGCTGACATTGACTACAGTGCTGCTCGTGCCAAATACCCTGGTGCCGGTATCATCGGTATCAAGGTTTGGATTCACAAGGGGGAGGCTAAATAATATGTTAATGCCAAAACGAAGTAAGTTCCGCAAGGTGTTCAAGGGCAAAGTACGCGGCCCTGCTACCAGCGGTAACTACATCGCCTTTGGGCAATATGCACTCATGTCTCAGGGCAACGAGCGCATTACCGCCCGACAGATCGAGTCTGCTCGTCAGGCGATGACCCGCTACATCAAGCGTGGTGGTAAGATCTGGATCCGTATTTTCCCTCACACACCGGTCAGCCGCAAGGCGCTTGGTACCAAGATGGGTAGCGGAAAAGGTAACCCAGAATTTTTCGTTGCCAAGGTTCACGCCGGCACCATCCTGTTTGAAATGCAGGGTGTAACCGAAGAAGTTGCTCGCGAAGCTATGCGCCTCGCAGCACACAAACTACCAGTTAAAACTAAATTCCTCGTGAAGGAGGAGGTGTAATCATGAAAATCGCAGAAATCCGAAAACTTTCGACGCCTGATTTGACGATTGAAAGCACCAAGCTCCGTGAGGAAATCGCTGAATTGCGCCGTCGTACACGTATGGGTGAAGTCTCAAACGTCCGCGTACTGCGTAACAAGCGTAAAGATTTGGCACGACTTCTTACCGTACTCGGTGAGCAGCTTGCAAAGGAGAACATCTAATGGCAAAAACTATTCAGGGTGTCGTCTCTTCGAACAAGGGTGACAAGACTATTGTCGTTACTGTTGCTTCACGCAAGACGCATCCGATTTACAAGAAGCAATACTCAGTGACCAAGAAGTTCATGGCTCACGACGAAAAGAACGAAGCTCACGTTGGCGACAAGGTTGTTATCGAGGAGACTCGTCCCCTCAGCGCCCGTAAGCGACATGCACTCGTCACAATCGTAGAGCGCGCTGGCATTGCATACCAAGAGCCTGCTGCGACCAAGGAGGAAGTGTAATGATTCAACAAGAGTCACGACTTATTGTCTGCGACAACTCTGGTGCTAAGGAAATCCTCTGCATCCGTGTTCTCGGTGGCACACGTCGTCGTTACGCTCGTGTTGGAGACGTCATTGTCGCTACTGTCAAAGACGCCAGCCCAACCGGTACCGTTAAGAAGAAATCAGTTATCCGTGCAGTAGTCGTCCGTACTCGTGACACTATCCAGCGCAAAGATGGCTCAACCATCGCTTTTGATG
>CAYYUY010000014.1:0-11937 GCA_964474995.1 uncultured Candidatus Saccharibacteria bacterium
GCGGGTATCGTATAGTGGCTAATATGTAACCTTCCCAAGGTTGAGAGCAGAGTTCGATTCTCTGTACCCGCACCAAAGGTGCATTAAGAATATGAGAACTCTAGGGGCGAAGCCCGAGTTCGCCATCGGAGGGCTCTCGCAGGTGCTTGCACCGAGAAAGACCGAACGATGTATGAAATATTCTCTGTACCCGCGCCACTTTATACTTTTGACGTTATCCGTTAGACTTGATAGAAATGCATATCCCCAAAACCTATTTTCATGATCGTATTGTTCTGTTCCTGTTAACAGTTAACAGCTTTGTTGTTCTGGTTAGCAGCTTATCTATCATTTTGCGTCTTAGCGGTGGTAGTCAAGTTCATTACGGGCAGTATCGGTCAAATCTCAGCCTGAGTGGCTACATACCTGGTGGGAAGGAAGTATTTGTACAATTCATAATCTTCTCACTCCTTGTGCTGTTATTCCATACGGTGCTTAGTATTCGTGTCTACGATATTCGTAAACACTTTGCTCGTTCAATTTTGGCGCTTGGCTTGTTGCTTATCATCGTGGCCGCAATTGTCAGTAATGCGCTCTTGGGGCTGGGATAATCCATGACTAATATCGAGATCCCCTATGTCAAAGATCGTGGCCGCCGCTATCGTTTTCTAGAAGCGTTGCCCGGTATTCTTAGCTGGTCAGTCTTGGCGCTACCATTTGTATTGGCGTGGGCCAGTCCGGCGGCAACGATTTACTTCATCCTCGGCTATCTACTCCTCTGGTTCGTGAAGGCTGTTGGCCTCAATGTCCGTGCAATCCAAGGTTTTCGCACATTAAACCAGCATCAAAAGCTCCCGTGGGCGCGTATGCTCCAGGAGCTCGACACTGGTAAAGTCGATCAACCAGACGGCCATATACCAACTTGGCATTACGAGCATGTTCGCCGTGTTCAAGAAGACCCGACACCAGTTAAGCCGTCAGATCTCTACCATGCCATTATTATTGCAACTTACAACGAAGCCCGCGAAGTGTTGGAGCCAACCATTCAATCTGTCTTGAAATCAGATTACGATATGAAACGCGTTATCTTGGTGATTGCATACGAAGCTCGTGGTGGTAAAGAAGTGGCACATAATGCGGCTGATCTGATAGAGCAGTACAAGTCGCAGTTCAAACATGCGATTGCCGTCGAGCACCCTGCAGATTTGCCAGGAGAAGTAGTCGGCAAGGGCGGGAACATCACCTATGCAGGCCGTGCGCTCGAGAAATATGTCAAAGCCGAGGAGATTGACCCGCTACACGTCGTGGTCACGACGCTCGATGCCGATAACCGCCCACACAAGCATTATTTGTCAGCACTAAGCTACACCTACGCTGCCTGTCTTGATCCACTCCGTACGTCGTTTCAGCCAATCCCGATGTTCACCAACAATATTTGGGATGCACCGGCACCAATGCGCGTCATCGCCACTGGTAACACCTTCTGGAATGTCGTCTTGAGCCTTCGCCCACACATGATTCGTAACTTCTCATCACATGCTCAAAGCATGGCCACCCTGATAGATACTGACTACTGGAGTGTTCGTACGATTGTTGAAGACGGTCACCAGTTCTGGCGCACCTACTTCCGCTATGAAGGTCATCACGAGGTGTTCCCAATTTATCTGCCCGTTTATCAAGATGCGGTACTCTCATCGACACTTATCAAAACACTCAAGGCCCAGTTTATCCAGATCCGCCGCTGGGCGTGGGGTGCGAGTGATATCGCCTATGTTATCGAGAAGGGCTACTTCACCAATAATAAAGTTCCGAAGTGGGACCTCTTGGCTAAGACGTTACGTCTCATTGAAGGTCACCTGAGTTGGGCAACCGCACCTATTATCTTGGCATTCTCTGGTTATATCCCAGCACTTTTTCACCCGCAGAGCTATGCCGCCAATGAACTACCACTCGTAGCAAGTCGTGTACAGACAGTTGCATTGATAGGTATATTTGTGACTTTGTTCCTCAGTCTTAAGATGTTGCCACCGAAGCCAGCTCGCTACAAGGCTCACCGCTCACTGTTCATGGTCGTGCAATGGGTCCTGTTGCCGTTTACTACTATTGGCTACAATGCTGTTGCAGCCCTCTACTCTCAGACTCGTTTAATGTTCGGTTGGTATCTCGGTACATTCGATGTGACTGACAAAGCAGTTGTGACCACTGACAACAAGAAGGTAATGTAGCACTCAATCAGAGAGTGCTTTTTAGTGTAGTTGGTGAAATGCACGGTAATGAGTGGCGGCCACGGTGTCAAAGCGCTCCAGTACGGCAGCTGTTGCCTCAACAATTTGATCACGTTCAATCACGGCATTGCTTGCAAGGTTGTATAACGTACTGACAATCGTCGCTGTAAGCGCTGTAGCGTCGTGTACGGCTGTTTTTCGGTGCCTAAGGCTGTCATAGACACTCAGCAGGATTACCTCACGTGACAACGGCTCTAAATGGCTATTTCTGCGGACTCTCACTGTTTGACTGGGGTCAGCGGCCTCAATGGTGGTAAATGCGGCGTTGCAGACCATACAGCGTCGGCGTCGCCATACCTGATTGAGGCGCTTCTGATGACGAGAGTTAAATACATCTGTTTTACCGGAACAATATATACATACCATGACTATATATTGTCATAACGCTGGTAATAATGGAAGTGGATAAAGAGTGGGAAACTGGGTATAAGATAAGGGTAGGGCGATATAACAGAGGTAGGGTATGAAAAAGCCCCAGATTTCTCTGGGGCCAGCTCGACTTAGTTCGCAAGAATTGGTCGAGCACGTCGTATACGACTGATCGTGTTCTTCGAGGGTTTCAACTCTTCATAGAAAAGTTTGAAGCTCTTGAGAGAACTATTGTTGGTACTCAAACTTGAGTGCCTCCCTTTTTAACCTGACAACTTTACCACGCATGTCATCGGCAGGTCAAGCGTATAGGCCTCAAAACAGTCTATTTAACAGGGGTGAGAGAGTATGTTATTTTAATGATCATTATCAAAATTGTGCGACGTTATTACTCATACATGTGTAATAACGTCGTATTCACTCAGATGGAGTTTGATTATGGTTAAGCACCTTGCCACAGAGGTCAAAATACGGTATATTCTCTCTGTTACCCTTACGGGCGATTAGCTCATTTGGCTAGAGCGCTACATTGACGTTGTAGAGGTGGGAGGTTCGAATCCTCCATCGCCCACCATAGAAAAAACACCTCCTAACAGGGGTGTTTCTTCTATGCTGACAACTGTTAAGATGAGAACCTCATCTGCGAAGCAGGAGGTTTGGCAGAACGAGAGGACACGTACAGGTACTTGCACCGAGCATGCCAGGATGAAGAAGGGCCGAAGTCCGTTATCCTCCATATAACAGAGGTGAAGTTCCATTTGTGGGTCAATAACCCCAAATCCTACCCACCGAATAACAAAGTGTTATACCAAAAAAAGTATACACAGTTTTCTGTGGATATCATGGACGGTATCAAATGTTAACAGATGTAAAATCGGTGTATTTGTGACAATAATAAAGCGCTAGCACTATAGTACCAGTATGCTATGATAGTTGTAGGTGAATTTTTGGGAGACGTTTTGTCTCATAAGCGGTTGAGCGTATTTGCGAGAGCTCTCAACCGCTTTTTTGTTTGGTCAAAGCCTGTGCCACCTTGGCTTGCTCACGAGCGGAGCTCAAAGTACGCCTTCTTGTTCTACGCAGAATCGCACCCAAACGAGCTCAAGCACAGACTCTGCCCACCCCAGTGTGGTAGACTGAATGTAAGCATTGAAGTGGATTCACCAACCACAGAGCTTCGTCGGCATAATCAGGAATGTACGTAAACGTGCCTGTAAGAGAATAAAGTTTCGATGGAACCGCCCGATAACAGGGCTCGAAGCGCGTAAGATGATCAAGTTAATGATATCTGCGCGTTTTTTATTTACCGAGATTAACCAAGGAGTACGGTTATGGCAGAACAGCAAGATTTACACCCAATGCGTCACAGTTTGGCGCACATTATGGCAACTGCTGTAACTACGCTCTGGCCAGCGGCCAAGCTCGGCGTTGGGCCGGTCGTCGAAAACGGCTTTTACTATGATATTGACCTTGGTGATACCAAGATTTCCGAAGAAGATTTCCCGCGTATCGAAGCTGAAATGAAGAAGGTTATTGATGCAAAACAGCCCTTTGAGCGGTTTGAGCTGCCTATAGACGAAGCTATCAAGTGGGCCGAGGATAGCGGGCAGCCATACAAAGTAGAACTCCTCAATGACCTCAAGCGTGCGGGCACGACTGTTGCTAAGGACCTGGATACTGATGAGCTTGGTACGATCACTGAGGGCGATAGTCGGGTAGAGACAGTTTCTTTCTACAAGAATGGTGATTTTACTGACCTGTGTCGCGGTCCACATGTCGAAGGTACTGATAAGGTAGGTGCGTTCAAGCTGATGCGTGTCGCAGGCGCGTACTGGCGTGGTAAGGACACGAATCCTCAGATGCAACGTCTGTATGGTGTGGCGTTTGCCAGCCCCAAGGAGCTTCGCGTGCATCTTGATATGCTCGAAGAAGCTAAGAAGCGAGACCACCGCAAGCTCGGTCAGGAACTCGACCTGTTTCTATTTTCAGATATGGTCGGCTCAGGGCTACCACTATTTACGCCTCGTGGGACGGTGCTGCGTGATGAACTGGCTCGTTTTTCTAATGAACTTCGGCAGCGCTATGGATTCCAGAAAGTCTGGACGCCACACATCACCAAGAAGGCATTGTATGAAGCTAGTGGCCACTGGGCCAAGTTTGGTGACGAGCTATTCCTTGTAAAGAGCCAAGAAACCAGCGATGAGCTGGTCATGAAGCCAATGAACTGCCCGCACCACACTCGAATATATGCTTCACAACCACGCAGCTACCGCGATATGCCTGTTCGTTATCTTGAAACTACAACTGACTACCGTGATGAAAAGACCGGTGAACTTGGTGGCCTCAATAGAGTTCGTGCGCTGACACAGGATGATAGTCATGTTTTTTGCCGAACTGACCAGATTGAAACAGAGATAAACAACCTGTTGGTAGCAGCTAATGAGCTCTATGCCACTGTTGGAATGAGCCTGCGTGTGCGTTTGTCATATCGTGATGACAGTGATGCGTATCTTGGTGATGAAAAACTCTGGCAGAGTGCGCAAGAACAGCTCAAGAATGCGGTCATCGCCAATGAGCTCGAGTACTTTGAGCAAGAAGGTGAAGCGGCGTTCTATGGTCCGAAGATCGACTTTATGGCAACTGATGCCATCGGTCGCGAGCACCAGGTTGCGACAGTACAGCTCGACTTTGTCCAGCCAGAGCGCTTTAGCCTCGAATACACCGCTGAAGATAGTAGCAAACAACAGCCAGTAATGATCCACTGTGCATTACTTGGCTCAGTTGAAAGGTTTATGTCTGTCTATATAGAGCATACTGCCGGGAAATTCCCAGTTTGGCTGGCGCCAGAGCAGGTTCGCTTGATCAGCGTTAACCAAGAAGATGCCACGGTGGCATTTGCAGACAAAGTATTGCGCCAAGCCTATGAACTTGGTATCCGTGCCACGGTTGATAATTCAAATGAATCAGTTGGTAAGAAGATCCGTGCCGCTGAGATGGCAAAAGTGCCGTATACGGTGGTAATCGGTGAAAAAGAGATGGAATCCGATCGTCTGATGCCGCGCATTCGAAAAGATCTAGAAGTACTCGCGGCGCATCCGGAACTTAATTTTGATCAATTCCTAAAGTCTGTAGCCAACGAAACAAAGGGTCGGGTTAGCAAGTCGTCATTATGACTAAAAGAGCGCTGATAGCTATCGATGTCGATGATGTCCTGGCTGCCGAACGAGACGCAATCCGTACGTATATCAATGAGGCGCATGGATTGCAGCTGACACCCCAAGACTACGCTGTCGAGGGTCAATATTGGGGTTATTGGGAGCAGGTGTGGGGTGTCGATGGTGAAACGGGACGTCAATGGTACAAGGGATATTTGGATGCTGGTGTAAAGCGTCAATTACAGGCTGTCGATGGTGCAATCGATGCCATTATGCATTTGAAAGAACACTATAATCTGGCAGTTATCACTTCGCGGGAAGATAGTACATTTGACGTTACTCATGAGTGGTTGAACATGCACTTTCCGGAAGCATTCAAGCACGTTGAATTTGTGACACTTTGGGACAAGGACCGCAAAGTGTCAAAAGCGGCCATTTGCGACCATCTCGGTGCATCGTACCTGATTGATGATAATGTTGAGCATTGCAATCTCGCGGCGGAGGCGGGTGTACAAGCATTGCTATTTGGAGAATATGGCTGGAGTAATAGTAGTGAACATCATCCAGGAGTTCGACGTGTGAAAGATTGGGTCGCTGTGAAGGATTATTTTGATGGAAAATCTTGATTCAAACTTTGCTGTCCGCGTGGAGGCAATTGTGGCGCAGATTCCAGAGGGCAGAGTGATGACCTATGGGCAGCTGGCAGCACTCTGCGGCAGCCCACGGGCCGCTCGAATCGTTGGTGGCATTGCTCACTTCGGTGATTCGGCACTGCCATGGCAACGAGTGGTCAACAAGCAGGGTGGTCTGGCGGCTGGTTACCCTGGTGGACGTCAGGCACATGCCCAGCACCTCCAGGCTGAAGGCGTCGAAATAACAGATGATTATTATGTGGTTGGTGTGCATGAGTTACTGTGGTGGCCATCTGGCAGTGAGCCAACGCAGCAGGAGCTCGTATGAAAAGTCCGTTGATTGTCATTGTTGGCCCGACTGCGAGCGGCAAAACAGCTGCTGCAATCAAACTAGCACAACAGATAAATGGTGAAATTATTTGTGCTGATTCACGAACCGTTTACACTGGCATGGATATTGGTACTGCCAAACCGACCCCAGAAGAGCAAAAGTTGGTTCCACATCATCTCCTTGATGTGGTTACGCCCGATCAAGCATTCAGTGTGGGTGATTTTCAACGGTTAGCCAATGAGGCTATCGATGATATTGTCAGCCGGGGTAAGGTGCCAATTATGGTTGGTGGCACTGGTTTATATATCGATGCGGTGTTGTTCGATTTTGATCTTCGGGCCAAGCCAGATGTAGCGCTGAGGGAACGATTAAATACGATGTCGGTTGAGGCCTTGCAGGCCGAGGTTCAGTCTCTTGGTTTGTTGCTCCCAGCCAATGAGCGTAACCCTCGGCATTTGAGCCGAGTTATCGAGACTAATGGCCAATTACCAACTCGTCAGCCACTTCGTGAAAATACGCTGATACTGGGGCTGAAAGTAGAGCGCGAAGTGCTACGTCGTCGAGTTGCAGCACGCGTCAATACCATGCTTGATCAAGGATTTATGGATGAGGTCACAAGGCTTCATGAGGCGTATGATGGGACGACCGAGGCATTTCGAGCACCGGGCTACGGCCTGCTACATGACTACGCACTTGGACGAGTTAGACTTGATGAAGCCAAGCGTTTACTCATAAAAGACCACATGGCTTTGGCGAAACGACAAGTCACATGGTTCAAACGCAATAATAGTATTCAATGGCTAGATGACCCTAGTAAAGTTGTAGCTATTGCTACAACGTTTTTGAACAAAATATAAAGACAGACCACCATTCATCTGATACAATAGCAACATGATTGAACAACTGTTTGGGTCCAAGACGAGGGTAAAGCTATTACATCTTTTTTATAGTAATCCGAACCGTTCATTTTACGTTCGTGAAATTACTCGTAAGATTGATGAGCAAATTAATTCAGTACGACGTGAACTTGCAAACTTATTAAGCATCGGCATTATCACATCAGACACGAATAACAACCGACTGTATTACGAAGTCGATCAAAAATTTGAGCACTACCAACCACTCTCAGCCATTTTTGGCGGTGGTGCCACTGCAGCATCAGAAACACCCGCAGCCATCGATTCTCAGACTGCAAATATTAAGACACTCGGTAACGTTGAGCTGGCATTTTATACTGGCCAGTTTACTCGTGATGAGTTAAGTGGTACTGATTTTGTAATTGTTGGTGACGTCAATCAGACAAAACTCAACAAATTCATTGCTGAACTCGAAGAACAAGAAGGTAAAGAGCTACGCTTTACCGTTATGCCACTACAAGAGTTCCGCTACCGCGACCAGGTGAATGACAGGTTCTTGTCATTGCTCCTTGGCGCCAAAAAACAGATCATTATTGATAAGCACCACATTTTGACCCCACAACCCGTAACCAAAGACAAGGAGTAAGTTTCAGTGGATATTCAGTATTACGGAGCAAATTGTGTTCGAATTAGTACAAAAAAGGCAAGCATTGTCATTGACGATAACTTGGCTGATATTGGCCTCAAATCAGTTACCAAAGCAGGTGACATAGTCTTATATACCGGCGCTCACGGTGCGGCCCCAGCTGGTGTGAAGATCGCAATCGACGAACCGGGTGAGTATGAGGTGTCCAACATGTCTATCGAAGGCACGGGCGCACGGGCGCACATGGACGAAGAGGGTAGGCAGTCTGCTACTATCTTCAAGATTGTCGCTGACGATATCCGTATTGCCGTTCTTGGGCACGTATACCCTGAGCTCTCAAACAACCAACTTGAGAAGCTTGGTACTATTGATATCCTGATTGTTCCTACGGGTGGCAACGGATATACACTTGACCCAATTGGTGCCCTGAAACTCGTTAAGGAAATTGAGCCAAAAGTAATCATTCCTACACACTACGATGACAATGCTATCAGGTACGAAGTCCCACAGCAGCCACTCGAAGAGGCAATCAAAGGGTTGGCTGTCGAAACACGTGAACCCGTTGCGAAGTTGAAGATCAAGACGCATGCTGACATTGGTGAAGTCATGCAAGTTGCCATCCTTGAACGCCAGTAATACAAATATGTGTCAACTAAAAAAGCTCCCGATTGGGAGCTTTTTGATTAGGCGGCTATGACGCCTTTTTTCTTGAGAGTACGGATAGCTTGCGTACTGAGCTTCATGCGTACTTTCTGTCCATCGACAACCAAGGTCTTGATCTGGAGGTTTGGCTTCCAGACTTTCTTGGTGTGGCGCTGAGAGAAGCTAACATTGCTGCCGTATTGCTTGCCTTTACCGGTGAGATCACACTTTTGCATTGTATTATTCCTTCAAAACTTGATACTAAATTCAGATGTGAATTATAGCTGTTTTATCTCTATTGGTCAAGTCTCTGACCCCATATGGATGATTAGACTACATATCAGTGCTCGTTGTACGGTATACTGATGTGCAGATGAACTTTGATTTGAGCCTTGGGACTATTGTTATCACGCTTGCGAGCTTGATTATTGGTATTACGATTCATGAGATGATGCATGCCTATACTGCATTTGCGCTTGGTGATACGACGGCTCATGAGGCAGGGCGTATCAGCCTCAACCCGCTAAGCCACGTAGACCCTTTTAGCACCATATTACTGCCAATTATCACCTATGTGGTGTTTCATGTACCTCTGTTAGCCGCTAAGCCTGTACCGTTTAACCCAAGCCGGGTAAAGTACGAAGAATACGGTGCGGCCATGGTTGCACTTGCTGGTCCGTTTTCCAATTTGGTGCTGGCATTGATTGCTGCGCTTGCTAGCCGGCTATTCTTGAATGACCCAACAGTATTCTCGGGGCTACTGACCTTTGGTGCGGTGAATGTAGGCTTATTTGTATTTAACATGATTCCCATTCCGCCACTCGATGGATCCAGGTTGCTATACGCCTTTGCACCAGAAGCATTCCAGCAGTTAATGGCGAGTTTTGAGCAATATGGCTTCTTGATTCTGTTTGCAGTTATCATTGGTGTACCGCAGTTTACGGACATCCTGATCAGCCTCAACACAAGCGTATTACAAGCTATATTTTAGTCACGGTTCCGGTATAATAGTGAACGTAGGCTGGGCACAAAAGGGCCACTTAATGATAATCTGAATACTTATCATTAGGGAGTTCAATATTCGTGTATCGCCTTGGTGGTACCGTGCGAGCACCCACCTGGAGATTGTTTCCCAGGTTGTCATATGGTCCGCCCAGCTTCATATAAAAAGTCCGAGTATACTCGGACTTTTTATATGGCCACAGCCGAGGTATATAATTTACAGTATGTTTGATAAACGATATCGACGATATGTACAATGCTTTTTACTGGTACTGCCAATGACCGGGATTGTCACGGCGGTTAATACGACTGTCGCCAAAGGCGTATCACACGTATTTACGATCCCAACACTGGAGCGGTGGGGTATTAGTGTCTTGATTGCCTTTCCAGCAGTGTTATTGATCATGCCTTTGGCGGTTAAGGCTACAGATCATCTCATGAAATCAGAGTAGTTTGGCCAGGATGATAATTAAGTGATTAGCGAAATTATATGCCGAACCCAAGAAGTCAGGCTTTTGATAGGAAAAGACTTCTCGGTGTGAAGCTATAGAGGACTTGAATGGTCGGAGTGACAGGACTTGAACCTGCGACCTCACGGCCCCCAGCCGTACGCGCTACCAACTGCGCCACACTCCGATAGATCTACCTATATTAAGCCTCTGTGTCACCTCTGGCGACCCCGCAACTTCATGATTGAAAACAGGTTCTCATCAGAAGATTGTCTCACAAACTGCCACAGGCAGTTCTCATCCCAGCGCTTTACCAACTAAGCTACGCCCTGATACTGCGTCCATTTTATAGCAGAGCAGTACTAATTAACAGATGTGCGATACAATAGAACTAATGAAAACACTCAAACTTGATCATGAATTGGCACAGGCTGTACTGGCAGGTGAAAAGCACGCTACTTGGCGTGTGAACGACGAAAAAGACCTCTCGGTAAATGATGATGTCGAACTCATTGATAAGGTTAATCCCAGTGACATGGGCACTTGGCAGGTGATTGGTCACGCGCGGATTGACCAAGTCACCGAGAAACGACTTGGCGATCTCACGGATGCAGACCTCGAAGGTCACGAGCAGTATGAGTCAAAAGAAGTTATGTACGAAGCACTTCGTGGCTACTATGGGCCAAGTATTGGTCCAGAAACGCCAGCCAAGCTTATTTGGTTCACCTTTGAGCAGTACGATATGCCTAAGGACCCAGCCAAGCAAGTGGTAGCTTCAAAGCGAATCAAGCTGTTTGCTGACGGTGGCTCCCGCGGCAATCCTGGCCCATCTGCTTCTGGCTTTGTGCTTCTCGACGCCAATGATAGCGTCATCAAGAAGAGTGGGGTGTACCTGGGCATTACCACAAATAACCAGGCTGAGTATCAGGCGCTCAAACTTGGGCTCGAGGAATCCCAGAAGCTCGGTTTTCACGAAGTTGATGTGTTTATGGACAGTATGCTGGTAGTTAACCAAATGAAAGGCATATTTAAGGTCAAGAATCGTGACCTGTGGCCGATCCATCAATCTATAAAAGATCAAGTGCCACTGTTCAAGCATATTACGTTTACGCACGTGCCTCGCGAGCTGAATAAACTAGCCGACGGTGAAGTAAATGAAATTCTCGACGCCGAAGCATCTAAAAATACGGTACAATAAAGGAGTCAGATTATTGGCTGGCCGCTCTGCTTGCAGAGAGGAAAGTCCGGGCAGCGTAGGGAAAGACAGTTGCTAACGGCAACCGGGGGTAACCCTAGGGAAAGTGCCACAGAAACTATACCGCTTCGGCTTGCCGGAGTAAGGATGAAAAGAGTGGGGTAAGAGCCCACAGTCGTGCACGGTGACGTGCATGAGAGGTAAACCCTGTCTGCTGCAAGGAGATGCACTCTACCCGTAAGGGGAGTTTCCCGCTCGAGTGTGTCATCAAGAACCCGCTTGAGCTGCTGAGCAATCAGTAGACCAGATAGATGGTCAGCGCCTGTTCACAGGTACAGAACCCGGCTTATAGATATTCTGGCTTATGATTACACCCTCGGAAACGGGGGTGTTTT
>CAYYUY010000015.1:0-11232 GCA_964474995.1 uncultured Candidatus Saccharibacteria bacterium
TTGACCTCTGTTTTGTCGATTTGGGCTGGTGTCATCTGGCTGGCGACAGTTCGCTTCCAAATAAGTTCGTATAATTTCTGCTGACCTGCGTCTTCGCCCGCGGTGAGCCTGCCAAATGTCGTTGGACGGATTGCTTCGTGCGCTTCTTGGGCGCTGGAGTTCTTGGTTTTGAATTGGCGCACCTGGTGATATTCGGACCCGAATTCTGTGGTGATGTGATCTTCAGCGGCTTTGATAGCTAGGCCTGACAAGATGGTGCTGTCAGTACGCATATAGGTGATATGACCGGCTTCATAGAGGCGCTGAGCGAGTGTCATGGTCTGTTTGACGCCGAAGCCAAGGCGGCGAGCGGCTTCTTGTTGCAGGCTACTGGTGGTAAATGGTGCGCTTGGGTTACGTGTACCAGGCTTTTGCTCGACAGCACTGATAGTGAAGGTCGCAGACTTACAATCTTCAAGGAAATTAGTGGCTGCAGGTGCGTCTTCAAATCGTTTGACGAGTTCGGCCGGGAGTTCATACTTGTTGCCACCAAACACGGCAGTAACTTTGAAGGTACTGACGGCCGTAAAGGCTTTGATCTCACGTTCACGCTCAACAATGAGACGTACGGCAACAGATTGAACGCGACCGGCACTGAGGCCTGGGCGGACCTTTTTCCAGAGGACTGGGCTGAGTTCATAACCTACGAGGCGGTCAAGAATACGACGAGCTTGTTGGGCGTCTACGAGGTGTTGGTCTACAGTTCGTGGGTTTTGGACGGCATGCTCGATAGCAGTCTTGGTGATTTCGTGGAAAACAATGCGCTTGGTCTTGGTAGGGTCGAGTTTGAGGGCATGGCAAAGGTGCCAGGCAATCGCCTCCCCTTCGCGGTCTTCATCACTCGCGAGCCATACTTCTTTGTCTTTGGCTTCTTTTTTGAGCTCGGCTACGACGCGCTTTTTGTCGTCGCTAACAGCGTAAGTAGGCTCAAAATTATGCTCAATATCAATGTTAATGCCTTTTTTTGGCAAATCACGAATATGCCCGAAACTGCTTCGAACCATGAAATCTTTGCCGAGGAATTTTTCGATTGTCTTGGCTTTTGCCGGAGACTCTACGATAACGAGATTTTTTGCCATTGCCCTTAAGTATACCTTATCTATATATAAACAAAGCCCTAGCTTAGTCTAGATACCGCCTAAACGCAAACTTCGCCCTGTTACATGTCGCCGAGTTTGTAGCCTACCCAGATGCCTGCAATACCGCCAATGGTGCTGAGCAAGATACTCCATAAGCCGATGCCGGTATGATCGAGGAGGCTACCGGTGTAACCGCCAACGGTACCGCCAACGGTGAGGCCAATAAATACCATTTTCTTTGTGTCCATAAACACTATTGTCGCATATATTGGTTGTTTTTCACTTTCGCTGTCTGCAGCTCTTCAGTACGACGTATATTCGTAGAGTGAGAGATGACAAGTAGAGAATAGTTTGAGGAGGAATATGGAGGGGATTTGGGTGCAAAAGCAACCAGCAGTTCCCTTCTATCGGTCCCACGCAAGCTACTGCCTACTGCCATCACTCACATCGTGCTACTCAGCCGAGCTGGTTGAGCTTCCGAGCGGTCTTGATGGTGATGCGTGCTGCGCTGAATCCGAGCCTTGTGGGCAAGGTAGCGAGCTTGAACAGGCTGACCGCAACGGGTGTCGAAGGTTCGATCTGAGGCAGTACTTTCAGCTTGCAGTAGCTGATGTTGTAGGGCTCACCGTCGTCGCTGAAGCGAGGGCTGTGAATCTTGATGACACCCTTGGTGTTGGCAGCGTCTCGACGAACAGGTTCAAACACATGATCAATTGACACAGTTACTTCCTTCTCATCTTTGGCATGGCTGCCGCTCGCATGGGCGAGGTATACGTATTCCGAACGTACAAGGTGAGATAACAACGTTCACTAGAGTAAACGCTCATATCTCACCTTGCCTATTTCTACTTGTCAAATAACGTTTTGGAGACATGAAATGTCTCAACAAAACCAAATCATTATATAACAAATATTAAAAATAAGCAATATGCGTAACAGATTAGAGATAATTGTCTCAATTTCGTCTTTTTAGACTCTTCAGTACAAATACACATTCGTAGATTGAGTTGAGAATGTAGTGGTGCGTGGCGTAGCCAGGAAGGGTGTATCGCTGGATGCGATGCTCTTTCTGGCTACGCCCACGCGTTGTACCTCAGCTCCCGATGGGGCTCACGTTGTCGGGGATGGGATCCACCGCGTTCATGAGCGCTTCGACGTCACCGTGTGATTCACCTGGGTTCTCGTCGAACGAGCGCTGTGCGACACCGATGGCGTCGTTGGGTTCAGATCGGAAGATGCTGAGTCCAGCGTTGTCGTTGCTCTGGGCCGTGGGGCTTGAGCTGACGAATTGCCAGGCAACGAAGGCCTCGTACGCAGCGGTGGTGTCACCGTGTACCTGCTGGAGGTAGGCATCGGCCAGATGACGTTGCAGCTCAGTTGCGAGCTTGTTGGCCTGCTTGGCGGACGCCGGCTTGACCTGCTTGGGGCCGAGGTTCCACTGGAGTGTGCGCAGACCGTTCTGGATGGTGTCCAGATGGCTGTGCAAGTCCAGCTTCTCGTTGATCGCGTCGCCACTGGCGAGGCCGTCCTGGTGGAGTTGGAACGTCTCCTGGTGGATCTGCCTCTGCTGATCGGTGGCGAGGTTGATGAAATGGCCTGCGGCGCTCTTGAGTTGCGACTGAGTAGTCATGGTGATGCCTTTCACTGGGGAAGTGGGTACAACATGAAGGTGCTACATTCTCATACAAATTAAGAGCTGTTGCTCAAAATTGCTTGCATATTTTAGCATAAAAACTATAAAAAAGCAATACTAAGATTGACTACTGTTTGGCGCTGCGTGTCAGATGCCAGCCGCCGCAACGAGGGCATTTGTAGGCGCGATTGGGCTTATTGCTACGGTGTGACGGATTAATGCGCTTGATAGCCTGCTGCGCAGCTGCTTTACTAGTAAATCGCACTTTGTCCGTGCACATCTTGCGGTCACGACTACTGACCGGGAAGAAGAGCCACCGAAGTATCTTGAGTATCACGTGATGCACCAGTGGCCGGCGCCAAGTGGCCGGATTTTGCCGGTAATTTCGAGCATAGTAAGCGTCTGATTAAACATGACTGCACTCAGTTTACTGCTACTGAGTAGCTCCCCGCCATCAGTGACACCACTGACCATCAAATCCAGTATTGCCGCCTCTTCGGCGTTTGCGGCGTTTGGTGCCGGCTTATTGGTCTCTGTAGAGAGTCCGAGTGCTTCAAGTATGTCACTGAGCTCAGTAATAGGTGCCGCGCCAGTCTTGATGAGATTATTGGTGCCACCAGATAGTTGACTGGTAATTGGTCCTGGCACGGCCATAACACTTCTCCCCTGTTCCAATGCAAAATTAGCGGTATGTAAGCTACCGCTCTTAACTGCTGCTTCAGTAATGAGTGTGCCGTCACTGATCCCGGCAATAATGCGGTTACGCGCAATGAAATTGTGTTTCATCGGCTCGGTTTCAAACGGATATTCGGTGATCAGCGCCCCGCCCTGTTCAAGGATCTGCTTGGCCAATTGACGATTCGTCGCTGGATATATACGGTCGAGACCAGACGGCAGCACGGCAATGGTCTTGCCGCCGCCGTCAAGTGCCGCCTGATGCGCTAGTGCATCGACTCCGAGTGCGAGACCACTCACAATGACGATGCCCTGCTCTGCGGCAGCGCGAGCGAGCTGTGAGGTTACGGCTCGACCATATGGTGTGACTTTACGACTGCCTACAATAGCCAATCGAGGAAGCTCTAGCAAAGACACAACGTCGCCAAGATAATAGAGTTGCTTCGGTGGGCCACTGATGGTGGCAAGCTGTGAAGGATAATCTGGATCGGTAAGCGTAAGGGTATTGATTTTCATAAAAAACATGAAATAGTATTGACATAAGGAAACAAATTTGCTAATATTGCAACCTGTAGTCGTGGTATGAAATAAGGCCACGGTATACGTACCTTATATACCCCCATTTTAGCATTCATTCCCCAGAGGAATGAACGTTAGATTGTTTTAGAGCGAGTCGAATCCTAAGTTGTTACCCTCCACTTACTTTTTGCTTCATCCCTTCGGGGTTGAACGTTCTAAAACAAACTAATCCCTTTAACTACACCTCGCTAACCGACGCCTTGGCCTCGATTACTGCGGTATCAACGCGAGTCCAAAAGATTCCTGTCTAGCGACAGGAGGCACAGCCCATAATATATAGGTTTGCTGATGCTTCGCCGGGTGGGTTGAAGGGTGCAATGTTGGCTCGAACTCGTTTCGAGCCATGAAATGAGCCTACGGCGGTGCCCACCCCCATCGTAGGCTCTTTTCATTCATACACATTCAATATAGTTGATTTATGATAGGAACATATGGATTTTGACCCAACAACCAACCAGTTTAATTTGAATCAAGAAGATCAAGCTCGACTTGGTCTGGGCGGTATCGAAGTAATTGGTCATGATGATCAGCCACAGCTTGAGCGCGTGCTTTTGGTGGCTAATGCCATGATCGAGAACCCTCCGCACGACGAAGCACTATCCGTATCAGGTAGTGAGCGAGCTATACGTCGAAAAGCCAATCGTGAACACCAGCAGTACGGCGCAAGCATCCGTAGACTAGTCGTTGATAACATGGTAACGCAAGAAGTACCAGACTACTTGCCTGATAACGATTAGATTAGAAAACTGCGGGTTTCGTGCGGTAGTGTGTCGCCGTAGATGTATTCGGTGAGGATTGCGATCACTTCTTTTTTGAGCCCGTCTATTTGCGCGGCTTCGTCTTTACTGAAGCGTGCTAGGACAAAGTCGGCTGCTTCCATCGGCGTTTCGGCCTGTACGCCAATACGTACGCGTCCAAATTCTTTGCCAAGGTGCTGGATGATTGATTTGATACCATTGTGCCCTGCACTCTCGCCACCCATTCGAGTTCGGATTTGGCCAAATGGAATATCGAGCTCATCGTGTACGACGATGGTTTGCACCAAGGGTACTTTGTAAAAATGCGCGACAGCCTGTACGGCTTCGCCGCTGAGATTCATGAAGGTTGTGGGCTTCATGACAATGACACGGGCATTCCCAAGTTGTTTGGACGTTACCAGACATTTTAGGTCTTTCTTTGTCACCCACGGGTCAAATTCTTGTTTGTCGATGAGTTGGTCAACGCAGTCAAAGCCAATATTGTGACGTGTGCCGTCATATTCTTTGCCAGGATTGCCAAGACCAACAATAAGGATGGTTTTGTTGAGCCCGAGGCTGTAGAGCGGCGGGACACTAGTGTTGTCGTCTTTTCGAGTAAATAAAGCCATGCGCTCAAGTATCTATTATTCAGTCTTTTGTGACAAGTTGACTGGGGTTTCTAGTACGGATTCTGAGAGCTTTCGTTGCGCTCTTTGTATTCTTTGATAGCGGCCTTTTTCTTGGCGATATGACGCTGTAGCTCGGAATTTTCGGTGCGAGTCGGGCTGACACCGTGCTTGTGCGTTTCGTGCTTTTCGAAGAACCAGAATTTGACTGGGGTGCCTTCAAAGCCGAATTTCTGGCGGAGTTCACGTTCCATGTAACGCTTGTAACTCCAGTGGAGGAACTTGGTATGTGCGCCGTAAATCTTGAAGTTTGGCGCGTCATTGCCCTCTTCCATGATCATGTAGTTGAGTTTTGGGGCGCGGTTTTTGAGCCCAGCTGGTGGGTGGGATTCAGCAACCTGACGTAGCCAGCGGTTGAGCTCGGTTGTCTTGATGTGCTTGTGGCGTTCAGCAACGATTTCGAGGGCAAGTTCAAAGATCTTGGTGACGTTCTGCCCTGTTACGGAGCTAGTCAGGATGAGTGATGCCCATGGTACGAAGTTGTAGGTTTCTTTGAGTTCTGCAGCGATTTGGTCACGGCTGAATGGCGTCTTGTCTTCGAGTGTATCCCACTTGCTGATAACCAGGATTAGACCTTTGTTTGCTTCTTTGATCATGCCAGCAATTTTTTGGTCCAATTGGACATTGAGTTCGTTGGCATCCATGAGAAGCAAACAGACATCGGACTGTTCAATGGCGGCAATGGTGCGAATAACACTGAAATGCTCAACACCACGCTCGATTTTGCCATTACGGCGGATACCGGCAGTGTCCATAATTTCAATCTCACGACCTTCGTATTTCACGACGCTGCGGTTGATATCGCGGGTTGTACCAGCAACGTCAGCTACGATTGCCTGTTGCTTCTTGCTGAGGGTGTTGAATAGGTATGACTTGCCAACGTTTGGGCGGCCCAGTAGTGCAATTCGAATGCGGTTGTCGTCTTCGTAAAGTACGGCGTGTGGGATCTGTGCTACGAGGATATCGAGCAGTTCGTCAATGCCCTTGGTCTGCATAGTGCTGGTCAGGATAATGGTCTTGATGCCAAGGCGTTGGTAATCTTCGGGTTTGGCACCAGGCTTTTTGTCGAGTTTATTGACTACTAGGAAGACTGGTTTCTTGGTTTTGAGGGCCATTTTGGCGACACGACGGTCTTCATCAGTGATTGGAATATGTGCCTCAATGACTACCCAGATGACATCAGCGCTGTCAGAGGCTTGCTCAATTTGTTCCTGAATCGTGAATTCGAAGTCGTCCTCGGCCGTCTTGATGCCGGCGGTGTCGACGATCCAGAAGTTTTGCCCTTCCCAGGTTGCCTTGGCAGTAATGCTGTCACGTGTCGTTCCCTCTTCGGACGCAACAATAGCCTCCCGCCGGTTAAGGATGGAGTTGAAAAGGCTGGACTTGCCCACATTGGTACGACCAACAATGGCGACGATAGGTAATTTTTTACTCATAGATATGTATAGACATTATATAGCTTCGCACCGGGAAAGCTTTGATTTGTAAGGAATGCTTTCTCGGGCTCGTCATATAATTTTCCTTAATCAGTCAAATTATAACAGATATAGGAGTATTGACAAAGCTCCAAAATGGTTCTGAAAAAAGTTTACAGCTTTTTGATCTCGCCAAATTGCAAATCACCGAGCGTGTAATCACCAAAATGGGTGCGATGGAGCTTGATGACCGTGTAGCGAAGCGCCGTGAATGTACGGCGAATTTGGCGGTTTCGGCCTTCATACATGGTGACGATCCAGTCCTTATCATTGCTTTCGTGCTGACGCTCGAGCCCAAGCTTACTGGGGCCGTCTTCAAGCTCGAGTCCGATTTCACCAATCATTTGGCGGTGCAGCGGCTGGAGTGCACTCAAGAGTGAGACTTCGTAGACTTTTCGTTTGCGATTGCTAGGATGTGTCAGTTGATTTGCCAGGTCGCCGTCATTTGTCAGCAGGAGTAAGCCTGAAGATTCTTTGTCGAGGCGCCCAACGGGCTTGAGATGATGATATTCCTCGGGGAGCAAATTATAGATAGTTCGAGCTCCCTGCCCGTCTCGGCTCACCACGTAGCCAACTGGTTTATTCAGCATAATCGTCGTTTTGCTGGCTGGCGTAATAGGCTTACCACCAAGGGTGACAACATCGGTATCAATGACGTCGTGGCCTGATTGTGGGCGAGTACCATTGACCAGCACCCTGCCCTGTTCGATAGCGGTATCAGCAGCTCGGCGACTAATACCGGTAGAGAGTGCAATATATTTATTGATGCGCATAGGAGTAGCTTAGCGTGAGTGGTCGCCAAATCATAGACCAGGTTGTTTTAGAGTGCGATATCGCCAGGAGATACGACGTTGCCTGGCTGTGATGGTGTGACTGCTTCGGCATTGATGACTCCAGGCTGTCCGGCTGGTGCGATAACGGTCTGGACTGTTGGTGTCACGGCAGCCGTTTGGGCCTCTTCTTGTTTGAGGAGTTCGTGTATATCAGGCTTTGCGGTTGGGTCGTTGATTGGCGAAATAACCTTTTTGTTACTGATTGGCACGCTGCCGGGGTTTGTCGACTCAGGTGTAGCCTCTGCTGTCTCTTCCTTGGCCGGCTCGGTTGGCGTGGTAACGAGAATTGGTCGCGGTGCTGCAACGCTTGGCTCAGACGGAGCGATAACGGTCGCCTCTTCTTGAGGTTCTTCGACAACTTCAATCTGGCCATTTGGCAGTGTTGTAAGGTCGCCGGTGGCTGGCTCGGCCGGTGGTGGCGTAACTGGGGCTGGTACGGTTGGTTCAGCTGGAGTCGTTGCTTCGACGCCTGGTGCTGCAACCTCTTTGGTGTCGGGAGCGGCGACGGCTTGGCTGATAAAGCTACTTATCTGTTCGTCAACAGCTGCTTCTTCGGTAGCGGTCGTTTGGCTGAGGTTTTCATCGACAGGTGTGGCTGGTTGAGTTATCGTTGCTTCTGGTGCGTCTGTAACTGGGGCGGCTACAATCTCTGCTGGCGCAACACTTTCTTTTACAGGAGTTTCGACAGGGCTTGTGATGGCTGGTACGGTTGGCTCAGGCGTTGTTTCTACTGATGCAGGGGTTTCAACAGGTGTAGGATCAGCTATTACTGGTTCAACGGGTGGTGTGACCGCAGTTGGTTCTGACGGTTCGACAGTAGTCGTCGTACTTGGTTCTATAGCTGGCGTAGCGTCGATAACAGGGGCTGCTACTACAGGTGCTGTCTCCTCTGGAACTACAATTGCAGGTGTAGGTACTGAATCAGGAGTAGCTGGTGTTGGCTCTGCGGCCGGTGAATCAATCATGGCATCTGCGGCCGGTGCAACAACCGGATCGACTATTGGTGGTGCTGGTACTGGATCAGGTGCCGTGGCTGCAGGTGTTGGTGGTAGTGCATACGCAGATTCTGCAGCACTGCCATCGATGCCTTCGAGGACGTCGTGAGCCGTTTTGGCAACGTCTTCGAGGGTAACCTGTGATTTGACCAAGTAGCGGTCAGCACCGAGCTTATCTGCTCGGGCTTTGTCTTCGGCTTGGCTCAAGGCGGTCATCATGATGACGCGAGTGTTCTTGGTTTCAGGAGTTGAACGAAGGATATCGAGCATATCAAAACCACTGATTTTTGGCATCATAACATCGGAAATAATGAGGTCAGGCTTTTCTTTGACAGCGAGTGCGAGTGCTTCTTCGCCGTCTTTGGCGGTCACGATTTCGTAGCCCTCAGCCAATAAGCGCGCCTCATAAATCTCGCGTAGGTTGTTGTCGTCTTCTACGAGCATTATCTTGGCCATATCAGTATTGTTCCTTCTTGGTTATCATGCTTATGATTAGTTGCAGTTATTGTACCATTTTCGATTCGATTCATACCAGAGAGTCATCTGGATTAAACTGGAGTCGTTAATGATGCAACGGGAGCGGAATCAGTGCTTTGGGCTTCGCTGGTCTGCAGCTCGGCAGCTTTGGCCGCGTCGAGGCGTGGTAGGTTGATGTAGAAGGTACTACCCTCGCCCACCTTGCTCTCTACCCAGATACGGCCCTTGTAAAGCTCGACAATTTTGCGGCAAATGAAAAGCCCGAGACCTGTGCCACCGATAGTGCGAGTGGCTGAGTTGTCTACCCGGTAGAACTTTTGGAACAAGTGCGGCAAGTCGACGGCTGGAATGCCAGGACCGGTATCTCGAACGTAAATTTGGACAACTTCAGCGTTGCCGGTTAGCCCAACGGAAACTTTGCCCGATGGCGTGTATTTAACGGCGTTATCAAACAGGTTGGTCACAACTTCACGGATACGATCTTGGTCGACATGGACATAGTAGAGCGGGCGTACCACACGAGTATTGCCATCAGTTGTCGCACCACCATTGCCAAATACAAAATCAGTCAATAGCCCACGTTTGTCGGCGGCAAATCTGAATGATTCGGCAAGCTGCTCGATATAGGCGCCCATTTCGACGACGGTTGGGTGGCTCACTAGACGACCATCTTCGGCTTTGGCGCTCATCAGCAGGTCCTGGAAAAGCTTGCCAAGATGCTGTGTCGACTCGTGGGCTTTTTCGAGGTATGTTCGGGCTTTTGGATCGATTTTGGAGACCTTTTCGTTAAGCGCCAGTGCTAAGTAACCTTCGATAGCCGCAACTGGCGTACGCATCTCGTGACTGGCAGTGCTGATGAACTCTGCTCGTTGCTTTTCCTCGAGGTGCGAGACGCTGATGTCGCGCAGTACGGCGACTGCACCACTAAGTGTGGTGCCATCTGCAGCAAATACAGGTGACGTTACGAGTGATACGATCAGCATTTTGTTATCGTGACTGACGAGCTGGAGTGTCTCTGTGCTGCTGGTTTTGGTTGTGAGGATGCTGAGTAATGGGTTGTCCTCGTCTGGTAGCTCGCTGCCATCTTCTTTTTTGAGACTGACGACCAATTTGACGTCGGTGCCAGCGGCATCCTGAACAGTCCAACCGGTCATGAGTGATGCGGCGGGGTTCATGAGTGTAATATGCCCGTCAGTTGTGATCAGAAGGACACCGTCTGTCAACGATTGCACAAGTACCTCGGACTGCTGCTCGTTACTTTGGAGTTTACCCGAAAGCATAGCAACTGCTGCGGCTTGTTGGTGCGTATAGAGTCGCCGCCAGAAGAAATATGACAATGCACTAACCACAACAATGCTAAATAATGCCCCTAGTGACACGGGGTCAAATGCTGATGGTCCGCCCCCTCGGCTGAGCGCAAAGACATAGACCAGCATCGTCAAAAAGACACAGCACATGAGCCCAACAATGCTAAAGATACCGGACGCAAAGACAATAATGGCCCAGGGGATATAGAACCAGGAATGCAGTTTGTCTGGCGCCTGGATGAGATTGAGGATGTTGATTGCCTGGAGGAATGACACTACAGCTGTTGCCTGGAAATAGCCTGACTTGGCTGCTATGCGTTCGTAGAACAAGAGTGAGTAGCCGAGTTGTACCAGTGCGATGATTGAAACGACGTATGAAACGAATTGCCACTCTGGCTGGAATGATTTGAGCTGTGGCACTAGCTGCAAGCCTGCGGCTGCAATTAAGAGGATCACAGCTAAGACAGCTGCAAGTTGGTTGTACAGTTTGTACCAGCGATCCCCAACCGATTGCATATTGATTACAAGTATACGGTAATGCTTACCTATCTGCTAGCTTTTTTGGAGGAGTCTTGCTGGACGATTTGCCTCTGTTATGTTATGATTTTTCGGTCTTATGAATTGGCGTCAGCGCCATATATTCATCTTTAACACGTAAAATCTTTTTGGTCCCGTCGTCTAGTGGTTTAGGACATCTGGTTCTCATCCAGAAGATCG
>CAYYUY010000016.1:0-10877 GCA_964474995.1 uncultured Candidatus Saccharibacteria bacterium
TAGGACCCATCAGCAACACTATCATGCTGATTATTTTGGCGTGTCTACTTGGGCTCTTGTACCTCACGCAAGTTACCAAAACGAATGCGTACGGCTACAAGATTAATGACCTCCAACAGCAGCAAACAGCGCTGCAGGACGAACATTCACAGCTCGAAGTATCATCAGCCCGATTACAGGCTCTCGAACGTGTCAAAAACAGTGACACCGCCAAGAGTTTGGTATCTGTTGCACCCTCCGGTACTGTAACTAACTAGACCTATTCCAGACACCCGAATTGTTCTATAATAATAGAACATTGTTCTGATATACAAACCAGCCTTTCAAGCTTGCCTGATAGTGAGCATAAACAGGGGACGAAGGCAGTAAAGACGCCTATGCAACCGAGATCAGCACCCCAATCAAATCAAAAATCCTTACATCCGCTCCAGCGCATCCGCATCTGGTATGCGGCTCTTTTGGTTGTGTTTAGTGTGTTTGTGATCAGGTCATTCTATCTGCAAGTTATTCGCCATGATTATTACCAAAAAACAGCCTTACATAGTCAGTTGAAGCAGTATGAGCTGCCAGCAAGCCGAGGAACGATTAGCGCGCACTCGGGCGATAAGCTGGTACCACTTGTACTTAATGAAACGTTATATACCCTCTTTGCTGACCCAAAATACGTCAAAAATACACACGAAACGGCCTCGCAGCTGCAGAAAGCCATTGGCGGTAACGCTGATGATTATGAAAAGCTGCTCAAGACTCCGAATACTCGCTATGTTATCTTGGCCAAGAAGCTCGATGGTGATAAGGCCAAGAAGATCGCCGCGCTTAATCTCAAAGGTGTGGGAACACGTGATACACAGGCTCGAATCTATCCAGATGGGCAACTTGCATCACAAGTATTGGGCTTCGTAAATGACGACGGCGACGGTAAATATGGGCTGGAGCAAGCTCTCGACAAGGAATTAAAGGGCCAGCCCGGACAATTAAAGGCCATTACAGACGCGCAGGGCGTGCCGCTGCCAGCAAATCATGACAACTTGATCCTTGACCCAGTACCGGGCAAACAAGTCGTTCTGACGCTCGATATTGGCTTGCAACAGCATCTCGAGGACATTCTTGCCCAGGGAGTCAAAGATGACAACGCTAAATCAGGCAGTGCGTTGATCATGGACATCAACACTGGGGCAGTAAAGGCTATGGCCAACTATCCAACGTACGACCCGACTAATTATTCGCAACAAAAGGATATCGCCATATTTAATAACCCAGCTGTTAGTTCGCCGCTCGAACCCGGTTCGATTATGAAGTTACTCACCGCTTCTGCGGCACTTGATAGCGGTTCTGTCGGTAGGGACTATACCTATTACGATCCCGGAAAGTATGTAATCGATCAGGCGACGGTAACGAATGTCGAAGGTAATTCAATTGTCGGTACACAATCCCTGCAAGGCATCCTGACGCAGTCACTGAACACTGGTGCCACAAACTTATTGATGCAGATGGGTGGCGGGCAAATCAATCAACAGGCCCGAACAAGGTGGCACAACTACATGGTTGATCATTTCCATTTGGGGAGTGCAACAGGTATTGAGCAGGGATATGAAGCAGATGGCAGTATCCCGGACCCTACAAACGGCTACGGACTTAATATTCAGTACGCCAACACTGCTTTTGGACAGGGTATGAGCGCTACAATCACACAGATGGCAGGCGCGGTCAGTGCTGTGCTCAATGGCGGTACTTACAATGTGCCACATCTTGTTGAGGGCTATACCAACCCGGGGACTGGTGCTGAATCAAAGCTCAAGCCAACAGTTTGGAAAAGTAATATTGTTAAACCATCTACATCAGAGGCACTTCGTGAACTTATGAAGGGTGTGTATGACGCCAACTGGCGTATTTATCACGCGCCAGCTCCAACAGATGCCTATACGATCGGTGGCAAGACCGGTACTGCCGAAATTACCAAACCTGGTGGTGGTTACTATGAAGATTTGTTCAACGGTACATTCGTTGGATACATCGGTGGTGATAAGCCGCAGTATTTGGTAGTACTTCGGGTTAATGAGCCGCATGTCGCTGGCTATGCCGGTGCACAAGCGGCCGCACCAATATTTGGAAAACTTGTTACCATGCTCATCAATAGCGGCACTGTTACGCCCAACAAATAAAAGGTATAATTAAGAGAACGATATGATACAAACACTCACACTCGAAGTTCATACTAATACCGTTGTTCGCATTCTGGCGCTGAGCTTTCTTGGCTTTTTGCTCAGCATGCTGATCACACCACTGTACACAACACTTGCGTACCGGGGTAAATGGTGGAAGAAACCTCGTCAAAACTCAGTGACGGGGGAAGTAGCAACAATCTTCAATAAGCTCCACGGAGCCAAACATAAACGACTAATTCCAACTATGGCCGGAATTATCGTGGTAACTGCAGTCTTGATCGTGACATCACTGTTCAACCTTAACAGGGCAGACACCTGGCTACCGCTCGCAGCACTGGTTGGCGCAGGGCTTGTGGGATTAATTGATGATTTGATCAATATTCGAGGCACCGGCAAAGGTGTTGCGGGCTTGCCATCAAAACTGAAATTCATGCTCATGACACTAGTGGCACTTATCGGTGGCTGGTTTTTCTATTTCCGCCTAGGTATTGATTCGATACAGATACCATTCTATGGCCAGCTTGGCATTGGCTGGCTAATTATCCCGTTGTTTGTACTGGTTGTCGTTGCAACTGCGAACGCCGTGAATATGAGTGATGGCCTGGACGGTTTGGCTGGTGGGCTGGCTACGAGCGCATTTGCTAGCTACGCCTTTATTGCCTTTATCGAGCACCGATACGGTCTCTCGGCCTTCTGTATGACTGTCGTGGGATCACTCCTCAGTTATACCTGGTTTAATATTCATCCAGCGCGGTTCTTTATGGGCGACGTGGGCTCCTTTGCGCTGGGTACGGCGCTTGGTGTGGTGGCCATGCAAACAGACACCGTACTCTTGCTACCGGTCATCGGTTTTGTATTTGTGGCTGAAGCAGGGTCAACATTACTGCAAATTCTGTCCAAGAAGCTTCGTCATGGTAAGAAAATCTTCAAAATCGCGCCAATTCACCATCACTTTGAAGCCAGTGGCTGGGAAGAAACAAAAGTCACTATGCGTTTTTGGATTATTGGGCAAGTAGCTGGTGTTCTTGGACTTATCTTGTACCTCCTCGGAGGGCGTACGTGACATTTCAGAGCCGTCGTTCGACCGTAACGTCGCGTGATGGCGTTATCCAGCGACGACATCGACCAGATTATATGTTGGTCGTGTTGAGCTTAGTGTTGCTAGTGCTAGGACTGGTCGTTATCTACTCTATTAGCCCCGGTTTGAGCGTCCAACGCCACGTGAGTGAGAACTACTACGTCGACAAGCAATTAATCTCAATTGGACTTGGCATGTTGACCTTTGGCGTTATGGCAATTACTCCAATTGGCATCTGGAAACGACTGCAAAAACCGCTGATTGGTGCTGCAATTGTGGCAACGCTCATTGCTCTGGCGCTACCAGTAAGCGAACAGTATCCGGCACATCGTTGGATCCGTTTCGGTGGGCTGTCGTTCCAGTCAGTTGAGCTTATAAAGTTTGCAATTATTTTTGTACTGGCTGGATTTTTGGCCCAGAAAATTGCCCAGCGACAGATACAAGATGTCCAGAAGACCCTCAAACCAATTGGGATCGCCCTGGCAGTCGGTGGGTTTATCGTAGCCGGCCTACAGAGTGACCTTGGCTCTACAGGGGTTATGGTAATCATGATTGGTGCGATGTGTGTGGTTGCAGGGCTGCCAATGAAGCGTGTATTTATATTGGCAGTATTGATTGGCTTTGCAACGGTGTTGGCCATCTCATCGAGCCCATACCGACGCGATCGTCTGTTGACTTTTATACATCCAGAGCGCGACTGTCAGAGTACGGGTTACCAGGCATGTCAGGCGTTGATTGCTGTTGGTTCTGGAGGTTTATTTGGTAAGGGTATTGGCGAGAGTGTCCAAGCCTACGGCTATCTGCCAGAAGCTGCTAACGACTCAATCTTTGCGATTTACGCCGAGAAGTTTGGATTTGTAGGAGTGACAGTGCTGTTAGCACTCTTTATCGCGTTTTTTACGCGCATCAAAAATATTATCGAAAGAGCGCCGGATGATTATAGTCGGCTGGTGGTAGTCGGCGTACTAGCCTGGCTGAGTACGCAAACATTTATCAATATCGGCGCGATGATTGGGCTGCTGCCGCTCAAGGGAATCACGCTACCGTTGGTGAGCTATGGAGGCACGAGTATTATCTTTGTGACTGCCGCCGTTGGGCTGGTCTTCAATATTTCACGCTATACAACCTTTGCGCCTCAAATTGAATCTCAGGAAGGGAGAAGTCATGACTATCTTGCTGACAGGCGGGGGAACCGGCGGACATATCACGCCAATTCTAGCCGTCGCCCATGAACTAAAAAAACAGGCTCCTGATACCACGATCATCTATGTTGGTGAACGCGGTGGAAAATTTGCTGAACTGACGGCTTCGAGTGAGGCAATTGATAAGGTTTATACAATCTGGTCGGGCAAGTTCCGACGCTATCATGCCCGTGGCTTGCGACACACGTTAACTGATTATAAAACACCATTTTTGAACTTGCGTGATATGTTTTATTTCTTTACTGGAACGGTACAAAGCTGGCTCTTGCTTGGTAAGCTGAAGCCAAACGCAATTCTGCTCAAAGGTGGTTTTGTTGGAGTTCCAGTTGGACTGGCCGCAGCACTTCGCCACAAGCGTTTTGTGACGCATGACTCCGATGTACTACCAGGACTTGCCAACCGTACAGTTAGCCGATGGGCAACGGTGCATGCAGTTGCATTGCCACCGGAAATGTACGCCTACCCGCAGGCAAGTACCAAGCAAGTCGGCGTACTGACAGAGCCAAACTTTCAACTTGTTGATCAGACCCAACAGGCGGCATTCAAGCAACAAATCGGACTTGATGCCGAGCGGCCGGTACTGTTGATTACTGGTGGTAGTAGTGGCGCCCAACGACTGAATGAGGCTGTGGTAGAGATCGTATCGGAACTTCTGACTAATAATCCAACACTTCAAATTGTGCACCAGGTAGGGAAGGGCAAAGCAGGCGTCTACGGTGACTACGCACATGATCGATTGCAGGTCGTAGAATTCATGCGGCCGATGTATGCCTATACCGGTGCGGCCGATGTGGTAGTAGCGCGAGCAAGTGCCAATACGATTGCCGAACTGGGTATACAGCGAAAGCCAGTTATTGTGGTTGCCAGTCCGTTTTTGGCTGGTGGACATCAGCTCAAAAACGCCGAATTGCTGGTCGCTGCCAAGTCGGCAGTCGCCATTGCAGAGACGATTAATGGTACTGATGCAGCGGCACTCAATACCGCAATCCAGCACCTACTAGATGATGAAGCTGCCCGTACCGAGCTTGCCAATAACTTGCACGACAACACATTACCTGATGCTGCCGCCCGACTTGCGACTATCCTGTTAGATATAGGTAAAACCAAGTAAAATAGACCGTACGACATGAAACTTCGCAAACAAAAAAAACAACCAGAAAAAAGAATCGTCCAGTCGAGTTCAACACGCCCAAACTCGACCGTTTTTTCGTATCACGCTAGTCGTTCAACTGATCAACGGAATATTGGTCGTCATGAGCCGTCCGTACAACGCGCCAAGCCAAAACTTGATCTTCGCTACGTACCGACATGGTTATCAATTGCTGTTATTGTCTTCTCGGCTATGTACGCACTAACACTAGCGGCGAACGCCCGTGTGACCGTACTGACGCCAAATACCAGCCTGACACGTCCAGCAAGTGTTTATCAGCAAGCTGCTAACACGCTGTTAAGTCACTCAATATGGAGCTATACCAAGCTGACCGTAAATACTGAATCAATCGCACAGCAACTTCAGCAAGAGTTTCCAGAGGTGGAATCAGTGGCAGTGACAGTGCCACTGCTTGGTCGCCGCCCTGTTATTACTATTCAGACAGCTGAGCCAGCTTTTCTATTGGCCAGTACTAAAAGCGGTGCCTACTACGTCAATAACGACGGCCGTGTGATGGTCAAGGCTAGTGATGTCAGTGTCGCGCCACAAGATGAGGTGGTGGTAAATGATGAGAGTGGCATAGCTATTGAATCAAACAAGCAAGTGCTTCCCAAGGACACCGTACGCTTCATAACAGATACGATTAAACAGTTGCGCGCCCAGAACGTTATTGTTGAATCGATTGAATTACCGGCTGTGCCATACGAGATACGCGTACATATCAAAGACAAGCCCTACTACGTCAGGATGAATACCGAGTCAGATAGCAGGCAACAAGCTGGAACATACCTTGCGGTAAAAGCTAAGCTGGAGGGGGAAGGGACTACCCCGAAAGAATACATCGATGTTCGTGTTGATGAACGGGCGTATTACAAGTAGCCTTTGCCCAAACGTGGCACAGTGATACGTAGGATAGAAACTAGTCACCCGACCCCACTCTCCCCTCTAGTTCGTAAAATGTTCAGTTTTTGTTGATATGTGTGGACTTTCAAAAAACATATATAAACATACAAAAGTAGGGTATTGTCAAATAATCATGTTGTATGCAGAAAAGCAGGGGAACGACATTTTTAATATGAAATGTCAAAAAAGTAAAGTTTTCACGGCAGACTGTGGAAAACTTATGACGTAGTATACAAAATGCTGTGGAAACCCACCGCAGGAAATACAACATCGGGATAGCTAAAATAAACAAGTAGCTTACCAGCTTTAACGAACGATATTAGCACTTAGACGTACGGACTAACAAAAAGTCCCCTACAGGTAAGGTATCAGTAATCAACTATATTACCTCTATAGTGAGTCGCAAAATATACATTGTGCGACGTTGTGTCTATGACTGGATGTGGTGCACTGCACCATGGTTTCTGGCTATGTTTTGCCTGTATGTGACTTCACTTTTTATTCTGTGCTATGTATTTTCTTATCATCCCTACCACGCGCTGCTATGTCATAAATATGCCAACGTTCGCATGATGGTCCAACCGACACCTTATTTGCGCCGTATAGCTCGTGTTCGCAAAACGTTCAGTTTATGCACGATCAATTGGAAAATGTTCCAAAAGGCGTGAACCAAGTGCTTTGAGAAATAGGTCTACCCGTGCCTGCTCAGGATTGAGTGTGTCCATGATATTGACGATACTGCCGGCTTCAATTGCATAGTCATTGCAAATGGTCGAGAGGCTTGGTGGGCTTTCGATCCTGGTGACTGGATACGGACTCATACCAATATCCGTACGCTTGGCGACGATGAGGCCCGCGCGTGGCTGGTAACTTACGAATCCAGTCCTGTGGCGGCCAAACTTTGTCTGTTCGGTTGTAAAGACGCGGCCGTTACGTTGCACAGAGTCGTTAAAGGCGTGCCCAACGACGTGTTTACTGAATGATGTGCCTTCGACGACTCGGAAGCCTTCAAAGTGCTCTTTACCAAGGAATGTTGCAGGATCAATGGTGTCATCCCAGAAGTCCAACGCCGGCTCAGCTGAAATAGCAAACTCAGCAGGTATTGATGGCTTCTCTGGCACGGCTAATTACTCAGCGATTGCGTACGTGGCTTTGGCAACGCGCTTGAATTGTGGTTTGCCTTGGAGATTCAGGAGAATAGTCGTTTCTTTGACGTAGCGGCTTTCGAGTACACGTTTGACGATTTCGTCACGGTGGAGTGGCTCCCCTGCCTTGTCGAGAACGTCGGTGATGATATCAGCGACAGTTCCCTTTTTGTAGCCCCATTCTTTGAGTGCGTAGATACCACGACCGATGAGTACAAAGCGCTTGTCTTTGATAAGTTCGTTGTGAATGGCCTGAGTGGTCACATCTTTGCGCTTGAAGTCACTGCCCTTGATGGCTTCGGCAATTTCGTTGAAGTGCATGTGCTTGCCGTTTTCCTTGAGGATAACGTAGATCTTGTCACGAATGTTCTTTGGGTTGACCATTGGCCATTTCATGAGGCCCCAACGACTATTGAGGGTTGCAAGGTGCTTGCTGGTACGGGCCAGGGCTTCAGTGTGCTTAGGATCAGGGTTGCCTGCCTTAGCGGCGATAGCTTTGATGTCGGTTGGCTCACCAATTTTCTTGATGACATCGATCAGGTTGGTCACGTGATCTTTGATGGTTTTTTCATCGTGTATCTCAGCAAGTCCGACTGAGTGATGGAAGTGGTCATTATCTTCTACGACAGCGAGGTCAGGAGATAGTTCGGCAAGGAATGCAACGCGAGCTTGGTCGAGCTTGGTATTGCTTTCGGTAAGCTTGGCGCTCAGGTCTTGTACACGAGCAACATTACCAAGTGCTACGAGTTGTTCTTTGAGTGCGGTCTGGATTTCGGCGAGATGTGGCAATTGACCACCACTTGCCTGTGCCTTAAGTCGAGCAACAACAGCCTTTTCGAGCTGACGAACACGTTCACGGGTAATACCAAGAAGTTCACCAATCTGTTCGAGGGTTTCCTTGCGGTCAAACAGACCAAAGCGACGAGAAATAATCTCACGTTCGCGTTCGCGGTCGATGGTTCCAAGAATGTCGTTGATGTAGTTCTCTATTGGCATAATCGTTGTGTTAGTCGCCTCGGCCATTACTATTGTCCTTACTCTGTTAAGATAGGCGATTTCATATTATTGTATAACAAAATATTTTAATCGTCAAGGTACTGTCTTTATAGCCTTATTGTAGCATTAAATAGACCGTCTTGCGTAATACATTGTGTGGCAATATTACAACAAAATCATGTTGCCAAGATACCAAATTGTGGAAAAGCTACCCTTCCCTCCTTCACTTTCGGCCTTTCGGCCTCATGTCCTATGGGACACAAGGTCCTTCATTCGGAATATACCTATGAGCAAGCTCATGGTGCATTCCTCATTCGAGGCCTCATCAGTACGACTTACATTCGTAGAGTGAAGGTGCAGCTGAGGGAGTATGTGATGAATAGTGAGTGGCTAGCGGCCGGGTGGATTTGTGTAAGATATGATGTACCTTCCCCACCCGGCCGACGCCAGTCATACTCATGTTTCATGTGTGTAAGAGTGACTAATCACTCCTCTTCATCTTCTTCTTGTTCCTCGCGGTCCAAGTGATCAGCTGCCAGTTGCCATCGATTCATCAGTGTGACCGCGGCATTGTACCAGTCCTTGAGGATGCTCATCAGATCAGCGTAATTGAGTGCGCCGTCGAGACGAGATGGTTCTCTGGGTTCCAGATCAACCTTGCTTCCGATCTTGAAGAACCAGTCCCTGAGGGCAACTTCGACCTCCGTTCGGAAGGGCTGTTCATGCAGCAGTACATTGATCTCGTCCGCCTTGAAGTCCTCCAGCCTCAGCCAGATACTGGCGAGTCTGTGCTCGGTGCTGGACGGGTATTGACGTGCGTAGGACATGAACATCTTGAAGAAGCCTTCCATCTGCGTTGGCAGAATTGGTGCCATCATGAATACTCCATCAGGTGCGAGTGGCGCGCTTTCGGGCGTCACAATGAATGTAAAACAGTTGTTTTACGACTATATTATAGCATCATAACAGAGATAATTCAATACCTACAACAGAGGTGGAGCTACTTTTTCTTGGCGACGGTACGCTTGCGAGTAAACTTCTTCTTTTTGTCTGGTGCTTTGTCGATGAGTTCTTTGGCTTCGGCCTCAGTAATCTTGGTTGGGTCGACAGTCTTGGCAATACGAGCGTTCTTTTTGCCATCAGTCACGTATGGGCCATAGGGGCCGTTGACGATCTTGATACCTGTTTTGTCGAAGATCTGGATGTATTTCTCGGCCTCTTGCTGTAGTTTCTTGGCATAGAGTTCACGTGCTTCTACTTCAGAAATCTTCATAGGATCATGTGGCTTGATTGATACGTACAGCTTGCCAACCTGGATGTATGGGCCAAAACGACCGATGTTAGCCTTGATGTCTTGGCCATCATCTGTCTGCCCCACCAAGCGTGGTAGCTTAAACATTTCGAGCGCTTGCTCGAACGTAACGCTTTCGATAGTGGTATCAGCTGGCATAGGAGCAAAATCAGGCTTGTCCTCGCTCTCGGTCTCACCGCGCTGCAACATCGGGCCATAGCGTCCATAGCGAGCCATAATTGGCTTACCACTTTTGGGGTCGGCTCCGAGGTGACGCGTCTGCGTGGACTCTTCGCGGCTAATATCCGCTGACTTTTCGACGAGTGGGTGGAAGTCTTTGTAGAATTCGGCAATAATCTCGGTCCAGTTGTCTTTGCCTTCGGCGATAAGGTCAAATTCGGCCTCGGCTTTGGCGGTAAAGTCGTAGTCTACGATGGTTGGGAAGTGTTTGACCAAGAAGTCTGTCGTGACGTCTGCAAGTGCTGTTGGCAGGAGCTTGTTACGGTCAGCAGCATAGGTTTCTTCCTCTGTTGCCTGGGTGATAGTACCCTTCTCTAGAATAATCGTGGTTGCTTGGCGCTGTTGGCCTTCGAGGTCGGCCTTTTCGACGTATTCCCTGGCCTGCACGGTTGAAATAGTCGGTGCATAGGTGCTCGGGCGGCCAATGCCAAGTTCTTCAAGAGCCTTGACGAGGCTGGCTTCTGAATAGCGAGCTGCAGGACGGCTAAATGTTTCGCTTGCCTTGGCTGATTGCAGATCCAGTGTGTCGCCTTCTTTGACAGCCGGCAGGATGACATCGTCCTTACCCCCACCGTAGACACGAAGAAAACCGTCAAATTTGAGGACTTCACCCTTGGCTACAAAGTGTTCTTTACGGCCCGAGACGGTGATGTTGACCTCTGTTTTGTCGATTTGGGCTGGTGTCATCTGGCTGGCGACAGTTCGCT
>CAYYUY010000017.1:0-8557 GCA_964474995.1 uncultured Candidatus Saccharibacteria bacterium
TGGCTCTTCGACGTATTCGTCCATAGCCTTAACGAGTTCCATGATAGCGTCTTCATTAGCAGCGTCGCCTTCAAGAGCCTTAGTAGCAGAACCCTTGATGATAGGAGCGTCTTCGTCGAAACCGTTCTTAGCGAGCAGTTCACGGATGTCCATTTCAACTAGTTCTACGAGCTCTGGATCAGCGATGTCCATCTTGTTCATGAAAACAAGGATCTTTGGAACACCAACCTGACGTGCGAGCAAAACGTGCTCACGTGTCTGTGGAAGTGGGCCATCGTTAGCACCAACAACGAGAATAGCGCCGTCGATCTGAGCAGCACCAGTAATCATGTTCTTAACGTAGTCAGCGTGACCTGGCATGTCGACGTGAGCGTAGTGACGCTTTTCAGACTCGTATTCCTGGTGAGAAGTAGCAATCGTGATACCACGAGCGCGCTCTTCAGGAGCGTTGTCAATCATGTCATATGCGATTGGCTTGTTAACTGCGCTAGGAAGTTTCTTAGCGAGTACAGCTGTAATAGCTGCTGTTAGTGTGGTCTTACCATGGTCAACGTGACCCATAGTACCCACGTTTACATGTGGTTTGCTTCGGTCAAATGCTTCTGCTGCCATGTGTGGACTCCTTGGTTACAATTAAATTTTGCATGAACATAAAAATACACCCATGCAGGATACCGAGTAATTGTAGAAGATCCTACGGTGTTTGTAAAGGGTAAATCGTGCGATTTATCAGTGGTATTTAGGACACCAAGTCGAGGAGGCGACGAAAGAGGCGATGCTTGGTCTGGCTACGTTCTTCAGTCTGTGGCTGTACTTCAACTTTGCCACTGCGTGCAGCGACGAGTTTGCTGGCAATTACCTCGATATCTCCAAGCGCATCGTTGATTTTATATTTAGGTGCTTCTGTATCATACAGTCTAACAAGGTGCATGTTTGCATCTCTGAAATCTTCAAGAATTGCGTCAACCTTGCTTGGCTGTGGGCGCATCTCAGCTGGCAATTCAATATGTTCTACTGCTGCCATCGGTTGTGTATTGTCTAGTTCCATATTGTCCCTTTTCAAATAATTATGCGGCTGGTGGTCGCTCTACATCAACTGCGTGTAACTGTGCCATGTGGTATACGTCGCGCTCCTGCGCGATAATGTGTAAATCCTCGTCGCTCGCGCCCGTTTCAACTGCTTCGTCATATCGCATATCAAATCCACTCAGAATCGAGGTAATCGCCTCTTTGCTAAGGGCTCTTGATAGTGCCATAGCGCTCGCAACAGCCTCAGGATCTAGCTGCGCACGACGTTCACCAAAATGACCGTGGCCATCTTCCCAACCGGAGTGATCAGTAGTTACTTCTGTACTCATACACATTTAATACCACCTTTGCTCCCAATACTCAAGCACCAGCGTTTTCAATAAATAGAATGTCTACCTATAGCACGTTGAAATAGTGCGTAGGTTTGAGCATGATTTGGTAGTTCTTTTTGAACCACGGAAGGAAGCGTATTTTAATACGTTGACTGAGTGGTGCAGAAAGAACTGTCAAAGTGTGCCAAAAGCAACAAAAAAGGAGTGATTCATTCACTCCTTAATTTGGTGCGATCTACGTACTATTTTGCGTTCTTGGCAATGATCGCTTCCGCAACGTGCGATGGCACATCGGCATAGTGATCAAGCTCCATGCTTGAGCTCGCACGACCCTGCGTGTTTGAACGCAAGTTAGTCGTGTAACCAAACATTTCGCCAAGTGGTACAAATGAAGTGATCTGCTTGATACCGTTTGCAAGGTCGTCCATTGATTCAATACGACCACGCTTACTGTTCAAGTCACCGATAACGTCACCCATGAACTCCTCTGGAGTCACGACAACGACTTTCATAACAGGTTCAAGGATAACTGGGCTAGCCTTTTTGACACCTTCTTGGAGCGCCATAGAACCAGCAATTTTGAAGGCCATTTCGTTAGAGTCAACATCGTGGTATGAACCATCATAGAGCTCAGCCTTGATGTCTACCACTGGGTAGCCAGCGATAACACCACTTGCCATTGCTTCGACAATACCTTGTTCAACAGGTTTGATGTATTCACTTGGAACCACGCCACCCTTGATTGAGTTGATGAATTCAAAGCCCTTGCCTGCTTCGTTCTGAGACAAGCGGATCCATACGTCACCATATTGACCACGTCCACCAGATTGCTTGATGAACTTACCCTGAACTTCAACAGCGTCCTTACGGATTGTCTCACGGTAGGCAACCTGAGGCTGACCGATGTTTGCTTCGACACTAAATTCGCGCTTCATACGGTCAACAAGGATTTCGAGGTGAAGCTCACCCATACCTGAGATGATGGTCTGGCCAGTTTCATCGTCAACACGAACGCGGAAGGTTGGGTCTTCTTCAGCAAGACGCTGCAAGGCAATACCCATCTTTTCTTGGTCGGCTTTGGTTTTTGGTTCAATAGCAATCGACACTGGTGGTTCTGGGAAGACGATGCTTTCGAGAACGATTGGGTGGTTGAGGTCTGACAATGTATGACCAGTTGTCGTACCCTTGAGCCCAACGATAGCAGCAATGTCACCAGCGCCTACTTCGGTTACGTCAGTTCGCTTATCTGCTTGCAGACGAACGATACGGCCAACGCGCTCTTTGGCACCTGTTGAGGTGTTTAGCACGTATGAACCAGCGGTGATAACACCAGAGTAGACACGGAAGTACGCAAGCTTACCAACAAATGGGTCAGTCGTGATCTTGAATGCAAGTGCTGAGAATGGTTCGGCTTCGTCTTGCTTGCGTTCAATTTCGTCGCCAGTCTTTGGGTGTGTACCCCAGGTAGAGCCGACGTCAAGTGGGCTTGGGAGGTAGTCATTGACCATGTCGAGGACTTTTTCGACAATCACACCACGGCCATCACCACCTGATACTGCAAAGAAGTTACCAGACAGTACAGCACTACGGATAGCTTGTTTGACCTCAGCAATTGAGAGGCCTTCTTCGCCAACTTCAAAATACTTTTCGAGCATAGCTTCGTCTTCGGCAACTGCGTTTTCAACGAGGAGGCTACGAGCCTTCTTTGCCTGGTCAAGCATGTCAGCTGGAATTTCACCTTCGACAAGTGCCTTATCATGGAAATCAGTGTAGGTATATGCCTTCATCTCAACGAGATCAATAATACCGTTAATTGATTGTTCAAAACCAATCGGGAGGTGCACTGGGAACGCACGCTTGTTCAAACGAGCGTGGATAGATGCAAGTGACTTGTAGAAGTCACCACCAGTTTGGTTGATCTTGTTAATGAAACAGATACGAGGCACACCATACTTGTCGGCCTGGCGCCATACGGTTTCGGACTGTGATTCAACACCCATCTTACCGTCAAAGACAACACAAGCACCGTCAAGCACACGAAGTGATCGCTCTACCTCAACAGTAAAGTCGATGTGTCCAGGGGTGTCGATAATGTTAATCTGGTTACCACCCCAGAAACAGGTCACAGAAGCAGCAACGATAGTGATACCACGTTCGCGTTCTTGAGCCATCCAGTCAGTTGTAGTCTCACCTTCGTGCACAGCACCAATCTTGTGGCTCAGTCCTGTACGGTACAAAATACCTTCCGTAGTCGTAGTCTTACCGGCATCAATGTGCGCGATAATACCGAGGTTACGGATGTTCTTCATTGGTGTTTTCTTTTCTGCCATAGGGGTATTCTTCGTCTTCTCTTGTCTTTAGTTATGTAGTTATATATTCGCCAGATTTTTGACAACAAAATACAGCGGTTTGATGTCATTATACCAGATAACAGGCCTCAAAAGCTAGGGGTTCTACCAATCGCTGCGAGGCATCATGTTATAGCCATCCATTTCGAGACGATCCGCCTTCATGGAACGTACTTTCCTGGAACCCATGCGCCAAACGTGACCAAATGCTTTGCCGAGCACGACCGACCCCATCATATAGGCAGCATATGTCGACCTATTGGCGTAATAGTCTGGCCGAGCCGCTTGTTCGTACTTAAGCTCATTGTGCAGACACTCACGAATAGTCTGTGCGCGTGCAATCAAATCAAATGCAATTGCTGTTGCCATCAGATTATCACCAGCCATCGCATCTTCGATGCCGCCGATGATACCCGCAGAGCTAGAACTAGATTCATTGAACGGTTTCATAATTGTAGAAATCAAAAGCGCCCTATTGCTAGGGCGCTTTTTCGCATTAGAACCTCGCGAAGTGAGCAAAGGCGCGGTTGGCCTCTGCCATCTTGTGAGTATCTTCCTTCTTCTTCACGGCTGTGCCAGTGTTGTTGTAGGCGTCCACGAGTTCGTGGGCAAGACGGTCTTCCATGCTCATACCCTTACGGCTACGAGCTGCAGCGACGAACCACATCATGGTGAGGTGGTTTTGGCGCTGACCTTTTACTTCGAAAGGAATCTGGTAGTTTGCACCGCCGACACGACGAGAACGAGTCTCCATGTGTGGCTGTGCATTCTTCATAGCTTGTTCAAACACATCAAGTGGGTTCTTTACTTCAAGCTTGTCTGCAGCCTTCTGCAAACCGTTATATACAAGGCGTTCAGCAAGCTGCTTCTTGCCGTTGAGCATAACGCGGTTGATCAGACGTTGGACTGCAACGCTGTTGTAGGTACGATCGGGTTGGATATCACGTACGAGTGATTTGGTCTTTTTACGTGGCATTACTTGCTCTCCTTCTTCGTACCGTACTTGCTACGGCCCTGCTTGCGGTTGTTAACACCTTGGAGGTCGAGTGCACCACGAACGATGTGGTAGCGCACACCTGGAAGGTCTTTGACGCGTCCACCACGAACAAGCACAACAGCGTGTTCCTGGAGGTTGTGACCTTCACCACCGATGTATGCCCAAACTTCGTAACCATTTGTGAGGCGCACACGTGCAACCTTACGAAGGGCTGAGTTTGGCTTTTTTGGAGTCTTGGTTGTTACCTTGACACAGACACCACGCTTGAACGGTGATGACTTCTCATAGTTTTTGGTCTTGAGGTTGTTGACCACGCGTTGCATAGCTGGTGACTTGCTTTTGCTAGTCGCCTTGGCACGTGGTTTACGAACCAATTGGTTAATTGTTGGCATTATAACTCCTTAGAGTTGTGACCTACTGCTGCGTGCAAATGCCTTGAGATGATACATTGATATCAACTCGCACGGCTCAGATCACTTAGATTGACCAACTAACTCTAACAGATTAGACCGACTAATTCAAGCCTATTCAGCTGGTGACGTGTCGCAGTCAAGAAGTACGTTTTTGCCTATACTCCGACATAGTTCAGGGCAAGCCAATTCGCCTTCTACCATCATCCGAACAAGCTCGCCCTTGACGACCGGGTTCATCTCTAGCCAAGAGCTGCGCGCATTCGGTGGAAATTCATAATTCTCTGCTGCCACGATATCGACTCCAAAATTGTGGCCGTATAGTGCGCTCAGCGCATCAGAATGTCAAGCAGTTGGCTGTTCGGGCTTCACATGAGGAAAGAAGGCTTGTGACTCCATGATCTGCACCTCATTCATGAATGGTGTCAGTAGTTCGGGCTTCTGCTCAAACATCGCTACTGCCGTTCGGATTGTCGTAACGTATGGATGGCTAAACGTTCGTGGATCTTTGGCAACTGATCTCGACTCTTCCTCGACTATAGCTGCCTTCAGCTGTGCACGTGATACAACGTCTGCGGCATTTACCACATGCCTAACCGTATCAGGTTTAAATCGGCGCTCTGAACGTACGTAACGCGAAAAAGCATTCATGATCGTACTCACCGCCGATAACTCTGCGACGTTATCGACACTCAAGCGTTCATGACCATTGTGTTTCTGGTAATCCATATAAGTCCTACGTCCTCTTTGCAGTACAGCTTATTACAAATCAAAACCGCCCCATTGCTGGGACGGTTTTTGTGAACTTCGAGGCTGCTTAGGCTTCGAGTTCGAGAGGCTCGGCGATTTCATCGAATGACGTTGTCGCTTGGTAGCCAGTACCTACAGGGATACGACGACCAAGGATAACGTTTTCTTTGAGACCGTAGAGTGTGTCTACCTTGCCACTTGTTGCAGCAGCAATCAGTACACGAGTAGTGTCCTGGAATGATGCAGCAGACAAGAATGAGTCGGTACTCAGTGATGCCTTAGTAATACCAAGCAGCAGTTGAGTGAACTTAGCAGGAGATTTCTTTTCCTTGACAAGACGTTCGTTGGCTTCGACAACTGCCAGTTTACTGACGATGTCACCAGTTACGAATTCGCTTGAACCAGCTTCTTCGATCTGGACACGGCTGAACATCTGACGCACGATGATTTCAAGGTGCTTGTCGGCAATGTTCTGGCCCTGACCGGCAAAGATGCGGAGGATTTCGTTCATGATGTAGCGCTGAGTTGGCTCAACACCTTGGAGACGCATGAGCTCCTGCAGGTTGAGTGAACCATTAGTCAAACGCTGACCCTGCTCGACGAGGTCGCCGTCCTTGACCATCAATTGCTTGTAGCCAGGGATTTCGTAGCGCATAACGCTCTTCGCAGTTGGAACGATGATGACCGCAGTCTTGGTGACCTCAGCCTTACCAGCCATAGGTGCAATAAGTGGGTTTTCACCGTCAGTTGAGGCAACAACGTCACCAATAGCCACTTCTGAGCCACCCTTGATAGCCGGTGTGCGGCCATCGAGAGCAAGTTCGATCTTTTCTTGGTCGTTGGCAGTTACCTGGACAACATAGTGGTCGCCCTCTTCCCAAGCATTGACGGTACCGCCAATGTCGGTCTGGTATGCAACACCCTTTGGAACACGAACTTCGAAGAGTTCTTCGACACGGTTCAAACCTTGTGCAGTGTCATCGGCAACCAAGGCACCAGAACGGTGCTTGGAGTCGAGTGACAGCTGGGTACCAGGCTCACCGATAGATTGTGCAGCGATAACACCGATTGGGTGATGGCCGCTAACAAGGTTACCCGTAGCTGGGTCAACACCATATGATTCACGAGGTACGCCACGGACAGAAGTACATGACAGGGCACTCATGATACGGATACCATCAACTTCGGTGTCGGCTTCGATCTTGGCAGCAACTTCAGCAGTAATAGCTTGGTGCTTCTTGACGTAGCCCTTCACTTCCTTGGCGACGTAGCGTCCAACAAGACGAGTTGAGTATGGAATACCAATAGTCGCAGCGTCTTCACGGAGCATAGCGTAGCCTGGATCGTTGAGGTCGTCATCGATAGTAAAGACGTCTTGTGAAACGTCGACCAAACGACGAGTCAAGTAACCAGCGTCAGCTGTCTTGAGGGCGATGTCGATCAACGCCTTACGGGTACCACGAGTACCGGTAAAGTATTCAAGTGGGGTCAGACCTTGGACGTAACCAGACTTAACAGGGAGCTCAATAGCGCTACCGGTGGTGTCTTGGAGTACACCAAGCATACCAACAGCGTGTTTCATCTGAGAGATGTTACCACGAGCACCAGAGGTGATCGCGATAGCGGTGGCAGTTTCTTTGCCAGCCATCTGGTCAGCGAGGCGATCTTGGACGCGACCATCGATCTTGGTCCAGTTATCAACTGTCAAACGGTGACGCTCGTCGTCGGTAATGAATCCTTGGTCGAATTGTTCGGCAATAGCTGCTGTGCGCTCTTCACCTTCTTCGATCAATGCTCCCATGCCTTCGATTGGTGCAAAGTCGGTCATACCCATTGAAAGGCCTGACTTGGTTGCATATTCGAAACCGATAGTCTTGAGCTCGTCAGCGATTTCAGCAGTAATTTCCTGACCGTAGATACGGTAAACGAGGGCCATAACTTGCTGCAGTTTCTTCTTGGTCATTGCTTCATCCTGGAATGGCATGTCTTCTGGGAAGATTTCGTTGAACAGAACACGGCCGAGTGTTGTTTCGCGGATTTGACCACGGAATGGCAAACGGACGAGACTCTGCAGTGTCATGCTACCTGCTTCATAAGCCATGAGGCCTTCGTTGATGTCAACGAGGTTGTGTGTCTTTGTCTGCGTAGCACTGTTGAAGGTCAAGAAGTAACAACCGAGGACGATATCCTGCTCAATGTGCAAGATTGGTGAACCGTCGGCTGGCTTGAGGAGGTTCTTGTTGCTAGCCATGATGTCACGAGCTTCAGCTTGTGCAGCGTCAGAAAGTGGCAAGTGAACAGCCATCTGGTCACCATCAAAGTCAGCGTTGAATCCCTTACATACGAGTGGGTGCAGCTGGATAGCTTTACCTTCGATAAGTACTGGTTGGAAAGCCTGGATAGACAAACGGTGGAGTGATGGCGCACGGTTCAAGAGAACGTACTTACCCTTGATGACTTCGTCAAGTGCATCCCATACAGCTGTTTCACTCATTTCGATCATGCGGGTTGCAGAACGAATGTTGTGCGCAAGCTCGTTGGCGATGAGGTTACCAATAACGAATGGCTTGAAGAGTTCAAGTGCCATCATCTTTGGAAGACCACACTGTGAAATCTTGAGTTCTGGACCAGCTACGATAACTGAACGACCAGAGTAGTCAACACGCTTACCAAGAAGGTTCTGGCGGAAAC
>CAYYUY010000018.1:0-4435 GCA_964474995.1 uncultured Candidatus Saccharibacteria bacterium
CGAACTCGGAGAGAGCTGATTTACAGTCAGCTGTGTTTGGCCACTTCACTAACCCCGCATGCGCTATGAGCTCCACGCTTATAGCAATTGTACAGGACTTTTGATCGTCCGACACAACACCTCCCTGACAGACCTCACGTCAGTCAGGAGTTTGACGTTCTCGCAAATGCGTCAAACATTGAACTTGCAGCGGATTAGCTGTCTAATCATACAAAAATCTTTGGAACTAGCCTGTCGGGTTACTTTGTATAAACTGCAGCCATACTCGGAATAAATTCCTGCGTGTGACTTTGTTTATCGAACCGCGGCTAAAGCCGTATTCGGTTCTCACCTTAATAACTAGCTCCAACTGCATCAACCACTCCGTGGTGATACATTTGGAGCCACCTGTCGGATTCGAACCGACGACCCTCTGTTTACAAAACAGATGCTCTAACCAACTGAGCTAAGGTGGCAAATACTACATATGTAAAAGTACCGAAGAAGTGTAACAAAAACAGAGGTATCATTCAACACCCATAGATCAAGAACTTCGTACGATGAGGTATATCGTTGGCTAAATAACGACGCGCTTGGGGCGAACAATGCGTTTTGGCTTACCGGCCGGGATGATAAGCTTGGTAATCTTCTCTTCAAGTACATCAGCATCGGCCTGCATTCCGGCGTGCTGATATGCATTTTTGAGAAGCGTGAAACTTTCTTTGTTTGGTTCTAGTTCTACTGCGCGCTCAAGTTCTTGGAGCATTAGCTTAGTGTTGCCAATCTTTTCCTGAACCTTGGCATAGGCAATGTGACGAGCAGCAAGCTCTTCTTCAAACTTCAGCGCTTGTTCAAATGCGATTGCAGCCTTGGTGTAGTTTTCTGTTTCATAGTAAATAAGACCGAGGTTGTGCAAGCTTGAAGCAGTTGGCTCAATGCTCGATGCAATTTCAAAACAATCAATAGCATCGCGGTATTCTTTTTGTTTGGCATACAAGATACCAAGACGGTTGTAAGCCGGTGCGTTCTTTTCGTCAATTTTGAGAATTGTTAAAAGTGCTTTTTCGGCACGGAGAAAGCGGTTCTCACGCATGCCTTGATGCGCAATATCCCACAATTTGCCCATCTTATCACTAATTTTTCGTGGGAGTGCAGAAAACTCATCTTCGTTGCGCATAGCGCTCCGGAAGACAATAGCTCCAAATCCCACCACCAAGGCAAGTTCAAACATATGCTAATAGTATATAGGAAACTGGCTTATAACGGTAGTCAAGGTACTGAATCAGATGTTCAGGAACAGATCAGTGAGCAGTAGCTTCATGTTTGGATTGTGCGGCAACTGCGCTTCTGTCTGCGATACGGTACGAAGTGTGATGTACCAACGTGTCACGGCTACTTCTTGATTCTTGAGCGCCGCTTGCTCTAGTGCCGACGAACAGATACGTTTAAGGGCTGCAATCAGGAGTGGAATCTCAGTCTTTTGCTTGGCAAGTTCGTCAACGCGCCCTAAACGTTCAAAGGTTGTTGCACCCAGAAGTTGTTTGGCCTGCTCAATCTGTATGACAAATGAGTGCTCGGTGTCTTCGTGTAGCATTGCTTGCATCAAACCAACAAGCCCACCACTAATACGGTACGCCTTTTCTATGTCCGCAGGCTTATAGTTCTGAGCGCTGAAATACTCGTCCAGAACTGCTCGAGGCGGTGGCACTACTTGAATTGTCTGAGCACGTGAGCGAATAGTAGCGCGCAGTCCGTGTATATCACTCACATTCAGAATTAGCACGGTATCGAGTGGTGGTTCTTCGAGTGATTTGAGTAGTGCATTTTGCGACTCATCATTCATGGTGTCCGCATGCTCAATGACAACTACCCGACGGATATCGCGATGGCCCGTTGTCTTGAGCGACAAAAATTGTTTGACGTCACGAATACTCTCGACCGTGATATTACCTGTTTCTCCCAGTCGACGAAAATATGGCTGATTGGCTAATTGCTCGTCTGTCTCGATACCAAGATGGCGCTTGGCAATGTAGGTAGCCACTGTGCTCTTGCCTGCTCCGACTGGCGCAACTATCAGGAGTGCATGCGTCTGGTGCGCAATTGCAGACTCAACAGCTGCCGCAGTAGTTGGGTGGAATAGAGGGCTCATTGCTGGATTCCTTTTAATAGCGCAAAGCGAATCATGTATTAAGCCCTCCTAGCCATTGTCAGCAGCTAGATACTGTTTGAAGGAATCCGGTACTGGTGACGTGAATACTTTTCGTTCTTTGCTGGGTAATGTCAGTTCAAGTTTGTGCGCATGAAGGAATAATCGTTCGGCTTTTGGATTCTTATCGCCATAGAGTGGATCGCCCACAATACCGTGGCCAACTTGCTTCATGTGGACGCGCAGTTGGTGCGTACGGCCAGTCGTAGGAGATAGTTCTACAAGTTCGCACGTGTGAGCCGCTTCAAGCACTTTGTAGCCTGTCAGCGCCGATTTACCATTAATACCCACACGAAAGGTCTGCGGCTGCTTGGGATGGCGCTCAATAGGCATGTCGATGATTGCTTCGGCTGGCTTGAGGTGACCCTCAGTGATGGCCATGTAGGTCTTCTTGGTTTTGCGCTGGCTAAATTGCTTCTGCATCCAGGCTAATGCATCTGGCGTTTTGGCACAGATCATCACACCACTGGTAGCGCGGTCGAGGCGGTGGACTATACCAGCCCTGGGGTTATGACGTCCGCCAGTTTCAACTTCGGCATCAAGATCAAATGCTGATTCTTTGCCAAGTCTTACGAGATGTTCACCCAACCATGAAGCCACGGTGCCTTCGGGGTTAAACGCGCCCTTGCTGTGAGACAATACGCCAATTGGCTTCTCGATCACCACACAATCATCGTCTTCATAGATAATCTTGAGTTCAATTGACGGTATCGCCTGCATCTCATCAATATTGTAGTCGACAACGATGTTGTCACCAGGACGTAGTTTGAAGCCAGACTTTGTCTGTACTTCATCATTAACGGTAACCTTGCCATCGGCAATCATGTTAGATGCAGCACTGCGTGTAAGGTCAGGGTGCATAGCAATAACTCGCATATCAAGACGTTCGGCACGAGAAATATTGAGATTAGACATAGGTAGTTAGGCCTTTGGTCGCAGACCGACAGCTCTTTGTACGTCAAGAAGTTTGGCATTTGCAGTAATATTCATGGCAGCTTCGTCGTGCTGTAGTTTGGCAAGTAACGCAATATCATTGACTTCGCTTAATTGCGTCTGGAATAACACAAGGAAGTTCTGGACAGCGTCAGCGACGGCATTTTTGAAGTCACCGTAGCTAGTGTTACCGTCCCATTCAGCTGCAACTTCCCTCACATTACGTCCAGAGAGCAGTGCCAAGATCTGAAGTAAGTTAGTGATGCCGGGTTGATTATCATAATCAAAGTGCACAGCACCAACAGAGTCAGTCGTTGCGCCCATGATCTTCTTGTGGGCGGATTCCGGCGAGTCACCAAGGAAAATGATGCCGCGTCCTGATTCGTCGCTTTTGCTCATCTTTTTACTTGGATCTACAAGATCTTTGATACGAAGCCCTTGGTCTTTGCCAAAGAATTCGTGCTGTTTCTTGACAGCCTCAGGCACAACAAACAGCTCGCCAAACTTGCTGTTCATACGTTCTGCAATATCACGCGCAAACTCAAGGTGCTGTGATTGGTCGTCGCCAACAGGTACATAGCTCGATCCATAGAGAAGAATGTCAGCAGCCATCAATACGGGGTAGTTAAACAGCCCGACACTTGAATTACTATTCTGACGAATGCGGTTATCGACTACCTCAGCAAAAAGATTCCTAAAAACATGGTGCATTTTTTCCATGCTCTCTTTTGATGGTTTGCTATCAAAATATGTATTGAGCACTGCATCGATGTCGTCTTTGGTTTGCTGTTTGATTCTTTTGCCGTTCTCGGCCCCTAAACTAAGCTTATCCTTAAATTGAGTCATTCGAGCCATCTGACCAAAACCGGTGAAACAATCAAGGATCCATGCAAGTTCACTATGTGCTGGGATATAGCTCTGGCGATAAATGCGGATATTGTCTTTATCGAGTGGTAGCCCGGCAGCAGCAAATAAGCGAACATTACTCATGATTTGCTCATGTAATTGGCTGTGATCGATTGGCGTAGTGAAGCTATGAAGATCCGGCACAAACAAATTGATATCGTAGGTATCGGCTTTGGTTTTTGCCATGTCAACAAGCGGCAACAAAGCGCCAAAATAGTTACCGATGTGCAAATCGTTGTTTGCACGAAGTCCAGTCAAAATTACTTTCTTACTCATATTTAACCTCATTATAACAGATAAGAAAAACCGGCCACTCGGTGACCGGTTTGATTCTGTACGAAGCGGATTAACGCTTTGTAAACTGGCGTTGCTTGCGAGCGCCACGGAGACCGAACTTTTTACGTTCACGTT
>CAYYUY010000019.1:0-2928 GCA_964474995.1 uncultured Candidatus Saccharibacteria bacterium
CACTTGCACGTACTTTCATACGGATCATTGTTCCTTTCTTGAAATGGTCAATGACGCACTGCTTAAGTTATTAATAACTCCCTGTTTCCAGGAAGAGGCTAGAACCTTTTCAGAATGGTGCTGCTCCGATACGTGATCGAAGGAGTGCCGTTCTGTAAAGGTTCTAAGATTTGCGATAGGTGATTCTGCCCTTAGTAAGATCGTAAGGGGTCAACTCGACCGTAACGCCATCACCGGGCACGAGACGAATGTAGTGTTTTCGCATCTTTCCAGCAATATGAGCGATGATCTTGTGGCCATTTTCGAGTTCTACACGAAACTGGGTGCCTGGGAGGGCCTCAGTCACTACTCCGCTTAGTTCGATAACTTCCTTGTTTTTTGCCATAAGATATAACGCCGGTTGATTATATCAGAGATTACAACACCTTGTAAAGGGTTTTGTCTCTGGTAAACCCCTAGCTGTCCTTTTTAGATTTCTTGAATGTTGATTTGAGCTTGCGTGGGATGGATTTCAAACGTGATGCGCCAGATGCAGCCTCGGCAGCATTTGCCGGCTCATAGAAGTAATCTGACTGTTCGTATTGGTCATACGTGACCATAAGGGCGCGGGACTCAATAGAACGGAGTGTTTCGAGTGAGACAGCCACCAGGATCAAGATACTCGTACCACCAATGGCAATGTTACTCTGGATGAATGCCTGCCCAATGATTGGCAGCAGCGCGATCAAACCAAGTGCCAAGGCACCGAAGAGCGTCAGACGGTTTACAACCTGTGACAGATACTTCTCTGTGGCGCTACCAGAACGGATATCTGCCAAGAAGCCACCTTGTTTCTGCAAGTTCTCAGAGATTTCCTTGGAGTTGAAGGTAATGCTGGTATAGAAGAATGTGAATACGAATACCAAGGTGAAGTACACAAGTGGGTAGATGTACGGTGTAAAGCCAGGTTGTGCAAAGGTCTGCGCGCTTGGGTTCTGGAACCACAGCGTTAAGTTCTGACCGAGTTGCCGCAAGTGTTCACTATGATTGCCAGAGAGGAGCTGCCCTGCGAAGCTTGGGACACTCAGGAACGCAACCGCAAAGATAATCGGGATAACACCTGCTGTGATCAGTTTAACCGGCAAAGTCGTCGTCACGCCACCGTATGTACGGTTGCCCTGGACGCGCTTGGCATAGTAGATGGTCAAGCTACGCTTGGCCTCGTTGAGTCGTACGATAAATACCGTCACAATCAGCGCTGCGGCTATCAATATAAGACTATAGACAAGTTGTGTGCGGTTAATTGGCAGTTGATGCCCAAAGATGTTCATTTTCTGTGTGTCGTCTACTACGGCGCCAACAATTTGAGAGATGGTCTTTGGAAGTGCGCTCACAATACCCACGGTAATGATCAATGAGATACCGTTTCCGATACCTTTTTCAGTGATAAGTTCACCGAGCCACATCAACATCATGGCACCACCGGTAAGAGCGGCAATCATCAGCACCCACTGCATGGCAGAGGTGTTGGCGGTGATGTCACCGATACCACCAACCTGTTGCGCAGACTGACGAACCAAGTAAATTGCACCAACTGACTGGACGATTGCCAGTGGCAAGGTCAGCATACGGGTGTACTGATTGATCTTCTTACGGCCAAATTCACCCTCTTTGTTGAGGGCTTCAAGCTGTGGAATAGCCTTGGTGAGAAGCTGCATGATAATTGAGGCGTTAATGTATGGCCCTAGACCGACAAGCATGATTGAAAAGTTTGCCAATGCACCACCAGATAGCACGTTGATGAAGCTCAGTAGCTGCGGCGTGTTGTCGGTGTTGAATAGGTTCTGTAGTACCTGCTTGAGTGTGTCAGGGTTGGCGAGCGGAATTGGTACGTGCGCTAGTACTCGGAATATGAGTAGCATAGCCACAACCGCCAAGATGCGATTGCGCATATCGGCATTTCTAATAGATTTCCAGATTATTTTCCAGTTCATTTCGGTCTTTACTTACCCTCTCCGTATGTTGGACATAAAACTTGTACCCAGTATACAACATACCGTGCTCCAGATGACAGCAAATGCTGTTGCGATTATCGCAACTACTGCTTTTCTATAGAAAAACCGCCCGTTTATAGCGGGCGGTTGATACAAAATCAGCGAAGAATATTACTTCTTGTTAGCCTTTTTTGCAGCAGCTTTCTTTTCGGTCTTTTTGTCGAGGTTCTTCTCGAGAGTCTGGCGCATTGCGCGACCAGTCTTGTTGAAGGTGCCACCAGCTTTCTGGATGGCAGCGATTGCGTTGGCGCTAGCGCCTTGCAGACTGACTTCCAGCTTCTTGGTGACTTCACCGCGGTCAAGCAGCTTCACACGAACGTATGGGCTTGAAACAAGTCCAGCTTCGACGAGTGCAAAGACATCAACCTTACCAGTAAAAGCGTTGAGCTCTTCGGTAAAGACGTTTTCAGCCTTAGCGTGGTGACTCGTAAATCCAGGAAGCTTTGGAAGCTTCTGCATCAAAGAGGTCTGACCACCTTCAAATCCTGGCTTAGCCTTTGAACCTGTACGAGACTTCTGTCCCTTGGTACCACGACCAGCGGTTTTACCCTGACCAGCTGCGATACCACGTCCAACGCGGTTACCGCGTTTTTGCTTGGTGACTTGTAGTTCGTTGTACTTCATTATTTGGCCTCCGCTTTTTCAGTCTTCTTTTCGACGACTTTCTTAGCAGCTGGTGGCTTAGCGTTCTTGGCAGCGTGCATAGTGGTAACCCACTTGCTCGCTGGTTCGATTGCGTCAAGTGCAGCAATAGTTGCGTAGGCGGTGTTGATCTTGTTCGTAGAGCCGAGTGACTTGCTCAGGACGTCGCTGACACCAGCAACTTCCAAAACAGTACGGACGACACCACCAGCGATAAGACCAGTACCAGCACTTGCAGGCTTGATCAGGATGC
>CAYYUY010000020.1:0-2086 GCA_964474995.1 uncultured Candidatus Saccharibacteria bacterium
GTAAACTGGCGTTGCTTGCGAGCGCCACGGAGACCGAACTTTTTACGTTCACGTTCACGTGGGTCACGGCTAAGCAGGTCAGCGCGCTTGAGTGTGCTCTTGTAGTCCTCGTTGAGGAGTACCAATGCCTTGGAGATTCCAAGACGAATGGCGTCAACCTGGCCGGCGTGACCGCCACCAGAGACTACAACAGTGATATCAAACTTGTTCTCGAGTTCGAGTGCACCAAATGGAAGGGTCAGCTCGTTGAGTAGAGCCTTGCTATCAGCAAGGTACTCAGCAGCAGTAACACCGTTAATAACGATGCTTCCCTTGCCAGTCATGAGACGAACACGTGCAGTGGCGCTTTTGCGGCGGCCAAGTGCGTAGAAGTAATGTTGGGCTGCCATAATTACTTACCTCCCTTTAATGTGAGCACCTGAGGCTTCTGGGCCTCATGGTTGTGCTCAGCACCGGCGTAGATCTTGAGACGAGCCAAGCGGCCATCACGAAGCTTGTTGACTGGCAACATACCACGGATTGACTTGAAGATTGGCATCGTTGGGTCCTTGGCCATAACGGTCTTCAGCTGGAGCTCTTTGAGCCCACCTGGGTAACCGCTGTGCTTGTAATACATCTTCTGTTCCATCTTGTCACCAGTTACGACGAGTTTTTCGGCGTTGATAACGATGACAAAGTCACCGCAGTCAATGTGCTTGGTAAACTGTGGCTTGCCCTTACCAGTTAGCAGAGTTGCTGCTTTGGTAGACAAACGGCCGAGTGGGATTTCGCTGGCGTCCAGGATGTACCACTTGCGTTCGACATCTGATGGTTTTGCGCTAAAAGTCTTCATTATTTAGTCTCCTTTTTGGCAGGAGCCTTCTTGGCTACAGGTTTCTTAGCAGGTGCTTTGGTAACAGCCTTTTTAGAAGCCGCAGGCTTAGCTGGTGCCTTGACTGCAGCCGACTTGGCGGCTGGCTTAGCAACAGGAGCGACGGTCAGGTCGTCCACGAAGCTAACACGAGCCAACTGTACGTTGTCACCACGACGAACACGGGTGCGTTCGATACGGAGGTGACCACTGTTACGGCCGGTCAATTTTGGTGCAATTTCGTCAACTAGCTTGTTGGCGCTCGCAACTGTTTGCAAGTCGGCAATGATCTGACGACGGTTGTGCAGATCACCCTTCTTGGCTTTGGTAATCAATTTCTCGACGTAAGGAACAGTTTCCTTAGCCTTTGAAATGGTTGTTTCGATGGATTCGTACTTGATGAGGCTATCTGCGAGACCCTTCATAAGGGCACGTCGTTGATCGCGCTCACGGCCGAATTTCCTTCCTTTATATCCGTGACGATGCATCTTAAAGCTCCAGCTCCGCTAGTTTCTCTTTGACTTCGTCAAGAGCTTTGCTGCCGAAACCTTTCAACTCACGAAGTTCAGTGTCACCGAGAGAGAACAAGTCCTTCAGGGTGTGAATGTCGTTGTTGATAAGAGCGTTGGTAGTACGAGCAGAGAGATTCAAATCTTCGATAGGAGTCATGAGTTCTGCTGGCTCGTCACTGTCGTCGCTTGCAGCACTATTGGTCGCACTTGTGATAACTGCAGCAGCTTCGACACGAGTCTGGCCTGCAAGTGCAGTGTACTGGTTGACCAAGATAGCAGCAGCTTCTTCAAATGCATCGTTTGGTGTGATTGAACCGTCAGTATCGACAGTCAACAGCAACTTGTCGAGATCAGTAATCTGGCCGACACGAGTGTTTTCAACCTTATAACGGACACGAACGACTGGGCTGAAGATTGCATCAACTGCGATCATGTCGCTAGCTTTGTGAGCAGCGCCTTCTTCGATAGTACGGTAGCCACGGCCAGTCTGAACAACGAGGTCCATCGTGAAGTTAGCTTTGTCGTCATCGATAGTTGCGATGATTTGCTCAGGGTTTACAACTTCAACATCAGCGTTAGTCTGAATGTCTTTTGCTGTAACTTTGCCTTTGCCTTTTTTGACAATACGAATTGTCTGGGCGTCGTCACCGAATACACGGAAACGAACGCTCTTGAGGTTGAGCATGATATCAACGACGTCTTCTTTGACACCCTTAAGTGTCGT